>JBQNCA010000014.1:0-39107 GCA_052169645.1 Anaerovoracaceae bacterium
AGGAGAGATGTGATAAGGCTATAGGATTTTATGTAGAGTATTTGATAAATCATATAAAAATGCAATATTACAGTAAAATACTATATTAACACAAACAAAAACAGATAATAGATAGAAAAACAAATATACAAAGTTTATTGATATATGCAAACTATTGATATAAAAATAATTGAATAAAACTAAGTAAAAGTATTTGCAAAATGTTCCGTGCATGATATTATAAATGTAGAAATATTAACAATTTCTGTACGAAAATTTCCAAGCAGTCAGAATCTTTTAAAAGAGGGAGGAATCTAAATGAGAGACGTTGTAATAGTAAGCGCAGCAAGAACACCTATCGGAAGATTCGGAAAATCACTGGGTAATGTACCGGCGGTCAAGCTTGGCGAAACCGCTATAAAGGAAGCTGTAAAGCGTGCCGGTATAAAGGCGGATCAGATAGATGAGGTTATATACGGATGTGTATTGCAGGCGGATCAAGGACAGAGCGTAGCAAGGCTTGCAGCAATGGGTGCGGGAATTCCTAAGGAAGTACCTTCTTTTACGGTAAATAAAATGTGCGGATCGGGATTGAGAACGGTGAGTCTGGCGGCACAGATTATAAAAGCGGGAGATGCGGATATTATCGTAGCAGGAGGTACGGAGAGCATGAGCATGGCACCGTATATCCTGCCGAGAGCGAGATGGGGCTTGAGAATGGGCAATGCAACTCTTGAGGATCATATGATGCGTGACGGATTGATGGATACTTTCAGCGGCAAGCACATGGGTATGACGGCAGAAAACATTGCTGAGCAATGGGGCATCACTCGCAAGGAAATGGATGATTTTGCTTATGATTCTCAGCAGAAATGCGGAGCTGCGATGAAAGCGGGAAAGTTTAAAGATGAGATAGTTCCGGTAGAGGTAAAGCAGTGGGACGGAAGTGTGGTAACAGTATCTGAAGACGAGCATCCGTCACCGGATACCGCCAGAGAAGTTTATGATACATTGAAGCCCGCTTTTAAACCGGACGGGACGGTTACAGCATTGAGCGCATCCGGTATCAATGACGGAGCGGCAGCTGTAGTGGTAATGTCGGCAGATAAAGCAAAAGAGTTGGGCATAAAGCCTATGGCTACGATAAAGGCATACGCATCTGCGGGTGTAGATCCGTCAATCATGGGGATAGGTCCGGTGCCGGCTACAAAGAAAGCACTCGAAAAGCTCGGAATAAGCATGGCTGACATTGATCTGATTGAGGCCAATGAAGCCTTTGCTGCTCAGTCGCTGGCTGTAGGAAAAGATTTAGGCATAGACCCTGCAAAGCTCAACGTAAACGGCGGAGCTATCGCATTGGGGCATCCTATAGGCGCATCCGGCTGCAGAATTCTTGTAGCACTGCTTTACGAGATGGAAAGACGTGATGTAAAGACAGGACTTGCAACTCTTTGCATAGGCGGAGGTATGGGAACCGCCATGATTGTAGAACGATAGAGTAGTCTGATAATCGACGGAGTATTCTAAAAATCATCATGACGTTCAATATTTGCCTGAATGAACAGACGAATTAGTTAATTTGCGTAATCCTAAAAAATAGTGTTAGATTATATCGGTGCCATCCCCCCTCGGCGCCGACAAAAGCCGCTCCGGATAGGAGCGGCTTTTGCTTGGATAAAGAAAATTCGATTTAACACAAGGGTGTTTTTTCAAGCTGTTGAATAATATATATCTGCTGTGTATACTTGAAATACAAAAATCTTTGTAAAAGAAAGAAGTAATATCGAAGTGATAAAGCTTCTTTTATTAGAAGTCATGGAAATATCGTTCCGTATGTTTTATGATATGGAATCATTTATTTATATTGTATATTATGAAACAACATGGTTGGAGGTAAGGGCTACGCCCCTGAAAAAATATTCGTATTGTATATAAACGATAGGCGAGAGAATTGAAATTGAAAACATTAGCATTAAAAACCTATGCAAAAATAAATCTGTCTCTGGATGTTATCGGCAGGCGGGAAGACGGTTATCATGAAGTTAAGATGATAATGCATGCTATCGATTTATGCGATGAGATGCGTGTAAGATTGATACCTGCGGATAGCTGGGAAATTACATTAAAGACCGACAAATATTATGTTCCCGTGGATTCCAGAAATACTGCTTATAAAGCGGCGTCTATGATGAAAGAAAAATTTTTTGCAGCGCAGGAACCCTGTGAAATTCGCATAGACATAAAGAAAAATATACCTGTTGCTGCAGGCTTGGCGGGAGGCAGTTCAAATGCGGCAGGGGTTATTATAGCACTTAATGAATTATTTGAAACAGGACTGTCTACAGAGGCTCTTTGCGATTTGGGAAGCAGGATAGGAGCGGATGTCCCGTTTTGTATAATGTCTATGTGCGGATTGACAGATATTGAAGATATAGGGCATAAGCAGCAAAGATCTATCGGGGTCTGTGCCTTGGCAGAAGGCATAGGCGAAGAACTTACTCCTTTGAGTTGCTTGGATGCATGGGTTCTACTCATTAAAGCTCCGATTTCCGTATCCACTCCGGAGGTTTACTCAGCTTTGGATGAGATAAGCGGATATGAACATCCTGATACGGATATTTTGTTGGAAGGACTGAAGAGTAAAAATATGCGTAAGATAAAAGCAGGTATGGTAAATGTGCTGGAAAATATAACTCTCAATAAACACCCGAATATACTTGAAATAAAGAAAGAAATGCAAAAGTTTGCACCGGATACGACACTCATGAGCGGCAGCGGACCTACACTGTTTTCAATTTTTAATGATAAGAAACATGCAAAAGCCGCATATAACGCAATGAAAAAAATAATAGATGAAAGACATAATATTATATTAGCAAGAACTTTGAAATAGCGAACGGTAATCGTTTATTCTCGGAGTTACTTATCTGTAGAATTTATAACGCTATAAAAATAAGTACAATAATATATTTCGGATAGCGTAATTAAATTTAAAATTATCCGGCATAGATATAAAATATAAAAGGAAGTTTATTTATAATAAACTGTCCGCTTGACGGGAAGCAGTTGATTTCACAAGAAATATTTATGCTTGACAGTTAAGCTGTTATTTACGCTTGGCGATATAAAGATTATTGTATACATAGTACAATTCGAGTATAATATTTGTAAATAGCAAACTTTACTTGATATACATTGTGAGAAATTTATTGTTGAGGTGTAAATTGTTTAATATCAATATGCAAGAGCATAAGCCGCTCCGTGAATTAGTATATGAAGAATTGAGAATGTTGATAATGACGGGACAGATAAAGCCGGGAGTAAGAATGATGGAGATTGATCTTGCCGACAGTATGGGCGTCAGCCGTACGCCTGTCAGAGAAGCCATTCGTCAACTGGAAAAAGATAATCTGGTAACTATTGAACCTCGCAAGGGCGCATATGTCTCGGATATATCGCCGTATGATCTGAATGAGATGCTCGTGGTCAGAGAGCCTTTGGAAGGATTGGCAATACAGTTGGCTGCCGACAGGATGAGTACTGATGATGTGGATGTAATCAGAGGTGTAAATTTTGATTATGAGGAAGCGCTTCAAAGCGGTGATACTGAAAAGCTTATTCAGCTTGATACACAGTTTCATAGTTTAATTACAAAAGGTAGCGGGAATCCTTATCTTATAGAACTATGTCAGCAGGTTCAGGAAAGAGTTCTCCGATTCAGATATGTATACTTCAAATCCATAAAGAGGGCGGAAGATATCATAGAAGAGCATAATGCTATCCTGGAAATGCTGCAAAAGAGGGACGGAAAGGGAGCTCGCAAATGTATGGAATCGCATATTTTAAATCTTCGAGAATCCATACAGCGTGACTCGGATTTTCAGTCCGACAAGTAAGCGGATGAAAGGAGCACTTTATGGGAGACAGATCCTTCAGCATGGGACCTATACGGCCGCCCAGCGAAGCAGGGAGTCTGCTTTTGCAGGTGACGGAAGGGTGCACATGGAATAAATGTAAGTTTTGTGTGGTATACCGTGGGTCAGCTTTTCACATAAAGCAGCCGGAAGAAATAAAGAATAATATAGATAATATGGCGTATTTTCGTGATATGATCATAAAGCACAGCCATAGCGGAAGCCTTGATAAACAAGGGCTTTATTCGGAATTGGAACTTCTTGACGGAAAGGAACTTCAATGTTTTTACATGGTTTATAACTGGCTTGCCGGCGGAGGACGTTCAGTATTTTTGCAGGACGGAAACTCTATTGCTTTGAAACCGGAAAAGTTGGCGGATGTGTTATTTTACCTGCGTGAAAAATTCCCTCATGTTGAACGGATTACAACATACGGGAGGGCGGAGTCGCTGTCCCGTTGGTCGGTAGAGCAGCTGAAGCTGTTGCGTGAAAGCGGATTGAACCGCATACATACAGGCTTTGAATCAGGCTCCGACAATGTACTCAAGCTTATAAACAAAGGTTTGACTCAACAGCAGGAGATAGACGGAGGAATTAAAGCAAAGGAAGCGGGATTTGAACTTTCCGTATATTTTATGCCCGGTATAGGGGGCAAGGAGTACAGCGAGGAAAATTCATCGGAAACTGCAAAGGTTATCAATGCTATAAATCCTGATTTTGTCAGGATTAGAACCTTTGTGCTGAAGAAAGATTCTGAGATGTATCCAATGGAACTTAATGGAGAATTTACATCATGTACAGATAGGGAAAAGCTTATTGAGATACGAAATCTGATATCAAAAATCGATGCGCTTGATGTAAATATAGTAAGTGATCACATAGTAAATCTGATAGGCTCTTTATCAGGGAGAATCGGCAGCGATAAAGCGAAAATGCTTTCTATGGCGGATCAAGTGACGGAGTTGTCCGAACGAGACTTCAAAATATATCAGCTCGCACGCAGATACGGTTATATAGAAAATCTTTCACAGCTTCCATTGATACCTGAAGCGAAGCTAAGTCATTTTCATCATATAGTCACAGGCTATGAGGATGAAGCTATGTGGGAAGAACATATAACGGATGTGCTTCGTCAATATGTTTAGATAATGCACAGCAAAGATTCTGAAAAGATGTTATAATATTCAGAAAGCTTTAGGAAAACAATAAATTGATATAGCCGAAACGATATATTTTTTGGTATAAGCGGCATATATTTATATTATGGAGGTAAAAATGAGAAAATTGGGCGTAAAGACCAGCACATATGCAAACACCGAGCTTTATACTTTGAATCCTATAAATGAAAAAGGTGAAGGAACTATTAAGCTCGACGGTTTACAGTATGGATTTGAAAGAGGCTTTCGTTTTTATAAATTGGATGTTCCTAAGGAATGGATGAATCCTACAGGGGAATTTGAAAAGCTTGTAAAGCCTATGTGCAATGATGAAAGCCGTCTTACCGATTGGGATGAAATTGTGGCTTATTTCAATACTTGTGTTGAATAGGGAAGAAAAGAGTTTGCCGATTATAATTGTTATTAAAATGGCGACCCTTATTAATTAAACTGAAAATGTTAAGCTGAAAGCTGTTTTCTACGTTCGGTAGAAAACAGCTTTTTGTAGTATTATGGGCATGTTGTCAATCTGACGTTCGGATTATTACTTGGAATGAACGGCTGTATGCCGAACGGTACGTATATCGGGGTGACAGGGACTATATGTTAATCTCCGGCACGATTTGAAAAATCGATTGATCGGAACACAGTTGACATCGGCGCTTGGTTAAGCCCCTGCATGATTGGAAAAATATTCGACTTGACATATGAGGCAAATGTTTTATGATAGTAAAATTTCATTTATAGATTTTATAGGAAGAAAGTAAAAAATATCAGTTGTTTAGGTTACAAATCTACATTTTAGCAACAATATATTAAAATAACTGAAACTTTAAATTGATAAAAATAAAAAGTTTACCTAAAAGGTATTGTTTTTTAAAATCATAAATGATATATTGTATAAAATTCTAAAAATCAGATTTAAAATAACTTTAAATGGTAAATATAATTCAGTAAAAAATAGAAATTTATAGAATTTTAAGGAGGGAGAATATGCCGATAAGAATAAAAAAAGTTTTGGCTCTGGTGATGACACTGACAATGGTAGGCGCTGCAATGCCGCTTATGTCTGCGGCGGATGACACCCCGGATATTACGGAATCATCAACAGCCGGAAGTGAATTGACGGATGTTCAACAAGGAGAGGGAATAGGAGGAGATGTTTCTGCAACATCAGTCAACACCGAAACATCCGACAGTTCTCAAACTGTACAAAACTCAACGACGCAGGCGGTCGTAAATGAAAACAATGCCGTCAGTAAAACTGAAAAAACTGAAGATGCAGCAGTTGAAGCAGTTAATGCCGAAACAACAAAAGTTGAGGAAGTCGAGAACAAAACAAATGAAGAAGGTCTGTTATCGGTAATTGAAGGAATCGGCCTGTCGCTTTTAGGAATCGAAAATCCTGTTAAAAATCGAGACAGCGGTGATGCCGTACTTAAGGCAGAGCTCACTTCTGGAAGTCAAACAGTAGAGCTTTCAGAAGCCGATGCAAAAATGGAAGTTGACAGCAACAGTGCTTTTTCCTTACATATAGATGCAGTATTCCCGCCGGGATCGGATAAAAGGATAGATGTATCACTGCCTTACGGCATGTCATGGATTTCAAACAAAGGATATGCATGGAATCTTATTGATAAAACTGAATCATGGTATGCGAATGAATTGGACAGAATGATTTTACCGCGAAATCAGGTTGAGAATTCCGATAAGCCTACAGTATATGAAGGCTTTAATTTGGATAACGGTAAATTAACATTTATATTTAAAGACTCAACAGAATCCGTGAACTTTGATTTAAGATTCGGAACTTTAAGAAATCGTTCGGATTCATCTTTCAATCCGCAACTTCCTAATATATCCGATGCCGTAAAGGTTGAACAGATATACAAGCCGGAAGCTTCAGCGGCTGAAAAAGCAAAAATAGTGAGACTTGAAGATTTGCAAATCAACAAGTTACCTGTTCTTAACAATATAGGAACATTTGATTATTCGAGATTCACCGAGAACGGAAAAATCACAGTCCCGTTAGGCGGAGAAACAGGATATTTGGTTCATTGGTATGCAGGTATGAATTACAGCAATCGTCTGAATCGCCATATAACTACCGATTACTATGTACGAATGCTTGCGCCTACAGGAGCGGAATATAAGGGAATTTATAATGCGGATGCGGAAAAGTTTTTCGGCAAAAACTTTTCGAACCCTGAAATACAGGAAAGCGGTCAATATATAAATTCAAAAGGTGAAACTCAGGAAATCCCGGACGGATACACTTTATATACCTTCCGAACTGAGTCTATTACACCTACGGCTTATAATGAAAATGATCGCAGATGGGTATTTAATCCTATGTGGAGTTTTTCAGATAAAGAAAAGTTCACTGCAGGAACCGAATGTGAAATCAGCATAGTTGATATAGGTGTAAAATTTTATGACCCTGAAAAGTCGAAAGATCAATGTGACTATGTCGACTATGACGAATCAAAGCTTTCCTCCACAAAGGTTATATATAAAATAGAAGAACCTAAGGAAAAGGTTTATGTTCAGAGCAAATATGCCGCTACTTATAATAAGATTACAAAAAAATATGAAACCACAGATGAAGGTTATATTGCAGACCACACATTGAATCTCGGGAATCCGGGCTTTGAACACACGCAGGAATGGAACGCAGGATATTTTATCATAGGTAACAGAGGAACAGAGAACAGTGTGGCTAAGCGTATTACTCTGGAATATGATGTAAATAAAACGGGCAGAATCGGTATAACAGGGCAGATGCTCCCATGCAATTACAATGTAAAGAATGTGGATGATTCTGAAATAAGTGATTTACAGTACAGACTTTGGAACAGTAAGACAGGGGAATTTACAGACTGGTTGGATTATGCGGGAGCACTTCCTCCTACCGGAATAGAAGGTCTTAATAAAACAAAATATGCTGTACTTGTCATATCGGATGTGACAAATGATAAGGATTCATATTTTGCAGGGATAAGGTATCGTATAAATACCGTTCCGAAGCAGTCGGTTCTGGGGGTGGACGGATATTCAACCGATAAAAACTTCCCATATATAGGCTGTGTATTAACAAATGATGCATACAGCGTTATGCCGCAGCCGGCACCTGCAGGAAACGGTTCTGAATTCCTTTCCACCATAGCAATTGAGGATGCGGATGAAGACACCGCACTTGAATCAAATAAACGTTTGGGCAGGACTTTTACGGGAACTTCAGGTGTTATAAATATTGAAGCGGTTCATCCAGAGTGGGGAGCTGCCAATAAATATACCGTACCGATAGGCGAATCCGGTAATATAACCGCATATATGAGCGGAATGGGATCCGGCGGATGGGCAGGTACGGTAGAAAAGATGTGGCTCATAAGTCCTAATGGAACTGATATTGAGAATCTTAAGGTCATAGCTTGCGACCTCGGCGATAAGCTTATGGTCGGAGGAGAAGCTCGCTATAAATGGATTAAGTATGATGCGACTTCCAAGGTTGATATAAAGGAAGTAGATAATGAGAAAACCTTACAGGCTCTTCGTTCATCCGATGCGGATTATGCAAATGCCAGAGTATGGGAAATCGATTTTACAGGGATTACAGATCCTGAGGAACTTTTTGCATTTAGAGTTACAGGTCCTATGGCAAGAACCTACAAAACAGCTTTTGCAAACAGACCGATGTCTTATGCGGGCTATTGGTGGGAGACGGGCTATATAAGCTTGGAATATACTCAAAAATCCTTATACACCGATCCTCTCCGCAAGCAAACGGGTCCGTTGCTTTGGGCAAAGATGAAGGATGTTACCACGGAGACAAATTCAAACGGTGATACTGTTCCGGTCGTATATCCTAAAGAAAATTTTTCTCCTGACATCTATAAACTGTCAAGTGATGACGGTTCACAGACTTTATTTAAGAACACCACGCTGACTGTCACTCCTAAGGACAGCCTGAGTGTTGTTGCCGGAATAAAGAGCGAGAAAAATACACTATATAGAACCTATGATTTGAAGGATGATAATACCCTTGTAAATCTGAAAAAAACCGTAAATGCGAACCTTCCTATAAATTACAAGATCAATTTAGTAAATAATTCGGGAAGTGTAATCGATAAAGCGGATGTATTCTTCCCTGTACCTAAGAAAGGTAATAATTGGGGAAAAGCTATAAATCCTAAGGGGGCTTTCAAATTTAATATGGAACTTACGGCAAATCCGATAGACAATATTCCTGAAGGATATACAATATCATATGCCGCTGCAGTTCCCGAAAGTAATTACCTCAAATGGGGAGACAGCGATATCGAATGGAAAACCGCCGATAAGGTTGCGGATTGGAGCACTGTAAACTTTGTTAGGATTTCAAGGGATTCAGCTCTTAAGAATACATACAACGATGAGTTTGTATTTAACATGATAGCTTCACCGGATGCCGAGCTTAATGAAATCAATGCATGGAGAACTACATATAGAGCGCAGATGAGCAGTTCTACAGGTTGGGCTGAAGGAGCTGCCGTAGGAGCAAGTGTAGGTGCGGGAAGCATACATGGAACTGCATGGCATGATTCGAATTATAACGGGCGTAAAGATAAAGGCGAAGCAATTATTCCGGGAACGACTTTCAGACTTTACACCTTGACGGCAGAAGGTAATCGTGGAATTTTGCTGGATACACAGGTTGCTGATGATAAGGGACAATATGTATTTGAAGCTATAAGAGATCAAGCCGCATTTGAAATTGCTACGGATATACCTTCCGAATATAAAGGAATTACGATTCTCGGACATATAGCTGCGGATTCCGAGGACAACAGTTTTTCGGAAAATAAGACTGCAAGAGTAGAACCTTTGACTGCAAAGGCTCAAAGGAATGTCGGATTTGTAAAATCTGTACATACTGTAAAGTATGAGTATACAGGTACAGTTCCGAAAAACGCTCCTAAGCCGCCGGGCTTGAGCAGATTTGATATCGGTTCAAAGGTGAACATTGCCGATAAACCGAAATTGTCGGGTTATACATTTAAAGGTTGGGCGGTTACATCGCCTGAAGGACTTACAGTTACGGATAATGTATTTGAAATGCCGGGCGGAGATGTTCTTATCTCCGGAAGCTGGAGTGAAGATTCGTCGGATGACGACCCTCCTTCAAATCCGGCAACACCTGCAAAACCTGATATTCCGGGAACTGATGATATTAATGATCCGGACACACCGTTAAATGAGAACCCGGGTTCTGGCGGAAATAAGCCTTCAGCTCCGGAAACCTCCGCTGATCAGCCGACAGCGACAGATATAGGTGATGACGAAACTCCAAGGGCTATGGCTGATAACGGTGATAATATCAGCATAGTTGAGGAATATGTACCTAAAGCGAACTTTGCATTTGTTGCAGATAATCGTGCTTCGTTGCCGCAGACCGGTCAGAACTTCGTGATTATAGAGCTGCTGTCGATGCTCGGAATCGTATTTGTAGCTTCCGGAACAGTCGTAACGCTTTATTTTCGCAGAAAGAATCGATAGAAAGAAGAAAGAAAAAGTTTTCGATAAATAAGTGAAATATAAATAGAGAAACAGCAGCCTGTTTGTGGAAATGCATGGGCGTTGATATTAAAGTCGACGTTTATGTACTGCAACGGACTGCTGTTTTGAATTTTTCGTTCGAATCGTATTCGTAAAAGTTATATAGGCTTTCATCAAGCGGTTTTAATAGTGTAGGTATATCCTTGCCACAAGCGATATAGCCATGAATACTGCGGCTTAAATAGAATGATTCCCCGCCGCAAGCGGTGGGGAATGTCTGTCGGACAGGGATGATTTGTTCCGAGAAATTTTATTTGACAGGTTTCTATCAAATGAGCGTAATTTTAAAGGGCAGTTATAAAAGATACGGGTATCAATTCATATCGGGAATAATGCTTATGCGGCTACGAATCGCTTCATTCAGGAGAGATTGCAGGTGTTCTTTATCAAACTGATAGTGTTTTCCGCAAAATTGGCAGGTGATTTCAGCCTTACCGTCTTCGTTTATTATATTACGAATTTCCTTAGAGCCGAGACTGATAACCACTTGCTCCAAACGCTCGGTGGAGCAGTCGCAGCGCCAGCCCGTATCTAAAATTTCCAAAGGCTTAACGGCGTATTTTTCAGGCATATCGGCAAAAGCCGAGCTTAAAAGCTCCTTCATTACGGTATCAACAGCTTTATCGGCTGCATTGTTTTGAGCTTGCATACATAGCTCCGAAACAGGTGGCATAGCAGCAAGACAATTTTCCAACGCCGTTACTGCTTCATCCTCGGCATCTGGCATAACCTGTATTATAAATCCGCCGGCTGCTGCGACGTCAGCATTTTCATCAAGCCTTATTCCCAGTGATACCGATGAGGGCTGTTGTTCAGACTCAAAAAAATATGTCGTCAGGTCATCGGCTATTTCTCCCGATACCAGGTTTATTTTTCCTACATAAGGCTCTTTAAGTCCCGTGTCTCTGATGCATGTCAGCACACCCTTACCGAGAGCGGCACCTACATTGGGAGCACCGTCAGCCCGGGCGGGAATATTTATAGAAGGATTTGCGATATAGCCTTTTACAAATCCGTCAGAGCCGGATGTACAGATAATCTGCTGTGCAGGGCCGTCTCCCTTGAATTGTAGCGTGATTTTAAAACCAGGTTCACGCATCATAAGCCCCATTATGGCGGTACCGGTTAAAGCTCGCCCGAGTGCATGGGTGGCAAGAGGTGATGTGTGGTGGATATCATGAGCATCCTGTACCGTCTGTGATGTCAGAGCCATATATATTCTAAATGAGCCGCTTTTGTCCATTCCTGCGATTGCTTTATTTATTCTCATAAAAAATCACTCCTTTTAAATTAGATATAGTGTATATTATAAATATTTACATAAAAGATGACAATAAATCATATAAAATGAAAAATGAGTTATAAAAATAAAATAATATGTGAAGCTCATTAAATACAATAATATCAATGAACTTGGAAATTTCAAGTATGAAAAAGATTCATAATCTTCAAGTGTTGACAGCATGCGGCGAATCGCATTCTTCGTCACAAGCGGAACATTCAAACTTATATATGTAATTTACGATAGATTTTTAAGGATGAAAGATGTAGTATAGAAGCAACAGCTGTACTACACAACTGCTATATTCAATAAATTATACGGGAAAAGGGGTGTGTATAAACATGAAAAAATCAGCCGCTATAGCAGGTCTGGCAGCAGTTATGGCTGCGGGTGCTGTAATATACAAAGCAGGTAAAAACAACAGGAACAAGGATGAGTATACTCTGTGGGAAGATACGGCATCTTTTTATGATTTGAAATTTTTACACAGCAAAAAATTATATAATAAAATTATAGAAATGATAGGGGAAGAGCTCACTCCGGATATGAAGGTGCTGGAGCTGGCGGCTTCAACAGGTGTAGTTGCGAGAGGTATTTCAAAATATTGCGGGTCAATAATTGCAAGCGATTTTTCGGAGCGAATGATAGCGAGGGCAAAGGCTCACGGGACACCTGCCAATCTACTTTGGGATGTTCAGGATGCCGAATTTCTGACTTATCCGGAAGAAAGCTTCGATGCGGTAGTAATTGTAAATGCTTTGGATACCATGACAAATCCGGAAGCGGTAATGGAACAGGTTTATAGAGTTTTGAATCCGGGAGGATTGTTTATAGCACCGGGAGCAGTTAATGCTCCGGGCTTTGTGTCAAATACCTTGAATATGATGAAGAGTTCAATCGGATATGGAAGTCATTCGTACTGGGACTATGAAGAATATGTGGAGATGTTTGAGGATTACGGCTTTGAGGTTGTCAGAGCCGAGATTATAGAAGGAAGACAACCTGTTTCATTTGTGGTAGCAATGAAGAACGAATAAATCATATTTATAAAGGCAGAGGCGGATTCGATTTTGCCGGTCGCACAACAACTCGATTTGCAAGTCCCGCTATAACAGAAAAATTCACTGCAACAATAAGCTTTGTGAATGAAAAATTTGCATGTAATATTAATATATTTAAATATACTTGTCAAAAGACCGCTTTTAGTAAGATGCTTCTCCCCGATATCAAAATTGTTCTGAGCTTGGGAGTATGCAAGATCCAAAGCGGTCTTTGTATTTAAATTCTTATTTAAGTCAGATTTATTTTTTCAGTGCATCGACCTTGTCACATCTTTCCCACGGAAGATCCAAATCCGTACGTCCGAAGTGGCCGTAGGCGGCTATACTCCTATAGATAGGACGTCTGAGGTCGAGGTCACGGATTATGGCTGCCGGACGAAGGTCAAAATTTTCGTTTATTTTAGCGACAATATCTTCATCCGAAATTTTTCCGGTTCCGAATGTATCTACGGATACTGAAACAGGTCTTGCTACACCGATGGCATATGCAATTTGAATTTCACACTTATCGGCAAGCCCTGCCGCAACTATGTTTTTAGCTACATATCTCGCAGCATATGCAGCGGAGCGATCAACCTTTGTAGGATCCTTTCCCGAGAAAGCTCCACCGCCATGGCGGGCATATCCGCCATAGGTATCGACGATTATTTTTCTTCCGGTAAGTCCCGAATCTCCGTGAGGACCTCCGATTACAAAACGTCCTGTAGGATTTACAAAAATCTTTGTAGAGTAGTTCATCAGCTCTGCAGGCATTATAGGATTGATAACATGCTTTATGATATCTGCTCTTATCTGATCGTTATTGACATCAGGATCGTGCTGAGTGGAAACCAGAACGGTATCGATTCCTATAATTTTATCATCTTCGTATTCTACCGTAACCTGAGTTTTACCGTCAGGACGAAGATATGGGATTGTTCCGTCCTTTCTCACCTCTGCGAGTCTTTTTGCCAGCTTGTGTGCAAACATTATAGGTGCAGGCATGAGCTCCGGAGTTTCGTTGCAGGCAAAACCGAATACAAGCCCCTGATCGCCTGCACCGATTGCTTCGATAGCATCATCCAGCTCGCCGGTTTTATACTCCAATGCTTTATTTACACCCATAGCGATATCTGATGATTGTTCATCTATAGCGGACAGCACGGCGCAGGTATTCCCGTCAAAGCCGTAGTCGCTCTTTGTATAGCCGATATCGGTGATGACCCCTCTTATAAGCTTCTGCATATCTACATAGCTGCTTGTGGTTATTTCACCTATTACCATGGCAAAGCCTGTATTTACAGTGCTTTCAGCAGCAACACGACCTTCAGGATCGGCTTCGAGAATAGCATCGAGAATAGCATCCGAAATCTGATCGCAGATTTTATCAGGATGACCCTCGGTAACGGATTCTGATGTAAAAAGTCTTCTCATAATAATCTCCATTCCGCCGCCTGTACCGGCGGCACAAACAGTGTTAAAAATCATTTTTTACACTACTTCTGCTATTATATTGTGATAGTCGGAATTCACCTTTTTTCAGGTTGAACATATACTGTTTTGGAATACTGCGGAGAGATGTCTCCTGTTTTATCAAGGAAGATAGAGTCTTGCATATAAAAAATCCTCTCCATATAATAAGGAGAGGCGCAATTACAAAGTTTGAACGTTGAGCCTCATCTTCCAGAAAATTCTGCAGGATTTAACACCTTCCCGTACCTACGCACACGGTACGATGGTTGTCGGGCTTCATAGGACCTGTTTCCTCAGCCGCTCTTGATAAGGGATTTTTATATTCAAACAAATTGTACTCCAAATAGAACTTTTGTCAATAAGATTCTTCAGAATTGAAGTTGTATTTTAACCAATAAGAGTAAAAAGGCGAATCCAAACAAGCAAACTTGAGAATAGTTAGTGTAACATATATAATATAAATAAAAGACAGTTTTATAGAGTCGGATTAAATATGGAAAGAGAGGTATAAAAATGGATTTCATATTGATTGAAAAAAAGGAACATATAGCAATTTTAACTATAAATAGAGAGGAAGCCCTGAATGCTCTTAATACCGCAGTTTTAGCCGAACTGAGAGAAGCCTTCGACACTTTGTGCAGGGACGATGAGGTGCACAGTATAATCATAACAGGAGCGGGAAGGGCGTTTGTGGCAGGTGCGGATATTGGAGAAATGGCAAATTTCAATATGATAGAGGGCAGAGCTTTCGGAAATGTGGGACAGGAACTTTTCAGGCGAATAGAGCGCAGTGAGAAACCGACTGTAGCTGCAATAAACGGTTTTGCACTGGGAGGGGGACTTGAATTGGCGCTTGCGTGCGATATCAGAATAGCCTCGGAAAATGCCGTCTTTGGACAGCCCGAAGTAGGATTGGGTATTACGCCGGGATTTTCAGGGACTCAGAGACTTGCGGCAGCAGTGGGAAAATCCGTAGCTGCTGAGATGATACTGACGGCAAATAATATAAATGCAACCAAAGCTTTGGAAACAGGTCTTATCAGCAGAATTACGACACCGGAGGATTTGCTTAAAGAGGCTGAAGCGTTGGCAGGCAAAATTGCCGCAAATGCACCTTTGGCGGTCAGATGGGCAAATTCCGCACTCAAGAGAGGAAGAGAGGTCGATATAGATTCGGGTATTGCAATCGAAGCAGACTTATTCGGAATGTGCTTTGCAACGGAAGATCAGAAGGAGGGTATGGGAGCGTTTCTTGAGCGCAGGAAGGCTGAATTTAAAGGGAAGTAGACAGATTAACCTGAAGTTCGGGGCTATGAAGTAAAATTCGGGTTTGAGGTTCGGATAGAATTAGAGAGAATCGGACAGGAGAGAGTTGAAAGAATTTGCAAAATGCTTGATATAACATATATATTGTAGTAAAATTAACATACATGTATGTGTACAAAATTTAAATCTGTAGGTCAAATGAAAAGGAGGTTTGATTATGAAAATCGGAATATTGGGTTCTTCCACTATGGGTAGAGGCTTGATACAGCATATAGCCAATTGCGGATTTGATGTGGTTTTTCGTGCGAGACGACAGGAGTCTGTGGATCAGGCGTTGGTTTATATCGAAGGACAGTACGATTTCATGATTTCAAGAGGCTGGCTTGCAGCGGAGAAAAAAGATGAGAATCTCGCACGTATCAAGGGATCTACCGATATAAATATAATAAAAGATGCGGATTTCATAATAGAAGCCGCCACAGAAGATATGGAAGTCAAGAAGGAATTGTTTAGAGAGCTGGGCAAGCTTTGTCGCCCTGATATAGTATTGGCAACAAACACCTCATCACTTTCAATTACGGAAATAGCATCCGTAACCGAAAATCCGAAAAGAGTTTTAGGTATGCATTTCTTTAATCCGGCTCCGGTAATGAAGCTGGTTGAGGTTATTCCGGGATATAACACTTCCGATGCGAGCATTGCCGCCGCAAAGAAGCTGGCGGAGGATTTGCAGAAGACACCTGTCGAGATAAAAGAATCACCGGGATTCGTAGTAAACAGAATGTTGATTCCGATGGTGAATGAATGCGTTGCGGTTCTGGCTGAAAATATTGCAAGTGCGGAAGATATAGATAAAGCTATGCAGTTGGGAGCCAATCATCCTATGGGACCTTTGGCACTGGCGGATCTTGTAGGTTTGGATATTTGCCTGCGTGTAATGGAAACTCTTCATGAAGAATTGGGAGAGGATAAATATCGTCCGCATCCGTTGCTTCGCAAGATGGTCAGGGCAGGGAAGCTCGGGCAGAAGAGCGGAGAAGGTTTCTATAAATACAGCTGATAATTTCATTTGAATTCACAGGGTGGAGAGTGCTGAATATTTACAGTTGCCCCGCAATAAACACTTATATTGTTAAAGACGCAGCTTTTGCTGCGTTTTTTTCTTTAATTAATAAAAATTTCAGTTTAATTGTTTGCAAAAAAAGTATATTATAGTTTTCGAGGACAGTTTTCTCTTATAATTTTTGTGCCTGAAGGATAAATACGGCATTAAAATTTTTTCTGAAATTATTAATTTATATATTTATTAAAAAATCCGTAAAGAAAGTATGATAAAGGCAAGGTAATTTATGAAAGGTAAAACATTTATAAAATTCTTTTTGATTTTTTTGGTGCTTTTCACTCTGATTCTTATTCCGACTGTAAAAGCTGTTTCAAATATAAATTTATTTGAAAAGCATGATGTAAAAAGTATAGAAGAAGAGATGGGAGTGCTTGTTGATTCAAACAGTCCGTTCTTTGAAGCATTTACCAAATCTAAGCGTATGAATATGCTTATGTTGGGCATAAATAAGAATATGACGGATGTGATAATGCTTGTAACATGGGATATGGATCATAATAAGGTTTCAGTTATATCCATACCTCGTGACACCTATTATGAAAGAGAAGGCTATCATGGGGCATCGCTCAAAATAAATGCGATATATGGAAGCAAGCATGATATTGTAGGTGTCGCCAATGCGGTAAGCAATACACTTTGCGGTATTCCTATAAACTATTATGCCATTGTTGATTATGATTCTGTAAAGACAATAGTTGACGGCATAGGCGGTGTTCCTATAGATGTTCCGAAGGCTCTTACTTATGATGATCCGTATGATACTCCTCCTTTGCACATAAGGATACCTGCAGGGGAACAGGTTCTTGACGGCGAACATGCTGTTCAGTATCTGCGATTCAGAAAAGGGTATGCCAACGGTGATATAGGTCGTATTGATGCACAGCAGAAATTTATAAAGTCGGCATTCAAACAAGCTATTGACAACGGGATCATAGATTCGGCAAAGCTTATCACTTCAAATGTGGAATCGGATTTAACGGTAGGAGCGGCTGCAAAATATGCGCTTTCGGCAATAGGTCTCAGCGGTGATTCCATAAATACATATATGGTTCCGGGACATGAGGATCATTCAACAGGACCGTCATATTGGATGACGGATCAAACAGCTATAGAAGAGATGCTTGCGGAAATTTATCAGGTTCAGGAAGAAGCTCCGGAGGAGGGTGCTGCTTCGGACAGTGAATGACGAATTTGCATGTGGGTGTAAGGTACAGTTATATTTATAGTTAATAATCGGGAAAGTAATGCAGGCAGCTTAAAAAAGTTGCGAAAACGGAGCCTCAAGCTCTGTGTTAAGCATATGTTTTCCCGAATTGGCATAGTGTTTTTTAATAATTTTAACAAGATTTGAATATTTGAATTGGAGAAGGACTTTAAGATGAAAACAAACGATAAGGTTATGGATCGTGACCTGGGACTTGAGCTTGCCCGTGTAACGGAAACTGCCGCAATTGCTTCCGCAAAATGGATGGGACGCGGTGATAAAAATTCAGCCGATCAGGCGGCGGTAACAGGCATGCGCAGTATGTTTGAAACTGTAAATATTGACGGGATAGTCGTAATCGGTGAAGGAGAAAAGGATGAAGCCCCCATGCTTTATATAGGGGAGCAGATAGGTATAGCCGGGCCTGATGCGGACAAGGTGGATATAGCAGTGGACCCGTTGGACGGAACCACTTCGACTGCAAAAGGACTTTCAAATGCTATCTCTGTAATTGCCATCGCAGAGAGAGGACACCTTTTCCACACAAAAAATTATTATATGGAAAAAATAGTTGTAGGTCCCAAGGCAAAGGGTTCAATCGACATAAACAAGCCGTTGCAGGAAAATTTAAAATCCGTAGCAAAGGCTATAGATAAAAATATAGAGGATCTTACAGTTACCATTTTGGAGCGTGACAGGCACAAGGATCTCATGGCACAGTGCAGACAGTTGGGTTGCAGGATAAAGCTTTTCAGTGACGGAGATGTGGCAGCGGCTATCGCTACATGCTTTGATAACAGCGGTATAGATATGATGGTGGGAATAGGAGGATGCCCGGAAGGAGTATTGGCTGCAGCAGCCCTTAAATGTCTCGGCGGCGAGATTCAAGGCAGATTATTTGCTCATACCTCTGAGGAAATCAAGCAGGCTCAGACAAATTCCGACTATTACAAGATTCTTACTACTGAGGATTTGGCAAAGGGCGACGATATATTGTTCATTGCTACAGGAGTTTCCGACGGTGACATGCTTAAAGGGGTGAGATTCCTTTCAAATAATAGAGTGAAGACACATACGGTCGTGATGAGAAGTGCTTCCGGGACCATAAGGTTTATAGATGCCATTCACAATATGAATACTAAGCCGCTTTATGCAAAAGTTACAAAATAGAACGAATTTTGAAAAGCTTCAGGCATCCGGCAGATGTTTTGCTGCCAGATGTCAGGGCAAAGGATTGAATGATTATGAAAAATATAGATGCAGGGATGCTGAAAGCCATGAAGGTTGCCGAGCTTAGGGCGTTGGCAAGAGAATTGGGAATTGCGGATTCCGATGAATTGCGCAAGCCGCAGCTTAGGGAAGTGATTTTGGAAAGAGCATCCCGAAATACTTTTGAAGCTCGACATGATGAGCCTGTTCCGTTAAAAAAATCGGAGAAAGTACAGGAAGCTTATCAAGAAAGGGAAGTTGAATTCCCTGCTTCCGATACGGAATTTCAAAGAAGAAAAAATCAAAGGCCGCATGAAGGAAATCACAGCTTACAGGCGGAGTCGGAAGAAGATAAGCCAAAGCAGCGACAATATACGGATGAAGAAAGACCTCAGGTAGAGGGTATCCTTGATGTAGTTGAGGGTGGATACGGATTTTTAAGATTTGATAATTATCTTTCAAGTGAGAAGGATATTTATGTATCAACCACACAGATAAAACGTTTTAATCTAAAAACAGGCGACAAGATAAAGTGCATAACACGTCATCCAAATGAAGGAGAGCGTTTCGGGGCTCTGCTTTATGTAAACACCGTCAACGGCGATCCGCCCGGCGTATCTATGCACAGACCTAATTTTGAAGATCTCACGCCTATATTTCCTTATGAAAGACTGAAGCTTGAAACCTCAAGAACAAATCTCGCAACCAGACTCATAGATATAGTAACTCCTATAGGCAGAGGGCAGAGAGGATTAATAGTTGCACCTCCGAAAACAGGGAAAACTGTTCTGCTAAAAGATATAGCTTCTGCTATAGAAACAAAATATCCCGATATAAATGTAATAGTTCTTCTCATTGATGAAAGACCTGAAGAAGTTACCGATATGAAGAGATCTATAAAGGGAGAAATAGTATATTCCACCTTTGATGAACAGGCGGAGCACCATGTGAAAGTTGCGGAGATGGTGCTTGCACGAGCGCAAAGACTGGTTGAACACAAGAAGGATGTAGTGATACTGCTTGACAGTATTACCAGATTGGCTAGGGCATATAACATGGTAATTCCGTCATCCGGAAAAACTTTATCGGGAGGTATAGATCCGGGGGCGCTGCATAAGCCTAAGAAATTTTTCGGAGCTGCGAGAAAAATCGAAGAAGGTGGAAGTATAACGATCTTGGCGACTGCGCTTATAGAGACGGGAAGTCGAATGGATGATGTTATATTTGAAGAATTTAAGGGTACAGGTAATATGGAACTGCATTTGGACAGAAAATTGTCCGAAAAGCGCATATTTCCTGCTTTAAACCTGAATAAATCAAGTACACGCAGAGAGGATTTGCTGCTTTCAAGTGAAGAAATCGAGGCTGCATGGAAGATGAGAAAGTCCTTGTCAAATCAGAATACACAGGAAGTCACCGAGATTATAATGGATTATTTGGCTCATACGGCTTCAAATGCAGATTTTATAGATATTATCAATAAAACAAAGACACTGACGCAGGGGGTAAAAACCATATAAATGGATTTTGATAAAATTTTTATAAAGGATGCCAGTCCGACAAAGATGGGCGGACAGGCTGTAATGGAAGGAATTATGATGAGAGGAGCGGATCGCACGGCTATAGCGGTGCGATTGCCGGACGGAAGGATAAATATCAAGGAAGAGCCTTTGAAAAAGCGTGGCAAATGGATGAAATTTCCAATCATACGAGGGGTTGTGACATTTGTAGATTCTTTGGTAACAGGTACAAGAATGCTCATGTATTCTGCAGAAGTTCTCGGCAATGCGATAGAGGATGATGAAGAAAGCTATGAACCGGGCAGATTGGAAAAATGGGTTGAAGCAAAGTTCGGTGAGAAGGGCGTGTTCAATTTTATGCTGTACAGCTCCGTGATATTTGCGTTGATTGTGTCCATAGGCATATTCGTACTATTACCCACATGGGTGGTAGATGTATGCACATTGTTTACAAAGAATGCAATAATTCTCAATCTTATAGAGGGAATGCTCCGAATACTGATGTTTATAGGATATATAGCCCTTATATCAAAAATGAAAGATATAAGGCGTGTATTTGAATATCACGGAGCGGAGCATCAGACAATACATTGTTTTGAAAATAAATTGAATTTGGAGCCTGAAAACTGTGCAAGCTTTGAAACACTGCATCCGAGATGCGGGACAAGCTTTCTTATGTTTGTAATGATTATCAGCTTGATATTGTTTTCGTTTTTGGGTTGGCCTAATGTAGTACTGAGAATAGTTTCCAGAATTTTGCTCATCCCCGTTATAGCGGGACTTTCATATGAACTGTTGCGCTGGGCGGGAAGCAGCGATTCCATGTTGGTCAGAATGTTGAGCGTGCCGGGCTTGCTGATGCAGAAGCTTACAACGAGAGTTCCCGACGAGTCTCAGCTTCAGGTGGCGATAGCCGCCGTAAATGCGTGCCTAAGCGATGAGCCGCCGGAGCTTAGAATTTATTATGTTGATTCATATGGTAATCGTTTGCCCGATGAAGACGATGTAGAGGAGAGTAGTGAAGCGAGGACTCCCGATTCCGAAGTCGAGCCTTTAAATCATCCGTTCGAATCGGAGGAAAATGATAAGGTCGATTTGGAGCAGGATGTCTGAAAATGCTGTTGATACGATTAAAAATCGGAGTTGTATAGGGATTGCTCGGGGAAATCAGATTCATGGGACAAAACTTAGTGGTAAAAAGTGCTTTACAGCTTGAAATATAGGCTGTTTGCAGCTTTGGTTCTGCTTGAACCGAGCTCGAGGTTGGAGGAACGAAAAAAGCGACCGAGGAGGTCGCTTTTTTCGTTCTTGTACGTCTAAGTAAAATTTGGAGAGAGAAAACGTACAAGGGTATAAGGATTTGGTCATCTATATATGAATCTGTTTTGCGAAATTTATAAAAGCTGATATAATTTAACATGCAGCTGTTAAGTAAATCATGCGGGCTGCAACGATTTACTGTAAATTGATTATAGGATTATGACCTTATAATGTCAATATAAAGTAATAAAAAATAAGAAAAATGTTAATAAAATAACGATAACTGAAACTAAAATATAACAGTGGAGAATTTATAGGATGCTTATTACTTTTGGCGAAATACTTGATGTTGGCATCAAGCGTTTAAAACAGGCAAATATTGCCGATGCCGCTATAGATGCCGAACGTTTGTTGATGTATCTCATGAATGAAAACAGAACGTTTATATATCTTCATCGAAATGACGGAACCGATGAAAATCATGCGGATGCATATTTTGAGCTTATAGACCGGAGAGCTGAAGGTGAGCCTTTGCAATATATAGTCGGAGAACAGGAGTTTATGGGCTTGAGCTTCAATGTAAATGAAGCTGTATTAATTCCTCGACAAGACACGGAAACTTTGGTCGAAACGGCTTTGAGCTTTGCTAAAAATAAAAAAGGCTCAATAAGCATTCTTGATATGTGCTGCGGAAGTGGTGCCATAGCAATTTCCATGGCATATTTCCTGCCCAAATCAAAGCTCACGGCTTGCGATATAAGCGAAGCCGCTTTGAATGTGGCTCGCAGCAATGCAAAGAAAAACGGTGTTGAGAAAAAAATCAATTTTATAGAATCAGATTTATATATGCCTGTGCAAAAAAAGAAGCCGATGAAGGATAAGTTTGATATGATACTCTGTAATCCACCGTACATACCCTCGGATGTGATACCCACATTGCAGAGGGAGATAAAAGATCATGAGCCTGTGGCGGCGCTTGACGGAGGAGAAGACGGATTGGACTTTTATAGAAAAATGGTGACGGATTCTGCAGTACATTTGAAAAAGGGCGGCTATATACTTTTTGAGATAGGGCATGATCAGGCGGATGAGGTGACAGCGTTGCTTGAGGAAGAGGGATGCTATAAGGATATATTTACTCATAAGGATATGGCTCGTTCGGACAGAGTTATAACGGCTCGATTACAATCCGAATAATGATTTAAAAGTAATATATCGAGGATATTTTTTATAGTAAGATGATTTTACACTTGATTATGAGTGGAATAATGTTACAAAAAGTATGTATTACATAAATAATGTAAAATAATGCAAATAAATAATGTAACAAAAAAGACACTTGCCTGAATGGATTTCATATGATATTCTTATAAGGCTTTAATAAAATATTTGTACGCTCTATCGGCATCCTGTGTCAGCACGGCGTTTCATAATATTATAAAATTATATTCATTAATCAGCAACGTGGGTTTAATATATACTCCACGCGAAAAGAGGTGAAAAACATGAGAGAAGGTATTCATCCGGAATACAAGGTGTGCAAGGTTACATGTGCATGTGGCAACACCTTTGAGACCCTGTCAACAAAGGAAGAAATGAGACTTGATATTTGCTCGGCATGCCATCCTTTCTTCACAGGCCAGCAGAAGTTCATAAATCGCGGCGGCAGAGTTGAAAAGTTCAAGAAAAAGTTCAATATCGATTAGTAATAAAGCCGGAATCAACGATTCCGGTTTTTTACAATATATTTATGCTATAATTATGCTTGATACTATTGATTTTATAGAATATTTTACTATCCGTCAGAGGAGCAGTTTTATATGTATGATAAATTAGATTTTATTCAAAATAAATATGAAGAACTCAGCATGAAGGTCTCCGATCCCGAGGTGATTTCAGATCAGAAGCTGTTTCAGAAATACGCAAAGGATATAAGCGATATGGAGCCTATAGTCCATAAGTATACTGATTATAAGAAAATAGTCGACGGTATAAAGGAAGCAAAGGAGATTCTGAATGACGGCGACGGCGATGAGGAAATGAGAGAGCTGGCGAAGATGGAGCTTTCCGATTTGGAGGAGCAAAAGGATGTCATAGAGGGAGAATTGAAGCTTCTCCTCATACCTAAAGATCCCAATGATGAAAAGAATGTCATTCTCGAAATTCGTGCCGGCACAGGCGGAGAAGAAGCAGCATTATTCGGCTCCGACTTGATGCGTATGTATATGAGATATGCTGAGCGTCATCGCTGGAAAACCGAAATGATAGATGTAAACGATACGGGCATGGGCGGAATCAAGGAAGCCGTTATGATGATAAAAGGTAAAGGTGCCTATTCCCGTTTGAAGTATGAGAGCGGTGTACATCGTGTACAGCGTGTTCCTGAAACGGAGTCGAGTGGGAGAATTCATACCTCAGCAGCGACCGTTGCGGTGCTTCCCGAGGCTGATGACGTGGAGGTGGATGTAAATCCTAATGATGTAAGAGTAGATGTTTACAGGGCTACAGGTCATGGCGGTCAATGTGTAAACACCACGGATTCCGCTGTTCGTCTGACGCATATGCCTACCGGACTCGTAGTAACCTGTCAGGATGAAAAATCGCAGCTTAAAAATAAAGAAAAGGCTTTTAAGGTACTGAAAGCAAGATTATACGATATGATGCGGCAGCAGCAACACGATGAAATGGCTGAGGAAAGAAAGAGTCAGGTAGGAAGCGGCGATCGCAGCGAGCGTATAAGAACTTATAATTTTCCGCAGGGCAGGATTTCAGATCACCGCATAGGCTTGACAATATATAAATTGGATTATTTTCTGGACGGAGATTTGGATGAGGTCATAGATGCACTCATTACCACTGATCAGGCGGAGAAGATGAAGAATTTTTAAACTATAAATATATCAGCTAATGAAAGACGGAAAGGAATCGAGATGGAAACTAAAATTTACACTATCACAGATCCTGATAAAGACAGGGATAAGATAGAGGAAGCTGCTGAAATCATCAAAAACGGCGGGATTGTAGCATTTCCTACGGATACGGTGTATGCTTTGGGTGCATCCATTGATAATGAGGATGCTATACGTCGTATTTATGAAGCGAAAAATCGACCTTCGGACAATCCCATAAATGTACTGGTTGCAAGAGACTTGGATATGCATATGGTAATCGATATTACTGCACCGAATAATATGTTTCTTTCCAGATTTATAGAAAATTTCTGGCCGGGCCCGCTCACTATAATTATGCCTAAGATTGAGAACAGAGTTTCAAGGCTGATTACTGCAGGGGGAAAGGGTGTAGGTGTTCGTCAACCCGACAATGCTATTGCTCAGGCACTTATAGATGCGGCGGATGTTCCGCTTGCAGCACCGAGTGCAAATATTTCAGGACATCCAAGTCCTACAACTGCACAGCATGTAATTGATGATTTGAACGGCAAGGTAGATATGATACTTGCAGGTCCTGATTGCGAAATGGGAATAGAATCAACCATCGTAGACCTTACAGGAGATGATGTAGTAGTCACAAGACCGGGAGCGATAACTCCCGAGCAGCTTGAAGAAGTGATTCCTCGTAAGGTATACGTGGTCCCCCGGGAGGACTTGCTGTAGCAGGGAGCGACGGCAAGGAGCGCATGGATGCTCCCGTTTCGAGTAAATATCCGCATTACAGACCGGATACCGAGATTTATCTGTTTGTAGGGGATACCGCTGCCGTCAAGGCGGAAATCAGCAAAAGATGCAGGATTGCCGATGAGCATGGAAAGAAAGTCGGAGTGATTGATTTTGACGGAAATATAGATGAAGCGGCACATTCTTTTTTCAGAGAACTCAGGCGTTTAGATTCATCAGATGTTAATGTGATATTTGCAGCCGGAGTTCCGGAGACGGGTATGGGTACTGCAGTAATGGATCGCATGAAAAAGGCCGCTGACGGAAACATTATTTTTGTATAATTGATATATTAAGAAATATCGATGATTACCGAGCTGCTGTCGGAAATATTATCAATGTATAATGCTGCGAATGCGGTGAATTCATCTTTACACTGTGACCGCAGATATTAGTTATAATTATTATTGCAATATTAAAAAAACGGAGGCTAAAATGATTGCACTGGCAAGTGACCACGCAGGTTTTGATTTGAAAGAAGCTATTAAAAAGCATTTGATTGAAAACAACTATGACATTATGGACTTTGGAACAAACTCAAAAGCATCCTGCGATTATCCCGAGTTCGCACATAAGGCTGCCGAGGCTGTAGCATCAGGGCAGTGTGAAAAAGGTGTTTTATGCTGCGGTACAGGTGTGGGAGTTTCCATAGTGGCGAATAAAACCAAAGGAATAAGATGTGCACTTATTACAAATGAATTTCTTGCAGAGATGTGCAAGAGACATAACGATGCAAACATGGTAGCTTTCGGATCTCGTGTTTTGGATACTCAGACTGCGCTCAGACTTATGGACATATGGCTCAATGCTCATTTTGAAGAGGGCAGGCATAAGGAACGCATAGAGCAGATAGAAAAGCTGTAGGCTCTAAATTTTCAGCAAATTCGGACGTAAATAAAAGGTTTTATGGAGGGGAATCCTATGAAAATTTATGATGAGCTTGTCGCTCGAGGATTGATTGCTCAGGTAACTGATGAAGAAGAAATTCGTGAGCTTGTGGATAACGGGAAAGCAACATTTTACATCGGATTCGATCCGACTGCGGACAGCTTGCACGTAGGACATTTCATGGCGCTCTGTCTCATGAAGCGTTTGCAGATGGCGGGGAATAAGCCTATAGCGCTCGTAGGCGGAGGCACCGGTATGATAGGTGATCCTTCAGGACGTACAGATATGCGCCTGATGATGACACCGGAGACGATTCAACATAATTGCGACTGCTTCAAGAAGCAGATGGAACGCTTTATCGATTTCGGTGAGGGTAAAGCAATTATGGTGAATAATGCCGATTGGTTGCTTGACCTGAACTATATAGAGATGCTCAGAGAGGTCGGACCTCATTTTTCCGTTAATCATATGCTGGCTGCCGAATGTTATAAGCAGCGTATGGAGAGGGGCTTGAGTTTCTTTGAATTCAATTACATGATAATGCAGGCATACGATTTTTATGAGTTGTATAAAAATTACGGTTGTCTTATGCAGTTCGGAGGCAATGATCAATGGAGCAATATGCTTGCCGGAACTGAGCTTATACGCAGAAAGCTCGGAAAAGATGCTTATGCAATGACCATTACACTGCTGCTCAACTCGGAAGGCAAGAAGATGGGCAAGACGGTAGGCGGAGCTGTGTGGCTTGATGCGGAAAAGACATCTCCTTATGAATTTTATCAATATTGGAGAAATATCGGCGACACTGATGTGGATAAATGCTTCAGAATGTTGACTTTCAAGCCTCTCGAAGAAATTGAAAAAATGGAAAAGTGGGATGACAGCCGCATTAATGAGAAAAAAGAAATCCTTGCACATGAGTTGACAAAGCTTGTACACGGAGAGGAAGAGGCAGATAGAGCGCAGGAAGCTTCAAGAGCCTTGTTTAGGGGCAAAGGAGATCTGTCAAATATGCCAACCACGGAAATGGAAGCAAGTATATTTGAAGGTGATGGTACGGGGCTCGTAAATCTTATTCGTGAGGTCGGACTTGTTTCCAGCAACAGCGACGGATTCAGAACGATAGAGCAGGGCGGACTTTTGGTAAACAATGTAAAAATAAAGGACAAGAAGCAGAACGTTACATTGGATATGTTTGAAGATGATGCTCTCTTAATAAAGAAGGGGAAGAAAACCTTTCATAGAATCATACTGAAAAAATAGACTTTTGAGGGAAAATAGTTTTAGTCGAGAATGTATCTGTCTGCAATAAATGGAAAAATTTTATTCCATTCGTAAAATATGAAATTCTGTTAAAAATCCGGAGTTCCATTAAAAATAAAATGATTTTCTCAAATTGTACACAAAAGATATGCAGCATATATAAGACGGTATTAATAATTGTTCGTGAAAAGTCTTTGTATATCGAGCTTCCAACGATATCTGGATGAGAATTACATATACAAAGATATAACAAAATGTGCGACAATTAAACTTGCAATTTGGAGGATGATGATCGTCTGTAAAAAAGTGTTGACTTTGCTTGACCGGACAGGTAATATATTTGTACTGCGTGAAAAAGCACTTTATGCATTTTCGCATATACATATGAAGTATTCTGCCTTTTGGGCGGTTGCTATACGGTGCAGGCTGGGAATTACCGGCCGTGGCCGGACAGTTATTTTTGAATGTCGAAAACAATAGGCGGTGTTTATTCCGAATATTTGAGTAGGCAAGGAGGTTTAATATATGAAATCTTATATCGCTAAGCCTCAGGAGGTTGATAGAAAGTGGTACGTCATCGATGCTGACGGACAGACTCTCGGCAGACTCGCATCCGAGGTTGCAGCTATCCTGAGAGGAAAGAAGAAGCCGACTTACACACCACATGTTGATACGGGTGATTATGTAATAGTAATCAATGCGGAAAAGATCAATGTAACGGGTAAGAAGAGAAAAGAGAAGATTTATAAGAGACATACCGGTTATCCGGGCGGTCTTCGTGAGATCACTTTTGAAAAGCTTCAGGCAAAAAATCCTGAAGAAATCATAAGACATGCTGTAAAAGGCATGATGCCTAAGGGTGTTCTCGGCAGACAGATGTATAAGAAGCTTAAAGTTTATGCAGGTTCTGAGCACAATCATATAGCTCAGAAGCCGGAAATATGGACATTCTAAGGAAGGGAGGAAATCTAAATGGCTAAAGAACAGTATATTGGAACAGGCAGAAGAAAGTCTGCTATTGCCAGAGTCAGATTGATTCCCGGCAGCGGAAAGATTGTAATCAACAAGAAAGAACTTGATGATTATCTTCCTATGGATATTCTTAGAAATGAAGTTAAGCGTCCGTTCGAGGTTGCAGGCTGCGCAGGTAAGTTTGACGTTATCGCCCTTGTAAACGGCGGCGGTATGACAGGACAGGCGGGTGCGCTCAGACACGGTATCTCAAGAGCACTCTGCGAAGCAGACCCTGAAAACAGACCGGCGCTCAAGGCGGCAGGCTTCCTTACAAGAGATCCTCGTATGAAGGAAAGAAAGAAATACGGTCTCAAAAAAGCAAGAAGAGCACCGCAGTTCTCAAAGAGATAGTTCGAAGAGTTCGAAGCTCTGTAAAAAGAATCGTCGGAAAAACTACCCCCGAAAACACAAGTTTTCGGGGGTTTTTAGTTTGCGCTCCATGGGTGCCCTCTAACGGGTAAAAGTCACGAGTACGCGAGGATAACAACGAACTGTAAGAAGTCAGCCGAAGCCATAGTAGTGAAGAAGTTCCTGTAATGGGAATGTAGTGAAGTTCAAGGCACAGATGAAGAAACTGACGGCTGATTGAAATGGTGCAGGATAAGGTCATCAATACAAAGGGACCGGCGGCTAAGCCGGTGAGTTTAAAAAAGCTTTAGCTGCAAGCAAAAAAACCTACTATGATGGGATGTTAATGCTGAAAATAAGAGAATATCATATGATATAAAAACGCCTTGACATTTTGCGATTTTTTGATATATAGGGGTTGACAGCTATTACGAATTGCGATATATTACAAATATCGATACATCTAAAAACGTATCAGAAAGGAGAAGTAATGGGAAGAACAGCAAGCAGCGGAGCTCTCACCGAGTCTGTTTTTTATATACTGCTGCGGCTCCATCAACCGGCACACGGTTACGCCATGATGAAAGACATTGCACAGATGACGGGCGGGCGTGTAAAGCTCGGAGCCGGCTCCCTGTATGGAGCATTGGACACATTGCAGAAAAAGGGCTGGATAAAAGCACTTAATGAGTATCCGCAGGATCGAAAAATCGAATATATCATTACAAACACAGGAAAAGAGTTCTTTGAAAAAGAGCTTATACGTCTGAAAGAACTTCTGTGGAATGCAGAGAAAATAAAGGAGGCAAACTATGAAGACAAGCGTTAAAAAGGCTTTCCTTGATATTAATAAAGAAGAAGAATGGCTGAACGAGCAGGGGGAAAGAGGTCTGATGCTTATCGGATATCATAGCGGAGAATATGAGTTTGAGGATGTATCCCCGGTGAAGTACCGATATAAGATCGACCTGCCCGCTTACACAGGTGCCAAGAAAAAAGAATATCTTGATTTTTTGGAGCAGACCGGAATCTCCGTTGTGGCGGAGTACGGAGGTAGAGTTTATCTGAGAAAAAATGCGGCTGACGGTCCGTTGGAGCTGTACACCGGAAAAAGTGAGTCGGCAAAGCAGATTAGCAAACGCTATTCACATTTTTTTGCAATCGGTATATCTCAGTTTATGTTGGGAGTTTTTATGTTGGTTCAATCACTGTACTATGTGCGGCAAAGAGGTGTTGCGATTAGGATCGCCGTCGTTATAGACATCGGCTTAATCATTTCCGGGCTTATCTTCTTTATCATGGGTCTGCGGAAGCATAGGAAATACTCTCCGCCAAAAGAAGATAAAGATATTTGGGAATAACTGAATATAAAAAATCTTGATATTAAATGATCGGATGATGGATGAAGTTATGTTGGATGCTATTTCATCAATAAAAATAGATTCGGTTTCCCTCAATGTAAATTGTGATTTTATAAGTCAGGCTATATTGACTCATAAGCTGGCAGCAGAAGGCAAGATTGAGACAGTTGACGGAAGAAAGATTTATACGACGGGACGCCTTTGGGATATGGATACGGGCAAAGACGTTATCAGAGCTAAAGGATTATATTATGAGCTGGATATGGATTCATTTTTGCCGGATGAGGTGGGCAATAATTAGTTATTTCACCTTTGAATCGCCTCTTGCAACGACAGGATTGAAACCTATTGTTCTAAGCCGTTCGTTCATTATGCGCTGAGATTCGGCAGCTACGTCGCCCGCCTGCAATTTGCCGTCATAGAGCAGGTATTTATTGCGTGCGTCGGCAGGGGAAATGTTGGGCATCAATACATTTGAGCCGGCATATATGCCTCGCTCTCTTCCGGAGGAATCGAGAGTACCGAGGGCAGTTGTAGCAGGAATGAGAGCTGCGGGAACCATGATGCGCAAAAGCGATATCAGAAATATTGTTAATTCGACAGAGCCTTGAGGCATATCTGCAAATTGAGTATCCTTATGCGGAATGAAAGGGCCGATACCTATCATATGCGGATTGAGGTCATGTATAAAAAGCAAATCCCGGGCAATGCAGTCAGAGGTTTGGTACGGAGAACCGACCATGAAGCCGGTGCCGACCTGAAAGCCTATGTCTTTTAAATCGTAAAGACAACGTTTCCTGTTTTCGAGGCTCAGTGAAGCCGGGTGCAGCTTGGCATAATGTTCGGCATCCGCAGTTTCGTGACGGAGCAAGTAGCGTTCCGCACCTGCATCATACAGTGCCTGATATTCTTTACGACTTTTTTCACCTATAGAAAGTGTAACTGCACATTCCGGATATCGTTCTTTTATAGATGCGACCAGCTCGCAGGTGCGTTCGCAATTATACCAAGGGTCTTCACCTCCTTGCAGTACAAAAGTCCTGAAGCCGAGCTTGTATCCGGCATCCGCACACAAGAGAACTTCCTCAAAGCTGAGTCTGTAGCGCTCGGCTTTTTTATTGCTGCACCTTATACCGCAGTAATAGCAATCATTTTTGCAATAATTTGTAAATTCTATAAGACCTCTCATATATATATCATGCCCGTAAATTTCATCAGTCAAGGACCTTGCTAAAAATTCCGCATATGCGGCGTCTTCTGCGCTGAAATTTTCTATAAGACAGACAAATTCTTCTTGTGTCAGGCATTTATCCTTAGATAATTTATCTATGAGATTTTTATTCATGTGCTGTTCTCCTTTTATGCCGGATATCCAAGAAAATTCATATCAATGCTGTGCGTACTTCCTTACTGCTTGAGGGTAGCAGTAAGGCGGACTATGCGGATAAACAGGAAATACTTTACCTCTGATTGAGGGGGAGCAGTCTTGCCTTGAAGTTTTTGATTGATATCGAATAGTATATTGTAGTATATCAAGATATTTTGAATATTGCACCTTTTTAAATTTAAGTTTTCTTAAAATTCCGGGATTGACAAGTCGAGGTGACAAAATCTATCCGGTTAAAACTCCTATGCTATATTAAATTTAAGTTTTCTTAAAATTAATCTTGACGTATCCGCAATCAAGCTCAATAATATTAAACATGAATAATTTGAGAGTAGAAAGAAAAAATAACATAATAGGAAGCTCACAGCTTTTCCTTACCTCCGTTATATGGGGAGTGGCTTTCGTAGCCCAAAGTGCAGGCTCGGATTTGTTAGAGGCGCATACATTCAATTTTTTCAGAAATATTCTGGCATTTCTGTTCTTACTGATAGTAATACCTGCTTTAAAAGGAAGATCTGATGTTCAAGCGGCTCGAACAATAAAAGCTGCTGTAAAAGGACCTGACGGAAAAACTCTTATACTCGGAGCGGTTTGTTGCGGAACGGCGCTTTTTGCGGGAATGTCTTTCCAGCAAATCGGATTGGCATATACATCTGTCGGAAAAGCAGGTTTTATTACTTCCATGTATATATTACTGGTTCCGGTGATAGGCATTTTTCTGGGGGAAAAGCATGGTGTTAAGCTTTGGATCGGGGTAATCGTGGCAATAGTCGGATTTTATATGCTCTGTATCAAAGAAACCGTAGTAATTAATAAAGGGGATTTACTTATTGTATGCTGTGCAATTATATATTCGGCGCAGATTTTGTTGATAGATTATTTTTTGAAAAAAGTTGACGGTGTTTGGCTGTCGTGCCTTCAATTCGGCGTAGCTGCATTGATGTCGATGTTTTGTATGCTTATATTTGAAGCTCCGCACCTTGAAAATGTGATTGCTGCATGGATACCGTTGCTTTATACGGGCATCTTGTCAGGCGGAGTGGCATACACCTTGCAGATTGCCGGACAGCGCAGGGTCAAGCCGACGACGGCATCTCTGATTATGAGTTTGGAATCGGTAAATTCAGCTATTGCCGGATGGGTACTTCTTGGGCAGAAATTGAATCGGGTAGAGATATTGGGATGCGCACTGATTTTTGCAGCGGTAATATTGACACAATTACCGGAGCGTAGAATTAAAAGTACAAGAAGTGTCAAGGCTTTATGAAACGAATCGTAAGCTTTAATCCGGCATAGAATTTTAATGTAAAAGTATTGCAGGAGGGACACCGACATTAAATAAATTTCTCATAGAGTAAGGCTGATAATACAAGAACCGTTATTTACCGAGCTATTAATATTAAACAATATTTCATTAATATGAGGACAATACGACAGCAAGATTTTTATTTTTTTGTTGACTTGGCAAAGCATGATTATTATAATAAATTTTAATAAGTGCTGAGAATATTGCGCTTTTGCAGCTTGAATGATGCGGAGCGCATTTTTTTACAAGCTTGCACTTTAGCGCCATAACGCCATACTGCCATAACGCTGTAAAGTTGTAAAGCGCATATTTATTCTATAAATGATTTTGGGAGGAATTTAAAATGAAAAAATTTTCAAAGCTGATTGCATTTGGATTGATTGCAGCCATGAGCATTACCGCATTTTCAGGCTGCGGATCGCAGGATAAAAAAAGTGATAATGCAGCTGGAACAGGAGATTCTGAAGATAAGGTTTATCGAATCGGTATATGTCAGCAGCTTGAGCACGAGGCTTTAGATAATGCTACTGAGGGCTTCAAACAGGCGTTGATAGATAAATTAGGGAAAGATAAGGTTCAGTTTGATGTGCAAAATGCACAGGGAGAAGAAGCAAACTGTGCTACAATTGCAGCAGGCTTTGTATCCGATAAGGTTGACTTGATAATGGCAAATGCCACATCGGCATTGCAGGCATCTTCAGCGGCTACAGCGGATATCCCCGTACTGGGAACATCTGTAACGGATTATGCAACTGCACTCGATATAGATGATTGGAGTGGAACGACGGGTACAAATGTCACGGGAACCTCCGATTTGGCGCCTCTCGACCAGCAGGCGGATATGATAAAAGAGCTTGTTCCCGGAGTTAAACAGGTAGGATTGATTTATTGTTCATCGGAGGCAAATTCTGCATATCAGATAGAAAAAATGTCCGAATATCTCGATGAGCTCGGTGTGGCACATAAATCGTACTCGGCTGCCGATTCAAATGAAATTCAGCCGGTAGTGACGAAAGCCGTGTCGGAATGTGACGTGCTTTACATTCCGACTGACAATACAATGGCTTCAAATACTGAAATTATTGATAATATAGCTTCTCCGGCAAAGGTTCCTATTATATGCGGCGAAAAAGGTTTGGCTCAAGGCTGCGGCGTGGCTACGCTCTCTATAGACTATTATGATTTGGGATATGCTACCGGTGAAATGGCATATGAAATTCTTGTGAATGGCAAAGATCCCGGAAGTATGGAAATTCAGACTGCAAAGAATGTGAAGAAGCTTTTCTTTGAAAACAGAGCTAAGGCGTTAAATATCACTATTCCTGAAGGCTATGAGGCATTGGATACTGAATAACAGCTTGAAGAGCAAAGCTGTATAATTTACAGCTTTGTCGGGCAAGATCGAGAGCGGTAAGTTGTTACCGCTCTTTTGTCGGAATAATAGGAGTTTTTCATATGGGAAGTTTAAGTATAATGAGTCTGATTGCTGCCATACCGGCATCTGTTGCACAGGGGTTGATTTGGGGCGTAATGGCTATAGGGGTTTTTATTACCTTTAAGATTCTGAATTTTGCAGATTTAACGGTAGACGGATCCGTAGCTCTCGGCGGCGCAGTTGCAGTTATGGCGATTACAAGCGGATATTCAATTCCGATTGCTATGATTTTGGCAACGCTTGCCGGCGTTATAGCGGGATTTATGACAGGAATTTTAAATACATTATTGGGAATTCCCGATATCTTGGCAGGGATACTTTCACAGATTGCACTATATTCTATTAATATGAATATAATGGGAAAGGCAAATACTGCTGTAAGTGTCGATAAATACGGATTGATAGTGACATTGAGAGATATTTCTCATACGATTTTAGTCGGTCTGATTTTTGTTATTGCGATCATTGCACTCCTGTACTGGTTTTTCGGAACCGAGCAGGGTGCGACAGTCAGAGTAACGGGCTGTAATGAAAATATGGCGAGAGCGCAAGGTATAAATACAAATATAGCAAAGGTCGTAGGATTGTCTCTTTCAAACGGTTTGGTAGGGCTGTCAGGTTCACTGCTTGCTCAGTATCAGGGAAATGCCGATGTAAATATGGGACGGGGAGCTATTGTCATAGGCTTGGCTGCTGTAATAATTGGGGAAGTGATAGGTGAAGCACTGCTTCGCAAGCACCTGAATTTTGCAGGGAGACTTGCTTTTGCCGTTATAGGGGCAATAATTTATTATATGGTAATAACCTTTGTATTGTGGTTGGGACTTCCGTCGTGGAATATGAAGCTGATATCGGCAATAGTCGTTGCTATATTTTTGGCAGTTCCTTATTTGAAAGGCAAATATAATTCGTCATTTACCAAGGCTTCAAAGAGGGGAGGTGCGCTGTAAATGTTGGAACTTATAAATATTTGCAAAACCTTTAACCCGGGAACTATAAACGAGAAGCCGGCATTGCAGAATCTTTCGTTGAAATTGGAAACAGGAGACTTTGTAACGGTCATAGGCGGTAACGGCGCAGGCAAATCCACTATGCTGAATGCTATAGCGGGAACATGGCCTCTTGACGGCGGCAGAGTTATGATAGACGGTATAGATGTGACAGGGATGCCTGAACACAAGCGTGCAAAATATTTGGGAAGAGTTTTTCAAGATCCGATGACCGGCACGGCGGCTACCATGGAAATAGAAGAAAATCTTGCTCTGGCTTATAGACGCGGGCGCAGTCATACTTTAAAGTGGCGTATAAATTCGGCGGAAAGACGTCGTTATCGTGAAATGTTGAAGGTTTTAGATTTGGGGCTTGAAGACAGAATGACTTCCAAGGTAGGACTTCTTTCCGGAGGACAGCGCCAAGCTTTAACTCTGCTCATGGCGACTATAAGACGCCCTAACCTGTTACTTCTCGATGAACATACAGCGGCACTCGACCCTAAGACTGCTGCAAAGGTATTGGAAATATCACAACGATTTATAGATGAAGAAAAGCTGACTGCATTGATGGTTACTCATAATATGCATGATGCCATTCAGTACGGGAACCGTTTGGTAATGATGGATTCAGGAAAGGTAATACTCGATATTGCAGGCGAAGAAAAGAAAAATCTTACTGTGTCCGAGTTGCTGCACAAATTTGAAGAGGTCAGCGGGGAAGAATTTGTTGATGATAAATCCTTACTGTCCAAGTAATCTACATTTTCAATGCAACCGGGATTATATATTACGGGCGGACGATGAATCATGAAAATATAATTTCTTTCTGCAAGTCATCATGAGCATTCGTATAGAATTACCAATTGAATTGTCGGCAATTGATGAGAAGCGATAACAATAAATCATTGAGGGTAAAATTTTGTGAATATAGCAATTTAATTCAGAATTGTCCACAGGCGATAGAAGCATTGACTAATTGTATGCAAGTAATTACAAGGATTGACATATGAATTATCGCTTAAAGCTGATTCCAACTTGATCGAACAGTTGGCAAAGGGAGCAATGGAGATAGGTTTTTATTAAATAAATCGGATATCATATGGAACGTATTGATCGCTGCAATTTTGTATTTTTTAGCGGTATAGGACAAAAAGTGTTGGTGAAAAGCGCTGAACAGCTTGAAAAATCAGGTTGTACGGCGCTTTGATTTTGTTTAGCATAAGCTTGTGTAGGAACAAAAAATGGGATTTTACATGACTGAGATTTGTCAAATTACTTTTTTCGGAGAGATCTGCTTTCCATATATTTGTTGTATAATCGGATTTTAAAAAATATTGTCATGATATCGCATTTATACAGTAATAATTTCTGAAATACTATGAATGACATCAATTTAACAAAAATAAATCTTGATAAAATATAAAAAAGTATTATACTTTATAAAAACATAAAATTGTAGACAAAATGTGAATTGCATACATATACTCGGGAGGTGCTATTATGAAATTAAAAAATGGATATTTGAAGACCGTCTACGATACACTGATAAGCAACTATTCTTATCAGCCAGAATTTTTGCAAAGCGCATTTGAAGTATTACATTCATTGGAACCGCTTATTGAATTAGATCATAAATATGAGCAGAATTACATTATTGAGAGAATTTTGGAGCCGGAGCGCATAGTAAAATTCAGGGTGTGCTGGGTTGATGACAGCGGTAAGATAAATGTAAATATGGGATTCCGAATTCAGTTTAATTCTGCAATAGGTCCTTATAAGGGCGGACTTCGCTTTCATCCCAGTGTAAATGAATCAATTTTAAAATTCCTCGCATTTGAGCAGATTTTCAAGAATTCGCTTACAGGGCTTCCTATGGGCGGCGGTAAAGGCGGCTCGGATTTTGATCCTAAAGGTAAATCCGATATGGAAATCATGCGTTTTTGTCAGGCTTTTATGACGGAACTCATGCGACATATCGGAGCCGATACGGATGTTCCCGCAGGAGATATCGGTGTCGGAGCCAGAGAAATAGGTTATATGTTCGGGCAGTACAAGAAAATAAAAAATGAATTTACAGGTGTCATCACCGGAAAAGGGCTGCCGTTTGGCGGTTCGCTGGCAAGAACGGAAGCAACAGGCTTCGGACTTTGCTTTTATACGGAAGAGATGCTGAATCAAAAGGGTGAGTCGTTCAAAAATAAGAGAGTAGTAATTTCCGGCAGCGGCAATGTCGGTATATATGCGAACCAAAAAGCGGCGGAGCTCGGAGGCAAGGTTGTTGCCATGAGCGATTCAAACGGATATATATATGATGAGAATGGAATTGACTATAATATAATAAAGGAAATAAAGGAAGAAAAGAGAGACCGTATTCGCACATATCTGAGCTATGTACCGACTGCTCAATATATGCCTGTGGAAAGAGGTTACAGTATTTGGGATGTACCGTGTGATATAGCGCTTCCTTGTGCTACTCAAAATGAATTGAACGGAGATCATGCACGGAAGCTGGTTGATAACGGGGTGATTGCTGTTGCAGAGGGTTCAAATATGCCGTCGACTATTGATGCTGTTAAGATATTCCAGGAAAATGGAGTGCTGTTTGCACCTGCCAAAGCTGCCAATGCGGGCGGAGTTGCAACTTCGGGCTTGGAAATGAGTCAGAACAGTATTCGTCTTTCATGGACCTTTGAAAAAACTGAGCAGAGATTGCACGACATAATGAAAGATATATATAAAAAGTGCGATATTGCCGCAGAAGAAGTAGGGCGTAAAGGGGATCTTGTCGTAGGGGCAAATGTTGCGGGATTCAGGAAAGTTGCGGAAGCAATGATTGCTCAGGGTGTGTGATAATTCGTAAATTAAAAATCTTCTTGATGACAGCTGTCAAAAAGTTAAACTCTTGTCCCGATGAGGAATCGTCGGGATTTTTGCATATAAAGAAACCCTATATTTGAGACAGTGATGTTTTTCGATGCAATAGATAATAGATATTTATTTTGTCGCTCGATCGGACTTGATTGTGTAAGAAGATGCGTAAGATTAACTTCATTATTCTTAATTAAAATCGTGAACTTAACTTTACATAGTGAACTTACTTTTACACATAGAATTTACTCTTTTTATTTCACCATAGAAAAATCGTGTGAATATTATCCTTAAATTGTGTTGACACCGTTTGAATACAACGGTATAATATAAGTCCACCGCGGGAATTGTGCTAATGAATAATAAATTATTTAAAATTTTGATTTAACAAATATAATAATTTAAAAAGCACTTGACCTTGATTGATAGCGGTGGTATTATATAAAAGTTCGCTGATGAAATAGGACTTGTTTAAAACAAGTTTTTCAATCGGTGCGAACCTTGAAAACTACATAGTACAGTGATTTTGTATAAGTACGAAATCATTCA
>JBQNCA010000015.1:0-38537 GCA_052169645.1 Anaerovoracaceae bacterium
CCTGAAACCTTAGAATAGTAAGTATTACCAATGGTTTCAATTAGTGCTTAGGCTATTCCATTTCTATCGTTCCTGGCGGTTTGCTGGTAAGATCATAGAGTACTCGGTTTACGCCTTTGACTTCGTTTACGATTCGGTTCATGATTTTTTGCAGGAGTTCAAAAGGAATGTTTGAAACTTCTGCAGTCATGAAGTCATCGGTTTCGACAGCTCGCAGCGCCACTGCGTAATCATAGGTCCTGAAATCGCCCATTACCCCTACCGAGCGCATATTTGTCAGAGCCGCAAAGTATTGGCTGAGCTTCGCATCCAAACCCGCACCCGCAATTTCCTCACGGTAGATTGCATCTGCTTCTTGTACTATTTTTACCTTTTCTTCCGTAACTTCGCCCACTATCCTTACTCCAAGTCCCGGCCCGGGAAAAGGCTGTCTCATTACCAAATAATCCGGCAAACCAAGTTCAACTCCGACTTTCCTGACTTCATCTTTAAACAACATTCTCAAAGGCTCTATTATTTCTTTGAAATCGACATGTTCCGGCAAGCCTCCGACATTGTGATGCGACTTTATAACGGCTGATTTGCCAAGTCCGGATTCGATTACATCAGGATAAATTGTTCCCTGTACCAAATAATCAACCGTTCCGATTTTCTTGGATTCTTCTTCAAATACATGAATAAATTCTTCTCCGATAATCTTACGCTTTAACTCCGGATCCGTCACCCCTTTAAGTTTATCATAGAAGCGCTGCCGGGCATTTACCCTAATGAAATTAAGCTCATAGTCTCCGGCTTCTCCGAATATTTCTTCTACCTGATCCCCCTCGTCTTTGCGCAGCAGTCCGTGATCAACAAATACGCAGGTAAGATTTCTGCCGATAGCCTTTGACATCAAAACAGCGGCAACCGATGAATCAACACCTCCGGAAAGGGCGCATAGAGCCTTTCCGTCTCCAACCTTTGCCCTGATTTGCTCTATGGCACTGCCAACAAAGGTTTTCATCTTCCAATTACCACTACATTTGCAAATGTTATATACAAAATTTGAAAGTATCTTTTGACCTTCCTCAGTATGCATGACCTCCGGATGATACTGCACGGCATAAATTCCTTTTTGTGAATTCTCAATGGATGCTGCCGGACAATCATTTGTACTTGCTGTAATAACAAAACCTTCCGGTACCTTTGAAATATAATCCGTGTGACTCATCCAACATATACTTTTCGCCTGTACATTTTCCATAAGCTTGGAGTCGACGGCTTCTTTCGTCAGCTTAAGCTCAGTGCTTCCATATTCGCTTACAATTGCAGTTTCAACCTTTCCGCCAAGCATATAGGTAATGAGCTGTGCTCCGTAACAGATCCCCAGCACGGGTATCCCCAATTCCGTCAGCTCCGGCTCGCATTTAGGAGATGCCTCGTCATATACGCTGTTCGGTCCTCCGGTTAATATAATTCCTGCCGGTTTTACCGCCTGTATACGTTCCATAACGTTCTCATATGAAATAAGCTCGGCATAAACGCTGCAATCTCTTACTCTTCGTGCTATGAGCTGATTGTACTGTCCTCCGAAATCCACTACTAATATAGATTGCTTTTCCAATGTATCCCTCCTCATAATTACAAGCGGCTGTCTGAGTTCTTTCGTTTCTCTATCTCCGCCTCAACAAGCTAATGTATTTTCATTAATTTATAATTTTTAATGCCCTCTTAACTCCGAATGGTAATTTTTCATTGGACAAAATCTTCGCTAATTAATATCATATGTATAGTGTTTACAAAATCAACATTTAAACACAGGCGTTTCCTTATCCAAATCGGGAGCATGCCACAAAATGTACATGCTCCCGATTTTCATTTTAAATATTTTTCAAATTAATCAATTTACTTATCCTTGATAATTCGTCCCTGCATTATCCTTAAGGATTACATCGTGAGCACCGCCCTCTACTATGCTCGTTGAAGATACAAGGGTCAGCTTAGCCTTTTCCTGCAATTCGGAAATCGATAATGCCCCGCAGTTGCACATTGTAGCCTTAACCTTCGCAAGTGTAAGCTGTACATTGTCCTTAAGCGGTCCTGCGTACGGAACATATGAATCCACACCTTCCTCAAATTTCAATTTATTACCTTCTCCGTCATCATAGCGTTGCCAGTTGCGGGCACGGTTTGAACCCTCTCCCCAGTATTCCTTAACATAAGTACCGTTGAGGTTTACCTTTCTGGATGGAGATTCGTCAAATCTTGCAAAATATCTTCCGAGCATCATGAAATCTGCTCCCATGGCAAGAGCCAATGTCATGTGGTAATCATAAACTATGCCTCCGTCCGAGCAAATAGGAATATATATACCTGTCTCCTTAAAATATTCGTTACGAGCCTCAGCCACTTCGATAACAGAGGTGGCCTGACCTCTGCCTATACCCTTTGTTTCACGGGTAATGCAGATAGACCCGCCTCCGATTCCGATTTTAATAAAATCCGCACCGCTTTCGGCAAGGAATCTGAATCCTTCTTTATCTACAACGTTTCCGCCTCCGATTTTTACCTCATCACCGAAATGATTTTTTACATATTTTATAGTATTTCCCTGAAACTCTGAAAATCCTTCCGACGAGTCCACGCAAAGCACGTCAACACCCGCCTCCAGCAGAGCAGGTACACGCTCGGCATAATCTCTCGTATTAATTCCGGCACCTACCACATAGCGCTTGTGTGCATCCAGCAACTCATTCGGATTACTTTTATGTGCTTCATAATCTTTGCGGAATACAAATGAACGCAGTCTGCCCTGATTATCAACTATCGGAAGCGCATTGAGCTTATTATCCCAGATGATATCGTTTGCTTCACTCAAAGTAATATCGGCATCTCCGCAAATAACTTTTTCCAAAGGTGTCATAAATTCGGAAACCTTGGTACTCTTATCCATACGGGAAATACGATAATCTCTGCTTGTGACAATGCCTACAAGCTTGCCGTCAGGCTTCCCGTTTTCGGTAACCGCAACGGTAGAATGTCCGCTACGGCGTTTCAGCTCGAGAATATCCTGAAGCGTTGCATCGGGACTGATATTTGAATCACTCTTTACAAAACCTGCCTTAGTATCCTTTACAGCTTTTACCATAGCAGCCTCGTCCTCTATGGTCTGAGCTCCATAAAGGAAAGAGATTCCTCCCTCCTTTGCAAGAGCAACTGCCATCTCAGTTCCTGAAACGGACTGCATTATTGCAGATACCATAGGAATATTCATGCTGATTGCAGCTTTCTCCCCTTTCTTGAATTTTACAAGCGGAGTCTTTAAGCTTACATTTCCCGGAATACATTCAGCTGAAGAATAACCGGGTACAAGCAAATATTCACTAAAAGTATGAGATGGTTCTGAATAATAAAAAGCCATTTTTTATCCTCCTGATCTATGATAATTCAAATAATAATATTACATATATAAACAATATTTTTTTACATGACACGAATTTTTATGAAAAATGTATCAACACTAAAATCCCCCTCAGCATACACCGTCATAATGATTCCTGAAAAATATCTATTTTTCAAATGCATACTTTTGAAGTTCACCGATTCCGCACATCAGCCGCTCTCATCCGAATTTACCGCTGTAGTATTAATCGGAGCATCCACAACTTCGGAATCATCCGCCGCCTTATCGGACATGAGTTTGTTTTCATTTACAAATACGGCAGCATCCCCGTTCAAGGTAGTCGCCATACCTGTTTCCTGCAAATATTCCTCAAGCGTAATTCCTTTGCTGTAAATATCTTCTGCAGCTGTAATGCCGACATATCTCAAATGCCATGCTTCATAGGAATATCCGGTTACATCCGCTTTTTCCTTAGGATATCGGATTATAAATCCATATTCATGTGCGTGCTCCTGCACCCACTTTCCGGCATCCGTGTTTTCAAAATTTACAGTAACTTCATAATTGACAGATTTTGTTGAAATATCAACTGCAAGACCGGTTCTGTGCTCGCTCTCATCGGGACGAGCGCTGGTTTTGTTCGCCTCGGCTTCACTACCCTTAACAAGCACATTATGAGTCCAAAGTACATTTTGAAAACCGTGGGAGCGATATGCCGTAGTCATCACAATTTCAATATTCTCTGCAGCTGCGGCTTCAACCATTCGATTGAAGCTTTCAACCGCCTCCCTGCGCATAAATTGTGTAGACGGATCCCGTCCCTCCGCACAATGTGTCATCTGTGCCAAATCCTCAGGCTCATAGCTTTCAGGTACATGATTGAACTTATTTACAAGTACAAAAAGACCTGCATCTTTATCCTTTAACAACTGAGCCTCTCTTGCAGCCGCCTCTTTATCATGAACTGAAGAATTTGCCGACGGGTCGGATGAACTTAACCCTCTTTTACCGTCAAAATTGCAGCCGGTAAAAGTGCATAATCCGATTACTGCTATGCATAGTATTATCAAGATTGTTTTTTCGATATTATTTCTAAGCATATCTACCTCTTTCCCGACCGTGTGACAAAACTCTTCGGTCACTGAATTAATTAATTATTGTACATTAAATAGGCTGATTTCACAAGCAAAAACGTATAAATATGAGCTTATAAAAAAAATTACAAGTACTCAATTTCAATTAATAAAAAATATCATTTCTGTTCAGACAAAAAGTGCAACAGTCAATCACAATAATTCATAGATTAACCACAAATGATGTTTCTTTAATTTTTCTTCACTCTCACTTATTAAAGTCTCTAATACCCATAAAAAGCTTAACTTTCCATACACATTGATTTTTCAACATGTATAGAGGTTTTTACACACACTTTTTGTCCTATAGCTCATTTTTGTCCTATGCTGCAATATTTGTCATATAAAAAAGCGACCCGATTCAATGCCTGCATGATAAGCATAAATCAAAAGGTCGCTTTCTATTATTATTTATTTAAATATACACGATGTAGGTGACAGGTAGAATTATCAATATACTTCGCAGATTCCAATATCAATCTGTCGGAGATCTGTAATCCATACTCATTTGTCACGCCCCGTTCCGATATATCATGTTCCGATATATCAATTTATCAAGAGAAATCTTGATTTCTTTTCGATATCAGGCGCAATTCCCTTACATCATGCCGCCCATACCGCCCATTCCGGCAGGCATATCAGGTGCATCGCTCTTAACATCAACTACACAAGCTTCCGTTGTCAGCAGCATTGAAGCTCCCGAAGCCGCATTCTGAAGTGCAGATCTTGTAACCTTTGTAGGATCAACAATACCTTCCTTGAGCATATTTACATACTGCTCAGTCGAAGCGTTGAATCCTGTTCCAAGCTCGCTTGACATGACTTTGTTTACTACTACAGAACCCTCAAATCCGGCATTTTCAGCAATCTGTCTTACCGGCTCTTCAAGCGCTCTCTGTATGATAGCAGCACCTGTTCTTACATCTCCTTCCTGAGCATCGACATAAGCCTTTACTGCAGGAATAACATTTACAAGTGCTACACCGCCGCCGGGAACAATACCTTCTTCCACAGCTGCCTTGGTCGCATTTAAAGCATCCTCTATACGCAGCTTCTTATCCTTAAGCTCCGTTTCGGTAGCTGCTCCGACCTTTATTACCGCTACGCCTCCTGCGAGCTTTGCAAGTCTTTCAGAAAGCTTTTCTCTGTCAAATTCCGAAGTTGTCTCTTCGAGCTGAGCCTTTATCATATTTACTCTATCCTTAACGGCATCCTGATTTCCTGCGCCGTTTACAATGATAGTATTTTCCTTTGTAACCTTTACAGTCTCTGCAGATCCGAGCATATCCAAAGTTGCTTCCTTCAAATCCATACCGAGTTCATCGGAAATAACAGAACCTCCTGTAAGAGCTGCTATGTCAGCCAGCTGTTCCTTTCTTCTGTCTCCGAAGCCCGGAGCCTTAACGCATACGCAGTCGAAAGTTCCTCTTATCTTATTGAGAACAATGGTCGCAAGAGCTTCACCTTCAACATCCTCTGCAATTATCAGAAGCTTTCTGCCTGCCTTTACAATCTGCTCAAGAAGCGGCAGCACTTCCTGAATATTTGAAATTTTCTTGTCGGTAATGAGAATGAATGGATTGCTCATGGAAGCTTCCATTTTTTCAGTGTCATTTACCATATATGCTGAAAGATAGCCTCTGTCAAACTGCATACCTTCAACAACTTCAACCATAGTATCCATGGACTTGGATTCTTCTACAGTTATAACACCTTCCTGACCTACCTTTTCCATTGCATCTGCAATCTGATTTCCTATAACCGAATCACCTGCAGATACTGATGCAACCTGAGCGATTTCATCACGACCGTTCACCTGCTTTGAAATCTTCTTCAATTCTTCTACCGCAACATCTACAGCACCCTGTATTCCTCTTCTGAGCACCATAGGATTAGCACCTGCAGCAACATTTTTGATACCTTCTCTGACCATAATCTGAGCGAGCAGCGTAGCTGTGGTTGTACCGTCACCGGCAGTATCGTTGGTCTTTGTGGAAACCTCTTTTATGAGCTGAGCTCCCATATTTTCAAAGTTATCCTCAAGTTCAATATCCTTTGCAATGGTAACCCCGTCATTTGTAATAAGAGGACCGCCGAAAGATCTTTCGAGGAGCACGTTTCTGCCCTTAGGACCAAGTGTAATTTTTACTGTATCAGCCAGCTTGTCTACGCCTGCCTGCAGCTTTTTTCTTGCTTCTTCACCGTAATTTATATCCTTTGCCATTTTTATAGCCTCCTTATATTACTGAATTACCGCCAAAATATCCTTTTGAGAAAGTATGATCAAAGTTTCACCGTCATACTCGATTTCACTTCCGCCATATTTTGTAAATATGACTTTGTCACCGGTCTTTACTTCCATTTTAATATCTTCAGTTCCCGGTCCCACAGCCAGAACTTCCGCAACCTGCGGAGTTTCCTTTGCAGAGCTTGACAGAATTATGCCGCCCTTTGTCTTTTCTTCAGCTTCCAAACGCTTAATAACGACTTTATCACCTAATGGCTTTATCATGTAAATCTCCTTTCGCATGCTTGCTATATATAATGATATTTTTTAAAAATTTTATTAGCACTCTATCTCTTTGAGTGCTAAGGATAATTTAACGCAATTCAACTATGATGTCAACAGCTTTTATATATTTTTTTACAAATTTAACGTTGCTGCAGAGCTTCAGCATTTTCTCTCATATAATAAAACAGATACTGCTGTGCAAATCCGCTGTATTCACCGAATTTTTCCGCTGCATAACTGCGCATTCCTTTCATATCATTTTCATCAAAGCCGTATAAAGTCGCCATTACTCTGCGCATCCAGACGTCGACGGGGAAGCTGTCGTATTTGAGTGCTCCGAAAAGCAGTATGCAGTCGGCGACCTTAGGTCCTACACCTGTCAGCGAGCGCAGATATTTTTCAGCATCGGCGGAGGATACCTCTCTCAATTTCGACAGACGACTTCCGCCATCAGCTGCCACGCTTTGAGCTGTTTCCAATATGTAGCGATCCCTGTATCCAAGCTTGCAAACCGCCAAATCTTCCGGTTCCAAAGCTGCAAGACGCTTTGCATCTGGAAAAGAAAAATATTCTTTATCCCTGTAATTGCCCAAACTTTCACCGAAATTTGAGCACAAGGTTTCTATGCATTTTTTTATTCTCGGAATATTGGAATTCTGAGAAATTATAAATGATATCACCGTTTCCCAAACATCCTGATGTAAAAGTCTTATACCGTAACCGAAGGTCGAAGCCTTTTTCATAACTTCATCGCCTTTGGATATTTGCTCTATGACTTCTCCATAGTGTCTTTCCAAATCAAAATAATCCAACCATACTTCATAAAATTCTTCTTCCGTACAAGGCGCTATAACTATATCATTGCCGCTGCCGCTCATACTGACCACATGTCCGCCAACAACGCCCACATATGAATTTTCTCCCGATTTATTCCAACGAAAGCATTGACCACATTCAAATGTCTGAACTATATCAAAATTTTTCACATCACAAATTTTGATTGCATTTCCCTCACAAATTATTTTGTTCCAATCCAATCTTCCGTTTTTTAAATTCTTACCGCTTTCTTTCATTAAATTTCGCCTTTCTCAGCCTATGAACAGTTTTATTCTTTCCCAATCCTCTTGTATGCACTTCATTGAATGTCCGACTCGGCATCAATGCTCTAATTGAAATATCCACTTCAATAATATTAAATGACGTCATCATTTCAAGTTCACTGTCAACAAATTTCTGAAGCTTAGCGGCGGCTTCGATCAAATCGGGGAGATATTCAAGAATAACACCGACATTTACCTTTACTCCTTCATCATTATTTTCTATATTACAATGTACTACATCAACGACCTGTTCAGCTTTCAAACAGCTGCTTATAACGATCTGTTGCACAGCTTTATCTGATATGGTAAAAGTTCCCATATAACTATAGGTAGGTCGTACTACCGATTTTTCGCCTGAAGCCTGACTTTTATGGCTTCTTCCTCTTCCGAATATACGCAACGGCATCATAAAATAACCGGAGAATTGAGATTTAACTTGAACCGTAGGTACGGGAATAACATGCTTTCCCTGCTCTCTTCTCTGTCGCAGAGCGGTATTTATCGAATCCTTATCCGCCACATCCTCTATTCTTATTATTTCATCAGGCAAATGGAGTTCCAAACGTTCACATATTTTTTCTATCATTCCTACAGATGTTCCAAGTATTGAAATATTATCAGGATTTACCTCCGAGATTTTTTCCGCAACCGTCTTCCTGTCATTCTCATCATTAAACACAGCTGTTTTGATCGCAGTCATCTTATTCTTATCTCTTTTTGCCGAATGACCCGCCATAACAGCATTATGGTATATAAAAAGTCCGTCATCTATGATACTTTCTATTCCTCTGCTCCTACATACATTCATAGCCTGATAACTTTTTCCCGTACCGCTTTTACCTACAAAACCGTAAATTTTCATAATTTTTCAGCTCCGATTATCTATAAAAACCTTTGAAATATTCAAGTAATATTTATTATAAAACCATTGTTCGTAAATTTTAAGTCTGTTATAATAAATGCGACGCTCTTTGTCAAATTTATCTAACACTTATTGTTAAGGAGGTAAAGAATATGGCTTATAGAATCAATGATGATTGTATTTCTTGCGGTGCATGTGCATCTGAATGTCCTGTTGAAGCTATCACTGAAGGTGACGGCAAATATGTAATCGCTGAAGACATTTGCATCGATTGCGGCGCATGTGCCGACACATGTCCTGTAGATGCTCCTAAGCAGGCTTAATTCCATTTGGGAGTATCTTTTTATGAATCACAATTTATAATATGCCGTGATTCCGATTAAAAAATTAAGACTGCCTTACGGCAGTCTTTTTTAGGTCTATAGGAACAAAAAGCGTGTATAAAAACCGACATGCATGTTAAAAACATCAATTTCCGACTCAATGAATTTCTAATTATCGGCATAAGAATAATCGATATTTTAACAGAAATTCCATATCATTTCTGAATATCCTCTTTTTCGGCAGCTTCCCTCTTACGGTTGGTTATGTGATAAGCAAGTGCATTTAAAGAATCCGTTACATGTACATTTTCCACGGCAACGGAATCAGGAACCTTTAAATCACACGGTGCAAAATTCCAAATTCCCTTTACATTGCCCTCAACAAGCTTGTCCGCTATAGCTTGGGCTGCACTCTTATCGGCTGTTATAATCCCTATATCTATCTGATTTTGTTGCAGGAATTCAGGAAGTTTATCGCTATCCTGAACCTCTATATCATTTATGCGAATACCTATCAGTCTCGGGTTTATATCAAACATTCCCACAATAGGAAAACCTGACTTGTAATAAGTTGTATGATTTGCTATAGCCTGACCCAAATTACCTATTCCGACTATGACCATTTTATACTCATCATCCAAGCCCATGATATTATTTATTTCTTTATAAAGTCCTAATATATTGTAACCGTAACCCTGCTGTCCGAACCCTCCGAAATTGTTAAGATCTTGACGAATTTGTGATGCCGTAAAGCCTATATGCTCGCTAAGCTCATTGGAAGAGATTCGTTCCACCTCTTCATTTATTAAATCCTCCAAATATCTGCGGTATACCGGCAAGCGTCTGACCACCGCAGGGGAAATATTGTTTCTTTCTTTCATTATATTATTCTTCCTTTTACCGCTCAATTTTAATCGTATATCAATTATAGTTATCATCTAAATAATCAATAAAATTATAACAAGGTTTTATAAAATATACAATACGCATTTTATATACTTGACATTCAGCCTTGTTTATGAAACCGAATTTCCGTTACGAATAAGCCGTGCGGCTTGTCAGACAAAGATGCTTGCTATAAAATAGATAGTGATTCACACCGACCCTCAAAGTCGGATGAACTTTATAAATACAGGAGGAAGCAGTATTAAAAATACCGCAGTTTATATATATGACAGTAATATCCGCTACAGGTCTTTCAAAATCGTATGTCGGAGAAAGTATTTTTTCAGGAGTAGCTTTCAGTGTCGAAAAGGGTGACAGAATCGCATTGATCGGTGCAAACGGTGCCGGTAAAAGTACGCTTTTCAATATACTTTTCGGCGACGAGCCGTATGATGACGGAAGCATATATATTTCGAATGATTTGAAGATCGGCTATTTCAAACAAAATGATCTCTTTACATCGGAGAAAACCGTATATGAAGAAATGCTCGCTATCTTTGATAATGTCATTTCAACGGAGCATAGACTGGAGGAGCTTTCACATATAATTTCCGAAGAATCGGAAAAGGGTGAAACGGATACATTAAACAGACTTCTATCCGAATATGATCGACTCTCCGAGCAATTCAAAAATCTTGACGGTTACACCTATAAAAGTGAAATAGAAGGTGTGCTCAACAGCATGGCATTTCCTGCATCCTTTTACGACAAAAAAACCTCGTCACTTTCAGGCGGTGAGCGCACACGCCTCGCACTTGCCTCTCTGCTTTTGAAAAAGCCCGATATTCTCATGCTGGACGAGCCTACCAATCATCTTGATATAGGAACTCTAAAATGGCTTGAGCAATACATTCGTACATATCGGGGAACGGTTCTTATTATCTCACATGACAGATATTTCATAGATAATACCGTCACAAGAATATTTGAAATGGAGGGCGGCAGACTTTCCGTTTACGAAGGCAACTATACCTTTTACGCAAAGGAAAAGAAAGCTCGCTATTTAAGCGAACTGAAAGCTTATGAACATCAAAACAAAGAAATTGCACGTCAGGAAGAAATGATACGACGTTATCGTGAACGAGGCACGGAAAAGCTTGCAAAGAGAGCCGGTTCCCGAGAAAAAGCGCTTGAAAAAATTGAAAGAATATCAAAGCCTGTAAATTATAAAGAAAAAATAAAAATTACTTTTCATGAAGAAACAAAGAGCGGAAACGATGTGATTAAAGCCGTCGGACTTGGAAAAACAGTAAGCGGAGAATCCGAATCCCGTAGACTTTTTTCAAATGTGGAGTTCGATATTAAACGAGGTGAAAGGATCTGTCTGATAGGTCCGAACGGTACGGGAAAAACGACTCTTCTTAAGATACTGACGGGACAGAGCAGCCCGACTGAGGGCTATATAAAGATAGGTCACAATGTTGATTTCGGCTACTACGATCAGGAACAAAGCATGCTCAACGAAAACTCTACCGTCATAGAAGAAATGCGTGATTCATATGCACTTTACAGTGATAATGAGCTCCGAGGACTGCTTGCACGATTTCTGTTTCGGGGCGAAGATGTATTTAAGTCCGTAGCTTCACTTTCAGGAGGTGAAAGAGCCAGACTTGCTCTGCTTAAGCTCATGATGTCGGGTACAAACGTCCTTCTGCTGGATGAACCTACAAATCATCTGGATATAATGTCAAAGGAAGTATTTGAAGATGCAATAATAGAATTTCCCGGAACCAGCATCATAGTATCTCATGACCGATATTTGCTTAACAAGGTTCCTACATCTATATACGAGCTAAGCTGCTCGGGAATTACGGTTTATTCGGGAAAATACGATTATTATAATGAAAAAAAGGCTGCCATTACTTCCACGGCAGCCTATATGGACACTCTCGGAAAAAGTGCGTCCTCCGCTTCGGATGCGAATGACGCTTCATCCGACAAACAGCAGCGCATTAAGGACAGACGCCGCACAAAAGAACTGCAGGCTGAAAAGCGCCGCAAAGAACGCCGTATCGAATTTCTGGAAAATCGAATCGCCGAACTGGAGGCTGATATAGAAAAGCTTCGTAACAGCATGTATGATGAAAAAATTATGAGCGATCATACAAGGCTTGCAGAGATTTCCGAGAAAATTGCCGAGCGTCAACAGGAGCTGGATTCGTCGTATGATGAATGGACTTCCTGCTCCGAGTATATTTAAACTGTTATCCGATTTTCGACCGTCAAAAAACGAGAGATCTCATCTTGTACCTATTCTCAAAATTAGAACCTGAAAATCTGACAATTTAAAATAGTACATTTAAATCTCTCGTTTTTGATATGTTTTACAAAATCTCTACAGCTGCAATATTTTATTTCTTATCTCCTGCATCCTCGCATCAAGATATGCGCTGGTCTCTGCACATTCCATAAGGTCCTTGGCAATAGAATCCTGCAATTCCAACGGTATATCCTTTTTATAGCGCATTTTGTGCTCAAGGCTCGCCCAAAAATCCATCGCAATGGTTCTTAGCTGAACCTCCACCTTCATAATTTTCTTATCATTTTCCAAAAATATAGGAACCGTCACTATGAGATGCAGACTGCGATATCCGCTCGGCTTAGGATTTTTTATGTAATCTCTTTTTTCCAGCAGTACTATATCATCCTGCTGCAGCAGGCAATCCGCCAGCTTATAAATATCTTCTTCAAAGGAACAGATAACTCTTACGCCGGCAACATCTGTAATGCTTTCTTCTATCGCCGACAGCGAACGATCTATTTCCTTTCTGTAAACCTTTCGAATAATACTGTCGTATGATTTCAAACGTGATTTTATAGATTCTATCGGATTTCCGTCATATTGCAGGGAAAATTGCTCATTCAAAACCTTAAACTTGGTTTCTATCTCCATTATTGCACAATTATAGTTTGCAAAAAACTGTTCTACCGGTGTTAAGCTTTCCTTTACAAATCCCAAAAATTCATCTATGGTTAAATTTGCAAGCATGCCGGGATCAGCCGATACATTTATAAAATTGTTTTCCATAATTACCGTCCTTTTATCCTTTCATACGATCACAGGATTAATTATCCATGTCATTTAAACATCAGATACCTTATATATAATACCACATATAGCCCGTATAAAACCACTGACTTAATTTTTGTTTGATGATCAAAATATTTTTTTATAAAAATAAAAAAATGGCTTGCAAGGTAGTATATTCCCCCGTATAATAGGTTAAGTATCAACGAGACAAATTCGCAGGAGGTATTTTACAAATGATTTTTGACAAAATAAAAGAAATAATAATTGAACAGCTCGGTGTTGAAGATTCCGATATCCAGCAGGATACAAGCTTGACTAAGGATCTTGAAGCAGATTCTCTCGATGCGGTAGAAATCATCATGGCAATTGAAGAAGAATACGATATCGAAATACCTGATGAAGAAGCTGAGAAGTTCACCAATATCGGTGACATCGTTGAGTTCGTTAAGAGCAAGACCGATCAGGAATAATGCTTGAGTCAAAAACAGCTGTGTATAATCATTTATATGATATGCACAGCTGTTTTTTATTAAATCACCTAATAAAATCTCTGATTTTCAATTTTTTAAGAATCAGGAATTTTGTATTTGCTTTATTAAAATTCCAAAACGGGACAAGCATCGAGCTTCAAATCATCGATTAATCCTTCACGATATCTGTAATAAGCCGCACAAGCTATCATCGCGGCATTATCGGTGCAAAGCACGGGCTCCGGTCTGTAAAAAGCTATCCCTGCAGATTTACATGCGTCTTCCGTCAGTTTTCGAAGGAGGCTGTTTGCGGCGACCCCTCCGGCAAGTGCCAGCTTATCTCTTTTGAACTTTATTGCAGCTGATAAAGCTTTATCAACTATAACCTCCATAACCGCCATTTGAAACGACGCTGCAATATCGGCAAAGGGTATATCTTCACCACGCTGCCGTATTCCGTTCACATAATTTATAACACCGGTTTTTAAACCGCTGAAACTGAAATCATAGCTGCCCTTCTCCAATAAAACTCTTTTAAATTCTATCGCATGCGGATTTCCCGATTTTGCGAGAGCATCAATCTTGGGACCTCCGGGATAACCCAAATCGAGAATACGGGCAATTTTGTCCATTGCTTCACCTGCCGCATCATCTCTGGTTTCACCAAGCAGATGTAAATCATTGTAGCCGCATACATCTATGATATCGGTATTTCCTCCGGATACCACCACTCCTGTAAACGGCGGTTCCAGCTCGGGAGCCGCAATATAATTGGCGGATATATGACCGTGCAGATGATGTACTCCTGCTATGGGAATATCCTTGGCATATGCTATAGCTTTAGCTGCGGCAACCCCTACAAGGAGAGCACCTATCAGTCCCGGCCCGTGAGTAACTCCTACAAGGTCAATTTCATCAAGGCTTACACCTGCTTCATTTAAAGCCTGATCGATAACTATATCTATATTTTTCAGATGCTGCCTCGAAGCAATTTCCGGCACTACACCCCCGTATAAAGTGTGAATTTCTATCTGTGAAGATATTATATTTGACAGAACCGTTCTTCCGTCTGCCGTAACAGCAGCGGCGGTTTCATCGCAGCTGCTCTCTATCCCCAGAGTGATGAATTTTCCATTCTTCATTTGTTATTCATCCTCTCCCTTCCGACGTCTCCACATTATAAGAGCATTCTCTCCGGTTTCCGAATAATAGCCCTGACGCTTACCTTCAACATTGAAGCCGTGATACTTGTACATGACTATAGCACTGCGATTTGCTTCACTCACCTCCAGAGTTATATCGGTAACAGATCTCTTTTCAGCATCTTCAAACAAAATTGCAAGCATGCGGGAAGCTATGCCTCTTGATCTGTAAAGCGGATTGACAGCAACTCGATTGATTTCGCCCTCTCCGGCTATATAAACAATACCCGCCAGGCCTATGATGCCTCCGGCTTCATTTTCCGCAACCGCATACACGGAATCTTTTTTAGCATCCAATTCCTCCTCATAGGAAGCTTTGCTCCAAGATCGTTTAAAACATATACTGTCCAAATCCGATAACGCTGCAATATCATCAAGCGAAGCGATTCTGAAGCTGACTTTTTCATCCTCAGGCGGAAGCTCTTTTATTTCTTCCTCTTTATCCGACTTTTTTTTCTTTAAGCCGGACTGCTTTGCATACAACTTGCGTTCAGCCTCCGGACGCTGCAAATATACAGGCTCAAGCTCATTGTATTTTATAACTTTAACACCCTTGGCGGAAGCTTCGGCTATAAAAACGGCATCCTGACATATAGTGCGACCGTCAGCTTTCATAACTTCCGCATCACCTGCAAACCGTTCACGAATTGCATAAATAAATTCTATATATTTATCAGCTCCGTCTCCACAAAATATGATTTTGCGAAGAGAAAGCTCCGTCGCAACCGAGCATACCTTTTCAACAAATTCTTTCACTTCATAAACACCCGTATCAAGCTCTTGCAAAATTCCCGGTATCCCCGATTCCTTTTCCGAAGCGACTCCATTCGGATTTGCCGAGTGAGAGTTTGCCTTGTCGGGATTTATAAGAAATGCTCCGGCATAGACTCTTTCCCTGCGGGCATCCAACATGGGACAAATCAAAGCATCCTGCAGCATACCATTCGCCATTGAAAAAGCTGCCAATGTAGGAACTGCTGTTGCGTGTATATTTAAAGCCAGAGCCAGAGCCTTAGCCGTAGCTACGCCTATCCTTATGCCTGTAAATGAGCCGGGACCAGCCGATACTGCTACCGTATCAAGCTCAGCTTTATTCAAACCCGCTTCCGTCATGATATTATCAATCATAGGAATCAAATCCCTTAAATGGTTCATTTCATTCTCTGATCGTGCGCTGAATATCCGTCCTTCCGATGTTAAAACGGCTGCGGAGGATATTTTTCCTGTCGTTTCTATAGCTAATATATTGCTCACTTTTCCGTGACTCCTACCTCATAAATTCGTTCTTGCGGCGTTCTTCCATAGCTGATTTCTATAAATCGGCTTCCCTCGGGTATAATATCCGCAATCAAATCCGCCCATTCAACTACGCATACTCCGTCTCCGTAAAAATAATCCTCCACTCCGATATCGTACATTTCTTCGACGCTCCCTACTCTGTAGACATCAAAATGATAGAGAGGCAGTCTGCCGGAGCGATATTCTTTTACTATATTGAAGGTCGGACTTATGATATTTTCTTTTATACCGAGTCCCTCAGCTATGGCCTTTGTCAAAGCCGTCTTTCCCGTGCCCAAATCTCCTGCAAGACAGACTATATCCCCCGGAGCAAGCTCTCTCGCAAGAGCTTTGCCATATTTGCGTGTATCATCTTCATTCTTTATTCTAAGCTTCATATAGAGTTTTCCGTTTCTGCATCATGATCAGCCTTTTTTTGAATCATTCGTTTCGGGATTTACCGCAAGCCGATACAGCGCTTCCGCATAAATCTTCGCCGTCTGAACAACTCTTTCCAGATTTACACATTCATTTTTTTGATGCATGATATCGGGGTCTCCCGGATATAATGCCCCGTAAGCTATGGCATTCTCCATCTCTCTTGCGTAAGTACCTCCGCCTATCACCAGAGGTTCCGTCTCATAATCTCCCGTCCGCTCTCTGTAAATTTCAAGGAGCTGCTTAACTACGGGATTATCAAGAGAATAATACAAGGATGGCTTATACTCATGCTTAACTATGCCTATATCATACTTGTCCAAAACAGGCATCATTCCCTTATAAACATCCTGATCCGTGAGGCTTACAGGGCAACGAACATTCACCGTTATACTTGCCTTTTCTTCATTTATATCTGCAATACCCACATTGAATATCAATTTGCCGGAAACCTCATCCTCAAGCTCACAGCCTATTTTTTCGCCGTGCAGACGAAAGCCTATATGTTCATTATAAAAAGCTGTAAATTCGTTTACCGCCTCACAATTAAAGCATAATGTACCGAGAAACGACATCATCACGGATATCGCATTTAATCCCTTCCACGGCACAGCCCCGTGAGCAGCTTTACCTTCACAGATAATTTCCAAACTTTTACCTCTGCGTACGGTTTTAAAGGAATAATGAGAATGAGCGCAGAAATCATCCACAGCCCTCTTTATTTCATCATATCCGCTTTCACAGTTTATAAGCGCCGAAGCACTGTCCGGAACCATATTGAAGGCTCTGCCTCCGCTCAACCTTTTCAGGCTTATTCCGCCCTTTTCTTTTTTCCCGAAACGGCGTGCAAGATCAAATACCAATATGCCCATTTCCCCGTGAACAATAGGAAATTCGGCGTCGGGAACTATTGCAAAATCAGGCATTTCACAATGCTCTTTATAGTAAGACATCCCGTTGCTGCCGGTTTCTTCATCAAGACCGAGTATCATTCGTATGCGTTTTTTCGGCTCATATCCGCAATCGTGCAAAGCCTTCATCGCATAAAAAGCGGATATGGTAGGACCCTTGTCATCAAGAGTTCCTCTGCCGTACATTACTCCGTCGATTATCTCCGCCTCAAAAGGATGATGATCCCAGCCGTCACCTTCAGGAACTACATCAAGGTGACAGAGTATACCCATAGTGCCTGCATCCGCATTTTCACCATAATCTATATGTCCTCCATATCCGTTGATATCCTCGGTCGAAAATCCCTCACGCTCGGCAAGCGCCGTCATATATCTGAACGCTTCCGCGACTCCCTCACCGAACGGAGCTCCCGGTCTCGGCTCGGACTGTACGCTACGACGCCTTACAAGTCCATACAGGTCGTTTATCATCTCCTCTTTTAATTCATCTATTCTTTTAATATAATCAGGCTTCTTTTTTCGCCCTTTCGTATTTTCCTGCATCTCAATACACTTCCCTATTTGCCGGCAGTCTTCATATCCACGTCATATCCGTCCAGATATTCCTGCGCTATTATGCCTCGTATGTCTTCCAATGCCTGATTTGCTCTGGATAAATGTCCCGACTGTGCCAGTGCCGGATTTGAGACCCTGTCTTCATCCAAAGGAACTATAGCATATTTTGTGGCGGCACCGTATTTATCCACCCATACAGGTATAGCCGAAACAGTTTCTTTCAGTATCTGACCTTTTGCTTTATCAAAGCTGAGAGTCACCTTACCCATTAAACCCTGCTCCGTATAACGGTTGTTAAGTGTTTCGGTTCGCTGATTGGAAATAAAATTTCCGAGAGAATAATAGACCGGCACTTTGCGTCCGTCGGCGGATGTAAGCATTTCTATGGACTGCAGCACATGAGGATGTGATGCAAATATAATATCAGCCCCCATATCGGCGGTATGCTGCGCCATGGCAATCTGCCTGTCGTTCGCAGCTCTCTGATATTCATTGCCCCAGTGATAATACACGATTATTACCTTCGCTCCGTCAGCCCTCGCTCCGTCCATGCTCTGCTTTATCTTCCCATAATCTTCGGATTCCAGCTCATGATAATTGAAAGAATTTATAAGCTCCGCCGATTCATCGGAAACAAAATTTCCGTTGATTGATACTCCGCCGCCTACTCCGGATGTTTCATAGGTATATGCTATAACACCTACTTTTACACCCTTTACGTCTACAACGGTATAATTTTTTTCACCGGTATATCTGCTTCCTGTAGTCTCAAGACCTTGGGAGCGCAAGATTTCTATAGTCCTCTGCATGCCGTTGAAACCTGTATCCATCATATGATTGTTTGCAGTGATGGCGACATCAAAGCCCGCTCCTTTGACTGCCGCCGCTAAAGCATCCGGTGCATTGAACAGCGGATAACCTTGCGGAGTCCCTCCTTTAAAGGTGGTTTCCATATTGCACATCGCTAAATCCGCAGATTCTATATATTTTCTGACAAAATCATAGTTATCGTTAAAATCATATTCGCCGGTCGATGCATTATATGCAGATTTTATATTCGGACTGTGAGCCATTACGTCTCCGGCACAAAGTACGGAAAATTCCACCAATTCCTGTTTTGACGGCTCATCTATTTGTCTCCTATGTTGCCGGGCATTATCTATCGAATCGGGTCCTGTAACATTTTTCATAATAAATGCCATGCCTGCTACGGCAAACAGCAGCGCCGTTATGACCAAAATATTCCTTAAGCCTGAATTTTTCCTTTTTCTCACAAAAGTTCCCTCCTTAGTTACTGCAATTTATTTATGGTTGAGATACGCATAAACCGGACGGTTTCTTTACAATCTATAATTATGATATCGCTTTTCAGTATACCACATAGCGCTCAAAATTAAAAAGCTCCCTGCGGGAGCCTTGCGGTTCTTGCAGGGAGCTTCTGTTTCAAAATCAATCCACCGCTTCTATACCTTTTACTTCGGGTACCGATTCACGTATGATTCTATCTACTATACTCTGAAGTGTGAGCGTTGCACCGGGGCAGCCGTGGCATGCACCCTGCAGGCGAACTCTCACAATATTGTCGGGAGTAAGCTCTACAAAGCTTATATCGCCACCGTCTCTTTGTAAGAAAGGTTTTATCTCTTCTATACTTTTCTTGATAAGTTCTTCCATTTATATATCTCCTTACTATTCGGATGATTTTCATCGCTGTCTGCTTTATCGTTGAGTTATATTATATTCAACAGCAGATTATATTGCAAGCAGTGAATTAAATTATTCTTTAAATCAAATTTTCCTCTGAACAAAGTCCTCGACTGTCCTTCTGACAGCAGCATCCGCAAGGCAGCGGTAATCATAAGCAAGATGATTAAAATCACCACGACGGGATTCTGAATACAAATCCTACATAAAGGCTTTTACTCTCGATGCGGTACGTTCTTCCCCGAGTATATTCTGAATTTCCCAAATATCCGGAGACTGCGTCCTTCCCGTGATTGCCAATCTTATTACAGTGCTTACATCGCCTACATGTCCTTTGTAAAGCTCAGGATTCTTCTTGAAATCCTTAGGCTTTGCGGCATATCCCAGCTCAACGGCAAGCATCCTGATCTTATCGAACCATTCGCTGCGGTCGTCAGAATGATTGTACCTTGCAAGATACCCCTCAAGAATAGGTTTTACATCCTCCTGCGGTACATTTTCAGGAAGCTTATCCTCTATAACAAAATACTCATCAAAGAAATATTTTATAAATTCAAATATCTGAGACGCATAGATTAAATCCTTACGAGGCTTGTCTCCGCTGCGTCCGATATCCAGAATTTTTATGATATACTCACGGTTTTCAGCAAATATAGGATATAATTCCAATCTGTATTTTTCAGCCCAATCAGTCATAAAGTCGAATATTTCATCGGCAGGCAGCTTTACGAGTACGTCCTTGCACACATCATGAAGCTTTACCAAGTCGAACAACGCTCCGGAGCTGCTCATCTTTTCAGCGGAAAATTCAAATTCTTCGACATCGGCATCCGGATTTGCTATTCTCCATTCTTCAAAATTTGAATTCAGAACAGTCATAAGATATTCTCTCACAGCCTGAGGAAAATATCCGTCCTGACGATAATAATCCAAAGACAGCTCAGGATCTTTGCGCTTGGACAGCTTGCGTTTTTTCCCGCCCTCGTCCATCTTCATCAAATGTGCCGTATGACAATATATAGGAAGCTCCCAGCCCATCAATTCGAACAATTCCACATGTATAGGCAGAGATGAAAGCCATTCTTCACCTCGTACCACATGTGTGGTTCTCATGAGATGATCGTCAACGACATGCGCAAAATGATAGGTTGGAATGCCTGTAGCTTTCAGTATGACTATATCCATAGTATTTTCCGGCATGATCAATTCGCCTCTGACAGCATCATTAATGCTTACAGTTCTAACCTGATCGGGTGCGGCGTCGGCATCTCCCTTGGATTTAAGCCTGATTACATAAGGTGTACCGGCTTTAAGCTTTTCCTCTATTTCCTCGAAGCTGAGATTTCTGCATACAGCCCATTCTCCGTAAATTCCCGGATTTGCTTTGACAGCTTCCTGTTTTTTTCTGATTTCGGAAATTTCCTCCTCGGTCAGAAAGCACGGATATGCGGAACCTGTCGCAACAAGCTGTTTGACATAGCTTTGATAGATTTCGGCTCTGCGGCTCTGATGATACGGCTTATATATGCCTTTATCACCATCGATGCCCGCACCTTCGTCAAATTTTATATTGAAATATTCCAAGACACCTATTATAGTTTCAACGGCACCCTCAACATAGCGCTTATCGTCGGTGTCCTCTATACGAAGATAAAAAACTCCGCCGCTTTTGTGAGCCAAGCGTTCATCTGCAAAAGCACTGAAAAGATTCCCCAGATGTATAAATCCCGTAGGACTCGGCGCAAGCCTTGTAACCTTTGCCCCGTCAGGAAGCTTGCGCTTCGGATACATCGTCTCGAATACTTGTGTATCATTTTCCGTATTCGGAAAAAGCAGCTCTGCGAGTTTATTGTAATCCATCAAAATCCTCCTATATATTTAAAATTCAAAACGGATTTTCTCCTTCAGGTTTTCCTGCCGTAAAGCTTCCGGATTTCGTCCGTATATTCACCGTCGGAATTATAAATTGCCAACGGATCCATAAATTTCAGTTCTTTGCCGCCGTTCTTTTTGCATGCCAGCAGCATTATATTAGGTTTTTTATCAATCCTCGGACTGACAAAGCGAATCAATCGAGGCTCTATGAGCTGAGCTCTGCACGAGCACATTAAATCCGCAAGGCGGGAAGGCCTGTGAACCATGCACAGGCTACCTTTATCTTTCAGCAGATAAGCTGCCGCCGCCACAAAATCGTCCAACCCGGCAGTAGTTTCATGACGTGCCGCCGTTAATGCATTGTCCTTATTTAACTTGCTTGTACCTTTTGCACTGTACGGCGGATTGCAGACAACCATATCAAAGCTGCCGGCTTCAAAATTTTCGGCAATATCGAGCACATCACAATTTACCATAGCTATGCGGGCTCTAAGCGAATTTTCTTCAACATTACGGCATGCCAACTCATAAGCAGCCTTTTGCAGCTCGACCCCGACGATGCTGTCGGCATCCGTCAGAAAACTCAGGATCAAAGCAACTGCCCCGTTGTTAGTGCCTAAATCTGCAATGCTTTTGCATGAGACCGAGTCTTTGCTTCCGAACTCCGCCGCAAAACTTGCCAGCAGCACCGCATCCACACCGTAGCAAAACTGCTCGGTATCCTGTATAAGAGTTATATTGCCGAAGCCTGTATCATCCTTTCTCTCCGACATTTATCAGTCTCCCAACAGGTTTCGCACCTCTTCCGGAAGATTTTCCCAATCATCCTCATCATGCTGCTTCCTGAGCTTCTTTCTTTTTTCCAATCTATGAATTTCACTTTTCTTATATACATTAACATCACTGCCGAGTTTCTCCTCATCGGGAGCTTTTCTGTCCGGCTGAAGAACCATTCTCACACTTACTTTTTCTCTCATAAGATTGGTATCAACTACAACTGCCATGCCGTCAGGCGTCTTTACATGCTCGCCCACATCGGGCATACCTTTTCTCAGATACTGATAAGCTTCATTTTCATACCTGAGGCAGCACATCAACCTGCCGCATACACCCGATATTTTAGTTGGATTCAGCGATAAGCCCTGCTGCTTCGCCATTTTTATGGAAACCGGATTGAAGTCCGACAGCCAAGTATGACAACACAAACCTTTGCCACAGGTTCCCACACCTCCGAACATCTTGGCTTCATCACGCACCCCTACCTGTCTCAGCTCTATGCGCATGCGGAACACTCCCGCCAAATCTTTTACAAGATCTCTGAAATCCACTCTGCCGTCCGCCGTAAAATAGAATATAACCTTTGAGTTGTCAAAGGTAAACTCCACATCTATAAGCTTCATCTCCAGCTTTCTTGAATCGATTTTTTCCTGGCAGGTTTTAAGAACGCTTTCCTTGCGGCGCATATTGTCCTCGTGTTTTTTCAAATCGTTTTCGTCCGCAATCCTCATAACCTTTTTTAAAGGCTTAACCACGGATTTTTCGTTAACCTTACAAGGTTCTGCGGTTACAATGCCGAATTCCAGACCTCTTGCCGTCTCAACTATCACCTCGGAGCCTTCAGTCAGCTCCAACTCATCGGGATCAAAATAGTAAACCTTTCCTGCAGCTTTAAATCTTACCCCCACTACTGTAATCATATATACGGTCACCTGTACCTTTCAATATCCTGAAGCTCAACGTTCTTTAAATATTTTCGCTGTGCAAGGATATCCTGCTCTGTATATCAAAAATCATATATTTTAAAGTATGCGCACCCGAAACATTGCCTGCCAAATCTCTGCGAGCCTGCTCTATAGAAGAAATTCCTCTCATAAAAAAATCCGTATCACAGCCTGTCGCACAGTGCATTGCCGCTTCTTCTCCGGCAAAGTCTGCTGTAAGCACTCCCTGTGAATCATAGTTTGATATCATCATATTTCTGAAAAACAGCTCCGCTTCATTTGTAAAATCACGAAGCCTTGATTTATCCTTTGCAAAATAATTTATATCCTCCTGCATTTCAAAAAAAGGACTTCCTGCTACAATTTTATGCAGCAGCGCTTTTGTGTGAATCCCGTTTTCATCGGAAGCTTCCTCTTTATTTTTCCAAAGTCCGTCAGTACGAATTCTGAATATGCGGCATCTCGACCGTATAGTTTCCAATAAAGAATCAACATTTTCCGTCACCAAAAGTATATAAACACCTTCGGGCGGTTCCTCCAAAAGCTTGAGCATGGCATTCTGAGCCCCTTCCTGCATCCTTGCAGTATTGCGCAATATAAGGAAAGTCGGTCTGCCGGTATAGGATTTCGACAGAACCGTATCTCTCATTTCTCTAATCATATCGACCTTGATCGGTTTATCTGCATCGGCAGTTCCGAAGCTTTTCACCTCTTCACTGTTTCCACTCTCAATTTTTCGGCATGAAATGCATGCTCCGCAGGCATCCGTATCAAGTTTGTCCGTACATAATACCGCTTTTGCAAAGCTTTCGGCAAATTCCAAGGCTGTTTCCGACGGGCCTTCAAAGATACTGCACTGAGGAATATTTCCACTGCTGATAAGCTTTGCAAGCCGTACCTTCAAAAGCTCATTGCCGTTTATATCTGCAAATGCCATTGTCATTTCCTTTCACTGAATATCAATCAATATAGCCTTTCAATCTGAGCAGCGGCTCCAGAAGCTCGCGAATATCCTGTGCTACAGCTTCCACCGTTCTGCTTGCATCCACCACTGCTATACGATGAGGTTCAGCTTCCGCCAATGCAGTATAACCTTCAAGCACCTTTTTATGAAATGAAATCTTCTGCGCATCCATCCTGTCTTCATCGGAAATTTCTCTGCGACTCCTCATAAGTTCCGGATCTATTTTTAAAAGAACGGTAATATCCGGTACAATCCCGGATATTGCAGGTTCGTTCATTCTGCGTATCATATCGCCCATACCTCTGCCGCAGCCCTGATATGCTATGCTGGAATCCAAAAATCTGTCGCTTATAACGATTTTTCCCGCCTCAAGAGCAGGAATTATTTTTTCTCCCACATGCTGTGCTCTTGAAGCAGCATATAATAAAGCCTCCGTTATCGGAAGCATTTCGGAACATTCCTTATCCAAAATAATTTCACGTATTCTCTCGCCGATATGAGTTCCTCCCGGTTCACGAGTCACTATAAAATCAAGCTCCGATTCCTTCAAATAATTTTCAATAAGCTTCAACTGAGTCGTTTTACCTGATGCATCGGGACCCTCAAATGTTATGAATAATCCTCTCACTTCTTATCCTCACTCTTTCTTCTGTCTTCCAACGCATCGTCTATGATACTGCCTAAAAGCTTCAAGCCTAAATATATGAACGGCAGGGCAAGTGCTATTCCCAGCAGAATTTTAAAAAACATCATGACATAACCTCTCTGTCAACAACTGTTTATTTCATCTGCAAATCAAGCAGAATCAATATATTATTATACGTTATTATATATAAGTTTTCAATGCGGATAAGTACGAAAAGGGATGCTCCTTGCGGAAACATCCCTTTATTGCCCGATTATCAGATTCCGGATTTTCAGCTGTTTTCCCTCTGCCGGAGGAAATGTATGATTTTACTGCATTTTATTATCTCAATGCGCTCATCTTACGACTTTTGCAGTTTTATATAAGACCTGTAACTATTATTATCAAAATCATTACAGGCAACACAAACATGAAATACGGCTTGAGGAAATAAGCCATTTTCATACCGGCACCGCTGTTTACTTCAGCCATATATTTATCGAATCCCCATCCCCAACGAGTTACACAAAACAGTAGATAAATCAATGAGCCTATAGGAAGAAGCAGATTGCTTACAATAAAGTCCTCTACATCAAGAACCGTCATTCCTCCGAAAACGGAAAATCCGCTCCACACATTGTAGCCCAATACACACGGAACACTTGCTATAAGTATGGCTATACAGTTTATAAGCGCCGCTTTTTTTCTGTTCCAACCGAAATTATCGGAAGCTGAGGCTATGAGATTTTCAAATACCGCAATTACCGTAGAAAAACTTGCAAATGTCATAAACAAGAAGAACAATGTCCCCCAGATTTGACCGTATGCCATATTTACAAAGACATTCGGCAGAGTCATAAATATGAGTGCAGGACCCTGATCCGGCTGAATTCCGAAGCTGAAGCATGCCGGGAATATTATCATACCCGACATTATAGCTACAAATGTATCAAGTCCGCAGATACGTACAGCTTCTCCCGATATTGTATTTTTCTTCGACATATAGCTTCCGAAAATTTGCATGGCACCTATGCCGAGGCTTAATGTAAAAAATGCCTGATTCATTGCAGATGTTATAACCTTGCTCCAACCGATTGCCTGAATTCTTTCAACAGACGGCATAAGGTAAAAGCTTGTACCCTTTGAAGCATTCGGCAGCATAAGGCTGTGTACAGCCAATATAACTATAAGCAGCAGCAAGCAAAACATCATCCACTTACTGATACGCTCCAGCCCGTTATTCAAACTGAAACTGCATATCAGAGATCCGCCCAATACCGTTATTGCCATAAACATGAGCATCTGTTTAGGATCTGAAAGCATATTACCGAAGACATCGGATATAGCTTCACTGTCCATATCTGAATTAAATCTGCCTGTCACAAACTTCGTAAAATATCCGAGCATCCAACCGGATACCGTAGTGTAATACATCATGAGAAGAAAGCATCCCGCAACGCAGAACCATCCGTGAATGTGCCATTTTGAACCGGAAGGCTCCAGAGCTTTATACCCTACAACCGCACTCTTTCCCGAAGCACGTCCCACAGCCAGTTCCATTGTCAAAATAGGTACACCCATTATTACGAGGAAGAGTAGATACAACAACACAAATATAGCTCCGCCGTTCTGTCCTACCAACCATGGGAATTTCCATACATTTCCGATTCCTATTGCACAGCCTGCGCTCACCAAAAGGAATCCTATGCGGGAGCCGAAGCTCTCACGATTATTATTACTCATCACAAAGTCTCCTTAATTTAAAAATAACTATGAATTCTTTATTAAGATACCAAATCACGTGTGTAATATCAACCTGCTATTTAACAATGCAATGCGATATACAATTTTCTCGCAGCCTTAATATCAGATTTTTCATATCTTCGGGAAGCGGCGCTTTCACATCAAGCAGTTCCCTGCTTACGGGTTGCCTCAGCTTCAGCTGCGCCGCATGCAAGGCCTGTCTGTCCAAAAGTTCAGGCTCTTCCGCACCGTACAGCGGATCACCCACAAGAGCATGTCCCATATGAGACATATGCACTCTAATCTGGTGAGTGCGTCCTGTTTCGAGTCTCAGCTCCAAAAATGTGAAACCTCCCTCGTATATGCCGCTTCCCTCTGAAAATCGCTCCAAAACTTTATAGTGTGTAACTGAAGGATATCCGTCCTCCATGACACATCGCTCTATATCATCAGGTGAACGCCTTCCGATAGGAAGATTTATCACACCTTCATCATCTTCAATGATGCCGTGCGCCACAGCCTTATACCGCTTCTCTATCAGATTTGATTTCATATCCTGAGAAAGCACATCCTGACAGTGAGAATTTTTTGCCACTATAAGCAATCCTCCGGTATCTCTGTCAAGGCGATTCACAAATCGTATTTTATAATAGATGCCGGTATCTTCCATGCGCTTTGCCAAACCGTTTGCAATAGTCCCCACAGGATGTCCCATGGTCGGATGCACCACCACCCAAGGCTGCTTGTTCAGGAGCAGCATATCATCGTCCTCATATACGACTTCTATCGGTATATCCTGAGGCGGAAAGCTGCTCCGTTCTTCCGGCAGGATCACCTCTATTACATCTCCGGGTATTACATCCGCAAATATCCTTACGGGCGTGCCGTTGCGAAATACGATGCCGCCTTGCTTTATGGATGATATAAGCCTGCCGGAAAATCCGAGCCGGCGCTTCATTATTTGCTTGGCGGTCGACATTCCGTCCTCTGCCGTCACAGTATATGAAAATCTGTTACCGCCTCGGACTCGCTGCGCCGGCATTTGCGACATCCTGCGTATGCTCTCCACGAGCTGTCTGTTCAAACCGCCGTCATTTACATTGGATATTTCACTCATAAATCGTTAACGCCCCAAAATCTTATCCTGAACCTTACTCCAGAAATTATAATCTGAAAAGCGGAAAATATGCGCCTTTCTGTCCGCCACTCTTATGCTCACCTTCTCTATATCGGCACCTCTGCTCACGACCTTGCCGTCCTCTATAACGATTATATCCTGCCCTTTATATGCCGGCATTATCTCAATGGTCGATTCGGTAGGCACGAGTATACCTGAATTAAACGAACGGTAAGCGGTATTGTTTACCGGAGCCATAGGCGTAATCTGCAAAGTATCCACCTCCGGATCGACTATGACGCCGCCCAGCGAATAATTATAAGCGGTGCTTCCCGCCGGTGTGCATACCAATATACCGTCACCGCTGTAACGTGTAATATTGTTTTTTCCCAGAAGTATATCAAGGTGTGCAAGTCTTTCACCCAAGCCTCTGACTACCACCTCGTTTATAACGAGATGAGTTTCCGAGCCCTTGGAGTCGGTAACTTCAATTTCAAGTCCTATATATTCCTGAATATGATAATTGCCTGTACTGAGCTTCCCGAGAAAGTCATCTATTCCGGCAGGTGTAATTTCCTGAAAAAAGCCCAGATGACCTGTATTTATTCCGACTATCGGTTCGTTCGGAAATCTGTAGGCATGCAGCAGTCTCAAAAGAGCTCCGTCACCGCCTATACAGAATATAAAATCTACACCCTTTTCACTCTCGGATCTCGCATACCCCGCTGCACTCATTTTTTCGGTAAGCTCTGCCGATATCTGCATGGAAGCTTCGTCTTTATTTGAAAAAATATGAAAGGTCTTGCTCATAATACTCTCCACTCTATTACAATATATTTATAATCAATATTCCTTACAGCCGATATAAAATTATTCATACGCTGCTATATTTAAAGGTTTTACTTTGTAATTTCATCCAACTGCTCTATAAGACCGGCAAAGGTGTCCAAAGCGCTTTCCACAACCTCTGAGCCGCTCATATCAACACCTGCGCCCTTCAGCAGTTCTATCGGATAATCGCTGTCTCCCGCTGCAAGGAAATTAAGATATGCATTTCTTGCAGTTTCGCCCTCATTTATAAGCTTGTTTGAAATCGCAACCGCTGCGGAATATCCCGTAGCATACTTATATACATAAAATGCATTGTAAAAATGCGGTATGCGTGCCCATTCCATGGAAATTCTGTCATCGCAGACCACGGCGGCTCCGAAGTATTTTTTATTCAATTCTCCGTAAATATCGCAAAGACGCTCGCAAGTCAGTATTTCTCCAAGCTCAACAGCCTTATGCGTCATCATTTCAAATTCTGCAAACATTGTCTGACGGAAAACCGTAGCTCTGAATTCTTCTATATATATAGTAAGGAGATAAAGCTTTTCCAATTTATCTTCACATTTCGACAGAAGATCCTGCATCAGCAGGCATTCATTTACCGTAGATGCAACCTCAGCCGTAAAAATCGAATGTCCGCCATATATATACGGCTGCTTCCGCCTCGTATACAGCGAATTCATAGAATGTCCGAGCTCATGTATAATTGTAAACGCATCCTTGAACTTGTTATTGTAATTTAAAAGCACATAAGGCATACTGTCATAGCTTCCAAAGGAATACGCTCCGCTTGTCTTTCCTTCATTTTCAAATACATCTATCCAGCCGGCTTTTATACCTTCATTCATATCGGCGATATACTTTTCCCCCATAGGCTTGAGTGCCGTTCTCACCGTATTCAACGCATCCTCATATTTAACCTTTTTTTCAGGCATATCCGCAAGCTGCGCATATATATCGTACATGCGGAGTTCGTCCACTCCCAATAATCGCTTTCTTATCTCCATATATTTATGCATAGCCGGGAGCTTGGCGTTTACAGCCTCTATCAGCTTTGTATAAACAACTTCCGGTATATTGTCAACGTCAAGTGCCGCTGCAAGTGCCGACGGATATTTTCTTATCCTTGAAAAAATCACATTCTTTTTTACGTTATAAAAATATGTTGATGCCAAAGTGTTTTTCTGCTTTATAAACGCATCATAAAGCTTTTCATATGCTTCACGCCTTACATCCCTGTTGCGGGACTCCATAAGGCTTACATAGTTGCCGTGTGTAAGCTCCACCTCGTCTCCGTCCGCATCCGTTACGCTTCCGAATTTTATATCGGCATCGTTGATCATTGAAAATATATCCTTTGGTGCTCCCGATATTTCGCCGAACTGTGCCATAAGATTTTCCTGCTCCTTAGGCAGTACATGTTCACGCATGCGCATCAAATCGAAAAGCATATAACTGTAGACTCTCAGCTCGTCATCTTCATTTATAAACTTTTCTACGGTATCGCTTTCCAACTCCGTAAGCTCGGGCGTAAAAAAGGAAAGCTTGGCTGCAAGCTGAGACGTCAACGCCTGAGCTCTGCGATCAAGCTCCTGATATTTTGCAACTCTTGTATCCTCATCTGATTTCATATGAGCATAGACATAAACTTTCTCGGCCTTTTGCCACATTGCATCTCTTGCCTTAAGAGCAGCTTTCAATGTTGTTGCGCTTTCCCCGAGCCTTCCCTCAAATGCCGCCGCCTTGTCCGCCATTTCGTCGAGCAATGCAAAATCAGCTTCCCAAGCCTCATCGTCAGCGTACATTTCTTCAATATTCCACTTATATCTGACGTCTATCTCATCTCTCTGTTTAAGTTTTTTATCTTCATTCATTTTATAAAAATCCCCCGTTTTCTTTTATATTTTTTACGGCTTAGAGAATTATTATATCATAGCCGCAGAATTTATCACAACTAAAGGGTTTTGCTCATATTTGCGGAAATATTTTTTAATGATTTTTAAAGGTGAATTAATGTTACAATTTATATTGATTTACCTCAAAACCGTTTACATATGCATATTTTTTCATTATTATATTAATACTGCAAACCGCCTTTCCTATGCAAATGTTGAAAATACATTACAGCAAGGTTTTCCGACTACATGATAAGGAGATGATTTTCATAAATATTGAAGATTTAATGAAAGAATTTGACATAGAATCCGATGAAGATTTTATATATTTTGAGCAGTTCTCGGCTGTTATGGAATCTGAACTTACAATAGATTACGATATTTTTCTGGATTTGATTATGATGCCGGAACGTGAGGCTCTGGCAACCATGACCGAATCGTTTTTCGAAGATCTCATAAAGGGAATTCCCGATAACGACATGGAGCTTTATTCTCAGATACAAGGAAGCAAGGATGTGCTTACAGAGCTTGCCCGACTTGAGCATGAACGAAGCATGGGCTTTTTTGCCCATGAACTTTTCCGTTTTCGAGAATGGTTCGTCGGCTCCAAATCCGTCAACTGTTCCCCTGAGAGCGGCGGTGACAGCCTTTTGCTGAATCCGTGTGAAGCCATGATGTTGTATCGTGAGGAAAAACTCTCCGGAAACAAATATTACTATGATTTTTCCGAAAATATGTATAAAGGTCCGGACAGCTATACTTTGGAAATCCTCGCCGAAATCAAATCGGAATCTCAGAATACGGATGACTTTGATACAGATATTGATTCCGACGAATATAAAGATATCGATGCGCTGTTCAGAGAGCTTCCCGAAGAATACGATCCTGACAGCTATGACCCGGAAGTATATTCAGAAAGACCTATAGATCCTTATCTTGAAGGCTTTGTTGACAGAAATGACCCTGTAATCGACAATTTGGACGGCGGCTATGATGAAGACGGTGACGATAATCCGTATTTGAAAAATTTTTCGGAATATTTACAATAAAGCTCTTACATTTTTAATAAAAAACAATTATCATTATATACTGCTTGCCGCCTGCATATCTGCGACGTAAGCGGCAAAATTTTGAAAGGAGTTAATTTTTTATGCAATATGATATTCAACAGCCTCAGGGCAATTATCCGAAATTCGGCATAATGCAGATGAAGCGGATAGCCTTGGCTTCACTTCACGGCAGATGGGGAGAAGCTATGCTCCCTACTTTTATTTACTCGCTGATTATGATAGTTCCTTCATTTATAAGCAGCATCCTGCAAATGTCATCTTACAGGAAATTAATTGAGACTCTGGAAACGGTTCCTTATGATTCTTCATTTAATCAAAATTATCTTTATAATTTACAAATGATGAATCAGAGTGCAGGAAGCGAGCTGTTTTCTTCTCTGGTATTTATAATAAACATTTTCCTGGCAGGTTCTTTAACTATCGGCTTTTCCATTTTAGCTCTCAAGCTTTTGCGCAGAGAAAAAATTTCAACCGGAACAATTTTTGAGGGCTTCAAAAATTACGGTCAGGCTATAGCTCTGTACATACTCTATACCTTGCTTTGCATAGCGATATCCTTGATACTGCTCATACCTTCTATTGTCCTTGTGATAGGAGCTGTATTGCTCAGCACTTCGGTAATAATAACAGGATTATTACTGTTAATTCCTGCAATCGTAGCAGTAATTATACTTGTTTTAAGACTTGCAATGAGCTTCTTTATAGCTGCGGATAACAGAAATGTTTCAGCGAGCGAGGCTCTCAAGCGCAGTGCACAAATTATGGCGGGAAATAAAGGTCGTTACTTTCTTTTTACACTTTCTTTCATAGGATGGATACTCCTTGCCTCAATGCCTGCTTACATAGGAATGCTTTTGATTTTGTTTTCGGGAGTCTTAGGTGCTTCAACATATATAAGCATTATAGGTGCAATACTTACCGTTATCTCTATTGCCGCATTCTGCCCTTTGCTTCTTTACATACAGACAGCAACCGCCGTGTTTTATTCAAATGTCAGCGGCAATTTTTCCACGGTTACATCCGATAACGGAAACGACAGCTTTGAAAACTCTGAGATATCCGCAACTGTCAATCAGGCGGAGCCTGTTTTTTCAAATTCCGAAGATTCAATATCCGTAGAAAATAAACTTGAAGCTTCGACTGAAACACCTGAGGATGAGTCCAAAGACTCCGACAATATCTAAACGGATTGGAGTTTTATATTAATAAAATGGAAAATAGATTAACAGAAAATAAAATGGGCGTAATGCCCATAGGTAAACTTGTTTTTTCAATGTCTTTGCCAGCAGTCATTTCTATGACATTACAGGCTGTCTACAATATTGTAGACAGCCTGTTTGTAGCTCAAATAAGCGAGGACGCACTTGCTGCGGTAACGCTGGTATTTCCTCTGCAGCTTCTGCTTATCGCCGTAGGAATAGGCACCGGCATAGGGCTTAACTCTCTGATTTCCAGAAGATTGGGAGAAAAAAGATTTGACGATGCAAATGCCGCTACAACACACGGATTTTTGCTGATAGGATTCAACTGGATAATCTTCCTCCTGATAGGATTCTTTCTTTCGGCTCCGTTTTTCAGATGGTATTCGGACGACGCTCAGCTTGTACAAATGGCAACATCCTACTGCACTATAAACCTTTGCTTCTCCATTTTTCTTTTCACTCAGATCACATGTGAAAAAACCCTGCAGGGAACCGGAAATATGGTGCTTCCGATGGTTTCAAACATGATAGGATGCATAGTTAATATAATACTTGATCCGATTATGATTTTCGGGCTGTTCGGCTTCCCTGCACTGGGAGTTTCAGGTGCCGCAATTGCAACTGTAATCGGTCAGGCTGTAGGATGTATCACTATATGCAGCTTTTTCTTTTTAAAGGAACATCCGGTAAAAGTCACTATCAGAAATTTCCGTTTTTCATGGCGTACCATAAAAGAGATCTATATCGTCGCTCTGCCGGGAATGGTAATGCAGGCTATCCCTTCATTGGTAAATATAATACTGAACATGCTGTTGATATCATTTTCCGTAACCGCAGTGTCGGTATTCGGCGTATATTTCAGACTTCAGTCCTTTATTTTTATGCCGGTATTCGGCGTAACTCAGGGTGCCATGCCTGTAATGGGATATAATTACGGTGCAGGAAACAAGCACCGCCTTGTAAGCACCACCAATTTAACTCTGAAAGCAACGGCTGTTATCATGTTCATAGGGCTCATAATATTTCAGCTGTTTCCAAATTTGCTGATGTCGATGTTCAATGCGAGTGAAGATATGATGTCCATGGGCATCATGGCTATGCGCCTTTTAAGTCTGTGCTTTGTACCCGCAGCTGTAGGTATAACATTCGCCACATTCTTTCAAGCTTTGGGATACGGAATGTACAGCCTGATTGTAACCATGCTCAGACAGATAATCGTACTGCTTCCGGCAGCGTGGATTTTCTCACGCTTCGTGGGTGTATCCGGAATATGGATTTCTTTCCCGTTTGCAGAAATCTTTTCTCTCGCCTGCTCCGTAATCCTCTATATTCGCATATATCGCAGGGAGCTTTCATATATGCCGGAGGGCAACGCATAAAGAATAAATGATATTAAAGAAAATAAAAATCACAACTACAGACAGCTAAGTCCATAGTTGTGATTTTTAATTTTATAATCCGATTTATATAAAACACACAATAGATTTTCTAATATCAAAATCCGTTTAAAGCACTCCGTTTTACCTGTTTGTAACCTTTTCCGGATACATATCGTGATTGGCAAGCCTGTCCCATGCAACCTGTTCCCACCTCGTTCCCGGTCTTCCGTAATTTGCATACGGATCAATGGAAATACCGCCTCGAGGCAAAAATTTACCCCAAACCTCTATGTACTTGGGATTCATAAGCGCTATCAAATCCTTCATTATTATATTTACACAATCCTCATGAAAATCTCCTCTGTTTCTGAAGCTGAAAAGATAAAGCTTCAGAGACTTGCTTTCCACCATTTTTACATCCGGTACATAGGATATTGTAACGGTTGCAAAATCCGGCTGACCCGTGATAGGGCAAAGACTGGTAAATTCCGGACAATTAAATTTTACAAAGTAATCATTATCCTGATGTTTATTTTCAAACACCTCAAGCAGCTCCGGAGCGTATTCCGTACGATACTTGACGCCGTCGGTTCCCAACAGAGTTATGCCGCCTTCAGCCTTTCTGTCATCTTCCATAATATCGACCTCCTTAACCGAATCCAATTTTCTATTTCAATCTCATCTGTAAAGACGGTTCATCTCTGAATCTTCCTCTCAATGTCTCCGTATATGTCTTTGCATTTGTTTTTCCTATACCCCGAGCCGTCATGCAGCTGTGACAGCCGCTTATCTGAACAGCTACATCGGGCGAGCCTGTCACAATCTGTATTATCTCGGCTATATCCGAGCCTATTCTTTCCTGTACCTGTAAACGCTTGGACACCATATCCGCTATGCGTGCTATCTTGCTGAGACCTATCACTTTGCCGTAAGGTACATATGCCACGGTGACCTTCATATCGTACATAAGTGCGAGATGATGCTCGCAATGGCTGAAAATATCTATATCTCTTACGATTACAATATCATTGTCCGACTCCGCAAATTCCATACCTTCTTCAAAAGTTTTGTCAAACATCTCGGCAATTTCGGCATTTGTATAATTCATCCCTTCAAAAACCTCGGCAAACATCCTTGCCACACGATCGGGAGTATCCGCCAGACCCTCACGTTCGGGATCGTCACCCAACGCCTCAAGAATAGCCTTTATGTGCACTTTTATAGCTTCTTGATCTATTGCCATAGTTTCCTCCATTCAAAAACTTCTAAACACCACGTATATCCTCTCCCCACAGCAGCTTATGAAGCTGTATTTGCAGTCTCACTCCGTTAACAGTCTTTTCCTTTATAAAATTTGCTATCTCAAGCGGAGTAATTTTTCCATATACCGGACTGATCAGCACATGACATCGATTTGTAAGGTCATATGCATCTATAACGGTTACTGCCCTCTCCAAGTCATCAAGCTCGCCTGCTACAAGCTTAACCGCATCATCAGAACTCAAAAGCTCGAAGTTTGCCGCTCTCATCATTATTTCCATGCCGCTTGACGGCAATTTATAGTCTACAGTGAAGCTCAAGCGCCCCGATTCTTTCAATTCCATGAAAGGTTCAAGCTTTATACTTCCATTTGTCTCTATCTCAACATGTAAAAGTTCATCCGACAGAAGCAGCTTCAATAAAACCGATATTTCCGGGTGCAGCAGAGGCTCTCCGCCTGTAATCGTTACATTTGTGACCCCGGACAGACGTATTCCTTCATAGATATCATGCTCCGTCATACGTTTAAATTTTTCATCGGGATCGTTTGCCCATGAAGTATCGCAAAACGAACAATTTAAATTACAACCCGCCAATCTTACAAAATACGCAAGCTGTCCTGACCTCGATCCTTCTCCGTTGAGACTCACAAATGTCTCCGCCACCCTGTAATCAGCCATCTATAAATTTTCCTCCGTGTAAACTGCACAATTTCCGGGAGTTTCATAAACTGTCACTTCTTTTAGGCTGAATCCCTCGGACTTGAGCTTTTGATAAAAATATTGCGCTATATTTTCGGCAGTCGGTCTGTAATCGACGCAAATCAAACGCATTCCTTCACCTGCCAACGCATCTACGGTCTCCTTGCGCAGGGATTCGGATTCATATATTAAAGCATGATCAAAATACTCCGTTTCTTCTTTCAGAGCTTTTTTCAACTCTCCGAAATCGAGAAGCATTCCCCTTTCACTTCCGGCATCAATAAGCGATGAACCTTGTATCTCAACGATTACACGCCATCTATGACCATGAATATTTTTACATTTTCCATCATAACCTGAAAGAAAATGTGCACTGTCAAAGGAGCTTTCAGCCCTTAATTTATACATGATATTTACCTCCCGGCAACAAGATTATCATTTAAGAAACCCGGAAGCAAAGCTTCCGGGCAATTTTTTATCTAAAGCTGACTGCTCTTACGGGTATATACTGCACTCAGACAAAAAAGTATGCCTGTGAGCACCGCTCCGGCTGCTGCAAAAATTGCTGCGATATGCGCAGCCCGGCGTATCATAGCTTCGGACCGGCATCAATTATCTCAGCCGGCATGTCGGGATATTTTTCAGCAAAATTATCTATAAACATCTTTGCAAGCTTTACTGCCGCTTTGTCATAGGCAGCCTTATCTTCCCATGTGTTACGAGGATTCATAATTTCATCCGGAACACCCGGGCAGGACTGCGGAACTTCGAGATTGAATATATCATTGTGTCTATATTCAACAGATTCTATATTTCCGTTAAGTGCAGCTGTAATCATGGCTCTTGTGTAGCGAAGCTTTATACGGCTTCCCGTCCCGTAAGGACCTCCGGACCAACCGGTATTTACAAGATAAACCTTTGTATCATGATTATCTATTCTTTCACCGAGCATCTTTGCATAAACGCTTGCCCTCATAGGCATAAACGGTTCTCCAAATAGCGTAGAGAACGTCGGCTGAGGCTCTTTTACACCTCTCTCCGTACCGGCAAGCTTAGCTGTAAAGCCTGTGACAAAATGATACATGGCGGCTTCCTTGCTCAGCTTGGAAATAGGGGGTAAAACTCCGAAAGCATCCGCAGTCAGAAATATTACGACCTTGGGAATCCCTCCAACTCCGGGAATCGCCGCATTATCAATATAATTAACGGGGTAACAGCCTCGTGTGTTTTCCGTCAGAGAACCGTCAAAATAATCGACTTCTCTCGTTTGAGGATCCATAACAACATTTTCCAAAACCGATCCGAATCTTATAGCTCCATATATCTGAGGCTCGGCTTCGGGATCCAGATTTATGCATTTTGCATAGCATCCGCCCTCGAAATTGAAAACTCCGTGATCCGACCATGCATGCTCGTCATCGCCTATGAGCTTTCTGTTTACATCCGCTGACAAGGTTGTTTTTCCCGTACCCGACAGCCCGAAAAAAATTGCGGACTCTCCGGTTTCCAAATCCATATTTGCAGAGCAATGCATAGGAAGAATATTGTACTCCTTAGGCATTATGTAATTCATAGTTGAGAATATGCTCTTTTTCATTTCACCTGCATATCCCGAGCCTACTATAACGATATAATGAGCTTCATAGTCTATCATTATAGCCGCTTCCGAATTTGTACCGTCAATTTCCGGATCGCATTTAAAATTCGGAGCGCAAAGCAAGGTATAATCAGGTTCTCCATAAGCTTCAAGTTCTTCTTGTGTAGGTCTGATCAAAAGCTGATGTATAAACAAATTCTGTGAAGCCAATTCGTTGATCACTCGGAATTTTTTAGTAAATTTAGGATCAGCACCTGCCATCCCGTCAAATACAAATACTTCCTTGCCGCTCATATATGCCAGCGCCTTTGCTTTGATCGCATCGAACTTTTCTCTGCTTATAGGCTTATTTACTTTACCCCATGCTATATCGTCATGAACAGCGGGAGTATCTACAATGTACTTGTCGTCGGGGCTTCTGCCTGTATATTTGCCCGTTGTTACGACCAAAGCACCTGTATTGCTCAATATGCCTTCTTCTCTGCGAAGTGCCGCCTCCAACAGCTGAGACGGATTAAGATTTCTGTAAATGGCGATCGGATCTTTTATCCCGATTATGCCTGCATCTACTGTTCCCACTTTATGATTCTCCTGATAATGAATATAAAATAGTATAAACATATGTGTCGTGACCGTAAAAATATCGTCACATATGTATTATATCATCTAATAGATGTTTTGTGCCAAAAATTATTTTATATGCAATATCAT
>JBQNCA010000016.1:0-38165 GCA_052169645.1 Anaerovoracaceae bacterium
AAGTCCTAATGAATCGCAAGCCCTACTTCAAAATCCACCAACGGCGGTATGACGATGCTTGAAGCGAGCGGAAAAAATCTGTCAAGTCAATCTCCGAATCCTGCAGGCTTATACGAAACCAAGGTCACAGTTACCGGTTTGACACAGGACACTGACTACTATTTCTTTGCACTTGCAACAAATGTAGTAGATAATTCCATATATAATACAAGCACCTACCCTCAGTATATAAATTACGGTTCCTTTATACTTCCGGATAAAACAGCTCCGAAACTGACAGATATAGCACTCGTATGGACGAATAAAAACGGAGGAAACGGAACACTGACAGGCGCTGTAGATGTACAGGTGAATTTTGACAAAGCTTTATATTACAAGACGGATACCGACAATATATCCAAAAAGCTTACGTCTTCAATTATCACAAATCCTCAGATATGGAACATCATGCCTGAAAAGATGTCCGCACGCAATCTGATGGGCGGAACAACGGAACTGAACCGTTCCTTCACCGTAAAACCTCTTTTAGGCAGAGGGGGTATTACAGGTCTGAACATCAAGCTTACAGGAGTTGACAGCAACTACAACCGAAGTGTCTATGTGAGAACCAACGGCTTCTATTTCTGCAATTCATACGGAACTTCAGCCGGTTACCTGAGACTTGATTTCAATGTTTCAGGCAGCGGTGAAAGTGCCACTTTAAATTGTACGGCAAGGCTCATGCCTTCGGACGGTGTTGCAAGCTCAACCGTTACACAAAGCGTATCTTAAAATTGAATATGGAAAATCCATAGATCGTGTAAAAACGAAGCATCCTACCGAGCGATATTATCCACTCGGTAGGATGCTTTATTTTTTGTTTAATTGATTTTTATGATCCGTGATATGAACCGTGATCGGTCTTCTTGTATCCGATGAATACCGTATTTTTATAGATTCATCGTATATGCACTTTATTTATCCGGATCATCTTTTTTCTCAGGTTCTGCAGGAGCAGTTGACGGTGTTGCAGTTGCCGCATCGGTTTTGACTTCAGTTTCAGCTACATCGCTCTTTGTATCAGGCACTGCCGGCTTTGCCACTGTTGTCATAAAACGCTGCATAATAGCTGCCGCCTGTGCTCTTGTCGTATATCCCTGCGGATTAAGCTTTCCGTCCATGCCGTTGATTAAACCTGCACCTACACACCATTGTAAAGCCTCCGTTGCATAATTACTTACGCCTCCGGCGTCCTTGAATGTCGCAAGTTCTCCACGAGCACTTACATCATACTTATTTGTCTGCGCATAGCGATAGAACATTAAAGCTATCTGCTCACGAGTGATATTTACATTAGGTGCAAATTCCTTATCGGAAACACCGTTGAGTATACCTTTCTTTACACCGTATGTTACGCCTGCCGTGAACCACTGATCAGCCGGAATATCTGCAAAGCCGGATGCTCCTTCCACTGCAGGAGAACCGTCCATCCTGTAAAGGATAGCTGCGATCATACCTCGAGTAGTAGTTTCATTCGGAGCGAAGCCTGCGCCTGTTCCGTTCATAAGTCCTTTTTCCACAACATACTGTACAGGTGCTGCAAACCAGTCAGCTGTAGTAACATCGTGGAAGCCTGCTACAGTATTTGCGGCAGGAGCAGGTGTCGAAGTCTGTGAAGGCTCAGGTGCGGTAGTTACTGACGATGCTGCCGAACCGCTGCTTGAAGTCCCTTTATGACGATTATCTTCAGAGCTCCCTGCTTTTTCTTTAACTTTGAACACAAAATTATATGTCTTTTTAATATGTGTATCTGCAGACTGTACGGTAACACTCGCAGTAGCCTTGCCGTCCGTGAGCTTAACGATTCCACTCTTATGATCTGCAACTATTGTATTAGGAATTGCTTTTATTATTGTAGCATTCTCATCTGTAGTCTCAAAGTTTACTTCTACATCCGCATTCGCTGCAGCATCCTCCAAAACTATAATATTTTCTTTATCAGCCGGTACAGAGCTGAGCTTATTCGTTATGATCAAGCCTCCCGCATTATTATGTTTACATTCAAATTTTGCCAAAGATGCATCATCGGCTTTCACCTGTATAAATTTAACTGTATATTTAACCGGATTTACACTTTCATCTTGAGCCTTTACTGTTATATATGCCGTATAAGTTTTATTGTTATCTTCACCTATGCCTTTGATTTCAGCCTTTTTGGTTGCAGCAAAGTCACCTGCCTCTGCAGCATCCGCTGTGGATTTCACAGCTACGGTTATTCCTTTATTTTCTGCAGGTTCAACCGCTACAAAGAGCTTTTTATCTGCTTCATTGATAGTTTTATCAGAAGGAATATAAACTGTATAATCCTTCTGCTTATCCCAAATATCGGTTATTGCCGCACTATCATCCGCACCTATACCCCATTTAAAACTTTTTAAAGAAGCATCTTTGTTGGCAAGTATAGTTCCTTTGGCATTAGCTATATCTTGATGCGCAGGATCTATTTCATATTTATCATTTTCCTCTACTGAAATTCTGAGAGTTACATTCTTATTATTACCGATATCAGCATTGTCAAAGGATCCTGTGTATTTAGGACTTACCGCATTTCCCGAAATTGAAGGATCATATGTAACTGTAGCAGCTACATGCTCATTCTTTATCTCATCTGTATTATCCCAGTTTTTTATAATCTTCGTAATATTAACCGTCGGAGTGAGCTTTACCTTGGAAAGAGTTATCACTGTTTTAGCCTTACCCTCTTGAGGATTGATTGTTTTTGACGGTTCGCTGCCGATCTTATATGACATGCTTTTTACATTTAATGTATATGCGCCCGCTTTTTCAAATGTACCTTTAGGAATTGTAAATACTCCTTCTGAGTCAAATTCCATATTTACATCTGCTGAAAGAGCCTTTTCTACTGCGCCTTCTCTATTTTCTTTGATTGAATAATTAATTTTTACTTCAGTAGGGTCTGTCGGAGTTGCATTTTCAGCATCCTTTAACTCCGAAATCCTTATAGGGATTTCGTGGTCCCAATCATGACTTCCTGACAATGAGATAGTCATGCTTGACTGATCCCCTTCTGCAAATGCCGTTGCAGGCATAAGTAACGCTACCATACATAAAGAAAGTACGGCAGCTAAAGCTTTGCGTAATTTTAATTTCATTCAAAAACTCCTTTCATAGATAACGAACAATTTTTATATAACTATAACTTGTCCATAAAACAAAAATCACCATGCAAAAACTCGTCATTACATGACATGGCAAGCTCTCACGTGGCGTATTATTCTTGAAACCCACGGAATATAAATGCTTTAAACAACCTTCACAGATACCTGTCTGCTGAAAATTTGTCATATACTTATCATATTCTATCAGTTCCTTTTTTACAGATATGTTCTTATCCGCACATATATATAAACATTGCTGCGCCATATGCACAATAGAAATTAATAAATATTAATATATATTAATATATATGTTAAATATCAGTGCAAATAGTTTTTTATATGTTTTCATGAATATTTATAACAGATTTTAAAACGATATAGCTTAAAATAATATCCCGAATAAATACCTACAATTATACAGCAAATCACCCTGCCGCTTTCGGCAGGGTGATAATATTTTTTACTATGAAATATTTTTTACTGTTAAGCTATTTTATAAAACAAATCTGAATTAGAAATGTCTTCTGTCATCATTAGCAACATAGTCAGGGAACCAACGATAGAATTCCTTATCCTTAGCCTTTTCGAGTCCCGGATAAGTAGCTGCTACGAGAGTAGCTTCGCCGGTCTTTCTGTTTGCAACGATATGAGCATCGCCGGCTTCAACGAGAGCCTTGATAGCTGCCTGAACATCACCTTCGAGATATACTTCGATATCTGCCGGAGTCATATGGAGACCCGGATTGATCAGATAGTTCTCAGCGAGGAGGTTAAGCAGATTCTCAGGTGTGCAAGCTTCCTTCTTTTCAACAGGCTTGAATGTAGGAACAGGTACACGCAGTTCAGGGTCAAGAATACGACGAGGCATCTTAGTGTCTTCGCCCATCTTCTTAACAGCCATTCTGAACACAACCAGTTTGCAAGCTTCTACCGTACCGCCTGCAATGTGATCAGCCTTAGCAAGCTCAAACAGGTTCTGGATCGGATAGAATCTGTTAATACCGTCACCTCCCAAAATCTGAGTTGCATCATTTCCAGACTGTAAAGCCAATTCAGCAGCCAAGCCCTTAACTGCAGATGCATCGATAGTGATATCTTCGCCGTTGTCAAATCTGCAAGCGGTAGCATATACACTGTCTCTGAGAATCTTAGTTCTCATAACGATGTTCGCAATCTTATCCTGAACAGCAGGAATATCTATAGTCGGCTTACCGAACTGAACTCTTCTGGAAGGATAGTCTATTACATAACGGAGAAGTCCGCGGTGGAGACCTACCATAGTTCCGGCGATGTTTGTTCTTTCAAAGTTCAAACCGCCCATGAGAATCTTCCAGCCGTCGCCTTCCTCACCGATTCTGTCCATTTCGTGAATTTTAACATCCTTAAGATCCAAAGAACCGTTCTGAACGTTTTCAAATCCGAGGATTTCATTAATCTTTTCGCAGGTGAAGCCCGGAGTACCCTTCTTAAGCAGGAATGCCGTGAGGTGCTTGTGCTTCTTGTGAGCTTCAGGGGAATCATCAGTTACGGCATAGATGAAATATCTGTCTGCAACACCTGCTCCTACTATGTAACGCTTTTTACCGTTCAGTACATAGTATTCGCCTTCCTTAGTAGCTTTAACTGTCATACCGGCAGCATCAGTACCTGCAGTAGTTTCCGTAATTGCTACGGCACCTGTTTCACCCTTAACTATATCAGGGAGTAATCTCTTCTTCTGCTCTTCCGTACCATATTCAACGAGCTGCATGAGACCGCCGTTCATGTTACCTACAACGATTCTTCCGATACCCGGGAATCTTGTCCAAAGCTCATCTGCCAAGATAACGGAACCTGTGCAGCCCAATCCGAGTCCGCCGTATTCCTTGCCTATAGCAGCACCTGTAAATCCTGCATCACCTATTGCCTTATAGATGTCGAACGGGAATTCACGAGTCCATCTTGTCTTAGCTTCTCTTTCAACATAATTGTCTAAAAATTCGCCTAATTTTTTCTGGAATTCAATATGTTCCGGGGTCCACCAAGGATATGGTTTCATAACTAAGTACTCCTTTCATTTCATTGATTAATTTAATCACTTAAAAACATACTAATAACAAAGCATACTCGGCATATACCGAGTTTGTGATTTAGACATCATAACATATGTCTTCATATCAATATTTGTTACGTTAATAATATACCATATAGATACCTGTTGGTCAATATCACAACAAATAATATGTTTAACAATTTTATTTATGTAAATTATTTTCTTTCACCATAAATTCAAAGCTTTTTAGATAGTAAACAAATTTGGTATATATTTTTGTACCGTAAAAAGAACATCATTATTACGCTTCAGGAATTTTTGTTTCAATAATTTATACTTCAATCTTAATATCACTACCTCCGAACTTTGACTTAGTGACAATAATTTTTCGCTCTATACTCTCTCTGAGCTCCGCTACATGTGAAATAATCCCTACAGTACGGGAACCTTTGCTCAAATCCGCTAAAGCTCTCATAGCCTGACGCAAGGATTCTTCATCAAGAGAGCCGAAGCCTTCATCTACATACATTGTATCCAATTTTACACCTCCTGCTGAGGATTGAACTTCATCGGACAGACCGAGAGCCAAGGATAGCGATGCTTTAAACGCCTCTCCTCCTGAAAGAGTTCTTACATCTCTGATGCTGCCGTTGTAATGATCTATAACATCAAGATCCAATCCGCTCCGGCTTCTAAGATTATCCGAGCCCTTTCTGCGTATAAGCTCATATTGCCCGTTGGACATTATCATAAAGCGAGTATTGGCTTTTTTCAAAATTCTGTCGAAGAAAGACATTTGAACAAAGGTTTCCAGCATAATTTTTTCCTTACCTCCGACATTTCCGGATGCGGTATCTGAAAGAGCTTTCAGCATTACATATCTTTTTTCCGAGTTTTCCAAATCCGACATCGCTTTATCTATATTTTCCAAGGCGGTGGAATTATTGTCAATTCTCGAACCGTATTGTTTTATTTTCTCCGATATTGAATTTTTCTCAGCTACAAGAGCTGCCAGTTTAAATTTCAAATTATCGAGATCGGGAGGTTCCACCGAGCGAAGATTGGCTTTAAGCGCTGCAATACTTCCTTCCAATTTGGAAAGTTCCTCCTTGACTCTCCTGCGCAGCGATTCGTTTGCTTCAAGATTACTGTCATAAAGTTCTATTTCCGATAACAGCTTTTCCGCTGCAGCCTCCGCATCGCTCCTGCTTTTAAATTCTAAAGCTTTCTTTCTGAGCTCTATGTTATCCCGCTTAGTTTTTAATGAGGCTTCGGCAGCAGCTGCAGTTTCAGAAAGCGCCGCCAGCTCCGACTTCACAGTTTCGCATAAAAGCTCATCGTCTTCAAGCTGTTTAACAGCTTCATCCCGGCGCAGCAGCTTCTTCTGCAAGTCGGAGCACAAAGCCCCGATATCACGGATTTCAGCTTCGAGCTCCGACTTTTTGACCTTCAGCTGCGCCTCCGCATCCTCCAAGCTGACGGCTCCCAAAAGCTCAGCCGTCAGTTCTTCAACAAACGACCTTGCACTCCGACCTCTGCCCCTAAGCTCACCGGCTTCAGCGCTTCTCAGCTCGAGCAGGCTTCTGTCCTCCTCGGCAATCCTGCGGGCATCATCCAACTCGGCTTCGGACGGTGCAGAAATCCGTTTAACGGCAGGAGAAGGATGCTCCCTCGAACCGCACACGGGGCAGGGTTTTCCTATTTCCAAGCTTTCTGCAATAAGCCCTGCCTGCGCATCAAGAAAAGCTCTTTCCTTGGATTTATAATCCGCATCCGTAAGCTTCGCTTTTTCCGAGACCTTCTTATATTCCCTCACTGCATCCGCATACAAATTTTGAAGTCCCCGATAATCTACAAAAGCTTTTTCAAGCTCCGCTATACGTTTTCCGACATTCTCTTTTTCCGTCGACAAAGCTTGACTCCGTATCAAAGCTTCTCCGACATTTTTAAGCTCCGCTATCTCTTTTTTCAGATTTTCGATACTGCTCTGTATTTCAATAAGCTTACGCTTTTTAATGCTTTCATTCTTATGCAAAGAATTCAAAGCTTCTTCTTCAATTTTAAAAGCTTCAAGCTGTTTGTGCAAATCATCATATTCCTTAAAACTTCGCCTTATACCTGCAAGCCTTTCCGTGCGCTGCTTCTGTTCCGGCTCCGATTTTTTTAAAAGCTCATAAGAGAGTTCGATTTCAGCAAGCTGCGGCTTTTTTTGTTCGTACTCCGCTTGTGAACTGTTCATCAGACTTATATTGGAATATATGCTTTCAGCTTTCCCTATCATCTGATTCATTTCGGCTATTTTTAAATCTATATTATGTCCTGCCGCTTCCTCGGATTTTAATTTTGCGACGTCACTCTCCAAAATTTTTTTAATCAATTTCATAATTTCAGGTAAATCAAAATCTTCGTCGGTCATTGATGCAAGAGCTTCAAAATAAGGAGAACCCTCGGGACGGTATACCCCCTCTATATGGTGATTCAATCGGCTTCTTACGGAATCGTAATCCTCACGGGCAATTTTTACACTCCGCTTCAGTTCCTCCTGTACCTTATCAAATTTCTCCGTATGAAAAAGCTGTCTGAATATTTTTTTCCTCTCATCCGTGGATGCCAACAAAAGTTTCAGAAAATCTCCCTGCGCCAACATGGCTATCTGCGTAAATTGATTTCTGTCTATTCCCATTACATCATAAATTTTAGAATTTACTTCCTTAATTTTGGAAATACTGCTTCCGTCGGGAAGTATAAGAAATGCATCCGCAGCCTTTGTCGTAAATCCGTCTCCTCTAAGCTTAGCTCTGCTATATTCGGGATTTCTGTGAACGGTATAAATCTGTCCTCTGTATTCAAAATCGAATTCTACAAAAGTGGCTGTTTCCGCATCCGCATATTTTGATCTGAACATTGCGGGAGTTCTTGTATCACCGCTGGCTTCTCCATAAAGAGCGTATGCAATTGCATCAAATATTGTAGTCTTTCCGGCTCCCGTATCCCCTGTGATAAGATATACTCCGCTCCGCCCCAGCAACGTAAAATCCACCTCCGTTTTACCTGCGTACGGACCGAATGCCGACATAGTAAGCTTTAGCGGTCTCATCTTTCCTCCTCCCATACCTTGCTTATGAGATTTTCCATATATAAAACCTGTTCCTCACTCATTTTTCTGTTGTTCTGCTTTTCAAAAAACTGCTCAAACAACTCCATGGGCGAAAGATTCTCCGCTCTGTCGATATCCTCTATGCTTTGTTCCCGACGAGTACGGCTGTTGTCGTAATCAATCTGCATAAGATTGGGATATACGGTTCTCAATCTTCCTACCGCATCCGGAACATCCTCTTCATCTGTCAGTATAATTCTGAAATAGTCTTCGGTATTGAAGTCTTTATAAAAGCCTCGAGCTGTCAACTCCATATAGCTTCCTTTAAGTTCCCTCATATCATGAAGGGGTAAAAGCTCTCTCTCCCGTATTTGAATCCGCCCTTTTTCCCTAAGCTCCACCAAGCTTGCGGATTTTATATGATTTATTTCCGAAAAGGAATATTTCAAAGGGGTTCCGCAATATCTGATATGCTCCTTCCCGACATGCTGTGCACGATGAATATGCCCGAGCGCCGCATAATCAAAGGGAGCATATATCTCCGAGGATATATTGTCACTTCCTCCGACATGAATTTCCTCCGAATCCGATCTGAGCGCTCCGGTTACAAATTGATGTGAAAGCAAAATATTTCTCTTTGATTTATCTATATTCATATGCTCCACAACCTTGCGGACCGCATCATCATAGCTTTCTATATTTTCATCCTCATAATATCGTCTGACATTTACAGGCTTTATAAACGGGAGCATATAAATTGCAAGTTCTCCGAAGGCATCGTTCAAAACCACAGGCTCAACCGTTCCGTTATATGCAGGAGCTATATAAACTCCGCCGCCGTTCATCAGCCTTGCACCGAAAAACAGCCGTTCTGCGGAATCGTGATTTCCGCTTATAATAAATACTCGGAGCATGCGGGAAGCCAGTTCATACAAAAAGTTGTCCAACAGGCTTACCGCTTCAGCCGGCGGAACCGGTTTATCATAGATATCTCCTGCAATAAGCACTGCTTCCGGTTTTTCTTCATCGATTATTTTAATAACTTCTTTTAAAATATGCTCCTGGTCCCGAAGCATCGAGAATCCGTTCAACTTTTTTCCAAGATGAAAATCAGATAAATGCAAAAATTTCATAACTACCCTCTTTGCCTGAATGATGTCGATTATTAAAAAGAATCCTCAAATCAGATAATAACCGCCGATTTTTATAAACCTCTCTCTAAGTAACGCTGTTTACAACTATTCTATCATACGAAGCTGTATCAGAACATCTGTTCTTTAAAATAATTATAGCACATTCATTTTCAGACGGCAAGAAAAAAGAGAAGTGAGTATATAAAACCCGCTTCTCTGAAAAATGAACCGACCTCCTCAGGTTAAACTTCGCTTCAACTTTTGGAGACCGGTTCAAAAATGTCGATTACAAACTGTTTTTTAATTATCCGAAATATCTTTCCAAGAGTCCCTGGAATGCCTTACCGTGGCGTGCTTCGTCACGTGCCATTTCATGAACCGTATCGTGAATAGCGTCGAGACCTGCTTCCTTAGCCCTCTTTGCAAGGTCGAATTTTCCTGCTGTAGCGCCGTTTTCAGCCTCCACTCTCATTTCGAGATTCTTCTTTGTGCTGTCCGTAAGAACTTCTCCGAGAAGCTCTGCAAATTTTGCAGCATGCTCAGCTTCTTCAAGAGCAGCCTTTTCCCAGTAAAGTCCAATTTCAGGATACCCCTCTCTGTGAGCAACTCTCGACATTGCAAGATACATACCTACCTCTGTGCATTCGCCTGTGAAATTTGCTCTCAAATCTTCCATGATATCTTCACTTGAACCCTGAGCAACACCTACCACATGCTCTGCAGCCCAACTCATTTCACCTGACTGTTCGGTGAACTTGCTTGCCGGTGCATTGCACTGAGGGCACTTTTCAGGAGCCTGATCTCCTTCATGAACATAACCGCATACCTGACATACAAACTTAGCCATAATTTACCTCCATTATTTTAATTATTAATATATATCAAGGTTTATACTTTTAATATAATTGTTTCAACCTTGTTTGCTTACGAGACGATTATACCATACTTTTTTAAAAAAGTAATACTTTCGTGCAAATTTTATTAAAAAAATGCAAAAAATATAGTGTTTTTTTATACTTAAATACTTCTAACTATAAAAAAATAGAATCTGTCGTCAGGATTCGCTTATCCTGAAACGGCAGATTCCGATATTTCCCAAAAATTTTTTTTACTTAATTATCATTACAGCATAGGCGCAAACAGCCTCAATATCATAGCAGCCATGGCATATATAATCCCCTGTTTCTTATAATCGGCTTCGGTAAACTCCTTACAAAGTTCAAAGGTTTCCTGAAAATCCGCATATATGTCCTGCACTGAAGGATCCTTGTACAACAAGCTTGCACATTCATAATGCAGGTCGAGACTTCTGAAATCCATATTTATCGTACCTGCAACAGCGACGGTTCTGTCAGCCTCCATAAGCTTGGAGTGTACAAATCCGTCCCGATACTCATAGATCCTCACTCCGTTTCGCATCAGCTCGGGACAATACGATTTAGTAAGTATATTTATAATTTTCTTATCCGGAATGCCGGGCAGAATAATTCTTACGTCCACTCCGCTCTGTGCGGCATGCTTAAGAGCATGGAGCATTTCATTATCCGGAATCAGATACGGTGTCATTATCCATACATGCTCGTCCGCACTGTTTATCACGTCCAAATAAACATTTTCCGCAACATTTGCAGCTTTATGAGGCCCGTCCGAATACGGCACCACAAATGCTCCGGTTTCAGTCTGAGACTCGGAATTGTTTCCAAGGTACCGAACATATTTATCACGACGAAGCCTATGTTCTGTGGAATTCCACATTTGAAGAAACATCATGGTATAAGATCTCACTGCACTTCCTTCAAGCTTAAACCCCATATCTTTCCAATGTCCGAAGCGTTCTATGAGATTCAAATATTCATCGGCAATATTAAAGCCTCCGCTGAAAACCGTTGTACCGTCCGTTATTATCATCTTTCTGTGATCTCTGTTGTTATAATATATCGAAAACAAAGGCTTAACACGGGCAAACACCTTGGTCTTTATACCCATTTTGTTTAAAGTCCTGTAATAATATCTCGGCAAGGTGGTTGCACAGCCCAAATCATCATAAATCACTCTGATTTCAACGCCTTCACGCTGCTTTCGCTTCAGCACCTCCAGCACGCTGTTCCAAAAGAAGCCTTCTTCTATTATAAAAAATTCTATAAATATAAATTTTTTTGCATTTTCCAGAGCTTCAATAATATCATCGAAAACCGCATCTCCCAACGGATAATATTTTACTCTCGTATCCGAGTATGCCGGGAAGGAATATCTTTCAAGATATCTCGCAGTCTTAATAATATCATGAGGCTGAGCCTCTATAAGTTTCTTAACCTGCTTCGAGCTTACTGCATACGGTTTGGTTTCCTCTATGGTTTCATTGAGGTGATGCTTTGAAAAAAAACTGCTCATACTCGTATTTGCATAAATATAAAGTATGCTTCCCATAACCGGCAAAAATGCCACCAGCACCGACCAAGACAGCTTATATGTAGGATTCGTTCTGCTGTTCATAATCCAGATTACCATCAAAAGTCCACAAAGCTCATAAGGTACTATATATTTGCTGTAATAAGTATGAACCTTCAAAAAGAGCCATAACAGCAAAAACAGCTGCATAATCAAGAATATAATAACTAAAAAAAAGCGGCTGAAAATCACTTTATACAGCGGCTTCTTTATTCTTCGTATTGCCTGAATACTTTCCTTTTCCATAAAGTCCGCCCCCTCATATTTAAAATTTACGATACTTCCCGTATGAGTTTAAATATAGAAAAATTTTAGATATAAATATGCAGCCGTGGATGTTGTTATATACAAAGCACAGCTGCTTTTTTACGTTAAGCTCTAAGCTCAGCTACAGTTTCTTTTACTACTTCTATAATTTTTTCGATTTCATCAGCTGTATTATATTTTCCGAGTGTCAATCTCAACGACCCGTGCGCCTGACTGTACGGCAGTCCGAGTGCCAGCAGTACATGGCTCGGATCTACCGAACCTGCCGAACAAGCGGAACCTGATGAAGCCGCCACTCCTTTCAGATCCAATGTGAACAGCAGTGATTCTCCGTCCAATCCGTCAAATGATACACTCAGATTCCCCGGCAGACGGGCATCCGGCTTTCCGTTAAGCTTTGCTCCGTCTATCTCAAGTATACCTGCTTGGAGCCTGTCTCTCATTGCCGATATTTTACGGCTTTTCTCTTTCATATCCGCACATGCTTCTTCCAAAGCCTGTGCCATTCCCACTATAAGTGCCGGATTTTCAGTTCCTGCACGATGACCTCTTTCCTGAGCTCCGCCGTCAATCAGATTTTCGGGATATAAATTTCTCTTGCAATAAAAAGCTCCCACAGCTTTAGGCCCGTGGAATTTGTGTGCAGACATCGACAGCATGTCTATATTTTCCGACTCCACATTTATAGGAAGAGTTCCTACAGCCTGAACCGCATCGGTATGAAACAGAACCCCTGATTCTCTGCAAATTTTTCCGATTTCCGCTATAGGCTGAATCGTTCCCACCTCATTGTTCGCATACATCACCGAAACCATTGCCGTATCGGGTCTTATCGAGGCTTTTAAATCATCGGTACTGACCGTGCCGTATTCATCGACCGGTAAATATGTTACTTCAAAGCCTTCTTTTTCCAAGGTCTGCGCCGAATGAAGCACAGCATGATGCTCTATAGATGTCGTTATAAGATGCTTCTTCCCCTTATCCGACAGTTTTTTCATTGTGCCCTTCAACGCCCAATTATCGGATTCCGAGCCTCCTGAAGTAAAATATATCTCCATAGCGGAAGCTCCGATGCATTTTGCTATACGTTTCCTTGCTGTTTCGACAGCCTGATGTGAATTTCTTCCTATATAATATACGGATGACGCATTGCCGTACTCATCCTTGAGATACGGCAGCATCGCTTCAAGCACACTGTCCGAAATGCGGGTTGTTGCTGCATTATCGGCATATATGAAGTCCCTCATAATTTATCACCTTTCAGTTCCGTCCTCTATAAGCGCATACATGATGCCTCCGCAAACCATTCCCTCGGATTCTGCAACCTCACCTGTCATATCTATAAATACTCTCTTATATCTTCCCGTTCCGATTATATCTATGGCATCCCTGATTACGGCTCCCTCACTGCATCCGCCGCCTATGCTTCCCGTAACCTTACCTGCGGGACTTACCGCCATCTTTGCACCTGTTCCTCTCGGAGTTGATCCCTTTGCCTGTATTACAGTAACTATGGCCTTAGGCTCATGATTTTCCGCCAGATATTCTATCATGTCCATATCGAGATCCGAAGCATTTACATATCTGCTTCCGTCCGAATTTTTTTCAGGCAGACGCTTAAAGGCTATAATTTCAGCTAATATGGAAACTGCAATTTCTGCGGGTGTGACTGCCCCGATAGACAATCCTATAGGCGTTGATATACGTTCTATATAATCGGTATTGTAGCCTTCGCCTGCAAGCATTTCCAACAATCCTTTTACCCTGCGGCGTGAGCCTATAAGTCCTAAATATGTAGGCTGTTTTCCGGGAAGTATCGCTCTCAGACAATCCGCATCATGAACATGTCCTCTGGTGATTATCACAACGTAATCATACGGAGTTATATTGAGCTTTTTTATATTGTTTTCAAACGAGTCGCAAAGAACTTCCTTTACCCATGGAAATCTGTCCGTATTTGCAAATGCAGGTCTGTCATCACACACATACACGTCAAAACCCGATTTCGCCGCAAATTCACACACGGGAAGTGCTATATGTCCTGCACCCAAAACGATAAGACGCTCTCTCGGAAGTACGGGTTCGGAAACTGCAAAATCGTCACCCGACTTCATACCTGTGGCAGCCACCTGCTTAAAGCCCTTTGCATCTACAAATTCTGTAACCTTATCCAAGTGCCTTTCCATTCCGGTTGCAATATCGCCTTCATCTCCTCTTATCATCGTATTGATGGATACACCTTCTCCCTCGGCAATTTTTTCCAAAAGCTGTGCATAAATATTTTTATACTCCATTTCCGCTTCCTCCTGAAAACAGCTTTACTATTCTCTTTTAAAATCTGAGTACCTCAAAACAGATATTCAAAATTTCCGATAAATCGAGTTCATAAAAGCTGCTGTTACATATATTAAAAAAAATCAATAACCATATTTCAATCCGCAAAATCGGACAAAAGCTATTATACCTGCGCTTTAATTTATTATAACATAATATCATTACTGCAATATCGGGTTCATATAAAAAACCTGCCCCCTAAGGGCAGGTTCACGATGTCGTTATATCTTACAGAATTACTCCTGTACATTTACATTAATAGCTCTCTGCTTAGATCCGTTGTTAGGATCGGGTTCTATATCGTAAGTAACCTTATCCCCTTCGTTTAAAGTCTTAAATCCATCCTTTGAGATAGCTGAAAAATGAACGAATATATCGTTATCTGATTCATTGTCATGGATAAATCCGTATCCCTTCTGCGCACTGAACCAGCTTACAACTCCGCTGCTCATTCGTAACCTCCTGTCGCATCCATCTTTGTAGTTCCAATATTTCAGCTTTGGGCATCCTTTATGGATGTGCAAATGCAAAAACATTTCATTGATACGCTTAATCTAACATAGTCTTTAAGCTATGTCAAGTATACATGGTTTTAGTTGGCTTAAAAAAGTTAGCTTTCTCTTATTTTATCCTTAAATTCCTGTATTCGCCCGGAGTGCAGTCATAATGCCTCAAAAAAAGTTTGTTGTAATAGCTCTGCTGAGCAAATCCGCATGATTTAGCTACGGTCGAAATACTCTCTCTCGTATCCTCCAAAAGTCTGCAGCTTACCTCCAAACGGTACAGATTTAGAAAATCAACGGGAGACTGCCTGAGATACTGCTTAAATATCTTACAGCACTTGCTCCTGCCGACCCCTCCCGAAGCAGCTATATCATCAAGAGAAATTCTTTCATTGAAATTATCATATATATATTGAACCATTCTTCGCTGAACGGCTACATCAGGATCAATATAGACAATATTGTTAAACGATTCCGAACCGTACTCAATATAAAGTCTGCCGAAAAGTCTGAATATGCAAGCTATAAGCTCAAACTCCCATGCAGGCGGACGATCGATTTCCAGCATTTCCAATTCATCCGAAAGACTGCATATATCATTGATTCCGGCATCTCCGAAAAAAAGCCTCTGTCTGAAGCCGTCATCGGACAGCATATCATTTATATAGCTTTCATAAAGCTTATGCTCTCTGGAAATTACTTTCGGATTTATGAGCAAAACCGTATATTTACAACTTCTGTGATTTGCCGGATATGTTCGATGCATCTGCTTTTTATTTATAAAAAATACATCTCCCGCTCGCAGGATAAAATCCTGTCCGTTTACATGACAGTACATTTCTCCGCTCTTTATCCTTATCAGCTCTATATCCTCATGCCAATGTGCCAACGTTTCATAGCTACGTCCTGCGATAAATTCTTTCCGCTCAACTGTCAGCAGCTGCTCCGCTTCATTATGATGAACCACCGATGCGGCTTCTTCTTTCAATTTCAATTCTGTCATCATGCAGCTCTACAACCTCGTTTCTATAAATCAAAATACTATAATATTAAATATTTATATTATTTTACCATTTTCTTCTGTCTTAATATACTATTATATTACTATACAATATATATGATTACAATTATTATTTCTTTACTTTACCTTTAAAAGAATGTACCGACGTCGTTTTTCTTTTTCAATTTAAAATCAATTATATGGTTCTAAACATACACAGCCTGTCCTTATTTTAAAATTTATATATATGTAATGATAAAATAATTGAAATTTACATGCCGATATGTTTTAATAGAAATATGTGGAAAAAGCAACGTACAGGAGGGTAGATCTTTATGAACACTCCCATCACTCTAAGCGATGCCATACTGCTTGTTTTGGGCATCTGTGCAATCATACTTTTAATATATATGATTCGTGCAATCAAGGCTGTCATTCCTTCCCTTAAAGCTATGCAATCCATTTTGGAGGATACACAGCAGATTACGGGATTGGTTTCAAATGCCGCGATAGGAGTCGAAGATACCATTGCTGCAGTTTCGGAAACTTCTGAGGATTTGGCTGAGCTTATACGTAATAATCGAAAATCTTTTGCAGCCATAGTAAATTTAATCAATGCGATAGCAGCTCTCAAAAGGCTGTTTGCCAAATAAAACTTGATTCACTTGTTATATTATGTTAAAATCTACCTCAAGTGAAAACGTTTTGTTTTATACGTTACTGCCGTTATTTATAAAAAGTGAGGATTTCATAATGAAAGCAACAGGAATTGTAAGAAAGGTCGATCAGTTGGGTCGCATAGTGCTTCCTATTGAACTGAGGCGTACACTTAATATCAGTTTTCAGGATCCTATAGAAATTTTCGTAGACAACGATTACATCATGCTTAAAAAGTATGAACCGACATGCATCTTCTGCGGCAACGGCAAAGATATTCACTCTATACACGGTAAAAATATCTGTGCAAGCTGTCTTTCGGAACTTAAGGATCACACCGAGGATTAATTCTATATGGATAAAAATACGAATTTTTTATAATTCGTATGCTTAGAAGCTGTTAAATCTTCTTTATTCACATTAAAATGAAATTTAGAATCGAAAAATGCTGCCGCATATGCGGCAGCATTTTTCGTCTTTTATGACAAATCGCTGAAACCATTGTTGTTTGAATGAATCCGCGATTAATTTCCGGCTCTTATATCCTGCTGAGCCTTATTTAATAATATAAATCTCATATTGAACTGCTTTACGAATATTTTTAAATCTCATACGGCAGCAAAGATCATTTCCGTTATATAAAAATTTTAAAGTTCCAATCCGGTAATTTACTCATCAAACTTTATAAGAGTGCTTGTCCCTATGGTATCGGCACCTGCATTCAGCATAGCCTTCACCGTATCCAAGTCCCTGATTCCGCCCGCTGCCTTTATTTTTATCTGAGCTCCTACGGTTTTTCTTATAAGCTTTACCATATCAACAGTCGTATCACCGTTGAATCCTGTAGCGGTTTTGACGAAAGCCGCTCCCGCCTCTGCAACTATAGCGGAAGCTCTCGCAATTTCTTCTTCGGTGAGTATCGGAGCTTCGATGATAACTTTTATATCAGCCAAGCCTCTGGTATTCATAACCAGATTTTTGATTTCATCACGAACCTCTTTATCCTTGCGCTCTTTAAGCAAACCCACACTCATAACAAAGTCTATTTCCTTTGCGCCTTCCTCAGCCGCAAATATGCCTTCATATATCTTTGCTTTTCTGGAGCCTGATCCGAGAGGAAATCCCGCTGTTGTTACGATAAGGATTTCAGGATTGTTTCTAAGCTCTTCATAGCAAATATGTATAAATCCGGAATTTACACAAACCGCTCTATACTTATTTATAACGGCCTGCTTACATAGACTCCTGATATCGCCCGTACTTGCTGTTCCTTTGACATTTGTATATTCTATTATTCTGCTAAGCTCTTCCATTTTAATCCTTTTCCGCTTTCAATAAACTACTTTAATATTTCGCCTTCCTGACCGTTTGATAACGATGCTGCATTCGCCTCATCGGTATCCATATGGAAATCACGATAGTGAGTCTTTCCCGACCTTATAAGAACCTCATTGAAAATAAGACTTCTCTCACCTTCAAATTTTACACTTACCATATCTCCGTCTTTTACTCCTGCTTCCTCAGCCTGTTCAGGAGACAGATGTATATGTCTTCTTGCTACGATTACACCTTCATCGAGTTCAAGCTCTCCTTCAGGTCCTACCAGCTTACATCCGGGAGTTCCCGCCAAATCTCCCGAATCTCTGAGAACGAGAGGAAGTCCTGCTGCAAAACAGTCGGTTCTTGCCAGCTCTATCTGAGTCTGATTTCTGAAAGGTCCGAGTATTCTAACACTTTTGAGAACGGCTCCCGTAGGTCCTACTACATCAACCTTTTCCTCAGCTGCAAACTGTCCCGGCTGTGAAAGTTCTTTAAAAAAGGTCAGTTCCTTGCCCTTTCCGAATAAAACTTCAAAATCCTCTTTAGCAAGGTGTATGTGTTTGTTTGATATCCCTGCAGGTACTTTATAGCCCATATCCGATTCCTCCTTGGTAATTTAAATTTATTTATCCTCAATCAAGTGCTTTATATCAGACAGCTGACGATATTTTTCAGCATAATCCAGACCGCACCCGATGATAAACTTATCTTCTATTTCAAAGCCTATATAATCAGGCTCAATATCGGCAGTTCGCCTTGACGGTTTACTCAACAAGGTTACGATTTTTACGGATTTTGCATTTTTGTTTGCAAAATAATGCTCTTTCAAATACTTCAAGGTATTTCCCGTATCAATAATATCTTCTACTATGAGTATATTTTTACCTGACGGAGAACTGTCCAAATCCTTTTCTATCTTTACCGTACCCGAAGATTCTGTGGAATTTCCGTAACTGGAAACAATCATGAAGTCCAGCTCCAAATCCGCATCTATCTCCCGTATAAGATCCGCCATAAATACGAAAGCCCCTTTAAGTATACCCACTGCAAATATAGGCTCTCCGGCGTAGTCCTCGGAAATTTTCCTGCCAAGCTCGGCAACACGTTCTTTTATTTGCTCCTTTGAGAGAACAATCTCTCCGACTTTATATTCCGGTTTATCCGACACCTGAATCTCCTTCCACGTCATCCGCTTCTTTTGCGCTTGCTTCAAAAATTTTCTTACCTTTAAGATTTTTTCTTATTTCCGCATCAGCGGCTTCGGAATCCGACTCCATCCAATACTGATCCAATTCCTTGCCGAGCCACGAAAGTATAAATCCCCAAAGCACCAAGTCATCTATAACCGAAAATCCCAATATAGGCGCCGGTATCAGATCTATCGGTGAAAACAAATATATTATACCAAATATTACAACAACTTTCTTTAATTTTGACACTGATTTATCAAACAGAAAAGCTTTTAAAGCTTTTATTCGTTTAATAAGAACTGCCATAGAAATAAATTGCACTTGCAGTCACCTCCTAATATATGGGTGCCGGAAATATCAATTTCTTTCCTCTGCATCAATCAAGTCGTCTATATGCTCCAAAAGGAGTTCTCCTCCCGTCTTTTTTAAAGATGATATCGGTATGATAATCCCTCCGGGCGTCATATCCAGCTTTTCTTTTATCATGCGAAGATTTCTGCCTACCTCGTTTTTTGACAGCTTATCGGACTTTGTCGCAACTACGGTTCCGTCAAGACCGTAGTATTTAAGGAAGTCATACATCTGAATATCCTGAGCGGAGGGTGCATGTCTGACATCTACAAGCTGTATCACCCTCCGCAGATTTTTCCTGTTTATAAGATAGTTTTCTATCATAGGGCCCCATTCACTGCTCTTTGATTTTGAAACCTTGGCATAGCCGTAACCGGGGAGATCCACTATTCTGAAGGTGTCATTTATATCATAAAAATTTACAGTCTGCGTTTTTCCCGGCGAACCGCTGACCCTTGCCAGCTGCTTTCGGTTAACAAGCATATTGAGCAGAGATGATTTTCCCACATTTGAACGACCTGCAAATGCTATTTCAGGTCTATCTTCAGGCGGATACTGACTGTTTTTTACCGCTACCGCTGTAAGCTCCGCTTTCAAAATTTTCATGATTGTATTTCCTTCGCTAAAATGCTGTTACTTCTTCTTTGATGCAGTTTTTTTCGACGATGTTTTGCTGTCCGTAACCGATTTATCCTTTACCAGAGCTTCCTCAAACACTTGATCTATGTCTTTTATACCTTTGAAGCTCAGGCTGTTTCTGACGTTTGCAGGCAATTCATCGAGATCCTCCATATTCTTTTCAGGAAGAAGAACTCTCTTAACGCCGGCTCTGTGAGCTGCTATAACCTTTTCCTTGATTCCTCCCACCGGAAGAACATTGCCTCTGAGTGTGATTTCTCCCGTCATCGCCAAATCCTTGCGCACCGGTATTCCGGTCAAAGCCGACAGCATCGAGGTACACATTGTAACACCTGCAGACGGCCCGTCCTTAGGCGTTGCGCCCTCAGGAATATGTATATGGATATCCTTTTCTTTATAGAAATTCTCCGGAATGTCAAATTCGCTTCTGCGTGCACGTATTACACTCAAGCCTGCTTTTGCGGATTCCTGCATCACATCACCCATCTGACCTGTAAGCACCAGATGTCCTGAGCCGTCCATAACAACAGTTTCTATGGAAAGCGTATCTCCGCCTACCGCAGTCCATGCAAGACCCGTAACTACACCTGTTTCGTTTTCGCCTTCGATTATATCGTAAGATGCTTTGTGCTTTCCGAGATATGATTTCAAATTTCCTGCAGTTATACGGAATTTCTTATTTTTTGCCTTGTCTCCGCCTTCAACCACTTTTGTGGCAACCTTGCGGCACAAAGTTCCAATCTCACGCTCAAGATTTCTGACCCCCGACTCACGGGTGTAATAATTAACAATATCGTGAATTACATTTTCTGAGATACTTATTTGCCCGTCCTTCAAGCCGTTCTCTTTCATTTGCTTCGTCAGAAGATGCTGCTGAACGATCTTGACCTTTTCTTCTTCGGTGTAGCTGGAAAGTCGAATAACCTCCATTCTGTCAAGCAGAGGACGAGGTATCGTATCTGTAGTGTTAGCGGTGGTAAGAAACAACACTTTCGACAAATCAAAAGGTACGTCAAGGTAATGATCCTTGAAATCCTTGTTCTGTTCAGGATCCAGAACCTCAAGCAGCGCAGATGCCGGATCTCCTCTGTAGTCGGCACCTATTTTATCTATTTCGTCAAACAGGAATACCGGGTTGTTAACACCCGCATCCCGAACGGATGTAATAATTCTGCCCGGAATAGCTCCTACATATGTTCTTCTGTGTCCTCTTATCTCCGCTTCATCTCTGACACCGCCGAGAGACATTCTCACAAATTTGCGATTGAGCGAACGGGCGACGGATCTCGCAATGGAGGTTTTTCCTACTCCCGGAGGTCCTACAAGGCAGATTATCGGTCCTTTAAAATTCTTTGAAAGACTCATCACTGCAAGATATTCTATAATTCTGTCCTTTACCTTTTCCAAACCGTAATGGTCTTCATCCAAGATTTTCTTCGCCTTTTTCAAATCTATTTTACTTCGTGAAGATTTATTCCACGGCAGCTCCAATATGCATTCAATATAATTTCTTTGTACGGAAGCATCAGGAGAAGATGACGAAATTCTGAGCATTTTCTTTATTTCACGCTCAACCTTTTCGTGAGTTTTTTCATCCAGCTTCAACTCTTCCAACTGATTCAGCCACTTCTGAACAAGCTCCTCCGTTGATTCATCCTGCCCCAATTCTTTTTGTATTGTCTTTATCTGCTCTCTCAGATAATATTCCTTTTGATTTTCTGAAAGCTTTTGCTTCACCTTTTGAGAAATCTCATTTTCAACCTTCATGATCTCATTTTCACGAGTGAGCATGGAACTGACTTTTTCCAATCTCACTACAGGATCTATAAGATCCAGAACCGACTGTTTATCCTCAGTTGTCACTTCAAGATTTGAGGTTATTATATCAGCAAGTCTGCCCGGAGTTTCTATAGCTTCGACGCTCGGATATATTTCTCTGGAAATTTTCTGAGATGTGTCCAAATATTCTGCAAACTGCGCAAGCACGGCTCTCATCAAAGCTGTAGATTTTATACTGTCTATTTCACTTTCATATTCGGAAATAATTTCTATTTCCGCTCTGAAATATGGAACCTCATGTATCATTCTGATAATAGAGCCTCTGCTTATCCCTTCTACAAGAACTCTTATGGCATTTCCCGGAAGTCTCAGCATCTGTTTAATGCGAGCCACGGTCCCCACCTTGAATAAATCGTCCACTGTAGGAAGATCCGTTTCAGCTTGACGTTGAGTCACCAAAAATACCATCTGGTCATTCATCATTGCATTTTCCAATGCGCTTATTGACTTTTCTCTGCCTATATCAAAATGAAGCAACATCGCCGGAAAGACGGTAATTCCTCTTAAAGGAATCACAGGCATATCCGTCATTGATGCATCCATAACACGAATGGAATCTTCTATATCCTCATCCATAAAATTTTCATCTGTATCGGATGTCATTTCAACATCATTTTCTTTCAGCTCATCAATGCTGTTATTTTCTTTTAAATTTTTATTTTCAGACATTATCGGGGTCACCTCCCTGCAAAGCACAAATATTTATGCTCACACAACCCTATTATGATAAAAGAGGCATAAAATTATGCCCCTTTAGAATCCGCTTCTGTTTCATCAGCGACGAGAACCAGTGCCGGCTTTGCCTTCTCATCCACCGTACTCTTGGTGATAATACATTTACGTATATCGTTTCTGGACGGAATCTCATACATTATATCCGTCATGAGATTTTCAAGTATGCTCCTGAGTCCTCGGGCACCTGTCTTTCTTTCTATAGCTTTTTCGGCTATCCTTACGATAGCATCATCCTCAACCTCAAGTTCAACATCATCCATGGAGAACAGCTTTTTATACTGCTTCAACAAGGCATTCTTAGGTTCATTTATAATTCTTACCAAATCCTCAGTATGCAAAGCATCTAAAGCTACTACAACCGGAAGTCTGCCGACAAATTCGGGAATAAGCCCGTATTTGAGCAAATCCTCGGGCTGCAGCGATTTGAGAATCTCCGTATCATTTTCTTTCTTTGTTTTGAGCTCTGAGTTGAAGCCTATAGCCATTTCTCCCGTCCTGCGCTGTATAACCTTATCCATTCCGTCAAAGGCACCGCCGCAGATAAAGAGAATATTTGTAGTGTCAATCTGCAAAAATTCCTGATGAGGATGCTTTCTTCCGCCCTGAGGAGGAACACTTGCAACCGTTCCTTCGAGAATTTTCAGCAGCGCCTGCTGCACGCCTTCACCGCTTACATCTCTGGTAATGGAAACATTTTCGGATTTCCTTGCAATCTTGTCGATTTCATCTATATATATTATGCCCTTCTGAGCACGCTCTATATCGAAATCGGCAGCCTGTATGAGTTTCAGCAGAATATTTTCCACATCCTCTCCTACATAACCCGCCTCTGTGAGAGCGGTAGCATCGGCTATTGCAAAAGGGACATCCAGAATCTTTGCAAGCGTCTGAGCCAGCAGCGTCTTTCCCGATCCTGTGGGCCCTATCATGAGAATATTGCTTTTCTGTAGCTCAATGCCGTCATCATCGTTCTGATATGTACTGTTTATCCTTTTATAATGATTGTATACTGCAACCGCCAGATTTTTCTTGGCACTTTCCTGTCCGATCACATAATCCGACAGACTGCTTGCGATTTCCATAGGCTTAGGAAGCTTTAGCTTTTCCGCCTCTATGGAGTTCTGATTATCTACTGCAAATTCTTCACGAATTATATCATTGCAAAGTTCTATACATTCATCGCAAATATAAACTCCCGGACCGGCGACAAGTCTGCGTACCTGATCCTGAGTTTTGCCGCAGAATGAACATCTGAGCTGCTTTGTTTCTTCATATTTAGGCATGATCTTACGACCCTCCTTTTAATCTATATTGTCCCTGAACCCAAGAGACGTGAGTATCAGAAACCTGTATCTTATCTGCCGGTAATAATCTTATCTATAAGACCATATTCCAATGCTTCCTGCGGATCCAGAAAATTATCTCTGTCAGTGTCTTTCTCTATCTTTGAAAGTCGCTGACCCGTATTCGCCGCAAGTATTTTGTTCAGGCGCTGTTTGGTTTTGATGATATGCTCCGCATGTATTCTCATATCCTCAGCTTGACCTCTCATGCCTCCCAAAGGCTGATGAATCATAATTTCAGAGTTCGGAAGGGCAAAGCGCTTCCCCTTAGTCCCCGATGACAGCAAAAATGCTCCCATACTTGCAGCCATTCCTATACAAATAGTGCAAATATCCGGTTTGATATACTGCATGGTGTCATATATGGCAAATCCTGCCGTAACGGACCCTCCCGGACTGTTAATATAGAAATTTATATCAGCTTCGGGATCTTCGGATTCAAGGAACAGCAGCTGAGCCACCACAAGACTTGCAGTATGGTCGTCAACCTCATCTCCCAAAAATATTATTCTGTCCTTCAACAGTCTGGAATATATGTCAAATGAGCGTTCACCCGTAGAGGTCTGCTCAATGACCATAGGTACTAATGGCATTTTCCACTCCTTACTCTGCAGACGTTTCTTCCTCTGCAGTATCGGCACTCTCGTTTTCAGTTACGGCATCCACCCATTCCACCTCGGCGGAATCAGCTATAATCTTGAAAGCTTTTCTTGCGCAGACATCCTTTTCCACATACTTGATATCACCGCCTACCAGTTCTCTCATCTTCGCCGCATCGACACCGTACTGAACCCCCATATTCTTGAGTGCTTCTTCTGTCTCTTCCTCGGTAGCTTCGATATTTTCCTGCTTTGCTACAGCTTCTATAATGAGGCGTGTTTTCACCTTTCTTTCAGCTTCGTCACGAATCTGTTCTCTGAACTCGCTCATATCTGTCTGTGTTGCAGCCAGATATTGTTGCAGGTTCATGCCGCTGTATCCGAGCTGCTGATCGAACTGTCTGAGTAAATCATCGATCTCATGCTCAATCATAACCTCCGGCATATCTACAACCGTATTGTTGTAAATGGTACGCATCGCTTCATTCTGAACTGATGCTTCCGCCTGCTTTTTCTTGTTATCTTCAAGATTTTTTCTGATTTCAACCTTCCACTCTTCTATAGTGTCAAATTCGCTGCATTCCTTTGCAAGCTCATCATCTACAGGAGGAACATCCTCTTCCTTTACATCATGAACGACACATTCAAATCTTACAAGCTCTCCCGCAAGCTTTTCAACAGGATAATCTTCAGGGAATCTGACGTTAACCGTACGCTCTTCTCCTGCTTTTACCCCTATAAGCTCGTCTTCAAATCCCGGAATGAACTGATTTGAACCCAGCTTGAGCTTTGCATTTTCTGCGGTTCCGCCTTCAAACTGTTCATCATCATAAGTAAACCCCTTATAATCGAGTATAAGAGTATCGTCCTTTTCAGCCGCTCTATCCACAGATACAAGTCTTGCATTTCTTACGGCATAACTCTTGAGCTGTTCCTCAACTTCTTCATCTGTAACCTCAGCCTTAGGAAGAATAAGCTTTACACCCTTATAATTTTCAACTGTAAGCTCGGGAGAAACGAGGAAGCTGATATTAAAATTTATACCGCTGCCCGACTGCAAAACCTGATCCTTGAGATCTATTTCGGGATGGTCTACAGGCTCAAAGCCGAGTTCTTCCAATGCCTTTGGATATTCTTCGTTGAACACCTCGGATACGGCATCTTCGATAAAGATATCTTTCCCGTAATGAGACTCGATCATCTTTCTGGTAGCCTTTCCTTTTCTGAATCCCGGAATCGAAAAACGATTCCTATTTCTATAGAATACCTTATTTATTGCACTTTCAAACTCTTCTGCCGTAACTTCCATCTCAATTTTTACAGTATTGATTTCTCTGTTTATAAAATTTGCTTTCATTTTATTTTTCCTTCCTCATGGCATTTTTTTAAAAGCTCCATTCCCCGCCCGAATTTTGATGCCTCACCGGGAATCAGACCGAATTCGGACTGAAGCTCTTTTCCTATTAATATTATTTCTTTTACCGATCCTGAAAAAAGCTCTATCTCAAGCTCCAATATATCTTCGCTTCCTCCGGGAGTTATGATACGACCTATGTCCATTGCCGCTTCGCAAATAGCGGCACCTGTATCTATGCGCATTGTATTTCTCTCAAAGTCCGTTTCTATAACCGGTTTCAGTTGTCTGTCACCTACAAGCTCAATAAGCTCCCGACCTTTTTCGCTTTCATTGAACACATCCAGAGACGGCATGCCTCTATCATAGTTGCAATTTAGCGGAATGTTGATTTCTTCCCTCTCATGAAGGCTTTCTTTACTGCATCCGCCCCATTTTATAGTTGCAACCACCTTACTGTCTTCCTGTCTGATGCGAAAGGCCGCTCCGATTCCCGACAGTATGAAGTCCTCGGTATCATAATATACAGCCGACATCTCCGTCCGACGTATCATATCTACATCTCCGTAGCGGCTGAATACCTCCTGCTGCCATAAATCAGCTGCGGTATCGTAATCGGGAATCAAATATTTTAATTCAATTTCCATAAAAGCTTCAACCATCCCTCCTATAAGGGCAAAACTTCGTTAAAAGCGCATTTACGTGTCATTTTATCATATCAATTTTGCAAATACAAGAGAATAAGCCATATTATATCCGCCTTAAGCCTTTATATCACTGCATATTTTCAACTTTTGTCTCTTTATTATGCAAAGCTTCGCTGTTTTCATGTATATCGGTAACCTCCGAGCCTAAATTCAATGAATTTTTCTCCAATTCCAATATTATATCGTTTAAATTTCTCATTCTCTCATCCGTCAGGCTCTCATTAGCTGCAAGCTCCGTAGTGTAAAGGATACGCTCCAGAGTATGATGTACATCTGCAAGCTTTCTGCGCATATTTATAAGCTCATCGTATCTGCGTGCTTCATCCGTACGTTTGCTCACTTCGTCCATATGGAGCTTGCCTTCATTGAGATCTACACTGCAAACTTCACTTACAACCACGGGATTTAAATCCAAATGCTGTTGTACAAGGGCTGCAAAGTCCAATTTGGAACGTTTTTCACCGTGAACCAGAAATATTTGTCTCGGAGCGGGATGAAATGCCGATATCCATCGTAAAAGTCCTTCCTGATCTGCGTGTGCCGAAAAACCTTTAAAATCATAAATCTCCGCAGCCACAGTTATCGGTTCTCCAAAAATATGGACGGTCGTTTGCCCGTCAACTATGCGTCGTCCGAGAGTTCCTTCCGCCTGATAGCCCACAAAGATTACACTGTTTCTGGCATCCCAAAGATTATGCTTCAAATGATGCTTTATGCGCCCCGCTTCACACATCCCGCTTGCCGATATGATTACCTTGGGCGCTCTGTTGCTGTTTATAGCCTGCGATTCCGCTACGGATTCCACAAATTTTAAATTTTTAAAGCTTACAGGATTATCTCCGGACATAATCTGTGCCCGAGCCTCGTCATCGAAAACCTGCGCATTGCGCTTCAGTATTTCCGTCGCAGTCTTTGCCATAGGGCTGTCGACATAAAAAGGTATATCCTTCATAATCTTTGCAAATTCTACATTCTCCGAAAACAGTCGGTTGAAATAATAGATTATATCCTGCGTCCTTCCGACGGCGAATGCCGGAATTATTACGGAGCCTCCCCGTTTTACGGTCTTTATAACGGTGTCCTTTAAATCATTGACATCTTTATCATTTTCCGGATGTATACGATTACCGTAGGTTGTCTCCATTATTACAACATCCGCTTCCTTTATATAAACCGGATCACGGAGTATCGGTCTGTTTGATACCCCGATATCGCCGCTGAAAACAATTTTTGTAGTCTTTTCGTTCTCTTTTATCCAAATTTCTGTAAATGCGGAACCAAGTATGTGACCCGCTTCAATAAATCTGATGCTCACAGTGTCATTGATTGCACGAACACTGTCATATAAAATCGGTACTCTGAGTTCAAGTGCTCTTTCAACATCATTCACATCATACAGAGGCTCAACATGCTTCAATCCGAGCCTGTCCGCTTTCTTGTTGCGGTACTCCGTCTCACGCTCCTGTATATACGCACAGTCCTTAAGCATGACATCTAAAAGATCCGATGTCGCATCCGTACAATATATGGGATTGCTGTAACCCCTCTTTACGAGTAAAGGTATCCTTCCGCAATGATCCACATGTGCATGACTCAGCAGCATAAAATCTATATCATTTACATCGAAAGGAAAAGCTTCTTTGTTTTGCTCTTCGTTTTTTCTGCTGCCCTGAAACATTCCGCAATCAAGTAAAAATGTGCAGTTTTCCGTTTCTATAAGGTGGCAGGAACCTGTAATTCCTTCAGCAGCTCCGCAAAATTTAATCTTCATATTATAAAAGCCTCCTTTCGATGCAGTTTTTTCATTCATTTACCTACAGAATTAAAGAACCTTGCTCAGAAAGCTTTTAGTTCTTTCATTTTGAGGATTATTAAATATCTGTTCCGGACTTCCTTCTTCCATTATATACCCCTGATCCATAAAAAACACTCTGTCGGCAACTTCTCTTGCAAATCCCATCTCATGAGTTACTATTACCATGCTCATTCCGTTTTCCGCCAAGCCTTTCATTACATCCAAAACTTCGCCTACCATCTCCGGATCAAGCGCCGAGGTCGGTTCATCAAACAGCATTATTTCCGGATCCATCGCCAATGCCCTTGCAATGGCAACTCGCTGTTGCTGCCCTCCTGAAAGCTCCGACGGAAAATATTCCGCCTTGTCCGCAAGCCCTACACGCTCTAAAAGCGCAAGTGCTTTTTTCTCCGCATCCTCTTTTTTAATATTCTTGACCTTTATAGGTGCAAGAGTCAAATTATCCAATACCGATTTGTGAGGAAAAAGATTGAAGCTCTGAAATACCATGCCCATATGCGTACGAATTTCATTTATATGTTTTTCTTCAACTTTATTCGAATCAAGCCAAATTTCACCCGATGTAGGTTCTTCCAGCATATTCAGACAACGAAGAAAGGTACTTTTCCCCGAACCTGACGGCCCTATAACGCATACAACCTCATTATCCTGTATAGTAGCATCTATACCTTTAAGGACTTCCACGGAGCCGAAGCTCTTAACCAGTTTTTTTATTTCTATCATTTGAGATCTCCTAAACTTTTAATCTTGAGTTCGCTTTCCTACTGTGCTTGTACTTGCGTCCTCCGCCGGTGTTTCCCATGCGTGCTTCCATATATGCTACCCACCTTGAGAGCGGAATGGTCATACACATATATATAATCGCAACGCTTATAAACGCCGAAAACGGTTCAAAGGTACGTGAAGAGAGAAGTTGTCCGTTTCTTGTAATCTCAACGATTCCTATATAAGAAAGTATTGACGTTTCTTTTATAAGAGTAACAAATTCATTTGCCAGTGCAGGCATTATCACTCTGAACGCCTGAGGAAGAATTATAAATCTCATAGTTTGATTTCCCGACATTCCCAATGAACGGGAAGCTTCCACCTGACCTTTGTTTATCGCCTGTATACCGCTTCGTATAATTTCCGCCTGATATGCGCCGCTGTTTATGCCGCAGGCAATCACTCCGACAATAACTATAGGATCCCAGTTGAATTTGAACGGTTCCCCTGTCAAAGAGCTTATAATGCCGCTGATTAAAGTAGGTATGCCGTAAGCAAGTATAAGCATCTGCACAAAAAGAGGCGTCCCTCTGACCACTTCGACATATATATTTGCAATCCAACGTACAGGTCTGTGTTTGGACATTTTTCCCAATGCCATAATTAAGCCCAAAAATATGCCTATGACAAGAGCTCCTCCCGTTACATAGAGCGTAGTTCCTATGCCCGAGGAAGCCGCCGCCAATCCGTCCTGATATTTACTTATAATTTCCGAAAAATTTTCCATAAAGTGATTCTCTCCTACTGTATTTTTATTATGAATATACATCCAAGCTTTCATGTCAATTATTTATAATTGCAAACTATTTATTATTATACAGTCTTATACGCAAATTTACAATTAAAATAAGACCGGTCGAAAAATCAAACCGGTCTTTTAAATTTCAACATTATTTAAAAATATTCAAACAATGCTTTAAGTTTATTTTTTTAATAAATATTCTTTTCCCCGAATATTTAAAAATTAATTTTCAACGGGAACCGCCATTGTTTTTGTGTATTTATCCATATCGGTAATCAATGCATCATATTTTCCGTTTTGTTTGAGATTTGCAAGTCCTTCATTAAGCTTTCCGAGAAGATCCGATCTGTCCTTCTTGACTGCCATTGCATACTCCTCCGAATTGAGCGGTTCTCCTACAATTTTGATTTTTCCCGGCTGGCTTGCCATATATGCTTCCGTTACAGGTTTATCATTTATTACAGCCTGCACATCTCCGTTTATAAGCTGCATCATAGCTTCGTTAACACCGTTGAGAATAACGGCTTCCTTTATTTTACCCTCATTCTTGAGCTTTGTAATTTCCGTTGCGCTTGAGGTTCCTATCTGTGCGGCAACCTTCATATCCGGAGTGAAATCTTCTATGCTCTTTATCGTGGAATTATCCTCCGTAACTGCTACAACCAATCCTGATTCATAGTAAGTTTCCGTAAAATCCACAGCCTTTCTGCGCTCAGGGTCCTTGCTGTTCATCCCGGAAGCTATAATATCTATGCTGCCGGATTGCAATGCGGGAATCAAAGCATCAAATCCGAGATTTACAAATTCAACTTCAAAGCCCTGATCCTCGGCTATCGCCTTTACCATATCCACATCAAAACCCCACAGGTCACCGTTGGCGTCAGTGGTATCAAACGGAGGAAAAGTAGGCTCCATACCCACCTTATATACCTGCTTGCCTGCCGATGAAGACTTGTCCGCAGAATTTCCGTCTTTTCCGCTGTTGTTGCATGCCGTAAACGCCATAGCCACAGATATCGCCAACACTACAGCCATGATTTTTTTTAACTTTTTCATGATAATCGACCTTTCTTTCATTTTATCGGATTGTCTACAATTTACTAAATTGTCTGCAATGCAGACCGTTTATCAAATATTACTACAGAAATTCTTTTCTTTCAAGTCCATGATATTTTGAGCTTCATAAAATCGAATTATATAAATTCTCAAAGTTGATATTGAAATACCTCGGTGATAAAATGAACAAAGCATTGAATTTAAAGGACTTATAATGGGAACAATATTTATTTCGGAGCAGGCATCTTCTCCGCTGAAAAGCTATTTAAAAAACAGCACTCACAATATAATAAGCGTTAAAAAAAGCTCTGCCGTATATGAAGAAATTTCCGCTCATCCGGACATATACATGTGCAAAATAGGAAACAGACTGATTGCGGACGAAGCTCTGGTAACCGAGCCTGCCGTCGACACGATGTTGATGAAAGGATTTACCCTAATCCGAGGTAATGATGTCGCATCATATATTTCAAATACCTCGGACTCCGAGATAATATTCGCAGGCAGCAACTTAGGTATGAAATATCCTCATAATGTTGCTTATAATGCACTTGCTACTGATAAAATTTTTATTCACAATTTAAAATTAACCGATTCCGTTCTTAAAAAGTATGCCGATTCCGCCAAACTCACAAGTATAAATGTACGACAGGGCTATACCAAATGTTCCTGTATCCCTGTCGGAGACACTGCCGTTATCACATATGATGAAGGAATAGCCGCAGCAATAGAAAAGCACAATGAAGGCATCAGAAAAAACATTTTTAAAAATTCCGAAGAATTTGAACTTCCTTTGATAGATATACTGCTCATAAGAAAAGGCTATGTAAAGCTACACGGATTTGATTACGGATTTCTCGGCGGTGCAAGCGGTACAGTTGATAATAAAATCATATTTAACGGCGATATAGATATTCACCCGGATGCCGTTCGAATAAGAGATTTTATAGAAGTTCACGGTTTCGGCGTTGTAAGCTTTCCGGGAGAGCCGCTTTCAGATATCGGTTCCGTAATCTGTCTGCCCTGAGGAGAAAACAATGAAAACACATGCAATAATACCCATATTCATACCTCATTCCGGCTGTCCTCATGATTGTGTATTCTGCAATCAGAAAGCTATAACCTCCCGTATGAAGTCTCCCGATTATGATGACACTATAGAAATAATTGAGAGAAATCTTGCGACCATATCTTTAAATCCAAATATATCGACAGTCGAAATTGCATTTTACGGAGGCAGCTTTACCGCTATTCCACGTGAAGAACAAAATATGTATCTGCGCATTGCCGCCGATTACAAAAATCAGGGAAAAATAAATAAAATTCATCTTTCAACCAGACCCGATTATATAAACGAGGAAATTCTGGATAATCTCAAAGCCCGCTCCGTGGACATAATAGAGTTGGGAGTTCAGTCCTTTAATCCGAACGTCCTCCGGCTGTCTGCACGAGGCCACGATATTCAAACAGTATATGACAGTTCGAATTTAATAAAATCATACGGATTCACCTTGGGAATTCAGCTTATGATAGGACTTCCCGGCGACAGCTATGAAAGCTGTATGGATTCCGTCAGACAAACCGTATCAATAAAACCGTCAATCGCCCGCCTTTATCCCACTGTCGTTATTAAGGATACGGCACTTGCGGAAATGTATCGCAGGGGAAGCTATATTCCTTTGTCCGATGAAAAAGCAGTTTTCGTTACCAAAGATATGTATAAGGCTTTGACAGATGCGGGAATAAATGTCATCCGCATAGGATTGAAGAGTACTGCAAATATTCGAGAGGGCGGTGACGCCGTTGCCGGAAATTATCATCCCGCTTTCCGTCAACTCGTGGAAGGTGAGATTGCAAAGGACGAACTTGAAGTTCAACTTAAAAAAATCCTCTCCGCCGAATCAGAAATTTTAAAAAAGAATCCTGACTTTCAACTTGATAAGATACGACTCTCTCCGTCCGTCGATTTTGAAGCCTCGGATAAAGAGTCCATAAAGCGTCGCTTCGCTTTTTTGAGCTGTCCCGAAAGCTTTTCCTCCATGGTCGGAAATCATTCCGTAAATAAACTATATTTTGCAGAGAATTATCCCGATTTAAAAATAAAATTTGCAATCGATAAGCAGCTTCCGAAAAATAAATTTATAATCCGGGAAATTTAAAATTTACAATAGGAAAGGTATATGATGAAAAAGTCCCGAACGCTTAATGCCGAAAAGCATCAAGTGTTCGGGACTTTTCTTTTGTCCCTGATGCAGACAAACGCTCATATATCGTTTATCTGCAATTTGCATTTAAACTTAAAATTCCAGCGAATTAGGAGTTCTCGGAAAAGGGATAACATCTCTGATATTCGACATTCCCGTAATGTACATGACCATACGCTCAAACCCCAATCCGAATCCTGCATGCTTCACTCCGCCATATCTGCGAAGATCCATATACCAGTCATAAGCCTCCATGCACATTCCCAACTCTTTCATTCGGGTTTCCAGTATATCGGCACGCTCTTCACGTTGACTGCCGCCGATTATCTCGCCTATACCGGGAACCAACAAATCTACAGCAGCTACAGTCCGTCCGTCATCGTTTACTCTCATATAAAAAGCTTTTATATCTTTAGGATAATCTGTTACAAATACGGGTTTTTTAAATATCACCTCAGATATATAACGCTCATGCTCCGTCTGCAAATCTTCTCCCCATTCTACGGGATACTCAAAATCCTTATCGGAGCTTTTCAGAAGTTCCACGGCATCAGTATATGTGATATGCCCGAAATCCGAGCTGATTATAGAATTCAATTTTTCCGACAATCCTTTTTCAACAAAAGCGTCGAAAAATTCGATTTCCTCGGGAGCATTTTCCAAAACATATGAAATCAAATACTTTATCATAGCTTCTGCAAGCTTCATATCATCCTCAAGATCTGCAAAAGCTATTTCAGGCTCTATCATCCAAAATTCGGAAGCATGCCTCGCCGTGTTGGAATCCTCCGCTCTGAATGTCGGTCCGAAAGTATAAACCTTTCCGTATGCCAGCGCATATACCTCCGCTTCAAGCTGACCGCTGACGGTAAGAGACGCCTGCTTACCGAAAAAATCATTGCAGTAATCTATCTCGCCCGCTTCATTCCTCGGTACCGATTCCAAATCCAACGCCGTTACATGAAACATTTCTCCCGCACCTTCGGCATCGCTGCCGGTTATAACGGGAGTATGCACATATATAAATCCCCTTTCTTGAAAGAATTTATGGATTGCATAGGCTAATAACGATCTGACTCTGAATACTGCTGAAAATGTATTGCTTCTCGGTCTGAGATGCGCAATTTCTCTTAGGAAACCCATAGTATGGCGCTTTTTTTGCAAGGGATAGTCTTTATCCGCCTCCGCTTCAACTATAAGCTCGTCAGCATGTATTTCAAAGGCCTGCTTTGCATCAGGTGTAAGCACGAGCTTTCCTTTTACAGTTATTGCCGCAGCGGCTGTAAGCTTCGTAACCTTGTCAAAATTTTCAAGACCTTCATCATATACTATCTGAACTGAATGAAAAAAGCTTCCGTCATTCAGCTCGATAAATCCGAATTTTTTTGATGCACGATTAGTCCTGATCCATCCGTGAACGCTCACATCGCCCTCTGATAAACTGCCGGACTTAAAGCTGTTATATAATGTCCTTATATCTGTAATCATTCCCATGAATTCCTTCATTGCAAGCTCCGACTTCCGCCAATCTCAAGCTTGTAACCGGGGCCCCGCTTTTAACCATCCCGTTTATGAGATTAAATATATATGATGCATTCTTCCCTCGTGTGGCAAGCGCAAGCTTAATATGTTCTGCGGGAATTCCTATTACGCCTTTTGTCGGATCGGAGCAGATTACTCCCGTGCGGAGCTTCAAAGTCCATGAATTAACACCGTACCTCAGCTTGTCTTTCAAGCCTTTGCTGAAGCCCTCCGATTCGTTTTCCGCTATTACCGCCGCATTTCTGTTTTCTTTCATCTTTTTTGCAACCTGCAATATATGCTCCGCAGTGCAGCTGTTTACGGAGCCTACGACCAAAATTCCGTCGATTCCCGGCTCCTTTTCATCTATAAGCTTCAATCCGGCACGCATGGTCACTCCAACTCCGAGCTTTTCTTTCTGTGATATTACTCTTATCCCGATAGATCTCAATCGTCTGAAAACGTAATGAGTTCGCTCCCTGCTGCCGTCGTCGACAACTATTATATCCGATATATATTCTTTACCGTTTGCCATAACAGCCTTTATCAAATTTACCAAATTTTCATCCGGATTAAATGCCGATATGAGGATTACGTTCTTCATCAAACTGCCCTCCCTTTTATCGGTAATAATAACCTCCGAATGTGACGGTTATGTAATGGGAATATATAATTTTAACAATCAGCTGAAATTATTTTTCTTATCTCAATGCTCCAACAGGAATACATTGTTTCTGACATTATTAAAGAAGTCCTCAAAAGACTGCGGTTTTGAGAAATAATATCCTTGAAGCTTATTGCAGCCTACCTCTCTAACAAACTCGAGATGATCCTCTCCCTCTACACCTTCCATGAGAGTATAGAAATTCAGAGCTTTTATCATGCCGATAGTATGCGCAAGAATAACCCTTGTTCTCGGATTGTCCTGTAATGAGCGTAAAAAGCTCATATCTATCTTTATCATGTCAAAATTATAATCTTTAAGTACATTCAGAGAAGAATATCCGCTTCCGAAGTCATCCATCCAAACCTCAAAACCCGCCTTGTGGAAACGCTGTATGCCCGATTTCAACAACTCATTATTGCTTGAAAGTGCACTTTCCGTAATTTCAATATGCATCTTCTTTCTCGGCATCCCTACTCTGTCAACCAGGTTACAGACCTCATTGACTATATCGCACAATTCAAAATCCAAACGTGAGATATTTACGCTTACAGGCATCATTTCTATATGATTCTTCTTAAATTCGATATAGTGTCCGCATATTCTATTGATCATATAAAGATCCAGTTTATGTATAAGCCTGTAGGTTTCAAGTATTTCTATGAAATCGCCCGGATTTATCATCCCGTATCTCTTATCCTGCCAACGACACAAAGCCTCGGTATTGCAAACTCTCAAAGTGTTTGCATTCACTATAGGTTGATAATACACGAGAATATTTCCATTTTTGAGTGCATCCTCAAAAGAGTCTATTATATACTGTCGCTTGAGTAGCAATTCGCCCATAGATTTTTCATAATAATTGAAAGGCTTGTTATAATCCTTCTTTATCCTGTCACATGCAAGCTTTGCATGATCACAGGCTTTACTTATCTGTGTATCATTATCATCAAAGATGTAAATGCCCGCCTTTATACTCACAAGCTTGTCATTTTTATAGTGTCCGAGCCTCTCCTGAACCTCAAGTATCCCTTTTTCGCAATCCTTTAATCCGGTCATTACTACAAAATGGTCAAATGAGAGTCTTGACACCAATCTGTCAGGGAATACCCCTTTTATCGTATCTGCAAGGAATTTCAAAAGTCCGTCACCCTCATCAAAACCGAATTCCTCATTGTAAGCTTTCATATTTATAATATTGAAATATATGATTACGATATCGTCCTCATAATTTTTTCTTAATATATTCAAAAGTATTTTTGCCTTATTTAAGAAATAAGACATGGACATAAGCCCCGTAAGATCATCCATTTTGCCTGATCGGGATTTTGAATAATAATCTATCAAAGATCTGTCTTCATCATCATCAGGGCGTTCGAATACATCACCTACTATGGTATTTCTCCCCCTGTCCTTAGCTACAAAAAGCTGCATATCGACAAATCGGAGCATATCATTTATATCATTGAGACTTTCAACTCTTCCGTAGGTGTAACCGCCTGAAAGCCCCGAGCCTTTTATTTCTGAAAGTTCCTTTGATTCGTTCAGCTCCTGCTTCAAATTTCGTATAAGTTCCTGAAATTCGGGTATGGAAACATCCTTTAAGATAACCATAAATTCGTCATCGCCATATCTGTAGCAATTGTTTTTGCCGAAAACCTTGACCAAAATATCGGTAAAGATTATCATCAATCCGTCACTTTCCTCGTTGCCGAAATTGCTGTTATAGCGCTTGAAATCATCGATATCCGCCATCAGTACACAAACATTTTGATTGATAAAAGCTTCTGAATCCATTTTCAAGGCATTGCGGTTTTTAAGCCCCGTAAGCTGATCTATTACGGAAAGCTGCTCCATTTCTATATACATATCCATTTGAAGCTCTTCATTTTTTAAAACAATCAGCTTCTCGGTATAATTTATCAAGCCTATGGCAATAATTACGACCCAAAAAAGCACTAAGGATGCAGCATTTTTAGTAATCACATAAGGGCTGTCGTAAATAGACATAAGAAACGTTGTAAATGCTATACCTGATGCGGCAATCATATATATAGGATTAACCCATAAAAAACAGTACACCAATACCGCTCCGAGCAAAAAGGATGTAGTGCTACCGTTATTCAAATAGGTATCCACTCCCAGTGAAGTTCCTATTACGGTAAAAATTGTTATATAAGAATATATCAGAATTTTAGTTAGCTTGTTGTTATTAAAAAAACCTTTTAAATATAAAATACAATATATTATAAAGAAGACATTTACCGCAAGCTTTATAGCAATACAAACCGTTATTAAAGAATTTCCGCTTCCGGAAATGAAAGGCAATGTACCTTCCTGTACAAAATCCAAAACCAATTCAATTATCATATCGGCACAGATAGCCAGTGCTATCCCCAATATAAGCGATATGTTGATTCTGTTGGTCTTTTCCAACAGCAATGCGTTATTTTCATATCTTAAAAAATAATCTTTAAATCTCATATAATTCTACCCGTAGCACTAAACAAAGACACACATTTCAAGCAGCTTCAAAAAATACAACTGTTAATTTTTTAATAATATACTTAATTATAAAACTTTATCATATGCTATATGTTATAGAAGCTTCAAATATCATATTGAACTGCTTATCAAAAAACGCCTTGCTGAAGTCTCTCATATATCTCCAAGACTTTAAAGTTAAATCTT
>JBQNCA010000017.1:0-32513 GCA_052169645.1 Anaerovoracaceae bacterium
TTATCACCACTCATTTCAGTTCGTTACACGGGAGCATGAATTGTTCAGATCTGCTTAAAGAGTTTATATAACAACTCTTTTCATTATATGAAATAAGTGCAGCAATTAGAGACTTTTCTCTTTCCGCTGCACTTTCAGTAGTAAAAACAGCCGATGAATTGTAATCAATCGGCTGTTTTTATTAAATATAAATTCGTTATAAATCCATTATATGACTTATTTCGCTCTGCTCATGAGTCTGTAGCAGAAAGACATTACTATACCGAGCAAACCGAGACCCATAGCTACATAATAAGCCTGAGTGTAAGGTGGCTGGAATGCAAGCAATACCTTAGGTCCTACAATACCTGCGATTGCGAAACCTGTGAACATGATACCGTAGTTTACACCATTGTTCTTAGGTCCGAACTGCTCTGCGCAGAATCCCGGATATACGCCCATGAAAGAACCGAATGCCAGACCTACAAGTATAACACCGAGTCTGAATACGCCTACATCGCCTGCGCCGGCTCTGCTTACTACAAAGAGACCGATAGTACCTACTATCAACATGATAGTCAGAGTATTTACACGACCGATCTTATCGGAAATCCAACCGCAAGCTACACGTCCGAGAGCATTTGCAAGTGCAAGGAGTGTTACTGTAGTAGCAGCTGTTGTAACAACAGATGCTAAAGTCGGATCCTGACCTGCGAATACTACGGTAGTCATTACACCGCGGCACTGAGAAATCATCATCAGACCGAATGTAGCACCGCAAACCATCATAACCATCATTATCCAGAATATAGGGTCGGCAAGCATCTGTTTCCAGTTTTTACTTTCAGGAACTTTTGCGCCCGCTTTAGGTGCAGGAGGAGTCCATCCTTCAGGAACGAAGCCTACCGGGCATCTTGTTATAAGGAATGCGCCGCAGCAGATAACTACGAGGTATACGATACCGAGTACTTTGAAAGTATTCAGAACTGTATCAGGGTTTACGATGTTCTTTATAATCAGCGGCAGTATAACGGAACCGAGACCGTAAGTCGCTGTTGCAAGACCGCCTACAAGACCTGCCTTATCAGGGAAGAACTTGATAGAGTTACCGATTGTGCATCCGTAAACAAGTCCCATACCGAGACCCATTACAACACCGTAGCCTATAACTACCATGATAGGGGAAGTTGCACAACCTGCAATGAATACACCGCCTCCGAAGAGAAGACCTCCAACGAATACAGACCACTTAGGACCGAGGTTATCGTTGATGTAACCGCCGATAATCATAGGAACAGGTCCGATTGAATTGGCAAGCGTAAATGCCCACATCAATGTTTTAGGAACTGCTTCGCCGAACTCAGGTGCAAAGTGACCGACAAGAGCCGGCATGAACATGGACCATGCATATCCTGTACCGATCATTACGTTGATGATACAGCTGATTGTCAATACGGTCCATCTTTTTTTAGTAAGGTTCTGATTCTCACTCATTTCTGATATCTCCTTTACTATGCATCCTTTTGAGGATGACTTTAAAAGTATGGATAAATAATAACAACAGATTCGGTATCTTCAAAAATCGGACAACTGCCTTTCCGAATTATAGTTTCAACCTCATCCGATCCGATATAGTATTAATAAATATAATTTGTATAAATATTATATGCATCAATACTTACCGTATGTTCACATTATATACACAAAATTTTATCTTGTGAACTATACTAACGTATACGAATGGTGTGCTAATAATAATTTAAACCAAACTAAACAGTATAAAACTCATATATCATGTCGATTAATGACATAATCAACTTATTTATTTTTCATAAATATATATCAAAAAATTACACGCATTTTTTGATATAGGAACAAATATTTTACAAGAATATATCTATGATATTTTAATGCATTTATCTTGCCCAAGTGAAATTAGAAAATATTGCTTCTATAATATATGCATTTATATAAAAATCTACTTATATGTACACTGCGGTTTTAAATAATCCCACCATATTTACAGAGTCAAAAAAACTTGCAGTCATTGAAACTACAAGTTTTTATATCTATATAATTTTGATTTAATTTGTACTTATTTTTTTTGACAGAGATGCTCTGTTATTTATACCCAGACGATTATATATATTGGAAAGGCTCTTTTTTATGGTAATCTCGGCTACATTCAGCTGCTTTGCTATTTCCATATTGGTCTTCCCCTCGGCTACAAGCATGGATATCTCACGCTCACGCTTCGTAAGCATGCTCAGAGGAGAATCGTCACCTTCCTTGAGCATCACATTGAGATTCTTCTTATATTTCTTATACAGCTGGCGGCACTTGTCTGCAAAATCACGCTGAGCCCCGCAAAGCTCATTATTCTGCAAGAAAGGATATAAGCTTCTTGAATTTTCGACAAAAGGCATATACAACTTGTCTTCATAAGCATCTTCCACAGCCTTTTTGATATGATCCAGAGCCAAATCTCTCATCCCGAGTTTATTGTAGCTGACAGCCACACATATATTCAGATATATCTCGGTAAGCAAATTAGGAAATTCCCGTGCCGCCGAAAAGAAGTTTTCCGCCAAGCCGAGCAATTGACCGTGCTCCTCCTGATTTATCAAAATACGTGCATATACTATATATAAAAAATTCTTTGCTGGATGATATACTCCCATATCCTCAAAATCACCGTCAAGAATCCACGGCTCTATAGATTTTATCTGATTGAACTGAGCATATATAAATGACTTGCAGACATCAGCGGTATGTATAAATACATATTGCTCGCTGCTTGTCACCAAATCTCTCAAATTATCCAATATTTCAAGCGATTTATCCGCATCACCTTTAAATACATATATTCGAGCCTGCAGAAAATAAGCGCATATCATTACTCCTACCTGCCTGTATTTGTGAGCAACATTCAAAGCTTTAAAAGACAAAATCTCTGCTCTGTCTATATGGGCATTGAAAAATTCCTTTTCCGCCTCAAGAATATATTCACCGCCTCTGCCGTTGTTATTCGTCAAATGATAATAAATATCTCTGGAATCATACATATCCTGAACAAGCTGATTTAAAGAGTTCTTATTCCGATAAAACATAAACAGTACGGACGGAGCTCCGTAAGTCCAGCTCCCGTGACTGTCCTCTATTGAAGACGGCTTTTTCAAAAAGCGTGCAGCTTTTTTCTGAAATTCGGTCATCTTTCGGATGTCATTATAGGAAAGAAAGCTGAGCAGCATATAATACTCGCCCTTCAGCTCAAGGCGTTCACGCTCGGGAATATCTTCATTTCTCACACATTCCTTCAAGAACTGTAAGGTTTTCTGAAGGCGCCCAGGTTCATTCATCATAGATAGCTGACGAGCATATATCATGACAGCCATAGGATATTTTGAAAGAATTTTCTCAGGACATGCACTGAAAGCTTCTATCATAATATTTTTGCTTCTGCCCGAAAGACTTCTTCCCTTACCGCGTTCAAATGATTTCAACATATCTTCAAAATTTCCGCTCCTGTAATAGTTGAGCGTGGCTCTAAAGAATTGTCCGTTCAGATAATGCCAGTCGGCGGCATGTCTGAAAACCTCGTTTCTGTATCTAACATCCCTCATTTTAAGCTTATTTCTGAGAAATTTTGAAAACATGCTGTGTATATGATAGTTATGAGCCTTGGGATCCCACCTTATAAAACCGTTTGACGCCACTATATCCTCAAGTATCAAAAGCGGATCGTCCTTGCGGCGCACAAATCTTGCCTGTTCTTTTGTAAATGTACTGAACACACATATTCTCATAAGGAAATCCTTATAGTCGTCATTATAAGATGAGTATATGGATTTTTCAAAAAGATCGGTAATATCCAACGGATATTCAAACGAAGATGATGCCGCATATTCCTGAAGTTCAAGGTAAATAGCCGTAATCCAACCCTCGGTATACTGATAAAGCTTCCAATGCTCCTTTTCGGAAATACGTATGCCCGCATCTACCACATATCGCCTGCACTCTTCCTCCGTAAGCTTGAAATCATACCATGAAATAGTCAGCAAAAGATTTTTTAATTTCAATTCCTCCCTGTGGGAATCGAATAAGCAGCGGCCTATCAGCATAAAATGCAGATTTCTCATTCGCTCACGTGCCACAGCTTCAAAAAAAGCATCCGATTCCGGAGTGCGAACAAAATGATAATCATCTATTACAAATATAATGTTATCCTGTAATTTTATAGTACTTATAAGACTCCCCGCCATACCGGCAGTATTTATATCTTCCGGAAATCCTATCTTCAAAAGCTGTCCGGATACGTTCTCATCAAGCTGTGCGATCATTCTGCAAAAGCTTTCCCAAAAATCATTTTTTGCGGAATCCAATGCGGAGAGCCATATATACATGTCTCCCGATTCCTTTACTACCGCTCTGGCGTATGCAGTTTTGCCATAACCCATGGGAGCTTCCAACACTATAAGAGGGTATTTCCCAATCTTATGCATTTTTTCTTCCAAACGTTTTGATCTGAATCGTACCTTATAATCAACAGTTTTTTTCCTAGGCATTTCTTTTCTCCGATCTCAACACTTAAGCTTTAAAAAACACCACAGGCTCATATGATCTCAAACCTAAACCATAGCGAGCATATACAAACCATCGTAAAATTTTCAGATACTATTAACTATTATCTAAAAAATGAGTATATAAATTATATCATATTTTTCTTGAAAAATATAGCAATTTTATGCATGACTAACTATTCTCCGATTGCCAAAAATGCTGTACCTACAGCGTTATCAACGGAATATTTCGGGTTCGAAAAATGCATTTTTATGCATGGAGCATCCATGTGCTCCGACAGATAATTTTGTAAAAATTTACTTGCCGCAACTCCTCCTGCAAGAGTCACATTATCGGTATCCGTATGTTCAAAAGCATTTCTTATCATAGCTTCAACAGCTGCAGCAATTCTGAAAAACAATTCCGTTATAAGCATTTCCTTATGTACACTTTTATCTATAAGATGCTGAGCCGCCGTCTCTATCCCTGAAAGATTTACAAAGCTTCCGTCTATTTTAATCTGAGGTAAAATCGGGTTTTCAGGGATTATATTACCGCTTCTCGAATAATGATATTTAAATTCATTTCTATATGCTTCGGCAATCGCATCCATTTCCGCCCCTGCGGGGAATCTCATTCCAAGCGCCACTCCTACTCTGTCGAGAAGCTGCCCGAAAGAAATATCCTTTGTGCCTCCCACAATATCGATAGGCAAATTGCCCTTTGTCAGCAATATTTCACCCGTACCTCCCGAGAGGTGAAATGCCAATCCCGATGCATCCTTTTCGGCTAAAGCTGCGTCATCGATGCGGGCTGCCGCTATATGTCCCTCCTGATGAGAAAAAAGCTTTAAAGGAACTCCGTGCGACACTGCCAAGGTTCTTGCCAAGCCTTCTCCCGCAAGAAATACCGGCATATATGAATTTTCCGTCGGTCTTGGTCGGTTGCTCGCAGCTGCGGCGACTATTCTCAAACGACCCGCTGCTTCCGTTGCTTCTTTAATCGCCGTTTCTAAAAGCTCGGGCAGATTTACAACATGTTGAAATAATGCATCGGACTGTCTCAAGCCTCGCTTTCCCGCCTTTACAGTAAGCAATTTTCTGCAATCGGCAAGAATGTTTCCCCGAGTGTCCAAGACAGCTGCCGAGCTTGTGTAATTGCTCGTATCAAAAGCAATGACGACCTTCCTTTCAGCGTGATCGTCATTTTTTACTTCTATTGAATTATCAGTATTGCCGTTTTTCATTGCATATTACCGTTCATATGAAAAAATATTTTTTCTTATATAAATTTTACACATTTTCAGATTTAACCACTTTTCCCAAAAGTCCGTTTACAAATTTTGCGGATTTATCGGTACTGAAATTCTTGGCAAGCTCCACAGCTTCATTTATTGATACGCTTTCAGGAATAGCGTCCACAAACAGAATTTCTGTAAGAGCCAATCTTAATATTGCCAAATCTACAGCCGGCATACGTTTTACCTTCCAATTTATACTGTATTTATCTATAATTTCATCAATATCATCAATGTTGGCGGTCAAATATGAATATGTGTTTCTCACATATTCGGATGCCTTACCTTTCATATTATTTTCTACATATTGCTCAAAATCACTTTCACTAAAGCTGTTTGTCAGCCCCATCTGATAGAGCAGCTTCATCAGATGTTCACGTTCCTTACCTCTTTCCAAAGCAAACCTCCGAATGCAGATCTTTACCTGCAAATTCACACAATAGACTTATTTTTCAAAGTGTATGCCCTGTATATGAACATTTATGCTGTCTACAGCCATACCCGTCAAATTTTCCAGTTCCTTTTTTATGTTTTCCTGAAGTTTCCAAGCCATTGAAGGAATCTTTACACCGTACTCGGCAATAACAAACAAATCTATGCTTATGCGATCATCAGAAATGTTAACTTTAACTCCTCTTGCGTCCGGAGATTTCCCCAAAATATTTCCTGTAATCGCCGTCGTTATCCCCGATGCCAGTGATGCAACACCTTCCGTTTCCAATGCCGCCTTTGCAGCACATACTGCTATAACGTCGTCGTTGACCTTGATATTTCCATACTCATTTTCCATATCCGATGCCATAACGTCCTTTCTGAAATCATGCATTTAAGCAATAGATTTCCACGATTTGATTTTATCAAAAGAAAATAGGATTTACAAGCAGCGGGGGCTTTAAGTAAAGCTACAAATTGCCGGATATATTACTGCGACGAAGCATAAAATCCGGTTTCAACTCATAATGCACAGGCAGCAACACACGTTGCTGAGCATGGGGTGCAACCTCGATTTTTTCACCTGAATCGGCATCATACATTTCCGAAACTTTATAATTTATAAAATCCGTATTACCCGGACCGAAGATTTCCAACTCATCACCTGTTCTGAAATTGTTTCTCTGTTCGATCTCAGCCATTCCCGATTTTACATCATAATTACGCACTATACCTACGAAATCATAATTTCTGATATATGCCGAGGATTCATAGTTTTGAGAATTTTCATCCGGTTTGTCAAAGAAAAAGCCTGTGGTAAAGTGCCTGTTACTTACTTTTGAAAGTTCCTCCAACCATTCAGGTTTAAAAGTAAAGTTCTCCGGATCATCATAATAGGAATCTATCGCAGTTCTGTAGGCACGAACAACTGTCGCCAAATAGAATACGGTTTTCATTCTGCCCTCTATCTTTGCAGATGCTACACCTGACTTTATAAGCTCAGGTATATGCTTTATCATACAGAGATCTTTGGAATTAAAAACATAGGTCCCTCTTTCATCCTCTTCTACGGGATAATATTCACCCGGACGCTTTTCTTCCATAAGAGAATAATTCCATCTGCAGGGATGAGCACACATTCCTCTGTTTGCATCTCTTGAGGTCATAAAATTGCTCAAAAGACAACGACCTGAATATGAGATACACATAGCTCCGTGAACAAAAGCTTCTATTTCCATATCCTCGGGAATCTCGGAACGAAGCTCAGACAGATCTTTAAAAGACATTTCCCTGGCGGCAACAACTCTACTTACTCCCATTCCATGCCAGAACTTGGCGGTTTCGTAATTTGTGTTGTTTGCCTGAGTGCTCAGATGAAGCTCGGCATCGGGGCGCTTCTCTTTTATTATTCGATATATGCCGGGATCGGAAAATAAAAATGCATCTATAGGAATAGCTTTAATCCTGTCCATAAAGTCAGGAAGCTTCTTTATATCCTCATTGTGTGCAAATATGTTTATAGCCGAATATGCCTTACAGCCGTGCCTATGTGCATATTCCACGCCTTCCGACATCTCTTCAACCGAAAGACTTCCCGCAGATGAGCGCAGAGAAAAATCCTCTCCGCCGAAATATACGGCATCCGCACCGTACGCTATTGCTATCTTTAATTTTTCAAGATCTCCCGCCGGAGCAAGCAATTCTATTTTTTTCATACAATGACCTCTGTTGAGCTTTCGTCGCTTTATAACGAATTTACAACGCTTACGGAAAGTCCGTCTGCCGATGTCAGCAGAGATGTTGTCACATTTTCCAAGCTTGTAATATAATCTAAAAATTCTCTCATCTTATGTCTGCTGGTTTTAAATTTTTTCATGGGATCGTAGATTTCGGAGACGGTGCGCCCCGCCATTAAAATATTGTCACACACAATCACCCCGGCGGGGCGTATTGAACTCGAAACGGCGTCCCAAAACTCACGATAATGACTTTTCGACGCATCTATAAATATGAAATCGAAGGTATCCTTCAAAAGGGGCGCCGTTTCACGTGCGTCGCCCTCTATCACTCTTACCCTGTCGGCGACGCACGCACGCACCACATTGCGGCGAGCGCAGCTCGCCATATATGCATCGCTTTCTATTGTGGTGACATATGCGTCAGGACACAGTGTTGCAAAAAGCGATGCGGAATAGCCGACCGCAGCCCCTATTTCGAGGATTGAGCGAGGACGCTGCAAAGCAAAAAGCGTCCTCAGAAAGGCTTCCGTCTCACGGCGAAGCACCGGAATGCGGTCGGCTTCCGCTTCCTCTCTCAGCTCCCGCAACACAGGAGACGGCGGCTTATAAAAGCTGTCCATAAAATCCGTCACTGCCGGATCGATAATAGGTTTTATATCCATTTTTTCCCCCGGTTCCGAACATAATTAAAAATTTTTATTTCAAGGAATCCCAATATTCTTTGGCAAATCTGCTGAAATCCTCTTCATTCGTCGCAAAGTTATGTGAACCGTCACCCGACGGACTCGCCACATAATAAAGATAATCAGTGGAAGCCGGCTGCATGGCGGCTTTTATGGAAGCCGCTCCCGGAGAACATATAGGTCCCGCAGGAAGTCCGTCAACCTTATATGTATTGTAAGGTGAATCCACCTTCAAATCGGAATTATAAAGCCTGCTCTTATGCTCACCCAAAGCATATTGCACCGTGGCATCAATTTTAAGCTTCATGCCTATATTCAAACGATTGTATATGACACTTGCTATAACAGGTCTTTCCTCATCAAGTCGTGCTTCGTTTTCTATCAGCGAAGCTATTGTTACAATCTCCGATGTATTGTACTGCGGAGCGCTTTGCAGGCTGTTGAGAGCATCGGCATATTCCGAGTCAAATTTTTTCAACATTATATCTACTATATTATGAACCGACTCGTTTTTTGCTATATCATATGTAGCGGGAAATAAAAATCCCTCCATTCGATTTTCTCCCGACTGCATAGCGGAAACACAGTCACGTTTAAAATCACCCTCCTGCGTTTCCTTTATAAATTCATCCGCATCGCAAACTCCGTTTTCAGCAAGCCTGTCGGCAATTTGCCTGAGATAATAACCCTCAGGAATGGTAACTCTGATTATATCCTGCTTACCTTCAATGAGGATATCCATAATCTCTTCCGCATTCATCGAAGGCGATAAAAGATACGTTCCCGCCTTATATTTACCGTCATTTCCCGCCATGCGTGACAGCAGCTTAAAGCCCGATGCATTGGAAATTATACCTTTTTCCTTAAGTTCCTTTGCAATAGCTTCAGTACCGGAGCCCTGCGCTATATTCACCGATATTTTTTCATCGGAATTTATATCCGCCGGTTTTTTTGCACTGTCGATATAGATATACCCCGATGCTGTAATTACTGCCAATAACACCAATATTATAACGGCTGCAATGCCCTTGCGGCTTTTACGATTGTTACCGGTTACTGCACTCATAAGACCTCCTTTTATACTCTTAAAAAAATAAAAGGGCATCGTCGGAGCCCGACAGTGCCCGTGTTGAAACAACGTTCAGATTATTTTGACTTTGATCTGCCCAGATATTCACCCGTTCTGGTATCGATCTGTACAAGCTCGCCTTCCTCTATGAAGATAGGGACCTGTATCACCGCTCCGGTTTCAACAGTAGCAGCCTTGGTAACGTTAGTGGCTGTATCGCCTTTAACACCCGGCTCGGTTTCAACAACCTTCAAATCTACAAAATTAGGAGCTTCTACAAGGAAAGCCTTTTCCTTATAGAACTTTATCGTAGCTTCATCATTTTCTCTAAGATACTTGATAGCGTCTTCAACCTGATCATGAGACAACGGAATCTGATCGTAAGTTTCCTGATCCATGAAGTAATAGAGCTCACCATCGTTATAGAGATAAGTCATACTCTTTGTCTCTATAATTGCGTTTTCAAACTTGTCGTTAGGATTAAACGCTTCTTCTCTGGTTGCTCCCGTAAGAATATTTCTGTACTTTGTCCTTACAAAAGCAGCGCCCTTTCCCGGCTTTACATGCTGAAAATCGAGTACCACATGCGGTTCTCCGTTCATCTCAAACGTAATGCCTTTTCTGAAATCACTTGCATATACCATATAAAAACCTCCGTAAATTAATATCCGATTTAATCGAGATCAAAGTATGATCAGGTCTTTCTCGGATTCAGACAGAATGATTATATCAGAATCATCTACAATCGACAAGTCCTCTATCCTCACCCCGAATTTTTCAGGAATATATATTCCCGGCTCTATGGTAAGCATCATGCCTGTTTTTAAAAGCTCTTCACTCCGAGGATTTGCGGTAGGTGCTTCGTGAATTTCCAAGCCTGTTCCATGACCCAAACCGTGACCGAAAAATTTTCCGTAGCCGGCAGCTTCTATTATATTTCTTGCCAATGCGTCAACCTCGCTTGCCCTCATTCCCGCATGAGCGCCCCTGCATGCGGCAAGCTGAGCTTCAAGTACCAGCTCGTACAATTCTCTCTGCTCGCCGCTCACATGATCGACCGCTACGGTTCTGGTCATATCCGAACAATAACCGTTATACTTGCATCCGAAGTCCATGGTTACAAAATCGCCTTTTTCAATATGCTTGTCGGACGGTCTGCCGTGAGGCAGCGAAGTTCGTGCTCCCGATACGCAAATTACATCAAACGACAAGGCTTCCGCTCCCAATGCTCTCATTTTCAATTCAAGCATAAGCGCTATTTGCTTTTCTGAAATACCCGGACGAATTTCGTTCAATATGTAACTGAAGGCTTCATCTCCGATCCTTTCGGCAATTTTCAGATTCTCAAGCTCGATTTCATCTTTTACCGCCCTGAGCTTTTCAATCAAGCCGTCCGATTTTTCCAAATCGATATCCGGCAACACGCTCATAAGCTTTTCGGCAAACGACATGGAAACGGTTTCACTTTCTACGCCAAGTCTGGATCCCGCTTTGCAGATATCCTTGAGAAATTCAAAAATTCCGTATGCTGCGGATGTTTCCACAACCGTAAACAGCGGCTCCAACTCGGCTGCCGCTTCGGAATATCTGAAATCCGTGATTATATAATTTTTTTCAGCTGTGAGAATTACAGTATATGACGTCGAATCGAACATGGAAAGATATTTTTTATTTTCTTCCTTTATAACCGACAGTACATCTATATGTTTTTCCTGCATAGCCGATTTCGCCGCCGCACATCTGCCCGCTATAATATCAAGATTTTTTGTCATCATGCAATTCTCCCGTTAAATATAATTTAAACCTCAAGAAATATAGGAAGGATTATAGGACTGCGCTTTGTTGTTTCATATATGAAGGATCTCAAATCATCTCTGACGGCATTCTTCATAGCTGCCCAATCTCTGATGCCCTTTCCCTGGCAATGCTCTATAACATCCCTCACAACATCTTTTGCAGAAGCTATGAGATCTTCCGACTCCCTTACATATACAAAGCCTCTTGAAAGAATTTCAGGACCCGATACGAGATATCCCGAGCCGCTTTCTATAGCTGCCACAACTATTATCAGACCGCTCTCCGATAACAGCTTTCGGTCTCTGAGAACGATATTTCCCACATCTCCGACTCCGAGTCCGTCCACCAGAACCTTTCCCGATGTAACTTCTTCATTGGCTACGGCTGCAGTATCCTCAGTCAATTCGAGAACAGCCCCGTTTTTCATTATAAAAATATCATCTCTTTTCATGCCGAGAGACTCCGCCAAATCGGCATGTGCTCCCAAATGCTGATATTCTCCGTGAACAGGCATAAAAAATCTCGGCTTGAGCATACTGTGTATAAGCTTCAGCTCTTCCTGACATGGATGCCCCGAAACGTGGATATCAGCAATATCCGAATATATCACCTTTGCCTGCCTCTGCAACAACTTATTTACAACATCGGAGATGGTCTTTTCATTTCCGGGTATAGGACTTGACGAGAGAACCACCAAATCTCCCGGTTTTATCTGCACCGATCTGTGATCATTTGATGCCATTCTTGTCAAAGCGGACATAGGCTCGCCCTGACTTCCTGTAGTTATGAGCACTATTTCCTTATCGTTGAAATTCTTCAAACGATTTATATCTATAAGCGTACCCTCGGGAATATCCAGATATCCGAGCTCCGAAGCGATTGCTACGATATTTACCATGCTCCTTCCGGACACTGCGACCTTTTTGCGATATTTTACAGCTGTATCTATGATGCGCTGTATACGATTTACATTTGACGCAAAAGTGGCGACTATGATCCTGCCCTTTGCAGTCGCAAACAGATCGTCCAGAGTTTCTCCGACTGTCTGCTCCGAAGGAGTATAGCCTTTTCTGTTGGCGTTTGTGCTGTCCGCCAGCAGCAGCAGCACACCTTTTTTTCCGATTTCAGTCAAACGACGGAAATTTATAGGATCTCCCTTAAGCGGAGTATAGTCGATTTTAAAATCGCCTGTATGAAATACTGTTCCTACCGGAGTGTCTATGGCAAATGCCACTGCATCGGCTATGGAATGTGTCATCTGCAACGCTTCTATGCTGAAGCATCCCAATACGAATCTGTCTCCCGCATTGATTCTTCTCATGTCGGAATTAAGCCCGTGTTCCTTAAGCTTATTTTGAATAATTCCGAGCGTCAGCGGAGTTCCGTATATCGGAACATTTCCAACCTGCTTGAGAAGATAAGGAATCGCACCTATATGATCTTCATGTCCGTGCGTGACTATCAAGCCTTTTATATTTTCAACGTTCTCTACCAAAAATGACATATCCGGAATGACGACATCTATTCCGTACATCTCGTCACTCGGGAATGTCATACCGCAATCAACGATAAGGATTTCTTCCTTATACCGGAGGACTGTCAGATTTTTCCCGATCTCGTTCAGTCCGCCCAGAGGTATGACCTGCAGAGGAGTCTGTCCTCGATCACCCTTACGTCTGCGTCTATAATTTCTATTTTTCAAATTTACCTCCAATCCTAAAATTTAAATGTCGCTTATTTTACGACAATATTTATAAGCTTATCCGGCACGGCTATAACCTTAGCAACGTCCTTACCGGATATCAAAGCCTTTACATTTTCATCTGCAAGCATAAAATCTTCAAGCTCTTCACGGGAGAGCCCGTTTGCAACATTTGCCTTCATCCTCACCTTGCCGTTTATCTGAACAACTATCTCTATAGTGTCCAAGATCAAAGCCTTCTCATCAAATTCAGGCCAGTTTTCAAAATAAACGGAGCCGTCCTTTCCCATAAGACTCCACATTTCTTCCGCTATATGCGGAGCAAAAGGCGAAATCAGAAGCACGAGCTTTTCCGCTGCATCGGCGAGGAGCCCATAGTCGGCACCCTCCGTATCTCTGTAACGATACATTTCATTTACAAGCTCCATGATTGAGCTTATAGCGGTATTGAAGCTCATACGATTTTCACCGAGATCGTCAGTCACCTTCTTTATAGATTTATTTAACTGATAGTACAGAGCCTTGCCGGCATCGGTCGAAAGCTCATAGACCTTGCCCGTACTTCCACTTTCAATGATGTCGGTAACAATACGCCATACACGATTGAGGAACTTATAGCTGCCTTCAACTCCTGCATCCGACCAATCCAAATCTCTGTCCGGCGGAGCTGCAAACAGTATGAACATACGTGCCGTATCCGAACCGTATTTCTCTATTATTTCCTGAGGACTGACTACATTTCCCACGGACTTCGACATCTTTGAACCGTCCTTGAGCACCATACCTTGCGTCAACAGCTTCAGAAAAGGTTCCTCCACATTTACCATGTCCATATCATACAGTACCTTTGTGAAGAATCTTGAATAGAGAAGATGCAGAATGGCATGTTCAACACCTCCTATATACTGATCCACAGCCATCCAGTAATCCGCCTTTTTCTTATCAAAAGGCAGCTTGTCATTCTTTGCATCCGTATATCTCAAGAAATACCATGACGAATCTACAAAGGTATCCATGGTATCCAGTTCTCTTTTTGCCGACCTTCCGCATTTAGGGCAGACCGCATTTATAAAGTTTTTACTTGAAGCAAGCGGTGACTCTCCCTTGCCGGTGAATTCCACATCCTCCGGAAGCAGCACGGGAAGATTTTCTTCCTTTTCAGGAACCCAGCCGCAATCCTCGCAATAAATCATAGGAATAGGTGCGCCCCAGTATCTCTGACGGGATATGAGCCAATCCCTGAGTCTGTAATTTATGGAGCTTTTCCCTATGCCCAGCTTTTCTATATGCTCTACGATTTTCACGATGGCATCCTTATTATTCAGACCGTTAAATTCACCTGAATTTATCATATTGCCTTCAGCCGCAAATGCTTCCTTTAAATCATTTACATCTGTTTCAGGATCCTCAGGATCTATTACAGGGATTATTTTTATGCCGTATTTTTTACAGAAATCAAAGTCTCTCTGATCATGCGCAGGTACTACCATAATCGCACCGGTACCGTAATCCATGAGTACATAGTTCGCAATATATATAGGCAGCTTATCCCCGGTAAGCGGATTTAGCGCATAGCGCCCCAAGAAACAGCCTTCCTTTTCAAGCGTTGTCGAATTTCTGTCTATATCACTGAGGTATTGAAGCTTTTCCATAAAAGCATCTACATCAGCCTTGCAGTTCTCGGCGGTAAGCTCTTTAACATAAGGATGCTCCGGCGCCAAAATCATACAGGTAGTCCCGAATATCGTATCCGGACGTGTAGTGAAAATTTCGAGTTTCTTGTCAAAGCCCTCTATTTCAAATTCCACCTCCGCACCTATGCTCTTACCTATCCAGTTTTTCTGCATAAGCTTAACCTTTTCGGGCCAGCCGGAAAGCTTTTCCAAGTCATTGAGCAGTCGCTCCGCATAATCGGTTATTCTGAGATACCACTGTGACAGCTCTTTTTTACCTACAGGAGTTTTGCAGCGTTCGCATACACCGTTTACAACCTGTTCGTTCGCTAAAACGGTCCGGCAGGAGGGACACCAATTTACCGGATTCTGTTTTTTGTAAGCCAAGCCTTTATTGAAAAACTTTATAAACAGCCATTGCATCCATTTATAATAATCACGATGACAGGTGGCAATTTCTCTTTCCCAGTCATAGCTGAGTCCGAGGGATTTGAGTTGTTCTTTCATTTCAGCTATATTTTCACGAGTCCATTTGTCGGGATGTATGCCGTTTTTTATTGCGGCATTTTCAGCCGGAAGTCCGAAAGAGTCCCAGCCCATAGGGTGTAAAACATTAAAGCCCTTCATTTTCATATATCTTGCGGTCACATCACCTATAGAATAGTTCCTGACATGCCCCATATGAAGCTTTCCTGACGGATACGGAAACATTTCGAGCACATAATATTTTTCTTTTGAAGTATCTTCTCCGGTGCGAAAAACATCGTTTGCTTCCCAGAATTTTTGCCATTTTTGCTCTATCTCGTGAAAATTATACCTTTCCGACATGTTTTTACTCAGCCTCCCAATCTATGTAATTACAATCGCTCCAAATCTTTTCCAGGTCATATCTGGAACGTTTTTCCTCTGTAAATATATTTACTACTACATCTCCGAAGTCCATCAATACCCAGCCCGATCCGTTTCTGCCTTCTATATTTCTTACACCTCTGCCTACTCTTTCGGCTCTGTCTTCGCACTCGTCCGAAATTGCATTGAGCTGTCTTTCGGAGCCTCCCGTAGCTATGACAAAATAATCTGCAAATGCAGATGCTTTTGAAATATCGATAACGGCTATATCATTACCTTTTTTATTATCTATTATTCCCGCAATAAATTTGGCAAAATTTTCACTGTTATCCAAAGACTTTCCCCGGTCAATTTCCATAAAAAAATCTCTTGCTCTAACTGTATCCTCATCAAGATACAGACCCGAAAGCTTAACTCTTTCCAAGGTTCTTTCAGCTATCTCGTAGCAGACATGATCCAAATCGCTGTATGCAAGGGCATTGAGTCTCTTTGCATCGGGATATGTTCGGTTGGGCTCGGTAGCATCGGCAACATAAATAATTTTTTCCAATGTGGACATATCCGCTCTGCCTGTAGTATGATAGCTTATCGCATTCAATATATCCTCGTCATATACTTCGAATTTATCCTTCAGTATAGCCGCTGCCAGCTTGCTGTGCGCCAGCTGAGGCTTGTCGATGTAGATATCGCCTATCTCATATTGCTCTACTAGCATGTTCATTTCTTCTATGTCAAAATTCTTACATGCATCGTGAAATATTGCCGCAATCTCCGCCTTATGCATATCAACGCCGTACCTTTCAGCAAGACCTTTGGCTGTTTCCAATACTCCGAGAGTATGCTTATACCTCTTCTCCGTAAGTCTTATTTTTACATAATCATCAAGCCTGTGTATAAGTTCATTCATAATATTCCCTCTCCATGCGTAAAATCACTTCTTGTACAAACTGTTCTCGGTGATATAGTTTTCAACTCCCGACGCTACCAAATATTTTATACTTCGCCCTACGGAAATTCTATTTCTGATTTCAGTCGAGGACAAGTCTATTTGCGGAATTTTAACTATTTCTATGTCGGTTCCGTATTTTTCTCTCAAATAATCTGCATAGGTACAAAGTTTATCTTCCATATAGCCCGGGCGGTTTCCTATGGCAAAGGAATATTCGGTGAAAAGTTCATATGCGCCCTTCCATCTCTCCATGCCCAGAAATGAATCGGTCCCTGCTATAAAATAAATTTCATGCTCATGACCTACATGCTCCCTAAAAGCTCTTAATGTATCAACCGTATATGAAATTTCTGATTTGCGCAGCTCATAATCGGATACTTCAAAATCGGAATTGCCTTCAGCTGCAAGCTTTACCATTTTAAAACGATGCAGACTGTCGGCATTGCTTTCTCCTATCTTAAAAGGCGACTCATAGGCAGGTATGAGTACGACCTTGTCAAGAGCAAGACCGTCCTTAACGTACTCAGCCAGAACCATGTGCCCCATATGTATAGGATCAAAGCTTCCTCCGAAAACACCGATTTTCATTACACCACCCTATTCTTCCGAAATAACCCGTATGGAAAGCTCTTCAAGCTGAGCTTTATCTATATTGCCCGGTGCTCCCGTCATCATGCACTGAGCATTCTGATTTTTAGGGAATGCTATCACCTCTCTTATGCTTGATTCTCCGAGCATAAGCATAAGCAATCTGTCAAGACCGTATGCCAAGCCTCCGTGAGGAGGTGTTCCGTAACGGAAAGCTTCGAGAAGGAAGCCGAACTTTTCATGAGCATCCTCGTCGGAAATTCCCAAAGCCTTAAACATCCTCTTTTGAAGATTTCCGTCATGTATTCTGATACTGCCTCCTCCGACTTCGACACCGTTGAGAACTATATCATACGCCTGTGCCTTTACCTTTGCAGGCTCGGTATCAAGCAGATCGACATCCTCAACTCTCGGTTGAGTAAAAGGATGATGCATAGCCGTATATCTGCCTTCCTCCTCATCATACTCAAACAGAGGAAAATCCGTTACCCAAATGAAATCAAACACCGAATCGTCAAGAAGTCCGAGCCTGTCGGCAATATGCCTTCTCAAAAATCCCAAAGAATCAAATACTACGCTCGCCTTGTCAGCTACAATGAGTATCAAATCTCCGTCCTTTGCCTGCATTGCTTCCAAGATTGCAGCCTTTCGGACATCATCAAAGAACTTTGCTACAGGTGAGCTTATTTCGCCGTTTGCAAGCTTCAACCATGCAAGACCCTTGGCTCCGTAAGCTTTGATCGATTCCGCCAATTTATCGATTTCCTTGCGTGTAAACTTATCCGCTCCGCCTGTTATATTTATAGCCTTTACTCTGCCCCCTTTCTCGATAGCTTCCGTAAATACCTTAAAATCGCAGTCCTTTACGATTTCAGCTATATCTGTAAGCTCAAATCCGAAGCGTGTGTCGGGCTTGTCGCTGCCGTAACGTTCCATGGCTTCATCATATGAAATTCTTCTGAAAGGAATTTCTATATCACGATCCAGAACCTCTTTAAACAGGTTTTTCATGAAACGCTCCTGAACGTCCATTATATCTTCGGGCTGTACAAAGGACATCTCCATATCTATCTGCGTAAATTCGGGCTGCCTGTCGGCTCTCAAATCTTCATCTCTGTAGCATTTTGCAATCTGATAATATTTATCTATGCCGCTGACCATGAGAATCTGCTTGAACAGCTGAGGTGACTGAGGCAATGCATAAAATCTTCCGCTGTTTACTCTGCTCGGTATGAGATAATCTCTTGCTCCTTCAGGAGTAGGTTTTACAAGGGTAGGAGTTTCAACTTCTATGAAGCCCTCTTTATCAAGGAAATTTCTTGTGCTTATAGCCACTTTGTGACGGAATCTCAAATTTTGCTGCATCTTCTGCTTTCTTAAATCGAGAAACCTATATTTGAGCCTGAGATTCTCATCTACATTATCATCATCTTTTATATATATAGGAGGAGTTTCAGCTTCGGAATAAATTTTAAATTCATCAGCTGTCACTTCTATATCACCGGTAGGAATTTTATTGTTCTTTGATTCCCTCTCGACAACCTTGCCTTTAACTCCTATTACATATTCGCTCTTCAGACCGTCAGCGGCATCGAACACGGCTTTGTCAAGCGTATCGTTGAACACGACCTGAACTATGCCGCTTCTGTCACGCAGATCACAGAATATAAGTCCTCCGAGATTTCTCTTTTTGCTTATCCAACCGTTGAGCACGACCGCTTTTCCTGCATCTGCGATTCTCAAATCTCCGCAATAATCAGTCCTTTTCCAGATGTGATTCATAATTAACTTTCTCCCGTTTGAGTAATATTTATTTTAATATATCCTTGAGTAAATCCGATGAAATACGTTTCTGCTCTGAATTTTTCATGTCCTTTAAAGTAACCTCACCTGCTGCAATTTCATCATCACCGATGATTGCCGTAAATCCGGCATTGAGCCTGTCAGCATACTTGAATTGCCCTTTCAGATTTCTTTCCGCCACATCGGTTATAACTCTGAAACCCTCTTTTCTAAGCTCATGGGTCAGCCTCAAAGCTTCCGCCTTGCCCGCATCGCCCATATATGCTATGAATAAATCCGCCGCCGTTTGTTCGGGCAGATAGGCGCCGGTGGCTTCCATTACTATCATCAGTCTTTCCACTCCGAGAGCAAAGCCTATACCGGGAACTTCGGGACCGCCCAAAGCTTCCACAAGATGATCGTATCTGCCTCCTCCGCATACGGTACCCTGCGCTCCTATGGTATTTGTAACTATTTCAAATGCAGTCTTTGTATAATAATCCAGTCCTCTTACTATCCCCGGATCTACAACATACCCAATTCCGACGGCATCCAAATCCGATTTCAAATCATCAAAAGCCTTATTGCAATCCTCACACAAATAGTCTATCATGCGTGGAGCACCCTGCGTAATTTCACCGCAGCTCGGAACCTTGCAGTCAAGTATCCTCATCGGATTTCTTTCAAATCTGTCCTTGCATACATCGCAAAGCTCATCATACCGAGGTCTTAAAAACTCCTGCAAAGCTTTTTTGTATTTTGCTCGACATTCGGGACAGCCTATGCTGTTTATGCGAAGCTCAAGCTCTCCGACTCCCAAAGCATCGAAAAAATCCATTGCCATGGTTATAGCTTCCGCATCCGCTATCATGCTGTCCGTACCCAGGATTTCAATACCCATCTGGTGAAATTCTCTGAGACGCCCTGCCTGAGGACGCTCATATCTGAAACACGGAGTTATATAGCTCAGCTTGCTCGGCTTTGTTTGGGCGTGCAGCTTATTTTCTATATATGCTCTGACAACTCCAGCCGTTCCCTCAGGCTTTAAAGATATGCTCCTCCCTGCATGATCCTCGAAAGTATACATTTCCTTTTGCACTATATCCGTAGTATCGCCCACACCTCGGCGAAAAAGCTCGGTATGTTCAAATATCGGAGTACGTATTTCTTCCATTCCGTATTGTCTGCATATTCCCCTGAAAGTATCTTCTATATATTGCCATTTTGCAGAGCTGTCAGGAAGAACATCTTTAGTTCCCTTAGGCGCCTTTGTCAGCATATATGCCACCTCTCTTATTTAAAGACTCAAAACCTATGTCACACTCCCTATATATAAAAGGGCAGATACAGCTTTTTTTCTTTTCTTTCTATCATCTCATCTATACGTTGTATATAAATATCATAATTTGATACGTTAGGAACACGCTCAAGTCGATTTTCCTCGGGATAGTATGCCTTGCTTATTCCGCCCGCTCCCAATGCGACTACGGTCTGATGCTCATCCATTATCCTGATATTATAAACGGATTCGGTTTCCGGCTTTGCATACGCCACATTCTCGTAATTGCCTATCATATGCTTTTGTCTATACATATAATAAGGTCTGTATCCGTTATTTTTTAAATAATTTCTTGCATATGAAACCATATAACCGACATCGGCATCGCTTTCATAATTATAATCCGACTCCTGCTCTCTAAGGCGGGAAGCTCTTTTTACCGCAAGTGTATGAACCGTTATATTGTCAGGATTGAGATCGGTAACCACCTCAAGGGAATGCAAAAACATGCCGACATCCTCGCCCGGAAGTCCTGCTATAAGATCGGTATTTATATGAGGAATTCCGCTCGCTTCTACCCTTTCAAAAGCATCATATACATCTGAAATCCTGTGAGATCGTCCTATACGCTCCAAAGTGACTGCATTCATAGTCTGCGGATTTATGCTCACTCTGTCCACTCCGTTGAGTTTCATCGCTGCAAGCTTTTCCTCGGTTATGGTATCCGGTCGCCCGGCTTCGACGCAAAATTCCTTTATCCTGCTCATATCAAAGGAATTTACGGCAGCACCGAGCAATCTGTCCAAGGCTTCCGCCGAGAGAGATGTAGGCGTTCCTCCTCCCACATATATACTCTCGGGATATACACCCAAATAAGCAAGCTTCCTGCCCACTGCTGAAATTTCCTTCAGCAGGGCATCCAGATATCTGTCCTTTTCCGCATCATCAGCCTGATTTGAAGTGAATGAGCAATACAGACATCTTGTAGGACAAAAGGGTATCCCTATATATATGCCTATGCTCTTTCCTGCCGGAATCACGGTAAAAGCTCTCTGATTTTCACAGGTCTCCAATACGAGCTCCGTCTTTTCCTCATTAACATAATATTCTTCGAGAAATATTTTTTTTACGTCCTCTCGAGAATATCCGTGCATGGACATCAGCTCTCCTGCAAGCTTTGTGGGACGGACTCCCGTAAGAGTTCCCCATTCGGGCTTATAACCTGTCAATGCCGCCATAGCGTCATAAATATATCTTTTGGCTGAATTTCGCTCCATATGCATATCGGGCAGCACTACGTCGGCATCGGCAGCTTCTACGATTTCAAACTCATCAGGTCTGATAAACTCCCGTATGAGCATTTCCAGTTCGTATTGCTTTTCGTGAGCTGCCGTATTTATTTTAAAAAAACGGGTTGTACTGTTTTTCATGTCCTATCGTTGTCTGTCCCATATGTCCCGGAAGCACATAAGTATCATCCGGCAGTGTAAAAAGCTTTGTTTTTACCGAATCTATAAGCTGCCTGTACGAACCGCCCGTAAAATCAGTTCTTCCGATCGATCCCTGAAAAAGTGTATCGCCGCAGAAAAGTACATTGCCTACAAGAATTGATATTCCTCCGGGTGTATGTCCGGGCGTGCCTATGATTTTTAAATCCATATCTCCGACTCTGAGAATATCTCCATCCTCAACATAGACATCAGCCTTAAACTCTACAGGTTGACCTATAAACTGTGTAGAAAGATTTTCCCGAGCATTTCCGAACAGAAAATCATCTCCGTGATGCCCCAAAATCTTTGAACCTTTGTACAGGTTCTTATAGTGCGGTACCGCACTTATGTGATCACCGTGACCGTGAGTCAGCACTATATACTCTATCTCGTATCCGTTGGAAAGAATATAATTTTCCATAGGTCTGCTCACTCCGCCCGGATCTACAATAAATCCTTTGCCTGTCTTTTCATCTACACAGAGATAGGTATTTACCGACATTGCCCCTGTATAATATAATTTTAAATCCATATAAAACTCCTTGATTGAATGAGAAAATCAGGAAACATTTCCGCCTCTATGTACATCTATTACGCCTCGCAGTGCGGACAGTCTTCTCATAAGCTGAGCTATCTGATTTACATTCGAAATCTGAACCGTGAGCGAAATATTTGCAGTATTGTCGCTGTTACTTTTTCCGACCACGCCTACTATGCGTATGTTCATATCCTCACAGCTCTTTGAAATATCCGAAAAGAGACCCTTTCTGTCCTCTCCAACTATCATTATATCCGCTTCAAAGGATAAAGACGCTTTATCCGATGCCCATTCAACCTGTATAAATCTCGCTTTTATTTCATCCGGCAAGGATGTTATATTTGAGCAATCGGCTCTGTGCACGGACACGCCCCTGCCTTTGGTGATAAAGCCTATAATTTCATCCCCCGGCACAGGGTTGCAGCATTTTGACAATCTTATAAGCAGATTATCAACTCCTTTTATCTTTACGGCGCCGCTGTCAACATCTTTCTTTCGGGCTGCGGGCTTAGGCTCATAATTTTTTATTTCCTTGGCACGCTTCTGCTCCGCCTGTTTTTCTTCATCGTAAAATTTTACGAGCAAATCCAGTACCTTTACAGGCCCTGTTCCTCCGTAACCTATAGATGAATACAAATCGTCCTGAGATGAAAATTTCAATTCTCTCGCAACCTTGCTCAGACGTTGAGGCTTATTGATCTGATCGGGATTATATCCTTTTCTTCTTATATAACGCTCCAATGTGGATTTTCCTTTTTCCACATTTTCACTCTTATTTTCTTTCTTTAACCACTGGCGTATTTTATTTCTTGCATTCCTGCTCTTTGCAATTTTAAGCCAGTCTATCGTAGGTCCCTTGCTGTTGGATGAGGTTATAATTTCAACTATATTTCCATGCTCCAACACATGATCTATGGGAACTATACGACCGTTTATTTTAGCTCCTATGCACTTTGCTCCAACATCGGAGTGAATCTTGAAAGCAAAATCCAATGGAGTGGAACCTGCCGGCAGTTCTATAACCTTACCTGCAGGAGTAAACACGAATACCTGATTGGAGAACAAATCCATTTTCAGCGTATCCATAAATTCCTTAGGATCATCTATATCCTTATTCCATTCGAGAGTCTGCCTGAGCCATGCAAGCTTGACTTCTTCCTGATCCGAATCTATACCTTCCTTATATTTCCAATGGGCAGCTATGCCGTATTCCGCAACCTTATGCATCTGAAAAGTTCTTATCTGTATCTCAAAAGGATTTCCGTCTTTTCCGAAAACGGTGGTATGCAAGGATTGATACATGTTTTCCTTAGGCATAGCTATATAATCTTTAAAGCGTCCGGGTATAGGACGCCACATGGTATGCACAACGCCGAGCGCCGCATAGCAGTCCTTTACGGTATCTACCAATATACGCACAGCTGTAAGATCGAATATTTCTTCCAGCTGTTTATGCTTATATTTCATTTTTCTGTAAATGCTGTAAAAATGCTTATACCTTCCATGAACTTCATAGTGTATGTTTAAGGTATCCAAAACCTCCGATATTTCGGATATTATCTTTTTTACAATTTCGTCACGCTGTTCCTTGCGCTCACTTATCTGCTTCGATAAATTTTCATAAAATTCAGGCTCCAAATGCTTGAGTGCTATGTCTTCAAGCTCAAATTTCATTTGGAACATACCCAGCCTGTCAGCCAACGGAGCATATATTTCCAAAGTTTCCTTTGATTTTTCTCTTATTTTTTTCGGGGACATATAATCTATGGTTCTCATGTTATGAAGCCTGTCCGCAAGCTTTATTATAAGAACTCTTATATCCTTCGACATGGCAAGAAACATCTTTCTCAGATTTTCCGCCTGCAGTTCTTCTTTAGATTCGAACAACAAATTTCCGAGCTTTGTAACCCCGTCCACGAGCTGACTTACTTCAGTGCCGAATTCCTCTTCAAGCTGATCGGAAGTATAAGATGTATCCTCCACGACATCATGAAGAAGCCCTGCGACAATGGTATTATCATCCATACCGAGTTCCGCAAGAATCTTTGCTGTTTCCTTAGGATGTATGATATACGGTTCACCTGATTTTCTCAGCTGTCCCTCATGCATCTTCTCAGCCGTCATATATGCCTTTTCTATAAGCTTTAAATCATAATTCTGATTCAAAGATCTGAGATAATCCAGAAATTCATTCATCTCTCAATCTCCGATGACACATCTTAAAAATAACACTTATTTTACAATGGTCATACACACGGCTTATGCTGTGCGTATGACCTTTAAGTAACTGCTGATATTTTATTATGCTACAGGTGAGGACTTTTTTCTGTCCTTTTGCTTAGACTTGTTAACATAAGAATTTTTATCTGTAATTCTTACAATATCATACCACAGAGATGTGGCTATGAATATCGAAGAAAGCGTACTTGCAATTACACCTATCAGCAAAGGTAATATGAAGCTTCTGATTGTATCTCCGCAGAATATTAACAGCGGAATCATTACCGCAATAGTTGTAAGAGATGTCATCAACGAACGACCCAAGGTCTGACGTATACTCTCGTCAACCATGGACTTATTGCCCGATATTCCTCGCCTCGAATTTGTGCCCGTATTTTCTCTGATACGGTCAAATATTACTATCGTATCGTTTATACCGTAACCTAATATGGTAAGCATGGCAGCTATAAACGGACTGTTTATGGAAATATGGAAAGCTCCGTAAAAGCCTATAACTATAAAAAGTGTATTAAGCAGTGCAAGTATGGCTGCAATACCGTATTTCCACATGAACCTGACAGCTATATAAATCAGCATGAGCACGACCGATACCGCAACAGCCTTTGCCGCAGATGATCTCATAGTCTTTCCTACGGACGGACCCCTGTTTGAAACCGATATTACATCATCATCCGAAAAACCGAACTTCGCCTTAAGCGCAGCCAACACTTCCGCTCTTTGATTGTTGTCAAGAGATTTCGGCGACTTTATCATAACCTGAGTATTTTTTTCGCCCGCATATGTGACTAATGTTCCTTTTACATCCGAAGCTTCCATTACAGCCTTTACTTCACCGTTGTCGACCTTCTTGCCCATTTCAATATGAATAATGGTACCGCCCGTAAAGTCGATTCCGAAATTGTAGCCTCTCACAAGACCTATAGCAATGGAAACTATGATAATCGCAACCGTTATAATGTAATAAATTTTGCGATGATCCATAAAATTGAATTTATTTATTTTATCTCTGAATGTCATAACTATAAAGCCTCCCCTGCAGCTTCCTCTTTGACAGAGGCTTTTTTATCGGATACAGCAAATAAAGTTTTTGTTGCAAATACGTTGCTCTCGGAAAATATCAAAAGATATATATTGGTGACAACCGTTGCAGTGAAGATACTTATTATTATACCTATCATCAGCGTAAGAGCAAAGCCTCTTACATCTCCGGAACCGAATTCGTAGAGTGCTATACCGGCTATCAAAGTGGTAACCTGCGAATCTATGATAGTCATCAAAGCTCTCTTGTAGCCCTGACGTGCAGCAACTCGTATGGATTTGCCTTTTCTGATTTCTTCTTTAATTCTTGAGAATATGATTACATTTGCATCTACCGCCATACCAACGGATAAAATCATACCTGCTATGCCCGGTAAAGTAAGAACGTTTCCGAATGCCACAAGAACCCATAAATATATAAGCGCATATCCGGTCAATGCGATATCTGCGGCAAGGCCCATAATTCTATATACAATAAGCATCATGAGCATAACCAGAATTATACCTACAAGTGCCGCCACTACACTGTCTTTCAGAGAATCCAGTCCCAAAGACGGCCCGACTATGTTCGTTTCCACTTCCTCCAAATTTACCGGAAGAGCACCGCCTCGTATGAGAGCAGCAAGCTCCGCCGCCTTTTCCTGAGTGAAGTCGCCTTCGATTTGACATCTTCCTCCACTTATAATATTGCTTACTCTCGGTGCGGAAAGCACTTCATTATCAAGAATGATAGCTATGCAATTTGCCTGCATAATACCGGAAAGCTGTTCGCTGAGAACAATCTCGCCGTTTACGATTGAGCGTGTAGCCTGTTCAAATGCCTTTGCACCTTCCGTATCGAACTCGAGAGTTACAACATATCCTGCACCTTCCTGATTAACCTGGAAGCCTGCATCGGAAACCTTGCTGCCGTCGAGTATAATATTTCCGTCAGCTGTGATAAATTCCAACTGAGCTGTTTTACCTATAGTTTGGATAGCTGATTCCGCATCATCGGCTCCGGGAAGTTCAACTCTGATACGATTATTGTTTTCCACTGTAACTACCGGATTTGACAAACCCATTTCATTAACACGTTTCTCGATTACAGCTTGAGTCTGATTCATAAGACTTGCAAGCTCGGCACCTGTCGCATCGGTATCAGCTTCCAATACCACATACATGCCGCCCTGCAGATCCAATCCGAGCTTCATATAATCACTTATATTCCCTACTTTTTTTCCGGCGCCGAATACTGTGACATACCAGCCCGCAATAAGTGCTATAACAACGAGTACCGCCATTACACGCCTGAAATTTTTCATTCTTTAAATTTCTCCTTCCTGAGTGCTGTCTGATAAAACCGCTTGAATGCCTATGGCACACTCCAGTCTTTTCTTTTCCATTTCGCACCCCTGTCTGTACGGCTTCATTATATCGCCGGTTGACTTGAGCGCATTGGAATGACATCCTCCGCTGCAATAAAATCTTGCCCAACATTCCTTGCAGTCGGATTTGTTGTAAATATGAGCATTGTTAAATGCTTCAAAAAAGCGATTTTCAAACCGCTCATTATATAGATTACCTATACGGAAATCGGTGTTTCCGACAAACTGATGACAGGGATATATATCTCCCTCCGGAGATACGGCAACATATTCGGTGCCCGCTCCGCAGCCGGATACTCTTTTTACTATACAGGGTCCCTGATTAAGATCGACCATATAGTGAAAGAAATCGAAAGGCTGCCCGTTTAAAGCATTTTCTATATACATATCCGCCAGCTTTTCATATTCTCTGCATATAGTTTCCAAATCCTCGTCTCTCAGAGCATAATCATAGGTATCTTCTATGACTACAGGCTCTACCGATACATTTCTGAATCCCAACTTAAGCAGATGATTGATATCTTCTGCAAAATCCAGATTATAACGAGTGAAAGTACCTCTTACAAAATATAAGCCTTTTCTCTTTTTCAGGAAATTTTTAAAATTCGGAACTATCAAATCATATGTTCCCTTGTGATTTCTCGTCTTTCGCATACGATCATTTACACTCGGGCGTCCGTCTATGCTGAGGATAACATTATCCATATTTTCATTTATATACTCGATTTTTTTATCGTCCAGAAGCAATCCGTTGGTAGTCACGGTAAATCTGAATTTTTTTCCGTATTTTTCTTCCAAAGACCTGCCATATGTGACAAGCTCCTTTACAACCTCAAAATTCATCAACGGCTCTCCGCCGAAAAAATCTATCTCGAGATTTCTGCGCCTTCCGGAATTTGCGATAAGAAAATCTATCGCTTTCTTTCCCGTTTCAAGAGAAAGAAGACATCTTACCCCTTCAAATGCGCCCTTATCGCCGAAGCAGTACGCACAGTCCATATTGCAATCGTGAGCAACATGCAGGCACATAGCCTTTATCACCGGTTCCTTCTGCATATATATATCTGAAGGTATATCATCCTTGCTGAACAACATTCCCTGTGATGCCAGTTCATCTATATCGCTCAAAGCTTCCGCAATATCTTCCGCTGAATATTTTTTTGATAATGACGCTGCCGCTTTTTCACGATTCAGACTGTCATCCTCGCAATAATCCAGAATATCATATATTACAGGGTCAACCACATGCACAGCGCCGCTGTTCACATCAAGAACTATGTACTCATCCCTGAACATATACTTGTGAATCAATATATCACCTCGTTCTCCCCCTGTTACCTCTCGGCAATCACGGGGCGGTATTATTAAACAAAAAAGAAGCTGTCGAAAATGCAAGGCATACTCGACCCGCCGCATGACTCCGCTACAGGAGCAGAAGGCGGAATCTGCAGCACACGAACATTTGAGACACCTTCAAAATTCATTCTACTTATACTATCTTCTCTTTATATTCTCACATTTCTGATTGGCAACCGTGCATGAAGTTTTGCATGCAGACTGGCATGAAGTCTGGCATTCTCCGCAGCCCGAGCTGCATGCCGATTCCTTCAGTACAGGCCTTGCTATTGTCTTTACTCTTTTCATGAGATCCTCCTTAAAATAACACCTAAAATATCTTGCTTTATATAATATAAATTATAGATAATTAACAGAATTATTTTACATTATATTCTCCTGAAATGTCAAGTATTCAAGGGGTTTTTAAAAGGAGTCGAAAGGAGGGCAAAGATACTGTATCACAAGGAATATCAACCCTGCCGAATTGAGGCTTTTAAAAAGAGCGAAAAAGACGGCAAAAGGACCCGCCATTAAGGCGAGTCCCGTTTTCTTCAAATACAGCTATGATTTTAAATCGACATCTTCTTTTTTAGAAAGTCTCTTTATCTTTTTCTTTGAAGTTTCTGCTTCAGATTCTAAAGGCTCGGCTACAGCTTCATCTTCTGCAGGAGTTTCCGCCTTGACGGTAACTTCCGAAATGGCCCATTTTTTAAATTCCATCTTTGTTCTGTCGGAGCCGCAGTAAATCACGACGGAATCATCCTTTACATTGAGAACCTTTCCTACAACACCGCCTATGGTCACGATTTCATCGCCCTGCTTAATGTTGTTTCTCATCATACGGGCTTCATTGTCCTTTTTTCTCTGAGGTCTTAATAAAAAGAACCACATAAAGAAAAACAGCAGTATCAACGGAAGAAATAATTGCATATAATAACCGGTATTACCACCCATTTTTTACCTCCAAAAACATAATGGTGCCGGCGATCGGGGTCGAACCGATACGGTGTTGCCACCACGGGATTTTGAGTCCCGCACGTCTGCCAATTCCATCACGCCGGCATAGAACGATTTATTATATCATAATTTTTCCATAAAAATCAATATTTTTTTGACGATTTAATATGTTATTCCGTAATATCCTCAAAACCGCCTTTTGTAAACTCGGCAAGTACATGCGGAGATATTTCTATTTGCAAACCTATTCGCCCGCCGCTCACATATATACTCTCATACAGCAGAGCGGTTTCATCATAAACCGTAGGAAAAAGCTTTTTCATTCCTACGGGGGAGCAACCTCCGTGAATATATCCCGTTATTCCTAAAAGCTCTTTAGACGCCAGCATTTCAAGCTTTTTTACACCGAAGTAAGCTGCCGCCTTTTTCAAATTAAGCTTGCTGTCCACCGGTATGACGCAGATAAAATAATCATTTTTACCTGATACCGTTACGAGCGTCTTAAACACCGAATCGGGATCCAGATTCTCCTGTCTGGCAATATCAGAGCCGCTTGTAAAGCCTTCGGATGCTGAATATTCTCTGCTCACATATGCCAAAGAGGCGGCATCCAACATCCTCAAAGCATTTGTCTTTGACTTATTCGACATACTTTTCCTTCAAACTAATATTTTTTTTATTGTAATCTCAGCTATATTCTGCTGTTTCTTATTCTCAATACTTTCTCTTCAAATAATATGTTTTTAAAAATATTATTTGCAATTTTATCTGAAATCAAATTTCAAACTTATTTCAAAAGTTCTGAAATATCCAAATCTCTGCGACCTACGAGAGCTCCCGAATAAGTTGATATATCGGTAATAAGAGCTGCCGCACGGGACACATCCTCCGCTGTAACCGCATCTATCTCGGAGATTATATCCTGCGGCGTCTTTATATCATTTCTCAAAAGGGCACGTCTCCCGTTTGAAACCATGCGGCTTCCGGTATTTTCAAGACTGAATATATAATTTGCCTTGGTCTGGGTTCTCGAGTTTTCAAGCTCATCTGCTGTAATTCCCGATTTTGCAAGTATCTCAAGTTCTTCCTTTATAGCTTCCACCGTTGCTTCTATATTATCATGAGAAACACCGGCATTTATACCGTAAAAACCCGTTAAATCATTAAATGATGTATAGGAATATACCGAATACGCCAAGCCCTTTTCCTCTCGTATGTTTTGAAAAAGTCTCGAGCTCATGCTTCCACCCATTATATTGTTAAGTATTGACAATGCATAGGCATCCTTATCTCCGAATTTTAAAGCTCTGGTACCGAGGCAGATATGAGATTGCTCTATGTCCTTTACCTTTGTACGGAAAGACGGTCTGTAGTCGGTTGTAATGTGTTTTCTTTCATTCTTTACTTTCGACATGCTCAACAGCCGATTCTCAAATTGTTCGCAAACCTTTTCTTCGTCAAAATTTCCCGCTATGGATACGACTGTCTGATTCAGCGCATATTCCGAGGCGATATAATCAACTATATCATCATGCGTTATAGCATCGAGAGTCTCAGGTTTGCCGAGTATCGAACGGGAAAGTTCTTCACCCTTGAAAAGCTGTTCATAAAGCATGTCCTGCACATCATCGTCCGGCGTATCCTCCACCATCTTCATTTCTTCCTTGACCACCTGCTTCTCCTTTTCCATTTCCGCAGGATCGAACACCGAGTCGGTAATCATGTCTATGAGAATGTCACACGCCTTATCGAGATTGGAGCTGAGAGCTTTGATATAATAACAGGTATTCTCCTTAGCTGTGAATGCATTTGACTGAGCACCCAAGGCATCCAGCTCGGAAGCAATCTCTCTGGCGCTCCTTGTATTTGTACCTTTAAACATCATATGCTCTATAAAATGCGATATTCCGCTGTTTTCCGGAGTCTCATCCACACATCCCGCATTTACCCATATACCTGCGGTCACAGACTGCATATCGGGAATATAATCAAGCACCATACGCAGACCGCAATTAAGCCTTCTTATCTTTAACATTCATTTCACTCCTGTGTTTACTTTATATAAAAATAGAGAGTTTGCTGTAAAAGCAATTTCAACTCTTTCGATTATTATACTCTTGAAGAATAATAGTGTCTATGTTATGTTTAATTGATTGATAAAAAGCATTTAAATTTGGAGGTTCGATATGGAAAACGAGAAACGCACAAGGTATTTGCGCATTATAAAAAACTTCCTTATGATAATATTAGGCAGCGCAATAGACGCCTTCGGCATAGATGCATTTATAAAAGCCAATCATCTCGCTCTCGGCGGATTTTCCGGACTGGGACTTTTACTCAATTACAGCTTCAATATTCCTATAGGAGTATTTATTTTTATAGCAAACATTCCTCTTCTTATCATCAGCTGGAGAATATGGGGAAAAAAATATGTTTTCAACACTCTGCTCGGTGTACTTGCCAGCTCGGTAGCCATAGAGTTGCTTTCACACTATACTATGACCTTTGAAGATCCTCTTATGCCTGCAGTATACGGAGGTTTATTCGCCGGTTTGGGAATAGGTATAGTTATGCGTGCGGGCGGAACTACGGGAGGCACGGATATACTCGCTCAAATATGCCATAAATACAAGGGTATATCTATAGGAAGCTTCTATCTCGCATTTGATACCTGTGTTCTGATCGCAGTAACCCTCATACACGGTCCGAGAATTACATTGTACTCTCTTGTTGCCGTATTCATATCGAGTCAGGTTGTAAATTATGTAGTTGACGGTCTGGACAGCGGAAGACAGATATTCATCATATCTGAAAAGCCTGAGCTGATAGGAGAATATATAAAAAACGATCTGCACCGTGGCTTTACATATCTGCACGGTACGGGAGGTTATAAAGGCTGTGAGCGTTCCGTCATATTATGTGTCGTAACCCGTTGGCAGATTTTTCGACTCAGGCAGGCGATCACGGAGCTCGATCCCGATGCTTTCATAATGATCAGCCGTGCTCACGAGGTTTACGGCAAAGGATTCCGTAAACCGGACTGAATTAAAATCGATATAACTATTGATTTTTCAATAGTTATATCGATTTTAATCAATACTTTTTGTTTAATTAATCAACGCCAACGACTTACAGTTCTGCGGCATCCGAAAAAAGAACGAGCCGA
>JBQNCA010000018.1:0-30753 GCA_052169645.1 Anaerovoracaceae bacterium
ATCTATATGTTTATCGACATCAAGTTTGGACAATAATGCTACCGTCTCCACATGCAATGTTTGGCAAAATTGGTCTATCTGCCTGATACGTTCTATTTTATAGCTTGCGGGGGTTTCAACTGTCGGAGCTTCATAGCTCGAAGCATTTTCATCCGAATCCGCAAGTCCTGATAATATTTTTAAATCTCTCGCCAGTGTCCCTTGGTCACAGGAAACATATATAATGCGCTGCGGAGCAGCTCTGCGGACAGCATACAACAGCTCAGGTTTGCAACCGGCACGAGGAGGATCCAGCACTACAATGTCAGGAGTAATCGCAAAGCTTTTTCCGTCTTCGAACTTCGATGAAGCATCTATCGCATGGCCTACTGCGGTTCCGTCGAGCAGTTCAAAGATTTTTTCCTCGGACTTGCCCTCCAAAAATCGAATATTAACCAATCCGTTTATCATGGCATTTCTGTTCGCATCAAGTACGGCACTATGAACAGCCTCTATACCCCACACATATTTTGCCTGCTTAGCCATATATATACCTATGGTCCCGACGCCGCAATAAAGATCGAATACCGTTTCCGTACCTGTAAGCTCCGCAAACTCCAAAACCGTATCATAAAGCTTTATCATCTGCTCGGAATTTACCTGATAAAATGAAAACGGCGATATTTCAAATTTCAAGTCTGCCGCAGTATCCGTAATCACCGGCTTGCCGTATATAAGCTCGGTCTTTTTCCCCGGAACGGCAGCTGACTTCCCCGTATTGTAATTCACTTGAAGACTTACCAGCTCGTATTGAGGACTCTCGGAATCAACTTCAGCTTCAAAATTCAATTCATCTATCGCATCATACATAAGATCCGCTAAAAGCTGTTTCTGCTTGAATTTATTTCCGTTGATAACAAGAACGACCATAACTTCACGGCTTTCAGCTCCGATTCTGACTATCATCTTGCGCAATCTGCCTTTGCCGTTTTTCTCATCGTATACGCTTATACCGGACGCAGCTATAAAGTCTCTCAGTGCCTGCGCCGCTTTTGCCGCCACGGGTGATTGTATCATACAGTTTTCACAATCTATGATATGCCTTGAAGTATTGTCATAAAAACCCACGACGGCAGGTTCGCTGTTTGAAATACTGCCGTCCTTTCTCATCACAGCTCGCCCTGCACTTACCGCAAATTCAGCCTTATTGCGGTATTCCCACGGATGCTCCATACCCACTATCATTTCCTGATGCGATACCGTGCCTCCGTAAATCCTTTTGAGCTTGTCATCAAGCTGCTTCATTTTTAATCTGAGCTGAGCTTCATAGGAAATATTTTGCAGCTGACAACCTCCGCAGCATTCAAAATAAGGACAGGGTGCGGGTTTTCTGTCCTTCGAAGGCTCGATTAGAATCTCGCAAAATCCGTGGGCAAAATTCTTATCAATCTTTGTAATTCTGACGCTCGCTTTATCTCCCGGTACCAATTCGGGTACAAAAACCACCATTCCGAAAACCCTACCGATCCCGCTGCCCTGAGTGCTTATATCCGTAATTTCTATTTCATATACACCGTCTTTTTCTATCATCTGTCACATTTTCTCCAATTATCTCTAAAGTATTGACAATCACAACCACCAGCTTAGCGCCGGTTCTTTGATTCTTCTTCGCTTTCGCTCATCAAATCCGCTACTTAAGTATTAACAAAAGAACGGCAGCAGCCCTAAGACTACTGCTCGCAAAGTTTCAAATCTAAAAGCTGCATAGCCATACCTTTCATGTCAAGGCAGCTTGTCTTCTGCACTCTGTCTTTCCAGTTTTCAGGAAATGACTGTGCTCCCGAATATGCTCCGCATATATTCCCGCATATAGCGCCGTTTGTATCGGCATCATCCCCTGCATTTACAGCTGCAAGTATGCCTTCAGGACCATTTCCGGCTACTGCATAAAATGCTCCCAATGCAATAGGGACGGATTCATATGACATCATGCTTGCACCGAAAATTCCTGTCAGCTCGTCAAGAATTTCTATGATATCAGCCGACTCCCCGCTGCTGTCAACTATATATTCTATCATTCTTATTCGCTTTGCAACTGACGGTGCAGTGATTTCAACTCCCTTGCTTTCACCGAACAGCGCAGCCTCATATGCTGCATTAAGAACTTCATTTACACTATATCCTCCATGTACACCTGCGGCTACCGCAGCCGCTACCGCACACGAAGCAGCAACTGCCGGGCGGCTTCCGTGACTCGGCAGCGATGATGCCGCCGCCTCCTCAACACAGCGAGCCATATCATCACAATATGCGACACCGACAGGAGCAACCCTCATAGCACTGCCGTTGGTATTGCCCTTACCTGCGGTTTTCTTCGGGTCTTTACCCCCAATCACTGCTTCAAGATAACGCCTTGTTGACGGTCCTATAACCGTACTTTCCAGCATTTTATTTTCGATTGCCCATTCTCGCATAGCAATATTAAATGCCGATTCGGAAAACCCCGAGTTCTCTATAATGTTACGGCAGATTATTACGCTTTCCATAGTATCATCCGTAACCTCTGCCGCATGCAGTGCTCCATGCTTATTCTGAGATTTTTCATCCGGCTGTACAAAATCTCTTATGTAGCCATATGTTTTTTCTATCTGCATTCTAGTCATAAACGATGCCGGCATCCCCATGGCGTCTCCTATCGCCCCTCCTATAAGTGCCCCGTAAGCTCTATCCTCTCTGCTTGTCATTCCTATCCTCCAAATTCCAGAAGCCGTGAGGTCCTTCTATCTCAACCGTTTTAGCCGCACATCTGACAGCAAGTTCCACGGCATCTCGTATATCCATTTTTTTTAACATCCCGTAAAGCAATGCTCCCGCAAAACTGTCTCCCGCTCCCGTAGTATCTGCTACCTTACACTTCATCGCTTCGTAATCAAAGGTTTCAGTTTCAGCTGAAGCATCAGCTTTTTTTAAATAGACCGTTCCGCCTCTACTGCCGTCCTTTTTGACTACAACGGCTCCTTGCTCTATAAGCTCCTCTATTGAACAAATCTTTTTTATAAGTTCAATCTCGACAGTATTCGGCGTAATCACGGAACTTATTTTTAAAATTCTTCGAAGCAGTTCATCGTCTACATCTCCCACCAAAGGACTCGGATCGAATAAAATTCGACAGCCGTTCTCATAAAGTTTTTCCAAACAATCGACAACCCTGTCCGCATTTCTGTCCAACAGATAGTAGCCTGTAACTCCGGCAACCTCCGCCTCGCTTGAAACTGCAGCTTCCATCATTTCTTCCGAGAATATTCCCTCTGCGCCTTTTTGTGTAAGAAAGGTTCTCTCACCGTCCGGCTCTAAAAATACAAGGCACTTGCCGCTGACTTCATCTGTTTGTCGAAGCATATCATCAGGTAGCTCATGCTCCCTCATATATGATTCCAATTGCATACCTATACTATCTCTGCCTATGCCGGAAATTACGCATGCTTCCGCTCCTAAATTTTTCACGGTCACAGCCATATTAATCGAACATCCTCCAACTCTAAGACTTTCCGAATTTATAAAAGCATCCTGAGCTCTGTCAGGCCATCTGTCAACCTCATAATAGTAATCCATTACGAGTCCTCCGAATATAAGACATTTACTTCCGGTATTTTTTTTCATACAGCTATATCTCCAATTGTATAAGAGTTTCAGCCTTCCACGTCAAAATCACAGCATCTCCCCGTTTGGGCTCAGGCTGAACGGCTCCGCCCGTACTCTCGGTTTTTACCTGAACTCCGTCGCAGTCTACGATACAGCTTATCATATTTCCCGAATACACAGTCGATATAACAGTTCCGTGTATGGCATTTTCGAGAACATTACTTTGATTTGCATATATAGGTTTTACATTTTCAGGTCTGATAGCAAACAACACTTCACTTCCGGGCGAGGCGGAAGTATTTCCGGGAACGGTCAACAGCTTGTTTCCCATATCTATAGTTACTGCTCCGTTGCCGCAGGATTTGAGTTTTCCTTCAAAGAAAGTTGCTTTGCCGAGAAAATCCGCAACAAATCTGTTCTTAGGATGCTCATACACCTCTCTCGGCGAGCCTGTCTGTTCTATTATCCCGTTATTCATAACCACAATTTTATCTGAAAGCGTCATAGCTTCCTCCTGATCGTGTGTTACAAAAAATGCGGTAACCCTGCTGTCTTCCAACAGCTTTCTAAGCTCACTCTGCATTTCAACTCTCAGCTTCTTGTCCAGTGCCGACAGACACTCATCCAAAAGCATTACCTTAGGGCGTATTACAAGAGCTCTCGCAAGTGCAACTCTCTGCTGCTGCCCCCCTGAAAGCTGTCCCGGCTTCCTTCTCGCATATTGCTGCATATGGACTCTTTCCAATGCAGCATTAACCCTTGCCGGAATTTCGGATTTAGCCACACCATGCTGCTCCAATCCGTATGCCACGTTCTTACTGACCGTCATGTGCGGAAACAGTGCATAGCTCTGGAACACCATTCCGATATTTCTTTTATTCACCGGAACGCTGTCCACCGGTTCGCCGTCAAACAATATTCTTCCGTCATCAGGCTTTTCAAATCCCGCTATCATGCGCAAGGTTGTAGTCTTGCCGCATCCTGACGGTCCGAGTATTGAAACGAGGCTGCCGTCCTCCACCTCAAGATTTATATGATCAACGACCGTATGAGTTCCGTATATTTTTGTAAGCTGTTCTATATTTACTCGTGACATCGTTTATTTATCTCCTTCAACGATTGATTTCAAATTTGAACGCATTATTAATCCCACTATGACAAGCATTATCAATGAAAAGCCGATTATAACAGTGGAAAGTGCATTTATTTCAGGGGTGAAACCGAATTTTATCGAGGTTTGAATTTCTATCGGCAAGGTTGAATATCCGCTCGGCATCAAAAAATAACTGATTGCAAAGTTGTCAAAGCTTATCATAAATGACAGGAAACCTCCTGCAACCATGGCGGGTGCCAATGCCGGCAGTGTTATTCTTCTGAATGTTGTAAATGCTCCCGCCCCGAGCGAAGCGCTCATTTCCTCCAAGGATTTGTCCAAAGCACTTATCCTCGCACGAAGAACCAGGAGCGAGTAAGGCAGAGAAATAACCACATGCCCCGCCAATACGAAAAACATATTTTTACTGAACCCCAGCTGCCTTATCATAAGCAGCATGGACAAGCCCATTATCAGCCAAGGTATGCTCATAGGCATCATTACCACACTGTTAAAAAATCCCTCTGTGCGGCGAGAAAGTGCCCGCTGTCCGAGTATGAAGAAGGTAGCTGTTATAACACAGATTATTCCGGTAAGTGCTGCAAGCAGCAATGAATTTTTTGCTGCCTCAATAAGCGTTTCATCCTGTATCAGATCCTCATACCACTTCATGGAAAACACGAAAGGCAGCGAATTATATCTGGACTCGTTAAAGCTGAGCAGCATAAGCACCAAAATCGGTACATAAAGATATAAAAGCACGGCAATTATCAAAAGCTTGCCGATTATATTCGTTTTCTTGCTGCTCACACCTGCCACCTCTTTCCGGCTTTGTTAAGTCCCGCCATGCTGATCAGCACGAGCGCCAGCAAAAGAAATGCTATAGCCGCACCGAAATTCCAGCCGTATATTTCAAAGAACTGATCCTCTATGACATTTCCTATGGTAAGTCCTCCCGTCCCGCCAAGTATACGAGGTTCTACGAAAGAGCCGAGGCACGGAACGAAAACTATCGTTATCCCCGATATTACGCCCGGCATGGAGAGCGGAAATATTATTTTTCTGAAGGTTGTAACCTTGCTTGCTCCGAGGCTGCGACTCGCTTCAAGCAGTGAATCATCCAATCTTTCCAATGCCATGTATATGGTTACGACCATATATGGAAAGAAAGCATGCGCCAACCCTATTATTACTGCAGTCTGAGTATATAGAATGCCCAATCCGTTTTGCGCTATACCGAAGCTCATAAAAATTTTATTCAGCAGTCCCCCGTCCTGAAGAAATATCAACCAGCTGTAAACTCTCACCAGCTGATTCGTAAAGAACGGGATTATGACTAATATCAATATGATATTTTTCAAGCCCTTGAGCTTTTTTGCCATGATATAAGCCAGCGGATAAGCTATCACAAGACTCAAAAGTGTGACCGCCAAACTGATAAATATGGATGTACGAGTAATTTTAAGATACATCATATTGGAAAAGAATTTTCCGTAATTCTCCATGGAAAACGCACCTGTAGCATCGCTGATAAAACTTGTATAAAACATGATTATCAGCGGGAACAAGGCAAAAATCAGGAGAGTCAGCATAGCCGGAAGGGTCATGACTTGTCTTCTGTTTTTTATCAAAATATTCACATGTAATCCAATCATCTTGAACTGTGATCGGATTATTCCTTTCTCCCGATTATACCCGGGTATTTTCTCAAATAGTTCACAGCTTGCCGTAATATCCTCAATCGAATATAAACCAAGCCGAACAGATTATTTCATCATCGAAGTAGATAATGAAATCTCAGATTTTAAAATTTTACATATATTGCGATAATAATAGGAAACCGTTATCAGGTCAACAGTATTATTTATAAGGTAAATAAAAAACGCCGTACAAAGCTTTCATTGCACTGCTTCGCACGGCATTTAAAAGCTGTTGTTACAGCTTTATATATTTTGTTTTAAGAAGCTTTTACCTCTGTCCAAAGATCGTTCCAAGCCTGTTTTACGGCATCTGTACGATATTCCATAAATGTCAGACGATTGAGCGATTCTTCATCCGCACCGCATTGCTTTGCATATTCAGAATCCAGAGCCTCTGCAGCCTGCTGATTTGCAGGAGAAGGACCGCCCTTCATTATCCAATTGTACTGAAAATCTTTATCTAGCATGGCATTTATAAACTTATATGCAAGTTCCTTATTCTTTGATGATGCAGGTATAGCCCAGTTATCAACCCAACCTATACCTCCGTCCTCAGGAACGACATAAGCGATAGGCTCACCCTCAGCTCTCATAGTTGCCGCCTGCCCCGACCACATAAGTCCGAGATCCAACTGACCTGTTGCAAAAAGCTTGGAAAACTCGTCACCGGTCTGCCAGTAAGTTTTATTGAGAGGTTTTTGTTCTATCAAAAGCTTCTTTATCGCATCCAAATCCTCAGGATTGTTTGCATCCTGGCCGAGAGCAAGTGCAGCCGCCATAACCGCATCATTATAGTCATCACGGAATGCTATCCGTCCCGAATACTTCTTATCGAACAAAGCCTTTATAGATGACGGTGCTTCTTTCAGATTATCGGAATTGTAAGCAACAGCTGTCGAACCCCATACGAAAGGCACGGCATACATCTTTTCATCCTTGCCGAAGCACTCCTTCTGAGTTTTAAAACGGTCAAAAAGCGATTCAAAATTGGAAAGCTTTGAGGTATCTACCGGTTCAAGCAAATTTGCTTCTATGGCTGCAGGAAGAATGGAGCAATTCGGGAGGCAAACATCGATTTCACCCTCGCCCGAGGTCTTTAAACGTGTAAGCAGATCCTCTTCGCTGTCCATATAAGTATTTACAATTTTACAATTATTTTCTTTTTCAAATGCCTTCACAAAATCGGCATCGTCGGAGCCGTAATCTTTCCAGTTTACAACATACAGCTTTGTCTTTTCTCCTGAATCATTGTCGGCGCTGCCTGACGACTTATTGTTTCCGCATGCCGCCATAGAAAAGAGCATAACTCCTACCATAGCCCCTGCCAAAATTTTCTTCATTACTTTCATCTAATGCCTCCTTAACTCTGCATTTAAGATAAATGATTTTCACTTGGAAAGCTGAGCTTCCCTCACTGCTAAAATTATATCATTTGAAGTTATATTATATTCTTCCATGAGCAGAGCCGGTTTGCCCGACTGTCCGAATCTGTCCCGAATTCCTATCATCTTCATACGTACAGGGTAATTTTGAGATAAGACCTCGGCAACTGCAGAGCCCAATCCGCCTATCACGGAATGTTCCTCCGCTGTAATGATGCTCCCTGTTTCTTTTGCCGCCGTTATAATAATATCACTGTCTAAAGGCTTTATCGTATGCATATCTATGACACGCACGCTTATGCCCTCTTTTTCAAGCTTTTCCGCCGCTGTCAGAGCTTCATTTACCATAAGTCCGCAGGCTATTACAGTATGATCGTCCCCCTCTCTTACAATTACTCCTTTACCTATCTCAATGTTTGCATTTTTGTCATAAATAACAGGAATATCAAGTCTGCCCAGTCTGACATAACACGGACCGTCCATCTCAGCTACCTGCTCTATCAGCTTTGATGTCGAAGTCGCATCTGCGGGATGTATAACCGTCATTCCGGGAATAACTCTCATCAGTGCCAAATCCTCTATGCACTGGTGGCTGGCTCCGTCCTCGCCTACAGTAATACCTGCATGAGTTGCACATATCTTTACATTCGCATCGGGATAAGCTATGGAATTTCTTATTATTTCGTATGCTCTGCCTGCCGCAAACATAGCAAAAGTGCTGGCAAACGCCACCTTGCCCGACATAGCCATACCGGCAGCCATACCCATCATATTCGCCTCTGCTATCCCTGCATTAAAAAATCTGTCCGGAAACTCCTTGCCGAAATCAGCAGTCATGGTGGATTTTGAGAGATCCGCATCGAATACGACAATATTTTCATTCTTTTTTCCAAGTTCAACGAGAGCCTTTCCATAAGCCTTTCTTGTCGAAATTTTCTTGATATCTGACATTACAGCGCCCCTCCTAATTCTTCGATCGCCTGTTTGAGCTGCTCATCATTCGGAGCTTTACCGTGCCATCCGGACTGATTTTCCATAAACGATACGCCTTTGCCCTTAACCGTCTTTGCTATTATGACATGAGGTCTTCCTGAAACGCTCTTGGCTTCAGCCACCGCTTCCGCAATGCTGTCGAAATCATGACCGTCTATAAGCTGCACATCCCAGCCGAAGCTTTTAAATTTTTCATCTATGGGTGCAACCGTGATAACATCTTCATTCTTTCCGTCTATCTGCAATCCGTTCCAATCGACGAAAGCTATCAGAGAATCCAGCTTATAATGTGCCGCCGCCATAGCCGCTTCCCATACCAACCCTTCCTGCAGCTCTCCGTCTCCCAAAAGTGCGTAAACATAAGCACCGTTTCCGTCAGCTTTGTCTGCAAGCGCCATGCCTACCGCCGAGGAAATGCCCTGTCCCAGAGAACCTGTGGACATATCGACCCCCGGAATTTTTTTCATATCCGGATGACCCTGCAATATGCATCCTATCTTTCTGAGATCCAACAGCTCACTCTTGTCGAAGAAACCTCTTTCAGCCAAAGCCGCATACAGTGCCGGCGCAGCATGACCTTTCGACAATACGAATCTGTCACGACCCGCCTTATGCGGATTCTCAGGATCTATATTCATTTCATTAAAATACAGATAGGTTACAATATCCGCTGCGGAAAGAGAGCCGCCCGGATGTCCCGAAGCCGCAGCATGTACGGCATTCAGAATATCTATCCTTATTATCCTCGCTTTTTCCTTGAGAAAACTCGTATCTATCGCCATAATTCTCCTCCCGTCACTGTTTGCGGGGTTTCCCCGCCGCTATAACCTTCAACATGAATATGGGCAGCTTTGCCATTCTGCCTATTCTGCTCGGCTCCTGAATAAATCTGTACAACCATTCAAGTCCGTGCTTCTGATAAAATTCCGGCGCTCGCTTCAGGGTGCCTGCCCAGACATCAAGGCTTCCTCCTACGCCTATGGCTCCTCTGACCTTCAACTCGGATTTGTGATCATCTATAAATTTTTCCTGTTTCGGAGCACCCAATGCGACGCACAGAAAATCAGCTCCGCTGTCATTTATTTCACGAACTATTTCAGTTTCTTCCTCAGGCTTGAAATAGCCGTTATGCGTACCTGCAACCCTGAGCTCTGGATATTTTTTGCATATATTTTCAGCCGCCGCTTCAGCGACTCCCGGCTTACTTCCGAAGAAATATATAGATTCCCCGCTCATTTCCAGATAAGCGATTATATTTTCCAGAAAGTCTATCCCCGTCACCCTCTCCGAAAGCGGCACTCCGACTATCTTTGAAGCATATACCAAGCCTATGCCGTCCGGAATTATTATATCGGCGGACTCTATAAGCCGTTTCAAACCCGGATCCTCTGAAGCACGCAGTACTATTTCGGAATTTGGAGTTACTATCACAGTCACTCCCGGCTCAGGAAATTTTTCTTTGAAGCTTTCCATTGCCGCAGCTTTATCCGCCATATCTACAGGAACACCCAAAATCTCTATCCTGTTAGTTTCTTTCATAATATATCGATACCTCTCACAGCCTTCAAGCACTTCCGTCACAGCCTCAATCAGCTTTGATTTTCTATACGCCTAAGCATTTCCACAAAATAACGCTCATTATTTCCCGCCAACAATCTGAGTTTATCCGTCCTCTCGGACAGCTCCGTGCTGTAAGCTTCATGATGCTCGACAACATCATCTATGCGGCTCATAGCATATTCCTTATCCAAGCTGTCAACCTCACCTATGGACGGCATTCCCAACATCTTGAGATAATATCTGACCTTGGGATCGTATATTATTCCCAAGGTGGGCACACCCATATGTGCGGCAAAGATAAGTGTGTGCAGGCGCATGCAGATTACAAAATCCGCACAGCCCACTATTCCCATAAGCTCGGATGTGGAATAATTCCCTGACATCATGTAGGCATCACATTTCATAAGGGCTCTCACCCTTTCACTTATCATTATATCATTTGGATTCTGCATTATGATAAAAACTATATTTCTGCCGTGCTTCAAGCTTATTCTGTCACAGATATCAGCAATCTTGGAGGCAAATTCATCCGTGTTTTTCCAATTTCTCACTGAAATTCCCACAAATGGTTTGTCCGTAGGTATACCTGCTTTCTGAAGCAACAGTTCCGCTTCGGGTCTTCCTATACAGTCATACGTGAAAACGGGATCCGCCGTCACATGGAGATCATCTCTTTCAAGTCCCATGTCTTTCAACTCACGCACGGAATTTTCATCTCTCAGCGTAACCAAATCCGCTCTCTCCACAGCATTTCGCACAAGCTTGCGATTTCGGGATTTCACCACCGGTCCTATGCCGTTGGAATAGAGTACCACTTTTTTTTTCATGAGCTTGGCGGCATTTATAATCGCCAGATAATACAGAATCGACTTGGTGGAAGTGCTGTCCTGCAACAGACTCCCCCCGCCGGAAATCAGTATATCACAACTGCGTATAGCTCTCAACACGGCAAAAAAGTTGAAACGATCAATCATCCGGAAATCATAATGCTTTTTAGCCTCACTCGGATGAGCTATCAGTACACTCAAGGATAAATTTTCGTCAAGTGAGCTGAGATTTTTGTAAATCGCACTTAGTATGGCTTCATCTCCTGCATTGTTGAAACCGAAGTAACCGCTCATCAGCACTTTATAACGAGGCTTCACAGCAAGTCTGTAAACTCTTTCATAATCTTCGGTCATCCTGCCTACCGAATATTCTTTAAATATAAGCTTCCGCTCAAAGTTGCAAATTTCCGCAAGACGCTCCGGCTCAACATCTCCGGGCTGTCGTTTCCCGAAACCCAAGCTGCGCAGACAGGAGCAGATGTCTACAGCGAGCCGCTCCGTCTGAGATGGCTCGCTCTCTCTGCAACAGAAATTCGTTCGCTTAGCTTCTTCCGTCTTTTCCTGCTCAAAGAGTCCCATATAGCCTGCATTACCTGTCAGTATAACCGGCTTTTCCATAGCCATAGCTTCGAGGGCGGTGCGGGAAACTCCGACGAAAAGGTCGCAGGCGGCAAGAATCTTATTGATGTCAGTCCTTGGTCCCGCCATTATTATCGCTTCATATCCGAAGTCGGAGTTGAGCTTTGCGGCGGCGGCACTTATCCGTGCTTCTTCAGTGCCGCCGCCTGCTACAAAGAGGCGGGCGGTCGGAAATTCGGCATTTACAAGTCGCATCGCATCCACCAGCTGCTCCGCTATGACGGAGCTGTCGGTATCGAGTCGACTTACATGACAGATTAGCGGAGCAGCCGCCCGCCATTTGTAGCCGCCGTCCTCTGCAATTCCGAACTCCGCAAGCACTTCCGACCCGTCCGTATCGGGAGAAAATTTTTCCGTATCTATACCGTTTATAGTGACTGCTATTTCACCGGACGGCATACCGTAGCTGTCTATCAAATAACGTTTTATATCCTCGGACACAGCTACGGAATAATCACCCCAGTTGGTGAGAAATCTCAGAGTACCGGTCACCTCATAAACCCCGTGTGCAGAAGTCACAAAGCTGAATTTTGCCGAATGTCTTACAAGACTTGCTATAAAAGCCGGTATCCTCGCATGTGCATGCACTATATCAGGCTTTTCATCAAGAATAATTCTTTTCAATCGCCTATAGGATATATACATATTTCTGATATCTCTGCTGTGCAGCGGCACATTAAAGTGGCGAATACCCATAGCTTCAATTTCCTCGACATAAACTCCGCCGTTTGAAGCAGCTATCACCTCATAGCCTCGCCTTACCAGTTCTCCGGAAAGCTCCACTATATGAGTTTCGGCTCCACCGATATTCAAACCCATCGTCACCATAAGGATTTTAGGTTTCATTACAATATCTCCATTACACGACCTGTAAACTTGGCATATTTGGTCTGTACGTCCTTTTCCATATTCACACTGATTTCTGCAGTTCTCTCTGAATAATATCGTCCGTCCGCAACCCTGCATTCGGCCTCAACCGTCATCTCCAAATCGCTTCTGCCTGAAACTTCACCGTTCACATATGTACCGTCGGCAGTCTGTGCCAACTTGTGTGCAGAATCTATATTCGTTTTCTTTATGGTTCCCAAGCAAACTCCGCTGTCCTCATCGTAAAGCTTATCCCCTGCAATAACGGATTCCGCCGTTTCCTGACGTATGTTTTCGACCTTAAAAGTATAGATTATCTTATCCATAGTTTCATTGACATTTGCAGCCTTATTCTGTGAAGTTCTTGCAAATACCGCACACACAAGAATTATTGCCAATATTATGACAATTATATCAATAATGCTTATTTTTCCGAATAATCTTCCGTTTTCGTCGATAATTTTGCTCATTTCGCTTCACCTCTCTTGACTCCGACAACATATCCCGCTCCGGAATATCCGGGTCCGAGAACGCTTACCTCGGTTCCGATGCGCACTACATATCCTCCGTTTACGGTAATTGAAGTATCCGTCTCCTTACATTCGGCAATCAGCTCGACCCTTGCCGAAATCATATCCGGAACCTCCGTATAAACGGTATTTCCCGTGTTATAATCGGTAGCTTCCTTTGTAGCCGGATAAAATTCAACACTTTTTACCTCACCCATATAAAGCTTCTTGATTTTATCCTCAATTTTGTCTCCCGGCTTTATCATGCCCTCCGTGTTTGCGGACATAGTCGAAAGCTCTATTGCATATTCCACCGTTCCCGCATTTTCAAACTCCGCATTTTTACCTCCGTGAAGTTTAATTATTATAAAGCCTGCAGCGACCGCTATTACCAGCACGATTATAATGATATCAAAAAGATTGAGCGGCAGCTTCCTGCCGGGCTTTCTGTCAGTCATTGTTTCTTCCTCCTGTTACCTTTCTGTATACAGCTTCGACTTTATCGGCAAAGCTCTTTACCGTAAAACGTTCTTCGTAAATTTTCACGGCATCTCTGCTCATCCTTTCAAGCAAATCCCTGTCATCCATAAGACGTTTTATGCATACTGCAAGAGACTCGCTGTCTCTCATTTTAAAAATATATCCGTTCACTCCGTCATCTATAAGCAGAGGATTTCCTCCGCAATCGCTTACTATTGCCGGAATTCCCGCACTCATTCCTTCTATTACGGAAAGACTTGAAGTTTCGCTCTCATACGATGCGTTTATCTGTACATCCATCGCAGAAATCACTTCCGCTACATTATCTATAAAGCCTGTAAAAATTACCGTTCCCGGCGGAAGCTCTTTTTCCGCTCTTCTTCGAAGCTGCTGCTCATAATCACCGCTGCCGGCTACAAGAAATCGGATTTTTTCACCTTGTGAAATCAGTATTTTTATCGCATCGAGAATATCGTCATGCCCCTTATAAATCTCTATGCGGGCAAGTATGCCTATGACAAAATCATCCTCGGCGATACCCCATTTGCTCCTGTATCTCAGACGTTCGTCGGGAGTAGCCTCGGGCAGTTTTTCACAGCCGTTCATCATTACATCGATATATTTTACAGGAATACCGCTTTCCACCAGACTTTCCTTTGCCGCATCTCCTACGGCTATAACCCTGTCCGCATAATGCAGGTTTAAACATCTGTTAAGCCAATTCCCCGGACCGTGCTTCATATAACTCTTTACAGGGAAAGCGCAATGCCTTGTATATATCACATGCCTGCCGCTTCGTCTTGCGGCAATTCTGCCCGAAAGCGAGCCGTGAGTATGCACTATATCAGGCATCTCTTTATCTATAGCTTGCTTCAAAACATGAACGGCAGCCCGATCAAAGGATCTGTCACCGTCTATATCCAACTCCAGCGTCCTCACTCCCAAAGCTTTAAGTCTCGGTACGAGAGCACTTCCACGCGGCACCGCCACGCTTACGTCAAATTCATCCCGATTATAATATTTTACATAATTCAGCAATACTCTGCCTGCTCCGCCTATATTTGTATCGCTGATTATATTCATAACCTTTATCATCGTTAGGATCGCTTCCTTCCCGATAAAATTTCACAGCCCGTCAGCTCGTAAGAATATCTTCCCATACGGCGAAATACCGTACCGAGTCCGATGAACATCCAAAACAGAAACATCACACGATAGTTATAAAATGAATGATCCGCCATGCTCTGAACGAGGAATCCCCCTATACTTGAAAGCGAAGATATCTGAAATATCCTTGCAGTGCGATTTGTCTCCCTCGAAATAGCAGTACACATCATGCGTGAAAATACTATTATCATCAAAACGAATATTACAAACAGACAAAGACCTCCGTCACAGAAAAGCTGCAAAAACAGATTGTGTGAATGCTGAGCCGTTGCCGTATTAAAGCTGTATGCGGGATAAACATCATTGAAGGCCTGCGTTCCCGGACCTATGCCGGTCAGCCAATAATCCTTAAGCATTGCCACGGTTCCGAGCCAGATTGCAACTCGGTACGAGGTTGAACCGTCAGACATATTCCCAATGCTTACAAAGCGCTCAACTATAACGTCCGGCGCCGTTGCTACAACTGCCAGCATTCCCAATAAAATAAGAATTATAAATTTACGGTCAAGCAATATAAGAAATATTACAGCTGCAAAGATAAGCCCCAACCAACCTGCTCTTGAAAATGTCAAAAGCATGCAGAAGCACATTATGCCTGAAGTGCAGAAGTAAAAAATTTTTTTGAGCCAATTATCCGCAGAAAAGAAGCATGCTGCGGAAAGAGGTATTATCAGAAGCAGATATTCCGAAAGCACATTCGGATTTTGCAAGGTTGAATAAACTCTTATCCCGATACCTGAAAACATTTCTTCATCAACCCATGCATTCGAACCTGCAGCTCCGAACAGGTATTGGTAAAATCCGTACAGAGATACCGTCACCCCTGCGCAGACCGTCAAAAATATTACCGCTTTGAGCTTGTATCCCGAGTCTATTGAATTTTCAACAAAGAATACGGATAGTACAAATACCGTTGTAAGCAGTCCGGGGAAGAGACTTCCGGATACGGACACGGACATGAAAGTTGCGATTATATACATTACAGCATAGAGCAGAACATATCTGTTTACCGGTGCTCCTTCAAGTGCTCTATCCCGATGTATCGCCAACTGTATGAAAGTTGACACGGCTCCTGCCGAAACCAATCCGAACAGCACCATTGTCGGAACTATAGGTGCAAGCACCATTGCAGGCAGCATCCACAGAAAAGGCTTGACCGAAAGACTTCCTTCAAACACTTTATCAAGTCGCAGCATTGCAAAAATTGTACTCAAAATATTTCTCAGTCTGAAGCCGATTTTTCCGAACACACTCGCTCCTATAAGCGCATCCTCATCTTTCATATTCAAAAAAGCTTTTATAATTTTGCTCTTCTTCCATTGATTTCCGATTTTTTCGCATAATGAAAAAACGAATCTGAATATCAGGCTTGCTTTAATGATTTCTGCCATTCCTACTCCTTTCCCGATTTTTTCAACACACCCATAATTAATTTTGCTTCATCAAGCTTAAACAGAAATGTTGTGACAAAATATATCAACATTCCTACAATGGTAGGCAGTATCAATACCAACAGCTTGGACTGTATCCCGACAGTTATATCATCTACCGAATTCATGCATAATATTACCGCTGCGGTCATAATCAGAGAAGCCGCCGCCATCTTTAAAACGTCTATTATGAATATGCGATTATGATAGCCTTCTCCTTTGATTTCAAGGGCTGCAGCCAGTACCGCAGCATTTGCGGTTGATGCGGCGGCAGACGATAATGCAAGTCCTGCAACGCCCATAGGCTTTACTAAAAGCATACACATCACGATATTTACCGCTATGGATATCACAGCTGCAACAAGAGGCGTCTTTCCGTCAAGCTTTGCAAAAAATACTCTGCTCAATATGTTTTGAACGCCATATCCTATCATTCCCAAAGTTACATAAAACAAGGCTCCCGACGTTATATTCAAATCGTCCGTTCCAAATTCACCCCCGCCGTAAATCAAATCCGTCAGCGGTCTTGCGAGAGCCATTACTCCGCACATCATGGGCAACATAAAATACATGGAGCCGTGCATGGTGGTTCTCACGGTATTTACAAAGCCTTCCTCGTCATTATCGACATTTTGACGTGAAAGACGTGGAAATACCACATTGGTAACGGATAATATGAAGACCCCTATAATTATAAGATAAAGATTTGTACTGTATTCTATAGCCGAAACCCCGGAACCTCCGTTCAGGTGTGAAGCAAATCTGGTATTTATCGTGAGATTTATAGGCTGAACCCATGTACTTACCATAACGGGCAACATCAGCATTATAACCTTTTGCATCTCACGAGTTTTAATCTTAATGACAGGCAAATATTTAAATTTTTTCTTTCTTAGGCTCGGTATCTGAATCACAGCCTGCATCAGCCACCCGATAAGAAAAGCTACCGCAAGACCGTAAATTCCGAAGCGGTCGTTGAGCAGCAGATAATACGCTATTATGATTGCATTTGATATAAGGCTGATAAGTGCAGGTATATTAAATTCATCAAACGACTGCAAAATCCCGACAAAAGAATATGCTATACCCGTAAAAAATATCGTAGGGAACATTATCCGTGTAAGTGATACCGCAAGGCTTGCGGTTTGCGCATCGTATCCGTCGGCAAACAGTTCAACCAAAGGAGCCGCACATATCATGCCGACCACAGTGAGCAGCAGGGTACTCACTGCTACAAGGGTTATAAAATTGCTGCCGAATATGTTTGCCTTATTATGACCTTTCTTTTTTAAGACTTCGCTGAATACGGGAATAAAGCTCGCCGCTATGGCGGAAGCAAACAGCATGTCAAAAAACACACGCGGTATGCGGCTCGCTGTCAGAAAAGCATTCGCATACATGCCTGTGCCGTAATTGGTTGCGAGTAATCTGTCCCTTAGCAGACCCATCAGCTTTCCTGCCATAGTTATAAACATTACCGTTCCTATAGCTTTAACCGAGCTGCCGTTTTCCTCACTGTGTCCGGTTTGCGAGGTTTCATCCTTCATATGCTTTCCTCAAATCCATTTCCACTTTATATAAATCGTAAATAGACGATATATTCATTGCCTGAGAGTATTATAAGCTTTGCTCTAAGGCAATGAATTTCTTAATAATATATTACTGAGTTGCAACGAAAAGTATCTTTGACATTTCAGCTCTTGAAAGCTTGCCCAAAGGATTTATAAGCTCGCCCGAGCCGTTTACTATATTATTTTTAACCAAGGTTGCAGTTGCCGTTACCGCATAGTCCGATATATATCGGGCATCCGAGAAACCTGCAAGATTCGCCGACGTTCCGTCCGCCTTTACTATGCCCTTGTAAACAAGATATCTGCTTATAAATGTAAACGCATCCTGTCTGCTCATGCTCGACTGAGGATTAAAGGATGCGCCGTCACCCTTGGCTATTCCGTTAGCCTTAGCCCAAGCTACAGCCTTTGCATAGTAATCAGTAGTCGCTACGTCTTCAAAAGCTTGCATTTCCGCCGCATCGGGATTCCCTGCCGCTCTGTAAAGCATAAGTACAAAATCTCCTCGTTTTATATTATTGTTGGGATAAAAATAACCGTTGCTTCCGGTTACGATTCCCTTGCTTGCAAGCTTCGCTATATAATTCTCCGCCCAACTGCCCGAAGTGTCTGCAAAGGCGGACTTGGTTTTCAAAATTATATTTCTGCTCACCCCTCCGGCGGTTACAGTCACGGTTCCCGTGCCTTTTACTCCTTGAGGTACAGTCAGCAGTCCCGTATCTGAAATACTTCCGAAACCTTCGGATACCGAATATTTGAAATTCGGCTGACCTATAAGAACATTTTTACCCCGATAACTTGCTGTCTGAGTAAACTGTATATTCTGACCGTCCTCTACCGTTACTGAATTTACGGCTGCTCCGTTTACTTTTACTGAAATATCGTCCAGATTCTGCACTACGTGGACAGTCCCCGAGCCTTCAATTCCTGTGCTCGGCGAGTATAATCTTATTTTCATGGCACCTGCTGCATACGGAGCCTTGTAAATTTTATCGGTAATTTCTCCGAAGCTCCCCGATTCAATTGCAGCCGTTACATCCGACGGGGCCGATACAACGGCATATCCCCTGTCTGTAGCGAAGCAGCTGAGATCTATGCTTGTTCCCTGGTATACATATAATCCGTCTTCTTTTATATGAAGTCTTGCAGCTGTTCCGTCAGGGCGCTCGCTTGCTTCAAACAATATAAAGGTCGAGCATTTGCGTGCAGCTCCGTCCGAAGGGATATTTTTTATGCTCGCAGCAGATTCTCCCGGAAGCTTCATTGATATTGCGGTTGATCCTCCGCCGTCAAGATTTATAGCCGATACGCAACCCAGAGCTTGAAGCTCGGCTGCAAGCTGATACATGCTTATTCCGTTGGAATGTCCCGCTTTTCTGCCGTCAAGCGTAAAATATACAACCGATCCGTCAGCCTTTATGCCGACAGCCGTACGGGGATTCTTTCCCGACAACGCCTGATCCCATGAAGAGGTATTGGTAATCGCACCGTTTTTCAAAATCACATCACCGCCACCGGATGCCCATCTGCATGAAGCAAGCGCTTCATTATCATAACAGCTCGTTTCCAATGTAACTACATCACCTATGGCAAATTTTTTAAACTGCCAATCCAGACCCGAACTTTTATCGGCTGTCAAAACTAGATATCCGTCACCTATCTTAACAGGTGCTGAGCCCTCATACAGCTCCTCTACCTGCAAAGTCATCTCCCCACGGGTTCTCATTTCACCATTGAGAATTTTCATTCTTACCGCCCAACCGTCAGTGGACGTTCTCGTAGATACCGTAGAAAAATGAGAGCTGTATAGATACATCCCCGCTCCGTTAACTCTCCTTTTATTGAAATGTGTCAAGCTTAAGTTTTTTCCCATATTTGAAATTCCGTCAGTCGAAGTACCTCCGCCCTGATTCGTCAGCTTTATCTGAACAGCCGTATAATCATTTATAGACGCATTTCCGTTATCATCAAAGCATATTGAGCTGTATCCTTCCGGACTGGATTTATAAATTCCGTTCTCCACCACTATCCCCAGCGGAATTCCCGTAGACGTGGAAAAAAAATCCGAATTCACCGCTCCCAAAATATTATAACCTATGCTCTTTGCATAATTTATCACATTTGTTATATCCATGCTGCCGAATATGGTATCACATGCTAATACCAAGGGCTTTATGCCGTTTCCCGGCGTACTTTGAGCAACATAGCTTTCCTGTATCCCGAAGGTAGAATTATTCATCACTGTATCGGTGAAGGTAAATCCGTTTCCATAATCATAGATTTGCTTGTAAGAAATCGCTCCCGCTCCCGGTTCGGCAGCCTGCACCGTCATTGTCGAAAACATAAGCGCTGCCGCTGCACCGATCGAAATTAAATTTTTAAATATTTTTTTTCTTATATACATTTTCCTCTAAGCCCGTTGTAAATTAATTTATAGTGCAGCCTCCCCGCACCATGAGATAAGCCTCCGTAGACACGGATAATCCTCTTCCGTCGGCACGTGGAACGAGCAGCAGGTGGTTAGCCTGCACGGAATCTCCCGTGCGAAGATCCGTTCCGGCAGTCATATCTGAAACTCCGTTAGCTCCGTTATCGATAGCCGCAGCTCTTCCCGAACGGAGAATAATTTCCGTGCCTTCATTTCCCAAAAGGCTCTGACCCGCTTTGAGATGCACGATTTCATAACCGCCTGCGGATGCCTGCGTATTGCTCGAGCCGCCCGCACCTGAAATAGCGTTTTTTACAGCAGTGTCAACATAACTCTTTGTTACTACCGGATCAGCGTCGCTTCCCGGTGAAGCAGCATATACTGCAACTGCTCCGATAAGCATACAAAGAAATACGCAAACAGCTATAATCCCCTTTTTATCTTTTTTCCCTCTATTCAACATCATTTAAATCACTCCTTTGTTCATTAAAATCACAGATTTAAGATATTTACAGCCAACAGGAAGTAGATCAATGTCGACATTAAATCTGTGAGTGACGAAACCAACGGTCCCGCCATAAGGGCAGGATCTATGCCTATCATCTTTGCGATTATAGGGAGCATGCTCCCTGCCATCTTTGCCATCATTACAATAATTATCATAGACAACGACACGGTAAATGCCACCATTATGCCGTTGTGGTCAATAAATACGACTCTGAGCATATTTAAAATGCTTAAAACAAAACCTATTATAAAGCTCACCCGAAATTCTTTCCAAAGTATACGAAGTGCGTCTCTTACGGAAAGTTCTTCGACAGCCAAGCCTCTTATTATCAAGGTCGCCGACTGTGAACCCGAGTTCCCGCCTGTCCCGCTCAGCATAGGCATATATGCGACAAGACATATCATGGCTGAAAGTGCTCCCTCAAATTTGGTAATGATACCTCCGGTAACTATATATGAGCACATTAGAGCAAACAGCCAGGGCAAACGTGTACAAACATGCCGGATAACGCTCATATCAAGATATTCATCGTCCATAGCACCGGTTACACCCGCCATAAGCTGAAAGTCCTCTGTAGCCTCATCGTCTATTACATCAAATATGTCGTCAACGGTTATTATACCGACCAATCTTCCTTCTTTGTCAACGACAGGCATTGCCAGAAGTCCGTATCTCTTGAACTGATTTGAAACTTCTTCCTGATCCGTAAACACATTTACGGACATAACATCGGTGCGCATCAGCTCCGAAACCTTTTCATCGTCAGCCGACATAACAAGGGTTCTCAGTGAGACTGCACCTATAAGCTTTCGCTTGCTATCCTTGACATAGCAGTTATATATGGTTTCCGAATCTATACCTTCTTCCCTTATATGCGCCAAACATTCTTTTACCGTCATGTCCTGCCGGAAAGAGATATACTCTATGGTCATAAGACTTCCTGCGCTGTTTTCAGGATAATTCAGGAAGGTGTTGATGAGCTTCCGCTCCTCCTTAGGCGTATTTGCCAGAATCTTGTCTACGATATTTGCAGGAAGCTCCTCCAAAATATCTATCATATCGTCAAAAGCGGATTCTTTGATGATGTTGTCGATTTCACTCTGTGTTATACCGTAGATGATTTCCACCTGATCAGCATCGGGTAAATACGCAAACACATCAACGGAGACATCCTTAGGCAGCATACGAAGCGCCAGAATCGTTTTTTCCAAGCCGAGACGGTCGTTGACAGTTTCCAACATTTCCGCTATGTCTACAGGATTATTTTCGAGCAGCTTGCTTCGCATAAGGCTGTACTTCTTTTCTTGCAACAGTTGTACCACCTCATCGACCTCGGCGTCGAAATCTCTTACACTCGGAGTTTCTATATCTTTTTCATCTGCCATGGCATCCTCCTTTCGCATTTGCACACCCGAAGTCACCGATAAAATCCATACATTAGGGCTGAATATTACCTGAATTTGAACTAAAGAAAATTATATCTCATACGGAACCGATATTGCAAGCACAGACACCCAAAATATAAGGCTTGATAAGATAAGTTCATAAATGTAATTTGAAGTTAATGCAAGCGGACTACTCATCCAACAGTTCAAATTGCGAGTGCCGTTCTTTTAAACTTAACGTTTTTTCTATAAAACAGAAAGGCTTACTAATCCGACGACTCGAATTATGAGTGCAGTAAGTAAATTGCATCGTAATACTTCGCTTACACAAATTAAAAGCTCGGCATATGAATCGGATATTATGCTGTATCAAAATAAAATTCGATACCTCGGAATAAAAATTCAATATATCTCCGTCTTAATAACTGAGAATATCTATACTTCTCAAGTATATATTTTAATTGCAGTATTTTGAACTGTGGTGTAGAATTATCTTTAATTATTTAGGTTTCGAATAATCAATATATATTAAGGAAAGGAATGATTAAATATGGCATTTAACAGCGATAAAATAAAAAGAGGGGCGAGCGGCGCACCTGTGCGTTCTCTCTTTTATGCTATGGGATATACACAAGAAGAAATAGACAGACCTCTGATCGGAGTTGTAAATTCAAAAAATGAATTAATTCCGGGGCACATGGGACTTGACAGAATCGCAGAAGCGGTAAAACGAGGCATAATACTTGCAGGCGGAACACCTGTAGAATTTCCGGCTATAGGCATCTGCGACGGCATAGCCATGGGTCATGAAGGTATGAAATTTCCTCTGGCGAGCCGTGAGCTGATTTGTGATTCAGTAGAGGCTGTAGCAAGAGGACATGCACTCGACGGTCTGGTGCTCATCCCCAACTGCGACAAGATAGTTCCGGGCATGATGATGGCAGCGGCACGTCTCAATATCCCTGCAGTAATGATTTCAGGCGGTCCTATGCGTGCCGGCAATCTTAACAACAGAGTATTGGACTTTAACAGTGTCATGGAGAGTGTAGGTTCTTTCAAAAATGGCGATATCAGCGAAGCCGAATTGGAAGAGGTTGCGGAAAACTGCTGCCCGGGTTGCGGCTCATGTTCAGGGCTGTTTACTGCCAACAGCATGAATTCACTTACGGAAGTTCTCGGAATGGGTTTGCCTTTCAACGGCACAGCTCTGGCAGATACCGGAGAACGTATCAGACTTGCCAAACAGGCAGGCATGCAGATAATGGAAATCCTTGAAAAGAATATCCGTCCTCGTGACATCCTGACTTTAGAGGCATTTGAAAACGCTATCACTGTAGATATGGCGATGGCGGGTTCTACAAACACCGTACTTCACCTGCCTGCTATAGCTCACGAGGCGGGAATCAAAATCAATCTTGATATTTTTGATACTATCAGTGAAAGGACACCTAATCTGTCCAAGCTCAGTCCGAGCGGTCACCATCATATGGAAGATTTAGGCAGAGCGGGCGGACTTCCTGCAATGATGAACGAACTTTCTAAAAAGGGTTTGTTACATGAGGATTGCATTACGGTAACAGGTAAAACCATAGGTGAAAACATAAGAAATCATCCGGTTCTCGATTACTCAGTAATAAAGCCGATAGATACGCCTTATGGCAATCGGGGAGGTCTTGCCATACTTCGAGGCAATCTTGCTCCTGACGGAGCTGTAGTTAAGGAATCCGCAGTCGCTCCCGAAATGCTTGAGCATTCAGGTCCTGCCGTTGTTTTCAATTCTGAAGAAGATGCTACCGCTGCAATATGGGGCAACAAAATCAAAAAAGGTGATATCATAGTTATCCGCTACGAAGGTCCTAAGGGCGGTCCGGGTATGAGAGAAATGCTTTCGCCTACCTCCTCTATTGCCGGTATGGGACTTGACAAAGACGTAGCTCTCATCACCGACGGCAGATTTTCCGGTGCATCCAGAGGTGCTTCCATAGGTCACGTTTCACCCGAAGCTATGGCAGGCGGACTTATAGGTCTGCTCAAAGACGGAGATGAAATACATATTGACATTCCTAACAGGGTTCTTGAAGTAAAGCTTTCCGATAAAGAAATTGAACAGCGACGTGCAGAATATATAAAACCGGAGCCTAAGGTCAAGACAGGGTATCTGGCCCGTTATGCAAAGCTCGTAACCTCTGCAAATACCGGCGCCGTACTTTCAGTAGACTGAAAGGATTGACCTATGATTCTATATAACATGGCAAGAAAAATCAATGCAGGAAGAAAAAAATATCTTAAGCACAGAAGCGGGCTATTGCTTTCACCGGTGCGCAGGATAGAACAAGTATACCCGACTTCATCAGAGAGATATGTCGCAATGACCTTTGACGACGGTCCCGATGCTCTGCCTCCGGACGGTCGCAACAAAGGACTCACTGCGCTGATATTGGACACTCTGTCCGAATACGGTGCACATGCCACCTTTGACGTCATAGGAAGCACGGCTCCTAATTATCCTGATGCAGAAGGTGCTCCGGGTGACTTCACATGGAGCGGTGTCTCATTTGACCACTATCCTGTATTCGGCAAAGATGAGCTTGCCGGCGCAAAGAATCAGCCGGATTTGATACGTCGTATAATCGCAGACGGTCACGAAATAGCCAATCACGGCTCTACTCACAGATTATTCGGAAAAATGCGTTCCATATACAAATCACGTCATCACTTCAATACACTCGCAGAAGTGGTGGATGATCTCGATGACCTTCACAAATATATGGAACAGGAATTCGATTATAAAATCAAACTGGGTCGTCCTGCACATTATATAGATAATATTCCTGACGGAGCATCGGCATACGATGCGTATCGCATAATGGGTTATAATTATGTGGCTGCCGGCTTTGACGGTGCCGGTTGGCAGCCTCGTGACAGCTACAAGCAGGAAGTAAGCGATATGATAAAGCCTATGGAGTCTGCACTGTCTGCAAATCCCGACGCTCTGAACGGAAAAATAATCTTCCAGAAGGACGGCTGCAACATGGCTCTGCGTACTCCCGTTGCGGATGCGCTCCCCAAACAACTGAAGCTTTTAAAGGAATACGGCTACAAGGTAGTATCCGTTTCGGAGCTTTTAGACATATCTGCATTTGAGGATTTGGATCCCGATTCCGAAGCAGCCGACGCCGCAAGAATTTTGCTCAGTGCCAATCATGTTACAGGCTATAAAAACAACACCTTTCATCCTGAGCGAAATATCACTGTCGACGAAATAGCGCTTATGCTGTGCGAACCCGCCAAGCTGAGGCAGCATCGCAAAATGACTCAAAATGATTTATTCGCAGTCGCAGCGGAAGCAGCAGGTTTTAAGAGCAAGCGCAGCGAACAAATCGGGAAGCTGCTGTTAAATTTAGCCGACAAAGCCGGTGTCAATACTGATGAACAGCTTTATAAGGATAAGAACAAAATTTCAAGAGCGGATGCCGTACTTCTGATTTCCAAGATTATATCAGCTACTCAATAAGTGAAATTTTAAAATTTGCAGCAGCACAACGCCTACACTATAAAAATGCAATCAATAGAGGTTTAAAACTCATATCAATGGATAATAAACGAAACATTATAGTTACAGATATGCGATACCGCATGGCTCTCGCCCCTGCCAGAACGCTTGCTTCTAAAGGCTTCAATGTGACAGGCATTGAATTTGTATCATGTTCTCCCCAAAAAGCACTGGGAGCATACTCTAAGAGTATTAGCGATTTCCATTTTTTACCTGATGCGGATTCGGATTTTACAAAAGCTCTGATTGAGCTATGCAGGAGCAAGTATAATGATGCCGAGGAAAAACCTGTTATAATCCCCGTTTCCCGACGAACGATAAATATACTTCAGGCTCATCCTGACATTTCAGAAGTTGCAGATTATATAGTTCCCGAAACAGCCGTCATGCAGCTTGCCGATGACAAGGACAGTATAAAGAATGTAGCTGCCGAACTGGGCATCCCCCTACCTGCAACTGTCAAAGGCTCAGATTTTTCAAATTTACAAAACATGGCTGAGCATATATCATTTCCGGCTATGATTAAATTTCGTAACGGGGAAGGTCTCGGTCTCAAGCCTGCAGAACGATACAGAATCGTAAACAGCACGGAGGAACTGATTTCTGCTTATGAAAAAATGGCTGCCGTTGATGAGGATCCTATAGTGCAGGAATTTATTGCAGGTCATGATATAGGCGTTGCCGTTGTAATAGATAAAAATTTTAAGCTCAGAGATTTCATATGCTATGAATCACTACAGGAATATCCTATTACCGGAGGTCCGACCTGCCTATGCCATACCATAGATGCTCCTTTTCTTGCTGATTATGCCGAAAAGCTGTTGCAAAGTATAAAATTCAGCGGAATAGCCATGCTGGATTTTAGGGGAAGCATTGATAAACCTCTATTTCTGGAAATAAATCCTCGAATATGGGGAAGTGCAAACCTTGTAAATATAGCGGACTCCGAATTTTTTACAGCGTATGTGGATGCAGCCTGCGGAAATGCAGCGTCCGCTACAGCCAAAGGACGCTTTGTAAAAGGCCGCCGCATGAGCTTTTTCCCACAACATGCGGCCGCCTTTTTCGCAAGTTTAAAGTCGAAAGGCCCGTCTTTTTCCATGTTGAGAAATTATCTAAGGTTGATATTCGATCCGTCGGTAAAAGACGGGCTCGGCATTCCTCACGATAAGCGCCCTTTTTATCGATATCTGCTAAATCTTATAACTCGCAAATAAAAGAGCGCTGACAAATATTTTAAATACAACTTTCATCAACACAAAGTTATATTTTGCAGAGTCCTCTACTGCCCGACGGACAGTAGAGGACTCCTACAGTATGTCAAATGCAGAATTTCATCTATGCAAAAAGCTTAATCTCTGCTGCTATACTTGAGAGATTAAGCTCGTCAGTACAAATTTTATCTATTTTATAACAAGCTTCTCCGGAAAAGCTTTCTTTCTCATAAGATTCCACATTTGATCTATATATGATAAGGTGTAAAAATTTTCAAAATAATGATAATAATAAGATCCTACCGTTGTCATCAGATAATCATTCCCATCCTTTTTGACAAAGCCAAATAACCGAGCAATACCCAACTCCAAACCGTAGCTTTTTTTAAGCGACTTTCCGAAAAATTCTCTGAACCGGTCTTCATTCACATGCATTGCATATGCTGTCCAAAACAGGTAATACGCCATTCTCTGCCTCAATGTAAACTTTATCGTGAGTGCCGTAGCCGGTTTCCCACTGTCTATGCGAGCAATATATTCATCTATATCAAATGTATTTATTTTAAACTGATCCATGAGCAATGTCGTCGCAGAGCAACCGAAACCGATAAAATTTTCTCTGGTCATAGAAGAGTATTTTGCATTTCCGTCCTTTGAAAAGGTCCAAATGGAATCTCTGACATAACCTTTTTCCTCGCAATATTCAACCATATCATAAAGCAGTTTTTTCTTTTCCGACTCTCTGATCTTTGAAAATTTCCGCTTAGTAAAAGTAAAGTCAATAAACGGATACACGGCAATATGATTTGCTCCGTTGCTGAAAGCCGTTTCAATATCTGCCGCCAACAGTTGCATTGTCTGCCCCGGCAATGCAAATATAAAATCCATGGAGACAGTCTCAAAGCTCACCTTTGAAAGTTCCCTGAACATATTATCATAGTTTGTCCCACTGCGCCCCAACATACTAAGATAGTCCTTCTGAAAGGATTGAATCCCTATACTCAGCTTCGTCACACCTGCATGCTTCAACTTCAAAAGCGTTTTTTCATTAACATCGTGAGGATGCAGCTCTATACCTATTCCTTCCGTTATAATAAAATATTTTTCCAAACACTGTATTATATCTTCAATGTCATCCGCAAGCATAGCGGGAGAGCCGCCTCCAAAATAAACACTGGTGACTCTCACTTTGTCTTTTCCGGACATCGCCCCTACCAAATCAATTTCCTTAAGCAGACTTTCTACATACTTCTTTGCTTTTTCTTCATCAAATAAAGTTTTGCAATAAGGGCAAAAATCACAGATACTCCTACAAAACGGTATATGCACATAAAGTCCCTGATTCTCCGTATCCGCAAAATTCAATATACTGTCATATTCCTTTGAAAATTCAAATGGCTTAAACGAACGTGTGAGCCACATTCTTACCGCCGATGTTATAAAACTCATAATATTCCTATATATACTTCAAATATGTTTTCACCATATCAATGATAATTTTTATTTTTCCGCTGAATACCAAGGTGTACTCAGCCGCAAAAAAATATCCGCATCTTTCGCATAAGCCCGGTACGTCTATACACCTTCCACAAATTGAGAGATGTCCGTTTTCCATCACAACACACTGATGACAGGGAACAGGAAAAGTATTATTCACTATATACGGAAATGCAGATTTTAAATTAAAAATCGGATATCCTGCATCAATAAATGAAGCTATCATATCACAAGCACTCTGCTTCTCTGAAATAGTAAGCTCAAGCTGCTCTGTTCCCGGATAAGGTGTATGAAAATTGAAAGATACAGCTCTTACCGTAGATTTCCGCAATGCCACCTCACATACGGATGCTATACTGTCCTTATTTATACGATTTATTGCCATATAAATGCAAATATTATCACAACTTGCCTCGTCGATATTTTTCATAATCAGGTCGTATGTATCGCCCCTGATTTCATTGTGATTAGTTTTGTCACCGTCAAGACTCAACAGAATCAAATCAGCCTCCGGCAAGTCTATTTTAAAAGTTCCGTTTGTAACAACATTTACAATTAAAAATCCGATTTTCTTTGCTTCAATTACAAGATCTCGCAGAGTTTTTTCTCTATCGCTCCATAAAAAAGTCTCTCCACCGCAAAAGAACAATATCCGTATTCCCGAATTATAAAGCTGCATCATCTCCGACTTTATCTGCTCATACGGATGCAGGACTGCTGTAAGGTTATTTACGGCACAATGCTTGCACTCCAAATTGCATTTATCCGTTAAAATTATAGTTCCCAATATTGCTTTTTTCCTTGAAAAAAGCACCGTTTTCAATCCGAAGCCTGCAAAATATAAAAAGCTGGATAATTTCATATTTGTGCCTCACATATTCCATAAAATAGCATCATCCATTTTTGAATTTTTCATACATTTCCATAGCGGCGGCAGTGTACATATTGCCATATTCATCTAACATTTCAGGTGTATTATATTCTTCCTGAATAGTTAACGTGTTGATCACACCTATGCGTGTCCACTTATCATTTTCATCACATAACAACAGTAAATAAGGCTGCCCTTCACTACTCCATTCGGTAAGCCGTCCGTCTTCCATGCTCATACCGCCTGTTATGATGCTGTCACTATTTTCCTTCATAAACAAACGGTATTCCAACAAGTACATATTTATACTATAATAATTAGCTGCTGTACCGGTATTAATCGGCGTAATATCTATAATTTCAGCTTCTGAAATATGGCAAGAATCCCGTCGGTCCTGAATTTCATTCCATGCTTCCTTGTAAAAATTAATTTTATCCACCACATATTCTTTTGCATAATCCATAACAGCATCAGGAATATTGTCTTCAATTGCTTCTGCAACATTTATATCCTCTACACCAATCTCCACTGCATTTTCTGCAATATTTTCAGAATTAGACTCCTGCAATGAAACGGACAAAGTACTTTTATCGGACTTTCCGGCTTCAAAAGTACAAGCTGCAAAAACAAGCGAAATGAGAATCACAAAAATCAAAGTGAAAATTGTTGTTTTAGTCCTCTTTAGAATAAACATCTTCTCTCCTTTCAGCATTGTGTGTAATAAAATAAATTAGTTCTTAAATATATTATATTAAGCATAATTTAAGAATACTAATTAAATATTAATTAATTTTTTAAAGTATGTACATACATGGGGAGAGAATTTGCTCTGAATGTATGAAGAAACCCTCATAAAAAAACGATCCCCAATCGTTAGATTTTTGGCCTAACTTTTTGGGATCGGTGCAAAATCGGGAGTTCTTCATACTTGAACACTTTATATCATCGTGATCATCAAATGTGGTGCGGATAGAGGGACTCGAACCCACACGCTTGCGCACAGGCACCTAAAACCTGCGTGTCTGCCAATTTCACCATATCCGCATATTCAGTATTACAGAAACTTATTATATTACTTGATTTTACATAATACATAAAATCATAATTAGAACTTCAATGAACATTACATAAAAGTGATTTTATCACAAAAATATGTCTGACAAAAGTATTTTAATATATTTTGCTTAGGAGCATTGATGAAATATAAAAAAATTACTGCCTACATCACTGAGTCTATAGGCAGTAACTAAAGATAATAAACCTGCAACAAACGTTGCAACTTCAATGGTGACCCCACCGAGAATCGAACTCGGGTTACCGCCGTGAAAGGGCGATGTCTTAACCGCTTGACCATGGGGCCGAATATCACGATAGAGAACGTTAAATTCGTTCTCTATCGTATGTATAACCTGCAATGACCTATTTTCCCGGGCAGCTGCCCGCCAAGTATCTTCGGCG
>JBQNCA010000019.1:0-26332 GCA_052169645.1 Anaerovoracaceae bacterium
ATCGGGAAGATGCTTGGCAGCAAGTATAAGGTTGTGGCATCTGTAGGTCATATAAGAGATTTGCCCAAGAGCAAGCTCGGCATAGATATTGAAAATAATTTTGAACCCAATTATATAAATATTCGAGGTAAGGGCGATATTATAAAAGCTTTAAAAAAGGAAGCAAAATCAGCATCCAAAATTTATCTCGCAACAGACCCTGATCGTGAAGGGGAAGCGATTTCATGGCATTTAGCTCATATATTGGGAATAGAGCTTAATTCTCCATGTAGAGTGACGTTTAATGAAATCACAAAGAATACGGTTAAAGAAGCTGTAAAAAATCCTAGGCCTATAGATTTGAGTCTTGTTGATGCTCAGCAGGCGAGAAGGGTTCTTGACAGGCTGGTAGGATATCAGATAAGTCCTCTTTTATGGCGCAAGATTAGGAAGGGCTTGAGTGCAGGCAGGGTTCAGTCTGCGGCATTGAAAATACTTTGTGACAGAGAAAGAATAATAAACAGTTTCGTACCTGAGGAATATTGGACTGTTGAGGCTGAATTTGAAAAAAACAAAAAGAAATTTTCAGCTAAGCTTATTGAATATAAAGGTAAGAAACTCTATATCAAGGATGAGAATACTTCAAACAGTATAGCGGAAGAATTAAAATCCGATTCATATAAGGTTACACGTGTTGATAAAAAAGATCGCATAAGAAAGCCGCAGCCGCCTTTTACTACGAGCAGTATGCAGCAGGAAGCTTCAAATAAGCTGAATTTCAATACAGGAAAGACTATGAGAGTAGCTCAGGAATTGTATGAAGGTATTGAAATCAACCGTAGAGGAGCTGCTGTAGGTCTTATAACATATATGCGTACCGACAGTGTGCGTATATCGGAGGAAGCAAAAAAATCATCACATGAATTGATTTCCCGTGATTACGGTGATGAATATCTGGGAAATAATCTATATATCAACAAAAAAAAGGATGTTCAGGATGCGCATGAAGCAATCAGACCGAGCGATCCGCAGCTTAGACCCGAAGATATAAAGGCTTCACTTACAAATGACCAATATAAACTCTACAATCTTATCTGGAGCCGATTTACCGCAAGCCAAATGTCAAGCGCTGTTTATGATGCGGTGAGTGCGGATATAATGAACGGAGAATATCTTTTCAGAGCATCAGGCTCAAGATTAAAGTTCCCTGGCTACTTGGCTGTGTATAATAACAGCTCTGCCGATGAAGACAAGAATATGCTGCCGTCGCTTGAGGTCACGGAAAATTTAAAAAATATCGGTTTGAATTGCAATCAGCATTTCACTCAGCCGCCTGCCAGATTTTCTGAAGCGGGTCTGATCAAAGAATTGGAAGAAAAGAATATAGGGCGTCCAAGCACATATGCTCCAATTGTCGGAACCTTGTCCCAGAGAAGATATGTAAAGCGGGAAAAGAAAATACTGATACCTACGGAGCTCGGCATGACGGTAAACGAGCTTATGGAAACATATTTTGACAATATTGTTGATGCAGGCTTTACAGCAGGCATGGAAGATAAGCTCGATTCGGTTGAACTTGGAAATGCGGATTGGCATGGAGTCGTATCGGAGTTTTATACCGGATTTGAGCAGGAATTGACTTATGCGGATCAGGCGATAGAAAAAGTGGTGATTGAGGATACCCTTACAGGAGAGTTTTGCCCTGCCTGTGGAAAACCGCTTGTTATCAAACAGGGCAGGTTTGGAGATTTTATTGCATGTTCAGGTTATCCTGAGTGTAAGACAACAATGCCTATTATGACATCGATAGGAGTAAAATGCCCTCGTTGCGGTAAAGATCTCGTCCAGCGCAAGAGCAGAAAAGGAAAAATTTTCTACGGTTGCTCAGGCTATCCTGATTGTGATAATGTTTATTGGAACAAGCCTGTTGATAGAAAGTGTCCTGAATGCGGTTCACTTATGACGGAAAAAAAGTCGAAGAATTATTCTTACATATGTTCAAATCCTGAATGCGGGCATAAGGAAGCAGAATAAATATATTTGCGCTGTGGCAGTTTTTTACTGTAACAGCGCAGCACTTTATGGAGGTAATATACTTGAGTAAAATTGAATTTCATGCAACAACTATAGTTGCCGTCAGACGAGGTGATGAGATATGTATCGGCGGTGACGGACAGGTTACTATGGGCGAGCATACTATAATGAAGGCTTCTGCAAAGAAGGTCAGAAAAATATTTAAAAATACTGTTATAACAGGATTTGCAGGCTCGGTATCTGATGCCTTTTCTCTCACGGAGATGTTCGAAAAGAAGCTTGAGGAACATCAGGGAAATCTTAAAAGGGCGGCAGTAGCTCTCGCTCAGAGGTGGCGTTCGGATGCGGGAATGAGAAATCTGGAAGCTCTGATGATAGTGGCGGATAAAGAAGATTTACTTGTGTTGTCGGGCAATGGAGAAGTTATTTCTCCCGATGAAAATTTCGTAGCTATAGGCTCAGGCGGAAATTATGCATATGCAGCTGCAAATGCTTTATATAAGCATACGGATATGAGTGCGGAAGAGATAGTAAGAGAATCTCTGAACATAGCCGCATCTATTTGCGTATATACAAATTCAAATATATCTGTAGAAAAGCTGTAGAGGAAGATAATTATGAAGAATTATTACAATATGACTCCGAAAGAGATAGTAGCGGAGCTTGATAAATATATTATAGGGCAGGAGAGTGCAAAAAAATCCGTGGCGGTTGCACTGAGAAATCGTTATCGCAGAAATATGCTTTCCCCTGAAATGAAAGAAGAAATTACTCCCAAGAATATTTTGATGATAGGGCCTACAGGCTGTGGAAAGACTGAAATAGCACGCCGCCTTGCCAAAATCATGGATGCTCCGTTTGTAAAGGTTGAAGCGACTAAGTTTACCGAGGTGGGATATGTAGGCAGAGATGTCGATTCCATAGTCAGAGATTTGGTGGAAGCATCGATACGGCTGACAAAGCAAAACAAAATGCAGGAAAAGTACGATATTGCCGATGAAATGGTTGAAAAAAAGATAGTTGATGCCATAATGCCCAAAAAATCAAATTCTTCAAAAAAGAATTCACCTCAGGGACAAAGTGACAATCCATTTGCATTTCTTTCAAATATTCCGGGAGTTTCAACTTACTTCAATCAGTCGATGCAGCCCGAAGAGGTCGAGGTGGTTGATGAAGAGCAGGAAAGCGGATATCAGCTTGCAAAGGAGCAGATAAAAAAGCAACTGAAAGACGGGTTACTTGAGGAACAGATGATAGAAATCGATGTGGAAGATACCAAGGGAAATACTATAGATCTTGGCGGAAATGAAAATATGAGCATCAGCATAGGCAATATATTCGGCGATATGGTTCCTAAAAAGATGAAGAAAAGAAAGATAAAGGTCAGTGAAGCCAGAAAGTTGCTTAGGGAACAGGAAGCGCAGAATCTTTTAGACATGGATCAGGTAACCTCGGAGGCTATCGAAAATGCCGAGCAAAACGGTATAGTATTCATTGATGAAATAGACAAAATTGCGGCTGCATCTCAGTACGGTCACAGCCCGGGGGTTTCAAGAGAAGGTGTTCAGAGAGATATTCTTCCTATCGTAGAAGGCAGTGTCGTAAATACCAAATACGGTCCTGTAAAAACAGATCATATGCTCTTCATAGGAGCAGGGGCTTTTCATGTTGCAAAGCCGTCTGATTTGATTCCGGAGCTGCAGGGTAGATTTCCAATAAGAGTTGAGCTTGAAAATCTCACAAAGGAAGATTTAAAATCTATACTTACAGAGCCAAAAAATGCCCTAATTCTGCAAAACAAGCAACTTTTGGAGACAGAGGGGGTAAATATCGAATTTTCTGATGACGCTGTTGATGAAATTGCGGAAATTGCTTATATAGCAAATGAAACAAATGAAAATATCGGGGCAAGACGGCTATATACAGTAATGGAAAAATTAATGGAGGATGTAGCTTTCAATCTGCCTGATGAAAGCATATCTGAAATCCTTGTAGACAAGCAATATGTAATAGATAAGTTTGAAGAAACTGTAAAAGCTGATGATATGGATAAATTTATCCTGTAAATATTATGTTTAATTTTAATGAAAACAATGAGGTGCTGAGCGGTTTAACTCAAAGGGTTATATTGGCGGGATTGAGCACGGGCGAAGATATATCGGATTCTATGGATGAGCTCGAAGGTCTGGCTGAAGCTGCAGGAGCGGAGGTTCTGGGTAGAATGATTCAGGTTCGTGAAAGACCTGAAACCGGAACGTATTTCGGTAAAGGTAAAATAGATGAGCTTGCCGAAATTTGCGAAAATATGAGTGCCGATGCTGTTATTTTCAATAATGAGTTATCAGGTATACAGCTTAGAAATATAGAAGAAAAGATAGGGATTGCGGTTCTTGATCGAACAGTTCTCATACTTGATATCTTTGCACGCAGGGCGATTTCCAATGAAGGCAAACTTCAGGTTGAGCTGGCTCAGCTCAAATACAGATTGCCCAGACTTACAGGTATGGGAAAATCGCTTTCTCGTACAGGAGGCGGAATCGGAACAAGGGGTCCGGGTGAAAAAAAGCTTGAAACTGACAGGCGCCATATACAATCACGTATAGATGAAATAAAACGTGAGATAAAAGAAGTTCAAAAATCCAGAGAAGTGCAGAGAAGCCGCAGAGAAAAGAATGCTGTTCCTGTAGTTTCTCTTGTAGGGTACACAAATGCAGGGAAGTCTGCGATAATGAATGCCCTGTTGAAAAATACATCTAAGGAGGAAAAGACTGTATTTGAAGAAGATATGCTTTTTGCCACATTGGATGTATCTCAGAGAAATATAAAACTCGATTCAAATCGTGAATTTATTCTGATAGATACGGTAGGCTTTGTCAGCAAGCTTCCGCATTCTTTGATTCAGGCTTTTAAAAGCACCTTGGAGGAGGTTTTATATTCGGATCTGATTATACATGTGGTCGATGCGGCATCAAAGGATTGCAATTTTAATATGAAGGTGACCGATGCGGTTTTGAAGGAGATTAAAGCTGATAATTTACCTTGTATAGAAGTCTTCAATAAAATGGATCTTGTTCAAAATCAGGATGAACTTCCTCGCACAAATAATAAATGTACATATATTTCAGCTAAAAATGGCGACGGGTTGGAAAATTTACTCAATGTAATTGAAAGTGAAATTTTTTCAGATACTAAAAAGGCCGATTTAATAATTCCGTATGATAAGGGTGCTGTGACTTCATGGATTTGTGAACATTGCAATGTAGATAAAATAGAATATCGTGATAACGGAACTTATCTTGAAACTTATCTCAGACCTGCGGATTATAACAGACTTTCAATTTATTTTGCAGATAACACATAAGTAGATTTGAAAATGATTAAATTTAAAACAGTAGAAAAAACGGCTTCAGCTGAACAAACTATAGAAAAATCGAAATTTATAACATATATATCGCCGGCATCTTCCGTAGCCGAAGCGGAAGCTTTCATTGCTGCGATTCGTGAAAAGCACAGGGATGCCACACACAATGTGCCGGTATATATAATAGGTGAAAAATCTGAACTTCAATGGGCAAGTGATGACGGAGAGCCTTCAGGAACATCAGGTGCACCTATGCTGCATTTATTGGAGGGAGAGGGGATAACTAATGTTGTTATAGTTGTTACCCGATATTTTGGCGGTATAAAGCTGGGAACGGGAGGTCTTTCAAGAGCTTACACCGGCTCTGCAAAACTTGGAATAGATGCTGCCGGTATCTGCGGAATGCAGGATATCAGTATTTTGAAATTCAGCTTGGATTACAGTTATTACGGAAAACTGAAAAATCTTGAAGATTCAGACGTATTTACGATAGTTAATACTGATTTTACCGATGTGGTCGAAGTCACATTGGAAGCTCCCGAGGAAGATACTACAAGGATTGTAGAAATTATAACAGACCTTACGAATGGCAGGTGCAGAGAGGTTGATATCGACCTCGAAAAGAAATTGGGAAAATGTAAAATATGATATTGACAAGATAAGTTTCTCTGGCGTATAATATACAAGCTGACATCAAAAAGACGACTAAAGCTGATGATATCAAAGGTAAAGAGTTTATTTGCAAACTGTTAAGAAGTTAAAAAACAAAAAAATCTTGACAACAAATGACAGGGCGAGTATACTTTTATAGTGCGAATGCTGGCGTGGCTCAACGGTAGAGCAGCTGATTTGTAATCAGCAGGTTGGGAGTTCGATTCTCTTCGCCAGCTCCATTTTTTTTATTTCGGTGGGATTCCCGAGAGGCCAAAGGGGACGGACTGTAAATCCGTTAGCTCTGCTTTCGATGGTTCGAATCCATCTCCCACCACCAATTTTTAAGCGGAAGTGGCTCAGGGGTAGAGCATCGCCTTGCCAAGGCGAGGGTCGCGAGTTCGAATCTCGTCTTCCGCTCCACTTGCGGATGTGGTTTAGTGGTAAAACCTCAGCCTTCCAAGCTGATGATACGGGTTCGATTCCCGTCATCCGCTCCATTCTTACGGGCCCATAGCTCAGTTGGATAGAGCAACGGCCTTCTAAGCCGTGTGTCTGGGGTTCGAATCCCTATGGGCTCACCAAACCTTTTTGGGGGTATAGCCAAGAGGCAAGGCAACGGACTTTGACTCCGTCATTCGATGGTTCGAGTCCATCTACCCCTGCCATATGACCCATTAGCTCAGGCGGTAGAGCACTTGACTTTTAATCAAGGTGTCCCGAGTTCGAATCTCGGATGGGTCACCATAATTTCAGAGTCTTCTTGGCAGTCAATGCCATTTTTATAAATTGGAGGGGTATCGAAGCGGTCATAACGAGGCGGTCTTGAAAACCGTTTGGGTGAAAGCCCACGTGGGTTCGAATCCCACCCCCTCCGCCATAATAAAATATTTTAGGAGAAGTACTCAAGAGGCTGAAGAGGACGGTTTGCTAAACCGTTAGATCGGGAATATCCGGTGCATGGGTTCGAATCCCATCTTCTCCGCCATATTTAGGCATTAGCCGAAGCGACGGGGAAATTTTGCCAAGTCGCTTTTTTAATATAACTTGATACTTAGGGGTATAGCTCAGTTGGTAGAGCAGTGGTCTCCAAAACCACGTGCCGAGGGTTCGAGTCCTTCTGCCCCTGCCAGAAATAAAAGCCTTGCAATCGTTGAATTTTCAACTTGCAAGGCTTTTATATATTGTCGAAACTTAAGTAGCGTATTCGATGAGAGAAAGCGAAGAAGAATCAAAGAACCACATTTATATACCTACTGCATTTTTTAATTATTTTTTTAAGGTCGACAATTCTTGCAAGGTCTATATCCTGCATTTACTGCGGCAGTCCTTGAATTAAAATGAACTTTGTTAGATGATTTCATCTTACTTACAGAAGAACAATAACTGTGATGAAATATTTTCGAGTTCTTGTTTCCAATATAACTGCCCGAAACAGAAACTGTAGGAGCCGGAGCAGTCGTTATCTTTCCGGTATTATTTTGCGTTGCTTTAGGTTGAGTAGCGGAAGACTTTGAAGCCCATATTCCAACACCACGAGCTTGAGCATCCTTTTGTAACGCTGTAAAGTCGTTAGCATATTTAACGTTTGGCGGATATGTAGCAACCTTTGCATGTCCTTCGGACAACAAAGTTTTATTAAACATCTGACCGCCGATATACACATAAGCAAGAAGCCTTCCGTACTTATCCCTCTCTTGTACATCCATTTCAAGTTCTACATTTTGACCTTCAAGCTTGCTTTTAGTAAAAGCATATGCAACTGCGCCGTATGCGTTTCGAGAAGCGTCCGGATGTACAGACTCAGGAGTATCGATTCCTATGAGTCTAACGGTTTCTTGAGTGCCATTGAGATTAACGACAATTGTATCGCCGTCAACAACACGATCTACATTATAGGTAACGGCTGATGCGGGTGCCGTTGGCGCTGAATCAGGTAATGCGGTGGTAGATGCTGTTACTGTATGCGTAGCTTGATTCCAAGATACAGTTGCTCCAAATGCTTCAAATACAGCTCTGATAGGGAGATAGGTTTTACCATTAACAATCTGTGCAGCGGTGTCATTTGGAATGACAGTTCCGTTTTTTACTATATGTGATACACCGATTGGAACAGAAACATTAACGCTGTCCTTAACCACAAGGGCTGTTTTTGATTGCTCATCCCAGGATACGCTTGCTCCAAATGCTTCCATGGTAACTCTTAAAGGAACCTGTGTCCGATTGGCGGAATCAATAAAAGGCGCTCCGGTATCAGCGGAAAATTGAACGGTATTACCATCTATAGCAACACCTATATCAGTTTGTGCAGCCGCAACGGAAATACTTGCAGGAAACAGTAAGCTCGCTGTAAGTATAATGACTGTTAATAAGGATGTAAATTTTCTTTTTCTCATAGTAATTCTCCTAAATTCACTTAAAGATAAAAGTTATATAAACGCACTTACGATTATATCAAAATCACATAATTTATCACTTTTTTTGCTTAAAATTATTTCATCGCATGGTATGTCCCGACACATTCTCCTACAAAACATATATCTTCTGATTTCGTAATAATCGTTTGATAGTTAGGATTGCAGGGAGATAGCACAACGGTATCGCCCTCTTGGTGAAATCTCTTAAGTGTAGCTTGATTTTCACCTTTGAGAACTACAGCATATATTTTTCCGTTTTCATAATCATGAGTCTTGCGGATAAAAGCTTTATCTCCGTTTATTATACAGGCATTTATGTGAATATGCGATAAAAAACGGTGTAACAAAGGCAGCGAGGCGGTATCAGTATTAGCAGAGTATTTCTCAAAGTGTAACATCTGTCTTGACAGTTAAGATTTTGGTATAATATTAAAAGCATAATAGATTGTAAAGTACATAAAAATCATATATAGTGGAAAGTGTCAATAATATATGGATTTAATATATTATACAGATTTCAATGTTAATAAATGTAGTATAAATTCATTGCAGTAGAAAGGATTTTTATGAATATTAAAAATGTTGTTTTAATCGGAGGAGGAGTTTTAGGAAGTCAGATTGCATATCAGACAGCTTATAAAGGATTCAATGTTACTATTTGGCTGAGAAGCGATGATTCTATCGGCAGGAGCAAGCCTAAGATAGAGAGATTGCACGGCATATATGCGGAGGAACTCGAAAGAACGAAAGCAAGCCTGGGAGGAAATCCTGTTTATTCAAGAGGATTGATTTCCAATATAGAGAGCATTACCGAGAAGGATATTGATGATTTAAAGTTTAAATCCGATAAAGCATATGAATCTATAAAGTTTACTACAGATTTGACAGCTGCCGTTGCCGATGCAGATTTGATTATAGAAGCACTTGCAGAGGATGTGAATCAAAAGATCGAATTTTACCGGAAACTTGCGCCGCTTATGCCTGAAAAAACCATAGTGGTAACAAATTCATCCACGCTTTTGCCGAGTCAATTTGCAGAAGCTACAGGCAGACCCGAAAAGTATATGGCATTGCATTTTGCAAATGAAATTTGGAGAAATAATACTGCTGAGGTTATGGGTCATGTTGCTACCTCAAAGAAGGTTTATGATATTGTTGCAAAATTTGCAGAGGATATAGGCATGGTTCCTCTCTTGTTGAAAAAAGAACAGCCGGGATATATTTTAAATTCAATGCTTGTTCCGTTTTTAAGTGCGGCTGAAATGCTTTTGGCAAAGGAAATCGCAGACCCTCAGACCATTGATATGACATGGAAGCTCGCTACGGGCTCTCCCGCAGGACCGTTTCAGATACTTGACATAGTAGGACTTACAACCGCCTACAACATAGTTATTATGAATCCAGAGGTTAAGAACCCTGAGAGCATTCCGGGCAAGATTGCAGCCATATTGAAGGAGTATATAGATGCAGGAAAGACAGGTGTAAATGCAGGTGAGGGCTTCTATAAATATAAATAAATATAAATCAAAGTGAAAATCGATAAATAGGCTCGGATTCGGATTTGATATATATCAAATGAAAAACAGATATTGTAGAGCATGTTAAAAGCGATTGGAATAACGAAGCTTTCCAATCGTTTTTGCATGAAGAAAACTCCTGTTCATCGGACATTAGAAGCTTATGTTTCGGATAAATTTATTATGGTAATATCATTTTAAATACGAATATTGATATATTTTGATTTATTGAAATATAAACGGCAAATATTATAACTTAAAAGTTACTTTATACATTTTCTATAAGAAAAAATACTGTTAAAAGAAAAATGTAATGGAAAATTGTGTAAAAATTAAGATAAAATTAAGATTTTTTTTTCAATAATGCTATATAATTAAGTGAATTATATGTATAATAGATAAAAAGTATTTTATTATTTTGTGAGAAAATTTTAAAGCATAAGTATGGAAACGATAATATTTTTGTTTTAATTTCTTACAAACTAATTTTCAACGGCTGATTGAGAGAAAAGGAGCTGAAAGCGAATGAAAAAAAATAAATTTACAAGAAAAATACTATCATTGAGCGTAGTATTGGTGATGCTTTTTTCACTGGTAATTCAAAGCGAATTTGTATTTGCAGAACCGCTTGAGCGTATTGAAACAAAGATCACTGAGTTCACTGTAACTAAGCAAAACGGACAAATTCCTCCGAACGGCTTCAACTTAAGTGAATTTTTAAGAATAAAAATCACATGGGATGCAAGTGCTTATGGAGACGAATTGAAGGCAGGAGATTATTTTAACATAACCTTGCCGGAAGCATTCAAATTTCCCCAAAATCATGCGGCTTGCAACTTTGATATTCTAGCACCGAACGGAACGGATGTGGTTGCAAAGGCGGTCGTCACACCGATAAATGAAGGAGGCGGAAATATAAAGGTTACATTCACCGAATATGTTGAAGATAAATATAATATTCAAGGCAGCCTGTATTTAAATGCTAATTTTAACCAGCAAATAATTAAGGAAGCCGGTGATCATGAGATTGTTGTTAAAATAGGAACCTTTACTTTTACAATCAATGTCCCTACAATACCATACCCGCCGCAAAATGAGTTAAAAAATGAAGTTTTTGCTAAATGGTCGGGACAAAGCTTAACACCTGAAGGTCATGTTCGTTGGGTACTTAGAATCAATCATAAAAAAGCCAATTTTGATAATGTTGTGATTTCCGATCAGCTTACAGCTCAAAATGGAGATATGGACGGGATTCATTATGTTGAGGACAGCTTTGAGTTATCGAAAGTTACAATGGATGTGTACGGAAATGAAAAGACCAGTACAACAGAGAATATAAGCGATAAAATTGAATTTAATCCTGACAAAACAAGTTTCACCTATAATTTGGGAGCTATAACTGACGGACAACAATATAAACTCAGATATAAGTCCACATATAAGCCGGGACTCAAATTAAGAAATAAAGCTAAGTTTGAAGGCGACAATGAGAGTGTTACAAAAGAAAATTCTTACACCATTGCAAATTCCGGAGGTCAGGGACAGGGTGACCTGACAAGCAAAATAAAGATTGTAAAGCTTGATTCGGAAAAGAATGAAATCAAACTTTCAAATGCAAAATTTGAAATTACCAATTCTCAAGGTAAAACAATTACTTTAACAACGGATTCGAACGGTGAGGCTTTATCAGAGAAGCTAATTCCGGGAAATTACAAAATCAAAGAGACGAACCCTCCTGCCGGATATGTACTGAATGAAGAGGAATATGATGTTGTTGTAACATCGGACGGTGCATGCATAAAGGAAATAAAAAACGATCCGATTAAGAGAGATATCACAGTAAAAAAAGAGTGGATCGGAGCCCAAGGCTCTTCCGTTACGGCAATCTTAAAAGCGGACGGAGTTGAAGTTGATCGTCATGAATTATCGGCGCCCGACTGGACTTACAAATTTGAAAATCTGAGACAGTATAAACCGGGAACAGCGGAAGAAATAAAATATACGGTTGAGGAAGAAACAGTGCCTAACGGCTATAAAGTAACATATGAGACAGATCCTACAGGTGTATTGATAATCAAGAACACACAGGACAAAACAAAAATTGTTGTAACTAAAGTATGGGAAAACCTTATAGGTGAAGTGCCTACTGTTGCATTGCAGCTGTTGAAAAACGGACAGGCTGAAGGTGATGTTGTAACATTGATCAATGGAATTACAACACATACATGGGAAGGCTTGGACAAAACGGATAATAACGGAACAGATTATAAGTACACTGTAAAAGAAATAGGAGAGAACGGTAATGAAATCGAAATTGGGAATAACCGATTTGAGGTAATTTATCAGGGAACTGTTGAAGACGGGTTTAAAATTATAAATCGAAGACTTCCTCCAAGAACGCCGGGAACTCCGTCAAATCCGTCAGACCACCCGAAAGACGATCCTAAAAAACCGCCTACACCTCCGAGTAAGGATATACCGGATGACGGAGTACCTAAGGGCAATAAAACAGTAGAAGGCAATCCTTCGAATCCGGTCGCCAAAAATGATGATGTGAGCATAGCAGAGGATTTGGTTCCAAAAACCTTTATTACTGACATTAAAGACAACAGACCTAAGCTTCCTCAGACAGGTCAGAATTTCTGGCTCATAGAGCTGTTGTCATTGATAGGCTTGGCTGCAGTTCCTACGGGAATAGTTATGAGCATTCGTTCAGACAAGCGAAACTGAAAAATATAATAAAATAATACAGCTGAATTTAAAAAATCCATAGAAAAGTTTTCAGTACACTTCAATGACGATTGATTAAATTTATCGTATTAAAAATATTATATTAAATATAAATATCTGATAAAAAACACGAGCTGATATAAATATCAGCTCGTGTTTTTTTATATACAGAAAAGTTGTCACGTCATAATGATATAGTCATCTATCTTTTTATATGTAAAATATAAATTTACATATGTCTTGTCATATTAAAAATCTTATGTTATTATTATCTTCAAATATTATACTTTTGGAATGCGCAATAATTATTGTGCTTATCAAGTAAAGATTATACTGCTATATTATTTGCATATTTTTATTAAGTATGAAAAGCCGGAATCTTATTGTGTTTTTCAGATTTTAAAATGTATGAGCTATAAATATTTGCTGATTTGAAAGAAGGATTGGTATGGAAAAAGAATTTAAATTTGAATCTGGCAGAGTGTCTGTATCAGAAAAAATCAGAGAGCTGTGTTCCGATAAAGATGCGGTTATATTGGCTCATTATTATGTTGACGATGAAATACAGGATATTGCGGATTATGTGGGAGATTCCTTTTATCTTGCGAGTGTAGTAAAAAATATTCCGAACAAACTGATTGTTTTTTGCGGAGTAACTTTTATGGGGGAGAGTGCTTGCATAATAAATCCTGACAAGAAAATTTTAATTCCCGATATATCTGCTATATGTCCTATGGCATTGATGACTGATAAAGAAGAGATTGCCGCTGTGAGAGAAAGCTATGAGGATCTTGCGGTGGTCTGCTATATAAATTCTTCAGCCGAAACAAAGGCGCTTTGCGATATCTGCGTAACATCTTCAAATGCATTTAAAATAGTGAAAGCTTTGCCGCAAAAAAATATTTACATGATTCCGGACGGCAATCTGGCGAGGCGGATAGCTGCGGAGCTGCCTGAAAAAAATATAATACCGGGTAAGGGTTATTGCTATGTGCATAACAGCATAACAGCGTCCGATGTCATTGAAGCCAAGCTTGATTATCCTAATTCTTTGGTACTGACACACCCTGAATGTCGCAGTGAGGTATGCGAAATTTCCGATTACGTAGGAAGCACCGGCGGTATTATAAAATTTGCAGCTGAAAGCGATTGTGATGAATTTATTGTATGTACGGAATCAGGTGTTTTGCACAGGCTTAATATTCAAAATCCTGAAAAAAATTTTCATTTTATTGAAAAAGAGGTTTGCAGCAATATGCGTAAGCTGAGTATGGAGAGTATTTATAGATGCTTGCTCAATGAAGCGCCTGTAGCCGAGATAGATATCGAAATCGGAAGACAGGCTGCATCAGCCTTAAACAGAATGCTTGAATCGGCAGGCGCATAGAACGGAGCAGGTTATGAGATTATCCCGACCGGCGGCATATCGTAGTTGAGATGAGAAAGATATAGAACGGAGCAGGTTATGAGATTAAAGACGGATGTCCTCATAGTAGGAAGCGGGGTTGCAGGACTTTATTGCGCCTTAAATTTACCTCGAAACATGGATGTTACTGTTATTACTAAGGCTAAGGCTCATGAATGTGATTCCTATCTGGCACAGGGCGGAATTTGCGTTTTAAAGGATGAAACAGACTATGACAGGTATTTTGAAGATACCCTGCGTGCAGGGCACTATGAAAACCGTAGAGAATCAATAGATATAATGATTAAAGCCTCTCGTGATGTTATTGAAGATCTTGTAAATTTCGGAGTTGAATTTACAAAGGATGAGAGCGGAAATTTTGTCTATACGAAAGAAGGCGCTCATTCCGTTCCTCGCATTTTATTTCATGCAGATATAACAGGAAAGGTTATAACCGAAGTTTTGCTCAAAGAGGTAAAAAGCAGACCTAATATCAGCTTGATAGAAGATATTACGATGATAGATATATTGAGCTCGGAAAGGGAAGGTATTAAAAGCTGCGTAGGTGCGGTTGCAATATATTCAGACAATTATAAAGGCAAATTAAACACTGATATACATGAATCCGACATTGAATTGATTACAATTGAAGCGGAAACTACGGTGTTGGCATGTGGAGGTATAGGCGGCTTATACGAATATTCTACAAATTATAAGCATATCATGGGAGATGCTTTGGCAATAGCGCTAAAGCACGGAATTACTTTGAAAAATATGGATTATATACAGATACATCCTACAACTCTTTATACGGGTAAGCCCGGACGAGCTTTTCTGATATCCGAATCTGTGAGAGGAGAGGGCGGAATCTTGCTGAACTCGGAAGGAAAGCGATTTGTGGATGAACTTTTACCGAGGGATGTGGTATCGGAGGCTATTTTTGCCGAGATGAGACGCACCGGAGCAAAGCATGTATGGATGTCGATGAAAAATATTAATGGAGAAGAAATCATACAGCATTTCAGTCATATATATGAAAAATGCTTGGAAGAGGGTTTTGATTGTACTACGGAGCTTATACCTGTAGTTCCGGCGCAACATTACTTTATGGGCGGCATAGATGTTGACAGCTATAGCCGCAGCAGCATGAACAATTTATATGCTGTGGGTGAAACCAGCTGCAACGGAGTTCATGGAAAGAATCGGCTTGCAAGCAATTCATTATTGGAAAGCCTTGTCTTTGCAAAACGTGCAGCTTGTCATATAAATGCGAACCGGAGCTGTGAAGAGACTGTTTTACATCAGGATGCTGCAGTTGTAGAAATACCATATAATGAAAATGAAGCGTATAAAGATATAGGTGCATTATTTGAAGAATATAAAAATTCTATATTTGAAGAGATAGAGAGGTCGAAAAATCGAAATGAACAGGATTACAATGGAGTTAAATGCGGATGATTTGATACTGCAAGCGCTGAAGGAGGATATTCCCTTCGGTGATATTTCGGCAGATGCGGTTTTGCCCCAAGCTGTAAAGGGCTCCGTAGACCTTATCTCAAAGCAGAGTGGTGTTATTGCAGGGCTGAAGGTATTCGCACGTGTATTTGAACTGATAGATGATGATATAGATATAGAATTTATGGTAACAGACGGAGACTTTGTATGTTCAGGGCAGAGGCTTGCCGTATTGAAAGGTGATTTAAATTCTTTGCTGTCCGGTGAACGAACAGCCCTAAATTATTTGCAGCATATGAGCGGGATTGCAACATATACTCGTTCATTGGCGAATCTTTTGGAGGGAAGCAATATAAAATTGCTTGATACAAGAAAGACGACACCGTGCAACAGAATATTTGAAAAATATGCCGTTAGAATAGGAGGCGGATATAATCACAGATTCAGTCTGTCTGACGGTGTTATGCTGAAGGATAATCATATAGCCGCAGCAGGTGGAATAAAAAAAGCTGTAGAAATGGCTAAAAGTGCCGCTCCTTTCGTACGGAAAATCGAAGTGGAGGTTGAAACTCTCGATATGGTAAAGGAAGCAATTGAGGCGGAAGCGGATATAATAATGCTGGACAATATGGATTATGAGACCATGAAAGAGGCTCTGCAAATAATCGACGGAAAAGCTGAAACGGAATGTTCAGGAAATATAACGGCGGAAAATATTGCACAGTTGGCAGATTTGGGTGTAAATTATATATCAAGCGGGGCAATAACACATTCCGCTCCGATATTGGATATATCTATGAAAAATATGCATACGGAGGAAATATGCAAGGTTTAAAAGGTGTTGAACGAAGGAATAAAATTGTAGAAATACTTTCATCATCAACCGAACCTGTATCGGGCGGTAGCCTTGCCGCTGAACTTGGAGTCAGCCGACAGGTGATAGTGACGGATATAGCTTTGATCAGGACAAAGTTCCCGAATTTGACCGCTACGAGAAACGGATATGTTTTATCGGGGATTATGGGAAACAAACGCATTTTTAAGGTTAAGCACGATGATGCGGATATTGAAGAAGAACTTACGAGTATAGTTGATTTGGGAGGAACTGTTCTGGATGTATTTGTAGAGCATCGAGTGTATGGTACTATACGTGCTCCGTTGGACATAAGTTCGAGAAGAGATGTTGCCAATTTTATGAATGACTTGAAAAGCGGAGTTTCCACACCTTTGAAAAATATAACTCACGGATATCATTATCATACAGTAGAAGCTCGATCTTTAAAAATCATAGATGAAATTGAAGCTGTGCTGAAAGAAAAGGGCTATTTGATAGAGGCAATGGACTCGCAAAATATTTGGAGTCCTAAGAGCTACAAACAGATTTAAAGTTTTATCGATATTAAGAAACCGTCGAGCAATTTGCAGATAAGAAAGAGAAAAAAACTAAGTTTTGAGAAGTGATTAGTACTGATGAAGCAAAAATTTATAAAAAATAAAAAACCTTGCAGGCTTGAAATTCAAGCTGTTGCAAGGTTTTTATTTATGGAGCTTCCGAGCGGGATCGAACCGCTGACCTGCGCGTTACGAATGCGCTGCTCTACCAACTGAGCCACGGAAGCAGATATATGTTGATATTTAACTATTAAAGACTATCATTTAAGAATCTATCTGTCAATCAAAATATAAATCAATCCATTATTTTTACATATTTTAACAAAAAATAGCTATAAAAACAGCTTTATAAGGATATAAATTTGAAATAATTGATATATAAGTATATACTCAAATAATCAGCCGATGTAAAAAAATTATTTCTCAATAACTGTTACGGATTTATATCCGTGATATCTTTTTTAACAGGAGGACTCTCATAATGAACAATAATATTGCAATGCTTTTAAACAGACAAATCAATAAGGAGTTTTACTCTGCATATCTCTACTTGGATTTTGCCAATTATTACAGCGAAGTCGGTTTGGACGGTTTTGAAAACTGGTACAGAATACAGGCACAAGAGGAAAGGGATCATGCTATGCTCCTGTTTGATTATATGCATAACAATGACCAAAAGGTGACTTTACTTGCAATTGATCAGCCGGATATGAAATTTTCAGATAATATGGGACCTCTTAAAGCGGCTTTTGAGCATGAAAAGTACGTTACCTCACTCATAAACGAGATATATGCCGCAGCATTTGATGATCGTGATTTCAGAACCATGCAGCTTCTTGACTGGTTCGTAAAAGAGCAGGGTGAGGAAGAGAAAAATGCGGCGGATATGATCACAAAAATGGAGCTTTACGGCACGGATGCCAAGGGACTTTATATGTTGAACAGCGAGCTTTCCGCCCGTGTTTATTCAGCTCCTTCATTGGTATTGTAGAGTCGGATTAAACTTTAAGCGATGAAGTACTGAACGGTTTATACAGCTTTTTCATCGGTAGTTTAACAATCTTTAAACATGCACACTGCGGAAGTATAGCAGAATCACCTTCACGGCTGAATAAAAATAGCAAGGCGGCTATTCCTGTCTTGCTGATAAAGTCCGGCTTTCGGAGTGCAAAAAATCCGTTGTACATTTTTACGTAAATGTTAAATAAAAATTTATAATAAAGCAATTTAAAAAGCAGTAAACAGGTATGACTTGCCCCTTTATATATGACAGCGTAAAACAAACTGTTATCATAGGGAGCAATTCAAAAAGTTTACTGCAATTTTTTTACTCAAAAACAGAATTGATTATTATAAAATCTCATTCGGATCTATGTAAATCGTGGTCATTAAGCTTTGATATGCGCTGTTTAACGTTAGTAGTTTGAGGTGCTCTGCCCGGAGTTCTTTTATCATCTGTACGACCCAGTATATAATCCACACTTACATCATAAAGCTCAGCCAGCTCTTCAAGCATAGGCAACGGGATCATGCGCTCGCCGCTTTCATAATAAGCATAGGCACGCTGTGTAATTTTAAGAGCGTTACCTATATCTCTTTGTGTAAGATCGGAATCCTCCCGCAGATTTCTAAGTCGCACATATTTTTTCATTACTGTCACCTCGTAAGACAGTATAGAAAAATATTATGTAAAGATTGAAATATAGAACGATTTGTTCTATATTGGCTTTAAAAGTATATGCGAATGTAGGTTGTAACTTTTTGTAAGAGGCGGAATATGTCGGACAGATATGTACTCATTTCAGAACTGAATGAATTGCTTGAAAATAAAAATTTTCAATCGGATGTTTTAAATTTGAATAAGCTCGAGATATTATATGAGCTGGCAGCCGTACTGGACAGTATTTTTATTGATTCGGACAGCGGCTCTTACGGACAGGTAAATCTCCGTTACGGCTGTGATGCTAAAATTATTTTTGATTTTAATACAGTTCTGATAAAATCAGATGAACTTGAGAAAATATCATCCGTTTTGCGTAAATTGGGAGAAATGAAAATAGCTCCGATAAACAGCCGTTGCATAAGAGTTACATTGACAGTAAACAGACTGTGGCTGCCGTAAAGCGGAGATGAATGTTCGACTGACTTCAAGGCTTGATTCGGAAAATTTTATTTATGAATAATATCATGTAGCATAATTTCTAAAAATTTCATAACTGCTTAATAAAAAGAATGTTCGGTAAGCATAAATTATATTTGAAAAAATATTATTGAGTAATATAATTTTATAGTGTAATTAATAACATCAGACCATACTTAAAACGGTAAAGAAAAATTATGACTTTGTATAACGGCAGGAGCAGTTTAATGAACAGTTTGAAGAATAATTATTTAGGAATCTCAGTATGCGCAGCTATTGCAGTACCTTCATTTTTTTTAGGCAAACAATTTCCTCTTATAGGAGGACCTGTTATCGCCATTATAGCGGGGATGTTTATAGCACTTTTTTGGACTGATAAAAAAAGTGCGGCGCAGGGTATAACATGGACATCAAAATTTATACTTCAGGCAGCGGTTGTCATGCTCGGCTTCGGAATGAATCTGAATGTTGTATTGCAGACGGGAAAGCAATCCTTGCCGATAATAGTCGTTACCATTTCTGCAGCTCTCATAATAGCATGGGTTATGAAAATGCTGTTGAAAATGGACAGCAGAACGGCGACCCTTATAGGGGTAGGTTCTTCCATATGCGGCGGTTCGGCGATAGCTGCGACGGCGTCCGTTTTGGATGCGGATGCGGATGAGGTTGCACAGTCGATTTCGGTAATTTTTCTTTTCAATGTTATTGCTGCAATAATATTTCCCATTATGGGAACACTTTTGGGTTTTGATAATTTCTCCGGCGAATCATTCGGAATATTTGCCGGCACAGCGGTGAATGATACATCTTCGGTTACAGCAGCCGCTGCGACATGGGACAGCATGTGGAATCTCGGACATGAGACATTGGATAAGGCGGTTACCGTAAAATTGACACGTACCCTTGCAATTATTCCTATTACACTGGTGCTTGCATTTATAAAGACTCGCTCGAACAAAACAAAATCGAAATTCAGCTTAAAAAAATCATTTCCGATGTTCATATTTTATTTCATACTTGCATCATTATTTACAACTATAGCAATTTATTTCGGATTGAAGCCGGAAACATTCGTACCGTTTAAAGAGCTTTCCAAATTTTTTATTATCATGGCTATGGCAGCTATAGGCTTGAACAGTAATCTCGTAAAATTGGTAAAAAGCGGAGCAAAGCCTATTTTAACCGGAGCTTGCTGTTGGATAGGCATAACTGTTGTAAGCTTGGCAATGCAGTATATTATGGGAATATGGTAAAATAATGTTTATTATCTAATTTTGTGTAAAGTGTCGGAGGTTTAAATGAACAGGCTGAGGTTGGACATGCTTGTTGCAGTATTACTTATATTGGATGTAATATTCGCAAAAAACAAAAGATTTAAATCCTTAATAATCCTTATAATTCTAACGGGTATAGCTGTTTTCGCCATGTTGAAGGAATGGTATGGTTGAATTTGCAACACTTATGAAAATATCGTATACTATGTAAGTAAGATTTTTTATCCGTGGAGGCTTAAATAATGATTTTTCCAGAAAAATATAATCTTATTCGCAAGCTTGCAAGAGATTTTGCGAATAATGAGCTTACCTCCGATATTCTTGATGAGGTTGAGGATACCGGAGTTTTTCCTGTAGAAATACAGAAAAAAATGGCGAAAGCGGGCTTATATGGTATTAAGGTGCCGGAAAAATATGGAGGTCAGGGCTCCGATCATCTGGCATATGTCATAGCTATAGAGGAAATTGCAAGGGCAAGTGCAGTAGGCAGTTTATATGCCAACTCGCCGAATTCTCTCGGTGGAATGCCTATACTTATTGCAGGAACGGAGGAGCAGAAGCTCAAATATCTTAAACCTATGGTTGAAGGGGATATAGTGATTCCGTTCGGCTTGACCGAGCCTAACGGAGGCTCGGATTCAGGAGATATAAGGACTACTGCGGTAGAGGATGGGGATTATTTCATTTTAAACGGAAGAAAGACATTTATTACCATGGCTCCGTTTGCCGATTACTCGGTTATATATGCAAAGGTCGGAAATTGCTCCGACAAATCCGGAGTTACCGCATTTATTGTGGATATGAAGCTTCCCGGAGTCAGTGTCGGAAAGGAAGAAGAAAAGCTCGGACTTGTAGGATGTGCTACGAGCGATATAATTCTCGAAGATGTGAGGGTTCACAGAGATGATATATTGGGAGAGATAGGAACCGGTTTTAGGGATGCGATGAAGGTTCTTGACGTAGGACGTCTCGGAGTTGCTGCACAATCCGTAGGAGTCGCTCAGGCATGTCTTGACGAGGCTGTTAAATATGCAAAGGAAAGAAAGTCCTTCGGTAAATATATATATCAGCATCAGGCGATTGCATTTATGATTGCGGATATGGCTACAAAACTCAAAGCTGCTAAAGAACTGGTTTACGATGCGGCTATAACTAAAGATACAGGCGGAAATTCAACCTTGGCAAGCTCCATGGCAAAGCTTTATGCCTCCGAGATTTGCAATGAACTTGCAGCCAAATCCTTGCAGATACATGGCGGCTACGGGTTTGTAAGAGGCTTCAGAATAGAGAGACTTTATCGTGATGCCAGGGTATTTACAATTTATGAAGGCACAAGTCAGGTTCAGCAGATAGTAATCTCCAGACAGATTTTCGGAAAGTAAGGAGCGTGCATAAATGAATATCATCGTGTGTATAAAGCAGGTTCCGGATACGACGGAGATAAAGATAGATCCGGTAAAAGGTACGCTCATGCGAGACGGGGTTCCGAGTATTCTCAATCCGGATGATGCAAATGCTCTTGAAGCGGCACTTGCTTTGAAGGATGAAAAAAAAGATGTAAAAGTACATGTTATTTCAATGGGTCCTCAGCAGGCGAGCTATGCGTTGCGTGAATGCCTGGCGATGGGAGCCGATGAAGCATATCTTCTGAGCAGCAGAGCGTTTGGAGGTGCGGATACATGTGCTACAAGCGTGACTATAGCAGAGGGCATAAAGAAAATAGGTAATTACGATTTTATATTTTGCGGGCGTCAGGCAATAGACGGAGATACCGCACAGGTAGGACCGCAGGTAGCGCAGAGATTGGGAATTCCTATTGCAACGTATGTTCAGAGTATTAGGGAGATAAGGGATGCGAGCATAGTAGTCGAGCGACAGCTTGAGGACGGTTACGAGGTTTTGGATGTGCAGCGGCCATGCGTACTGACCGCTGTAAAGGAATTTAATGTGCCGAGGTATATGACAGTGCTCGGTATAGAAAATGCTTATCGCAAGGATATTACGGTTTGGGATGAAAATGATCTTAATCTCGCTCCCGAGGATTGCGGTATAAATGCAAGCCCTACAAAAGTGATGAGAAGTTTTACGCCTCCTCCTAAGAGCGGAGGCGAAATTATAGAAGGTTCTGTACCTGAAATGGCAAGTATTCTGGTAGAGAAGCTCAGGGAAAAACATTTTTTGTAGAAGCGGAGGAAGCTGATGGCTATTAAAGTTCTAAATGATAAATGTAAGGGCTGCGTCCTCTGTGTAAAAAGTTGTCCGTTCGGAGCTATCACTATGGTCGATCGTATAGCTGTAGTGAACGAAAATTGTGTGGATTGCGGAGTCTGTATCGAAAGCTGCAGATTCGGAGCATTGGAAAAGGTCGACACTGTAAAAAAATCCGATATGGATATATCGGAATATCATGATGTATGGGTGTTTGCCGAGCAGCGTGAAAACAAATTGATGCCGGTAGTTATAGAGCTTCTGGGAGAAGCTAAAAGGCTTGCGGATCAAATAGGATGTAAGGTTGCTGCCGTTTTGTGCGGACATCATATAGAGCAGCTGACGAATGAACTTATTGCTTACGGTCTGGATAAGGTCTATTTTGCAGATGCTCCTGAGCTCAAGAATTATACAACGGACGCTTATACAAAGGTTATATATCAAGCTGTTACGGAGTATAAGCCTGAAATTTTTCTCATGGGAGCAACCCATATAGGACGTGATCTCGGTCCGAGCGTTGCGGTAAAATGCGGTACCGGTCTGACTGCGGACTGTACAAAGCTTGAAATAGATCCTTCCGATAAAAAGCTGTTGCAGACTCGCCCGGCCTTTGGCGGAAATCTTATGGCTACCATTGTTTGTGAAAAGCACAGACCTCAGATGGCTACAGTAAGACCGGGAATTATGGAAAAAGCTGAGTATGTAAGCAATGCCCACGGTAAGAAGATAGAATTAAAAACGGAGTTTGATGAGGGTGAGCTTAGAGAAAAGGTTTTGAGAATAGTCAAATCCATGAGAGAAACGGTTTCTCTAACTGATGCAAAGATTGTAGTATCGGGCGGCAGAGGATTGGGTAATCCGGAAGGCTTTGAACTTATACGCAAGCTCGCTGACAGGCTTGGCGGAGTTGTGGGAGCAAGTCGTGCAGCAGTAGATTCCGGTTGGATTCCTCACAGTCATCAAGTGGGACAGACAGGTACTACGGTAAAACCGGATATATATTTTGCCTGCGGAATATCCGGAGCTATACAGCATTTGGCGGGTATGCAGGAATCAAAGTGCATAGTGGCAATAAATAAAAACGAGAATGCATCTATTTTTGAGATAGCGGATTACGGTATAGTCGGAGATTTATACAAGGTTATTCCCGCAATACTGAATGCTTTGGATAATGTTTCGGAATAATATATATAAATTTATTGAAAAAACTGTCAATTAATTTATAATTATAATATGAATAAAACTTGTTAAAACAAGTATTTTGTAAAACCTAAGGAGGAATACTTATGGGTATACCTAAAATTGATGAGAGTGTATTTTTGGCACAGGGTGCTGTGGTTGTTGGAGATGTTGAAATAGGCGAAAACGGCAGCGTATGGTACAATGCCGTAATCCGTGCGGACGGCAACAGATGCAGTATAGGTAAGAATGTCAATATTCAGGACTGTGTCGTTATACATGGAGATGAAGACGTGACAATAGAGGACAATGTAAGCCTCGGGCATTCATGTGTTATACATGGAGCAACTATAAAGAAAAATGCTCTTATCGGAATGGGAGCGGTAGTCATGGACAATGCTATAGTCGGTGAAAATTCCATAGTTGCGGCAGGAACTTTAATTCCTCACGGAAAAGTTATACCTCCGAACTCTTTGGTTATGGGTTCTCCCGGTAAGGTTAAACGTGAACTTACACCCGAAGAAATTGAGGGTAATTTAGCCAATGCAGCTGTTTATATAGCAATGGCGAAGAAAAACAGAGAGGGAATATGGGATCGCAGTCCTGAAGATTTGCGTGACGAGATGATAGCTAAGGGCGAATTTAAGCTGTAGATGTCTATTTTACTTTAATTGTAATCAAAAGCAAGAGAGTCAGAGCTTGCGTTTTTTTAAAATAATACTATATAGTATGGCAGCTATACGATTGACAGATTAAAGTAGAATTGTTGACTACAGGAAGTATGATTTTAGCAATAGCCGACCGACCGGGCTCTCAGATGCTCGGATAATCGGCTGTTTTTAATTTTGTTGTTAAAAGGAGTATTTTAAAATGAATGAATTGGGATTGAAGTATGGTTGTAATCCGAATCAAAAGCCTGCAAGCGTGTATATGGAAAACGGAAGAGAGCTTCCTTTTGAGGTTCTTAACGGTGTTCCGGGTTACATAAATCTTTTGGATGCTTTAAACAGCTGGCAGCTTGTCAGAGAATTAAAGGAAGCGACAGGACTTTCCGCCGCTGCATCATTTAAGCATGTCAGTCCTGCGGGAGCGGCAGTTTCACTGCCTTTGGATGATACTCTTAAAAAGATATATTTTGTAGGGGGTATTAAACTGACGGATATTGCAACTGCATATATAAGAGCCAGAGGCGCCGACAGGATGTCCTCTTACGGTGATTTTGTCGCATTATCCGATGAATGTGACGAGCAGACCGCAAGTTTTCTTGCCGGAGAGGTTTCCGACGGAATCATAGCGCCTTCATACAGCAAAAAGGCTTTAGAAATATTAAAGAAAAAGAGAAAAGGTTCTTATCTTATTTTAAAGATGGATGAGTCGTATATACCTGAAACACAGGAAAAAAAGCAGGTTTACGGTATAACCTTTGAACAGGGAAGAAATAATTCTGTCATAAACAACCGGCTGCTTGAAAACATAGTAACCGTAAATAAGGAAATTCCTGAAGCTGCAAAAATAGATTTGCTTATAGCCCTGATAACATTGAAATATACTCAGTCAAATTCCGTATGCTATGTTAAAGGCGGTCAGGCTATAGGAATAGGAGCGGGTCAGCAATCAAGAATTCATTGCACAAGACTTGCCGGAAATAAAGCAGATATCTGGTATTTGCGTCAGAATCCAAAAGTGCTGGAATTGCCTTTCAGAGAAGATGTGCGCAGAGCCGACAGAGATAATGCCATAGATGTGTATATTTCCGATGAGAGCGAGGATATACTGCGTGAAGGTGAATGGCAGAGATTGTTTACAAAGAAGCCTGAAGAGTTTACTCCCGAAGAAAAGAAAGCTTGGCTTAAGCAACTCGACGGGGTTTCACTCGGTTCGGATGCCTTTTTTCCGTTCGGTGATAATATAGAGAGAGCACATAAGAGCGGCGTGAAATATATAGCTCAGGCAGGAGGCTCCATAAGAGATGATAACGTTATAGCAGCTTGCGATAAATACGGTATAGCTATGGTATTTACAGGATTGAGACTGTTCCATCATTAATATTACAGGAATTTATAATTGAGATTTTTATCATTAATATGATAAAAATCTAAGACCGAGATTTTACTCTTATCGAGCAATTAAAATTTAAAATGAGCGACAGCTAAAAATATTATTGAAAAATTCACTATATATAGTAGAATTTAATTGATTATAGCTGTCGTTTTCTATTTGTGGTGGTTTTGCCGCCGGATATGAGGTGGAATATGAAATGCCCGTTTTGTGATAATCAGGATACAAAGGTTATAGACTCAAGACCTACCGAGGAGGGTCAGGCAGTCAGGCGAAGAAGATTATGCGAAAGCTGCAGAAAAAGATTTACTACCTATGAAAAAGTCGAAGAAATCATGTTCATGGTAGTTAAAAAAGACGGAAGTCGAGAAATGTTCGATCGGGGGAAAGTGCGTACGGGTATTGTAAATGCCTGCAAAAAGCGACCGATAAATACGGATCAGATTGAGCGTATAGTGGATGACATAGAGCGAGGCTTGAACAATATGATGGAAAAGGAAATTTCAAGTACGGTAATAGGCGGGGTAATCCT
>JBQNCA010000020.1:0-25725 GCA_052169645.1 Anaerovoracaceae bacterium
AAGATTTGAGCTTTGTGCTTAAGAACGGAAAACTTTCAACCGAGCAGAGCGGCGGAAATGAAGAACCGCCAACTACTGCGGAAGCACCGTCGGTAGCATCGGCGGACAAGGTGGAAAATCCGTATGCTGATTCCTACTACGATGTTAAGCTGAAAGCAGCATCACAGGATGAGCTGAACAAATACTACAGGGCCATAAAGAGTTTGAAGGTCAATGATGCCGTTTATAATAAAGTTTATAATTCATCAAGCTTTAACAGCGGAGATCAGTATATCTTATACGGCAGCTACGGGAGCATGGGCTATGAATATAGCAGCATCCGTATAAACAGTGTAAGAATCCCGAATGATAAAGCGGTAACGGTAACAGTGACTGCCGACGGATATAAAGATTTGAGCTTTGTGCTTAAGAACGGAAAACTTTCAACCGAGCAGAGCGGCGGTTCGGAACCGCAGAATCCGCAAGAATCAGCTAAAAATGCCCCAAGCTTCACATGGGTGCCGGATGAATCTTTTTTTGGACGCTCGCATAGCTTGAGTTTTGAGACGACTAAAGAGGTTATAGAGTATTTCGGAAAGATTAATAAGGTAACCGTAGGCGGACAGGCTCATCCGAAATCATCAGGCTCGCCGGGAGCATATGAATACAGTCTCAAAATGAGTGAATCCGAAAATAGCGGAAATTGTGAAATTCAGATTTCAAAAGACATGTTTATTTCAACTCCTGAAAGAACCTTACAGATAGTTGTAGAAGCTGAGGGTTATAATAATTTAGTAGTGAATCTGACAAAAGTTCTCCTTGGAGGATGGCAGCTTTCATAGAAAATTATAAAGGTTGGATTTTAAATCTATAAGGCACGAAAGCCTTGAAATGTTTACTATTAAATATTTTGATGCTTTTAAGAAACGGTCTGTGCCGTGACAGGTTTGTCACGGTACAGACCGTTTTGCTTTGGTAATACTTAAGTAGCGGATTCGATGAGCGAAAGCGAAGAAGTATCAAAGAACCACCGACTAAGCCGATTATACGAAAAATATAGGGTTAAAATACCATATTACAGAAATAATAGTTATTCACAAATTTGATTGATATAAATATTGACAAAAATATATTAAATACTGTACTATAACCATATAGATGTCATACAAATAATATTTGCACATAATTTATCTACACTTATATTAGTGTTGCATATAATATTTGCAATATGGAATCTATATGTAATAGAAACAGTCGGAAAATTGTTTTTATTATATCAGAACTTTTAATTCTGAACTACCGGGAGGTGGACTCATGTCAAGAAATCCATATGTAAATTTTATTACTGCAAAAGAAGCGGCAGAGCTTATACCTGATAATGCTGTAATCGCAGCAGCTTCGTTCGGAAACGGAGGATGGCCTCATGAATTGGCTTATGCGGTTGAAGAACGTTTTTTGAAAACAGGACATCCTTCAAATATTATGCATATCCATGCAGCAGGTTGCGGAGATTTCGGAACTAACGGGCATGGAGAATGTCACTGGATACATCCAGGGTTTTTGACAAGGATAATCACATCTCATCCGGGTTCATCACCAAAGGTAATGAAGGCGATTGAAAATGATGAGGTTATGTGTTGGAATCAGCCGCTCGGAACTATGACACAGCTTTTCCGTGAAATGGGGCGAGGGATGCCGGGAGTACTTTCAAAGATAGGACTTGGAACCTTTTTGGATCCAAGAGGTGATAGAGGAGCTTTAAATAAGTCATCACGTGAATATAATGAGGATTTCTGTGAATATGTTCCCGATTTTATGGGAGAGGATTATGTTTTTTATAAGGCATATCCTCTGACTCATGCATTTATCAGAGGAAGCTATGCTGATTCGAACGGAAATATAAGTGTTGAAAAGGAAGCCTACAATCTTGAATGTTTGGCGGTAGCTCAGGCGGTAAAGGCTTGTGGTGGCAAGGTTTTCGTTCAGGTGGAGAAGGTTGTTGAGCTTGGGCAGATTCACCCTAAAATGGTAAAAATTCCTGGACTTTATGTTGATTATGTAGTGGAAGCAAAGAATCACGAGTTGGATTGGCAGACTTTCGGAACTTATTACGATCCTACTTTTTCGGGAGAACTCAGGGCCGATATGGATGCAGGAGCGGAAAAGCTCGACTTTTCACCGGATAAGGTTATGTGCCGTAGAGCAGCTATGGAAATAAAAGCCGGATACAAGTGTGATTTCGGTATAGGAAAACCTACTTTTATAGGTTCCGTAATCGAAGAAGAGGGCTGCAGAGGTGATGTAATTATGATTTCAGAATCCGGGGCTATAGGAGGAGTTCCGGGAGGCGGTTTGAATTTCGGCGCACACTTCAACATCGAGGCATCCTCGGATCAGGGAGACCATTTCAGCTTTTTTGACGGAGGCGGACTCGATATCGGCGTATTCGGACTCTCCGAGGCCGACAAGGACGGAAATATAAATACCAGTTTGCTCAACGGTGTAATAAAAGGAGTAGGAGGATTTGCGAATATAGCAGCAACAGCAAGACATTCCGTATTCATGGGAAACTTTAAGGTTGGAGGCTTGGAGTGCCATGTTGAAGACGGGAAAATGATTATAGATAAGGAAGGTAAATATCCTAAATTTGTTGAACAATGCCCGCAGCTTACATTCAATGCCGAAGAATCCCTTAAAAAAGGAAATACTATTCTCTTTGTCACTGAAAGATGTGTAATCAGGCGTACTTGGGAAGGACTTGTAATTGAAGAAATTGCACCCGGTATAGATTTGCAGACTCAAATTATTGAACAATGCCCCAATGTTACTTTTATAGTGCCCGAGGGAGGTCCTAAGCTTATGGATGAAGCTCTGTTCCAAGAAGAGTGGGGCGGACTCAGAGAAATAATGATGAAAAAATAATTATAGTAAAAATAGCTGACCGGATTTATGCAGCCGCCTTTGCAGCAGGTGGCTGCAGCTTTTATCTGAAAATTTGTATTTTTAACTTGAAAATATAATAAAATACTGTATAATTAGGTAAGTCAAAAGACGGTCGTAGAGGGTTGACCGAGCGGCTAAGGAGCCCGCCTGGAACGCGGGTAAGGCGAAAGCCCCGCGGGTTCGAGTCCCGTGCCCTCTGCCATATATAAAATAACCGCCTAATCGTTGAATTATCAATGGTTGGGTGGTTATTTTGTTTTGTAAATAATGTTATGCTAAAAGACCTGCATTGATCTAAATTTATCTATAAAGTGTTACAATCTTCCGAACTTTCAGCTTCACATGAGTCGAACTTTTTTATCTTCTTCAGTTAAAAAATGCGAACTGATGTTTACAAAAAAATGGATCTGTGATAATATTGATGTAATAAAGAACATATAGGCGTTTATATCAAGCGATAGATATTTAAAGCCTCTGTGCCTGAGAATATTGATTTCAAATAGGAGGATTTTATGGGCAGGAAATCATTACCTACGGACGAGATGAACCTTACGGAAAGAGAACATCAGATACTTGATTTTCTAAAAGAAAATATAGTAAGAAGAGGCTACCCGCCTACAGTAAGGGAAATCGGTCAGCACCTCGGAGTAAAATCTACATCTACAGTGCATAAAGATTTATCTTCTTTAGAACAGAAAGGCTTTATACGCAGAGATCCAGCAAAGCCTCGTGCTATAGAAATTGCCGATCTTGATATGTCGATTCTTGCAAATGAAGAATCCATTTCAGATGATTATAAAAAAACGTCGTTTGATGAAAATGTATCGACTTCCTTTGCTACTGAAAATATTTTAAATATTCCCTTGGTAGGGCAGGTTGCCGCAGGGACTCCTATACTTGCGGAACAAAACGTTACGGATTATTTTCCGGTTCCTGCCCATTTTGTAAATAATGCGGGAAATCATTTCATGCTTACGGTAAAAGGTGAGAGTATGATAGAAGCAGGTATATTTGACGGAGATTATATACTGGTAAAGCAACAGGGAGATGCCGTAAACGGAGATATGGTAGTGGCTATGGTGGACGGCTTTGAAAGTGAAGCGACCGTCAAGACCTTTTATAGAGAAGGTGATCACATAAGATTGCAGCCGGAGAACTCATCTATGAGTCCTATTATAGTCAGAGATGTGCGGATTTTAGGTATAGTGAAAGGTGTTTTCAGATATTTAAATTAAGTTGAAGAAAAGAAAGCAGTGTATATCCTAACAGTCAGATATTTACCGAGTAATTTTTAACAACAGAATATTTAAACAAAAATGCACTCTGAAAAAGCGGGCTGTCTTTTTTGTTAAAAGGGATTGCTGATAAAAAATAGATATTTTTCCCAAAAAGTAGCAAATTCAACCTGTTCTCTTGCAAATATCCCTGTATTTCAAGGGATTTAAGGGTTAATTATTAAAATTTATATTAAATATGAATCATCAATAATTATACTTATGCATATGAAGTGAAATATTTTCGATTTTCCGTCGGTACTCGGCTTTGATTTCTGCCGGAAAGCCTTAGTACCGCTGCCGGAAATCAAAGCGAGAGCATATCAGAGTTCATATGCATAGGCTATTTCATTACAATTTAAATTCATTCGAAATATTATTTGATTATTTGCTGTGTAAAATGCTTTTTGACAAAGCTTTGCAGCGCTGCCATAGGAAATATAATAAGAAAGGCATGGTATATCCGAGAAATGCTCTTATTATCAGAAGTAGAGATATATCATTAATACCTCTCATTTGCAGTTGCAGAGTGGTAACAGTTATAAATATACAGTGAGCAAGATATACGAAATAAGAGGCTTTATTAATTTTATTGAGAATTTCTTTCAATTTCACTCCTATGGCAGTGTCGGATTTATCAAGAAGGATGCATGCCGTCAGCAGAACAAGTATGGACATCGCGTCGGTGAGCATCTTGAAGAAATCCATTTCCAGTACAAAAATTTTTGTAATAATCTGAATTTGATTTATTATAGCGGCACATATGATAGGTATTGAAAGAAGGAAAACTGTGCGGTGATTTTCAAAAAGGCTGTCATACAAACAGTCATACAGTTTTCCGGCATACAGACCCATGCACCAAAAGAATGCATATAGTAGGCAAAATCTGTCGATATATGCGGAGCTTATTCCGAACATGTTTAAATATACGGGAAGCTTCAAGGTGAACATCGAAATCATTAAAGAAATCGGAAGCCCTGCCCATATGGGAGTTTTTTCTATCAAGTGCTTCCAAAGCGGTAAGAGTAAATAAAATTGCATTACGATTATGATGTAATAAAATTGTCCTGAAAGGTCACCTGTCAATATTCCTCGGATTAGAGTAGATGAATCGAAAGGTATATAGCCCATTAGACCGAGTATGAAAAAATATATCAAACTGAATGATACATATGGAAGCAATATCGTTCGGCAGCGTTCTTTCATATATTGAAAATAATGAAGTCTGTCATTCTTTAAGAAGTTTATTTGCATGGCTGTTTTTACTGCGCCGCTGAAAAGAAAAGCCGGGACAACAAATGCTGCAAGCCTCCAAGGAAAATAGATTATATTTTGCTGCCATGAGCCGAGAGTAAGTTCGGATATTCCAAGTGCAACTACATGGATAAATATTACGAGCAGGCAAGCTGTAGCATTAAAGTAATTGAGTTCCCGTATATATTTATATCCGTTATCGGTATGTTCCCGTGCTGATAGGTTTGTTGGATTGGTATTGTGATTCATATTGAAAATCTCCTGTATTTTTAACATTATTGTAGATAAAACTGAAATAATGTTTCACTTTATTATACAGATTAGAGATATGTTCGTGCATACTTTTATTAAAAGAATATAAGTTGTATGATTCAGCATCTGAAGAAAATTTATTTTTATGAAATCAATAGTTATATTTTATTGACTAATATAATGGTAAGGAGTATTCTTTTTAATAATTTATATATTATATAGACAGATGACAGAGTGTTTAAATATATTAGGATAAGAAATGGAGATAAAATATGGACGGGATTTATACATCGGCAGAAAAGCTGATTGGAAATACACCTATGTTGGAGCTTGTAAATTTAGAAAAATCAATGGGACTTAAATCAAAGATTATAGCAAAGCTGGAGTATTTTAATTTATCCGGTTCTATAAAGGATCGCGTTGCTCGTGCTATAATAGAAGATGCCGAAAAAAGCGGTAAATTAAATAAAGATTCTGTGATAATTGAGCCGACTTCGGGGAATACAGGGATAGGACTTTCGGCAATTGCCGCAGCGAAAGGATATAAAATCATAATAGTAATGCCTGATACTATGTCCATAGAGCGCAGAAAGCTTATGAAAATATATGGTGCCGAGCTGGTTTTGACGGATGGAACTCAGGGAATGAAAGGTGCTATAGCAAAGGCTGAGGAACTTTCTAAAGAAAACTCGAATTCCATAATAGCAGGGCAATTTGTTAATCCTGCAAATCCTAAGGCACATTTTGAGACTACGGGACCTGAAATATGGAAGGATACGGACGGAAAGGTAGATATTTTTGTAGCAGGTGTAGGTACAGGCGGAACTGTTACGGGAGCGGGACGTTTTCTCAAACAGCAGAATCCTGAAATCAGAGTTGTAGCTGTAGAACCTGCATCAAGTCCCGTACTGTCTCAGGGGAAATCGGGGGTTCACAAAATTCAAGGTATAGGAGCAGGCTTTGTACCTGAAGTTCTCGATACCGATATATATGATGAAGTTATTACAGTAGACAATGAATCTGCATTTAAAACTGCCGTACAGCTTACTTCAAAAGAAGGAATATTAGTCGGGATTTCGTCCGGGGCAGCTGTTACCGCTGCAATAGAATTAGCTAAGCGTCCTGAAAATGAAGCAAAAAATATAGTGGCTATATTGCCGGATTCAGGAGACAGATATTTGTCCACACAGCTTTTTGAAGATTGATGAAATAAGTGAAAGAGGTTATTTATGGAGCAGAAAAGAATATTGACAATACAGGATATTTCATGCGTCGGACAGTGTTCGCTTACAGTTGCTTTGCCGATTATTTCAGCCTGCGGAGTTGAGGCGGCGGTTCTTCCTTCTGCAGTACTGTCTACGCATACAGGAGGATTTACAGGCTATACTTTTCGTGATTTAACGGAGGACATGCCTTTAATTAAGGAGCATTGGATAAATGAAGGAATTAAATTCGATGCCATATATACAGGATATCTGGGAAGCACTAAGCAAATTGATTATGTTAAAGATATAATGAAAGATGTTCTTGCTGCCGGAGGGTTACGCATTGTAGATCCGGCAATGGCGGATAACGGTAATTTATATTACGGTTTTGATGATGAATTTGTATCCGCAATGGCTGGGCTATGCGCCGAGGCCGATATAATTTTGCCTAATATAACAGAAGCCTGCTTTATGACAGGCTGTGAATATAAAGAAGTATACGATAAGGATTATATAGATAATTTGCTTGATAAACTCTCAAAGCTTTGCCCGGATACTGTAGTTCTGACCGGAGTCGGTTATGACGAAGCCCATACAGGAGTTGTAGTGAAAGAGGCTTCCGGAGTCTCATACTATGAGCATAAAAGAATCAAAGGCGGAACTCACGGGACAGGAGATGTGTATGCTTCAGCGTTTACAGGGGCTATGATGAAAGATAAGACCGTATATGATGCAGCGAAGATTGCAGCGGATTACACTCTTGCATGCATAGAAAATACAATTGATGATGAAAAGCATTGGTATGGAGTTAAGTTTGAAAGTGTACTTGGAAAGCTTATAGATGCACTTCGATAAGCTTTTCAAATTTACTGATCTTGCACTAAAACACTTTCAGTTATAATTGATTTTGTTAATTATAGAGCAAATATTTAAATGTAAAAGGAAATTTCGTTTGAACGCTAAGTTTCATTTTAGAACTTGCCGTTTCGGTTTAAGCTTTCGTTTTTTTCGATTTTATATAAAATTGAATTGACATGGATAAAGCAAACTGATAAACTACATTGGTAGCATGAAGAAGAAGTATTCCGCTTCTCACCTTGCAGCATCAAGTTGACAGGGTTAATTAGAGTGATTGCCGATGCGTATATTGCGCTATGGGTGTTTTTCATTCATTACAGGTGATTTTGGAGCGGATATTTTATATCCGTTTTTTTATGCTCGCAACCGTATAATTATTTCAGGAGGTGCACTATTAGTAATAAAGAAAATCAGATCAATGAAGAAATTCGTGATAAAGAGGTCAGAGTGATAGACAGTGACGGCGCACAGCTGGGCGTTATGCCTACGTCAGAGGCATTGGAGCTTGCTGCGGAACGCAAGCTTGATTTAGTCAATGTGGCCCCGGCAGCGAAACCGCCTGTATGTAAAATCCTTGACTACGGTAAGTACAGGTATGAGCTTCATAAGAAAGAAAAAGAAGCCAGGAAAAAACAGAAGACTGTGCAGGTGAAAGAAATTCGCCTGAGCACTTTCATTGAAGAACATGATTTGATGGTCAAAGCTAATAATGCGGCTAAGTTCCTGAAGGATGGAGATAAGGTGAAGGTCAGCCTTCGTTTCAGAGGCAGAGAAAAGGGCTATGTGAGTCATGGTGAGGGAGTGATGTCCAAGTTTGCGGAGGTTTCCGCAGAGTTCGGAGTTATAGAGAAGAAACCTCAGCTTGAAGGGCGCAGTCTGATAATGATCCTGGCACCTAAAAGTAATTAACATATCGCAACAGGAGGATATGAAAATGCCAAAGATGAAATCGCACAGAGGTGCAATGAAAAGATTTAAAGTCACAGGTTCCGGCAAGGTAACCAGACATAAGGCCTATAAGAGCCACATCCTCACAAAGAAAAGCCAGAAGAGAAAGAGAAATCTCAGAAAGGGCACTACACTTACAAGCGCAGATCAGAAGAGGATCAGTTCAGTATTGAACGTTTAACAGAGGGAGGATTTCGGATAAATGGCCAGAGTAAAAAAAGCGATAAACGCAAAGAAGAAGCATAAGAAGGTATTAAAATTAGCTAAAGGATTTTACGGACAGAAAAGCAAGGTGTTTAGGGCTGCAAACCCTGCAGTTATGAGAGCTCTTGCATCTGCATATGTAGGCCGTAAGAACAAGAAGAGAGAATATAGAAGGCTCTGGATTGCTCGTATCAATGCGGCAGCTCGTATGAACGGAATTTCTTACAGCCAGCTTATGAACGGTTTAAAGAAGTCGGGAATAGAGATCAATAGAAAGATGCTTTCCGAGATGGCTATTCACGATGCAGCAGGCTTCACGGCGTTGGTTGAAACTGCAAAGAAGGCAATCGCTTAATTTTAAAATATAACTTTATTAAAAAATTACTGAACAAAATCCCTGATTCCGATTTTTTAAGGATCAGGGATTTGTGCGTCATAGGACATTTGAGAGTTATAAAGTTATATCCTGTTATGCCTTGGATTTTTACCTGAATCTTCAGATTCGTCAGCGTGTAGGATTATGCAGCTTATGATAATCTTCTTTATCTAAATAAAGCATCTTATCAGCTTCAGCAAAGAGCTGCTTTATCGTTTTATTTGGAGAATCACATAATGCATAACCTATACTGAATGACAAATCGCTTTGGAGATTATCGGAGATGTTCAGTTTATTCAAGTTCCTTTTGAGAATTCTGATTATAGTTTCGGGATCATGAACCTGCTTCTTTTCGACTATAAGAACAAATTCATCTCCTCCTATTCTTGCAGTGAAGCCTCTGCATGTATTTGCGGCATTCTTCAATGCAGTAGCTGCAGTTATGAGAGAGCGGTCACCTTCACTGTGTCCGAATTTGTCGTTTATACGTTTAAAATCATTCATATCAATTATAAAAAGATAGAATTGGCTGTCTGTATCCACATTGGAAATCAAATCCGAGAGGTACTGCATACTTCTCTTACGATTATTGAGATTTGTAAGTGAATCGTTGAAAATTCGAGATTCCTGAAAGCTTATAAACATTAGGAATAAAGCTAAGGTTATGGCGATATCCATTACCGAGGTATATGGATATAAAGTGTGAATAGTCATGCCGAGCATGATTATGATAATATATATTACACTTTTCATACTTTCTATACGATGAGTACGAAAAGATGCTGTCATAGCACTTTTTACGGTCATGAACAAACCGTTTATCAGATATAGGAAGTACATTGTTAAATTAAAATAATATTGTGACCCTCGTGTGAATATCGTGGTTGAAACCTTATCATAGAATCCATAGTATATGAAAGAAATTATACATACTATAATTACAGCTGTCAGAGGAATTATAGACATTAATTGAAATTTACGACTGTGAGCAGAAGCTGTGTAATATTTAAGATGTACATAGTTCACCGAGGTATAGCATGCCAGTGCAAAAAAGCAAAATGTCAGTTCACTGAGCAACAGGGCAATATGAAAATTATAATTCAATATGTTTAAAGCATTGAACAGACATAATATTTTTAACAGTATAGCGACGCATATTAAAATTATGGTGACTTTGGCGAGTTTGGTCTGAATTCTCCCGCCGAATTCATCATCTACATTTAAATATATGCTTATCAAAATCAGTATGCAAAATATGCTGACTGAAGTAAGGTTGAATAAAATTTTGAAAGTATCCATAATGCCATTTTATAAATATTAAGAAAATTCGTTCGGATTATTTTAATGCTAAAAGATTCCGTGAAAGTTACGCTTGTTTTCATAAAGTTGAAAATCCGCTTCAGCAAAAATTTCGTCAGAAGTGATATCAGGGTTGTCAAATTGCACGTATCCTACACTTAAGGTCAGATTATACGGAAGAGCCTGAATTTTACAAAATTCATGAAGATTGGCGTTCAGCTGAGAAACGAAATCATCAGGATCACTGATAGCATCTGCCGATGCAATTATTATAAATTCGTCTCCGCCATATCTTGCCAGAAATCCGGAGGATGCCTCAGCAGAATATTTGAGACATCTTGATGTATATTCAAGCGCTTTATCACCTTCCAAGTGACCGAAATTATCATTTATGTATTTGAAATTGTTAATATCAAATAAGAAAAGATAATAAGGATTATTTTTTCTTATTGAATTCAAAAGATTTTCTATAAATATATCAGCACGCCTACGGTTGTTTAAACCGGTAAGAGTATCTTTAAAAATATGTATATTTTGAAAGCTTACAAAAACCAGAAAAGTAGGTATGAATATAGACATAGCGACTATAGGGGTACCGGGCACAAAGATTTGAGTGATTCCTCCCAAAGTCGGGAGAATGATATATCCTGCTATGGTCAGAGCTTTTATGCGCACAAGCCGTTCTTTTGAAGAGAAATATGTGAATATTGCAAAAACGGTGCTCCATATGTAATAAAAGTAATCTATTATCAGTTGAATTATGTACAGCGGTCCTCGCTGATATAACCCTTCTTCCGTAACATAATATATCCAACCTGTCTTTAGAGAACAGATGCACAGAAATGCGGATAAAGCCAGAGGAACGGATGAGAGTATCAGATATCTGAAGCTGTTTATCATCTTACCGTTCAGTGCCATCTGGGAATATACCAACCATACGAAACATAACAGGCACAGCAGAAACAGAACCATGCCGTTTGCGAATATGCTCAGAAACCGTGGAAAAGGTATAAAATGATTTTTACCCAGATTGCATATTATGTCGATTGCCAAATATGAAAAAAAAACTGCTATACCGAAACGAAATGCATAAAATTCATATTCAGTGACTCGATTTTTATCCGTTTTTATAAATATAACCAATAACAGTATGAAACAAAATGCTTCCACCATTACATAAGAAAATACTTCCTGCATACTGAAAATGTCACCTTTCGGTTACAATGTGAGTGTATATATCTCGCAATAAAATAACACTTTTGAGTAGATTAAATATAACATACTTTAGTATGACAGTCCAGTTTATAAATATAAAAATATATGAATTATGTTGGATAAGATTAATCTTTAAAGTTACATTTTAAATTCAATCGGGATTTTTATAATTATTGTCTGCTTATGATTTTAGGGTTGCAGGCTTCAGTTTGAAAATCCGATTTCAATCCTTCAGTAATATAAATATCCCCATTGTTTTCTATTAAAACCGCTTCAAAATCAATCTTCGAATTGCGCCAGAATACGGATGCATCCTTGCGACCCATGACGAACAGTGCTGTGGAGAGAGCATCCGCCGCCGTACCGTCTTCAGCGATTATCGTCACTGACGTAAGACCGTTGTCGGCAGGCTTTCCGGTTGAAGGATCGATAATATGATGATAGGTTTTACCGTCTTTCACGAAAAAACGTTGATATGAACCGGAGGTCACAAGAAATTTGTTTATCACTGATACAGTGCCTATATTCGTATCGGGATTTGCAGGATTAGATATCCCGACTTTCCAAGGAGCATCCTGATTTTTAGCACCCATGGCGAGGACGTTCCCCCCCAGGGATACTATGGCGGAATCTACGCCGTTTTCTTTGAAAATATCATAAATTTTCTGTGAAACGTACCCCTTTGCGATGGCGCCGGTATCAAGAGCTGTTTCGGGATCGGAGAATAAAACTCCGTTATTTGAAGCATTCAATGATATTTTATCCATGCCGACATGGGGCAGGAGACTGTCAATTTCTTCTTGTGTAGGGATTCGGTCGGAATCGGTGGTAAATCCCCAAGCCTTTACTATAGGATAAACGGTAGGATCGAAATTGCCGGCGGTAAGTCTGCTGTATTTTACTGATTCGGATAATATATCAAAGGTTGTATCGGATACGGAGCTGATACTGCGTGCGTTAAGTTTGTAAATTTCGCTCCCCGGTTCCGTTACATCGAGGAGAAGTGAAAGCTTATATATATAATCGGAAGCTTGTTTTACAGCTTTTTCCGCATTTTCACCATATGCTTTAAGATTCATATAGGTGTCCATAGCAAATACATCTTTTTCATATACATCGGAATTTTCCGTGTCGGAAACAGGCTTTCTTGAATTACAGCCTGTTGATGAAAGCATAATACCGACGGTGAGAGTCACTATAAATATTATGTATATAATATTTGAAAAACTTTTTTTTCTAATATTCAAAGCGGATACCTCCTGAATAAGTTAAGACTAACGACTTATTATAGCATATTTAAATCGGCAAGTTCATGAAAACAGTTTGATTTGTAAGTTTGTAAAAAAGAGTTTTACAATTTGTTTATAAAAAGAGTTTTATTCCATTACGAAACATGTAAATAATTTGATATAATATAAATTAAATTGATAGTGCAAAGGGTTTGAACATTCCGTCTAATTGGAATATGGAGCTTTGGAATGAAAATAATACTTATAAATACAGGCTATATAGACATAGCAAATCAGCTTGTAAAAAAAGCGAAATCACGATTTTTAAAAAAGGTTTTGCTTGTAAGCAGAGACAGATATTCCATAAGTAAATACCATGGAAAAATACCTCTGCTCGATTATTCACGCATAAATTATAATCGGGATCAGACTCCGCTCGGCATAGAGACGGAATTGATGGAGACTCTGAGAGACGAGTATCGGCAAGCTGTTTCCGGAAGCGGAGATATATTTTTTGTAACAGGCTGTGAAACACAGGAAATTGCGGCTTTGAAGGTTATACAATCGGTATGTGAGGAAACCGGAACCAGATTCCATGTGCTGTTCATAGCACCGTTTTTATTTGAAGGGCAGAAGCGTTCGCAGCTGTTGAAAACGATGTTGGAATCAATGTCCGAATATTATGATTCAATATCTTTGTATTATCCGGATGAATTGCTGAGAATTCAAAATAATAAAAATAAAGCTGCAGGAGAAAAGGAACGAAGCTTTGATTTGCATCAGGCATATGATGCTCTCGAGGAAGAAGCTGCAAATATTCTTATGGAAATAAGCAAGCAAATTCCTAAATTAAATATATTGATGCAGTATACCTATGACTTTGAATTGAAAGAATTTTCATTGGCGGTAGATCCTTTGGGCTTGCTTTTAAATATGTGGGGGTCCGTATCAAACGATGCGGACAACTTTCGCAGCCCGGAGGAAGCTGAACAGAAAATTGGAGTGCTTGAGACGGCGGCGGGACAGATCCCCGGCGAAGCTCCTAAAGATATTCCGCAGATAGGAATTTTTGCACCCGATAGAGATAAGGTTAAAAAAATCAGTGCATATAAATCCGTTACAAGAAACAGTATTCCTGTAGGAGCATATCGCAAACAGGTTAATGAGTCCTCTCTTGACAGGCTGGTAGAAGGAATAAAGGATTTGCTCGGCTCTGAATATAACAGGCCTGTAGATCCTGAAAAAAGAAAGAAGGCGCAGGAACGTTTGCGCCGGGAAATAGAAAAATTTCAGATCAGACAGGCTGAAGCCGAGTATGTATATAGCGGTGAGCAGCCGACCACTATGCGATCGCTGGACGTGGCGCTTATGGATATATATTTGGACGAAGGAACGGCGGCAGAAGAAGGTGTGCAGGGGAACGCCAGAGTTTATATGGAAACACCTTTTCAGAGAGCGGCAAAGGCTGCTCAGAATAAAGAAAAGCCGACTTCATGGATACAGATAAAGGCTGACAGAGATGCCGCAATGATTAATGATGTAAAAGCGGAGGAATTGAATAAGCAGGCTGTTACGGAAAATCTTTCGTATGAAAATATGAATGTTGCGACATCGGAATCGAATTTGTCCGGAGGGACGGCGCCGCACGGTATGGTAGGAGCAGGGTTGGAGGCAACGCCTGCATCAGTTCAAAAAATCAATGAAGCAACAGGCTATCAGGGAATGTCGTCGAAAAAAGCTGCGGATTTTTCAAAGCTGTCAACAGCTTCCGCCAATGGGTCCTCAGATTTTGCCGATTCTGTCGAATCAAACGTGTCAAACGGAGCGGAAATTTCTGATGTGTCAGCTGAAATTGCAGTTGCAGATGGTGCGGACATGCTGCGAGGGACGGCAGTACCTGAATCTACACATAAATATGTAGGAGGTGAAGGAACTCGCCTCAATGTAAAAGAATCGGTTAAAAAAACTGAGGCAACAGCTGCTCAGGATTTGCCTGCAGATAATGAAAAACCTTTGAGCCGCAGAGAAGAACGTCAGCGTGATAAATTGCGTAAAAAGCTTGCAAAAGCCGAAGAAAGAGCGGAAGCCGCAAGAGCGAAAGCCGAGGCGGCTCTCAGAGAAGCTTCGGAGGCTGCAAGAGAAGTTGAAATTATTGCAAGAGAGCATGAAGAAGAAAATTAAAAACAGCTATTATATTACATGTGTATGTCATATAATGTAAAAGTCGAGGGTGCAGAGCGTTTCAAGCAAAAATGCTAAAAGATGATATTGCATGTATATTTCATATAATGTAAAAGAGCATCAAAGCGGGAGGATAATCAAAATTATGGAAGAAACATTGAAAAAGCTGTGTATAAAAGTATCAAGGGATGTAGATTTGAAAATTTGTTTGGATAAAACCTTAAAGTCCGGTTTGAAGATCATACTTGATTCTTATGGTGTAAAGCTGCTTTCCTCTGCAAAGAAGCAGGATTTCAGCGATAAAGCTTTTGAAACTGTAATCGGAGGAGCGAAAGATTATCTTAAAGCTGATGATAACTATGCGGCTTCATTGTTGAAGCAGCTTTGTGAAGAAACAAAGACTTATTCATCGGAGGATGAAATCTTGGAACTGAAGCCTCTAATGGATAGAGGATTGGTATTCTTTACGGCAGAAGGTGATAGCGCCGTACCCGTAGTTCCTCAGGAAATTCGCAATATGCTTGAAGCTGAAATCAGTTTAAACACAGGTGAATCACTGGAGCATGCACTCAGCCGAATTCATGAAAGACCGGAAGAAGCAAATGCGGAAGCGTCGGAGCTTCGCACAGGCTCTCGCACCGCAAAGGTTGCCGACATGGACAGAACCGAGGAGCAGGCTGAAATAATAAGATATGCTCGGGCACTTTCCAACATGTATGGAATGTATACCCCTGCCCAATTAAAGGAAATATGGGATATCAATCACAGATACGGAATATCTCCGTCTGAGATCGATAATGCTTTAAAAAAATCAGGGGATGAGGACGGTTTTTATATTTTAAATAATAAATATATAGTAAATCCCATACTTGAAAATGACAATGACTGCAATGAGCTTTTGTCGAAGCTTATGATAGGCGACGTTTATTATTATCCGCAGGAGGATGAAGTTAGGCTTTATGAAGACGGTATACCTTTGGAAAATTTACAGGAATATAAGTATATCCGAAATTACATATCGAGAAAGCTCGGTTCCGAGGATAAATTGGATGAAGCCTTGAGCAAGCTGCTCAAGGCTGCGCTTATGGACTATGCTCCGTCAAAGCTGCTGCCATTGTTGACGGAATACGATATAAGCTTTGATGATGATATTGATAATGACAGATTTATCACTCTGTATATAAGCTGGTTGTATCTTTTGAGAGTTTGGGTCTGCAAGGGATATAGACCTGTAGATCTAAGAGTTGAAAAAATGCAGAACAGAAATTACAGACTGCCTGCCAATATAGATCCTCGCCGTCGCAAGAAAATAGGCAGAAATGATAAGTGCCCTTGCGGAAGTGAACTGAAATTTAAAAATTGCTGCGGCAGATAATTTATTTGATGAAATTTATAAAATCAATGCTCCCGTTAGAGCTTAAGTTTGAACAAGAAACTGTTTGCTAAAGGGAGCATTTTTTATAATTATCTGAAATATACCAAAGGCTCCTCCGGTTTTTCAGCCGGAGAAAATTCGGTCACATGGAGAACAGGAACTTCTCCATGGTATTCGGGCTCATATTGAACCTTTATTTTTGCCTGTATATCGGCAAAGCTTTGTTCCTCAATTTTATCAACAGCATGCTCCATTTGACAAAATAATCCTATGAAGCTGATGTCATCGGCACAGCATACCATTGCAAATCGTCCTGCGGCAAATCTGTCATCGGGGTCTTCGGGTCTGCGGTGAACCATAGCTTTGAAATGGACAAACTTTCCGTCATAACGGGAAGGGTCGTTTAAAGCATCTATATACCAGGTTCCGAAATCTTCGTCTTTTATCTCAATGACGGGAGCATCTAAATCAAAAGGTAGAGGCATACCGAAATTGTAATCTTCCGCATTCCCGTATTCATCTTCAAGGTATATGAGAGCTCTCGGATTCATTGCTTTTACATTGCTGTTTCGTATAATCTTTGAAAGCTCCGGTGTGCAGCGATTAAATACGACAAGCTCGGATACTCCGACCTGTTCTATAATCTTCGGACCCATATTTTGCAAATACAGAGGATATGTTTCAGCATTGATTATAGTAACTATCTGGTATAGATCCCATTCGATCGGAAATTCCCGCTCTATAAGCTTGATTTCCCACATTCCGTTGTATTCGAGCATTATGCGGTCAGGCTTCTGCAGTAGGGACGCTTTTTTTAGAAAAGCTCCGTTAAATTCGGATTTATCTTCTATAGGGAGGAGCACGGAATTTGTACGCTTAAGAAAATCCTTGTCGTATTGGTCTATACCGTCCTCACATGCAACAATGAGAGTTTTTTCGTTTTCCGTAAATCCGGGATCGAGCAAAGTATCTTTGATGAATTGAGTTTTGCCGCTTTCCAAAAATCCGGTGAACATATATACAGGGATGCCCATTCCTTATCCTCCTCATATTATTAATTCATAGTGTTATCGTACATTCGGTATGCACAATATTATACTGTTTGAGATACTCAGCATTCAGTTGTAAAAAATCATCTATACGCTGTGTATGTACAATACCATGCTGTTTGAGCTCCTGCAGATCAATCTTGTCCTTTCGGGATACTATATTTAAATATGGAATAATTTTGCAAGCTTGTCAGTTTTAAGTTCGGATCCTATTATACATAATTGTCCCGTATAGCCTGCAGAACCTTCACGAATTTGAAGCTCACCCGGAACATAATCAAAGTGCCACCATTTATCTTCATTACCCTGTACGATGCCTTTTGCTCTAAGCACAACGCCGTATAAGCCGTAATCCAAAGAGGAAAGGGCTTCCTCCAAATCTGATTGAGAATACTTGTGAAGTGTTTCAATCCCCCAGCTGTCAAAGATTTCATCCGCATCGTGGTCATGGTCATGGCAGCAACTTTCGGAGTCGTGTTCGTGGTGATGATGTCCGTGGGCATGTTCATGATGATGTCCGTGTTCTTCATGCTCGTGGTTGTGACAATCGCAGTCATGGTCATGTTCATGATGATGTCCGTGTTCTCCATGTTCATGATGATGTTCGTGCACAGGCTCGTTTTTAATCTGCTCAAGAACTTTTTCGGCAAAGCTCTTATCACCCTCCATTGCTTCGAGAATTTCGTTCCCGGACAAATTTTCCCAAGGAGTTGTTATAATTCTGACATCAGGGTTATGTTCCCTTAAAAGCTTGACGGTATCAGCCAACTTTTCTTCGCTTAAATCCTGTGTTCTGCTTAGAACGATGGTCTTTGCATGTTCTATTTGATCAAGATAAAACTCACCGAAGTTTTTTATATACATTTTGCATTTTTTAGCGTCGGCAACAGCGACAAAACTGTTGAGAATTATATCTTCGGTTTCTGAAATCGTTTGAACTGCCCTTATAACATCGGAGAGTTTTCCCACACCCGAAGGCTCTATGAGAATTCTGTCAGGGGTAAATTCGGAAACGACCTTTTTTAAAGCTTCCCCGAAATCGCCTACCAGAGTGCAGCATATGCATCCGGAACTCAATTCTGTAATTTCTACGCCGGCATCCTTGAGAAATCCGCTGTCTATATTTATTTCGCCGAATTCATTTTCTATAAGAACGATTTTTTCATCTTTAAAAGATTCATCTATTAACTTGCGTATAAGAGTTGTTTTACCGGAACCTAAAAAACCGGAAAAAATATCTACTTTAGTCATAACAGCCTCCTTGATATATTTGAATTTTTATAATGCTTCAATATTCACTGAAATATTATAACACTCTTTTTGCCGATTTAAACATATTATAAAAAAATGGTTAGCTTGGTTTAAGTTATTACATTTTTAATATTATTCCGGAAACGGCTGCGAATAATATTATAAATATCGGGTGAGTATTTTTCTTTATAAATAATACTACTGATATCATTGAAGCCAAAACGATTGCTTTTAAGTTAAGAATATTATACATTGATTCGATTAACATCGAGTCTGTACTTCTCAAATCCATATTTATGAATATCGGAATTGCGATGCCTGCCGCTACAGATGCTATAAGTCCAAGCGATGCCGCTCTCAGTCCGTAAAAGGCGGAGTTTACGATACGGTTTTCGTGGAAAGCGTCCAAGAATCTTGCAATAAATAAAATTATTATAAGTCCCGGCGTGATAAGGCTTAGCGCTGCGAGCAAAGCACCCGGTATTCCGGCAGTATGGAATCCTGCAAATGTGGAAATATTTATACCTACCGCTCCGGGAACGGATTGCGATACTGCGAGCATATTTGCTATGTCATGATGTGTAAACCAGTTTGTTCGAGTTGACATATCATATAAAAAAGGCAGTGTAGCGAGTCCGCCTCCTATTGAAAACAGACCTGTTGCAAAAAACATGTATACGATGCGGAAATATATATTCATTGTTAATTCCCCCCGTTATCGGTATCTGCATTTTCGGAAGATTTATCATCAGACTCGGATACGGGAAGCCTTTTTTTTATTACAGTATTTATAACTATGCCGAGAAGTGCTGATATTGTTATGGGTATTATCGGGGAAATGTTCGAAAAGCTTGATATCAGGGCGACAGCAAGAAATATTGCTAAGGTTGCGAAGTCTACGACGGAGCTTTTCCACATTTTTATGACGGAATGAATGATTAAAATTGCAACGGCAACTCGTATGCCGGCAAAGGCGTGTTTCACTGCAGGCATATCGGAAAAGTTGCTGAGCAGAGATGCAAGACATAGAATAATTATTATGGACGGAGTAGCAAAGCCGAGAGTTGCAGCTATTCCGCCGGAGATACCTTTTCTTTTATTTCCTATAAATGTTGCAACATTGACTGCGATGAGTCCCGGAGTGCATTGACCTATTGCAAAATAGTCGGTGAGTTCCTCTTGGTTTGTCCAGCGTTTTTTGTCCGCTATTTCTTTTTCGAGCATCGGAAGTACGGCATACCCGCCTCCGACTGTCATCAGTCCGATCTTCATAAATGTTATATATAATACGAGAAGCTCTTTCAATTCACCCTCCTATGATTAAATTTAAGCTATATATTAAAGTATATATATAGTAACTGTTATTGATAATGTGATAAAATTATTATATTCGTAAATGTAGAAGCTGCTATCAAAATCAGGCAGTTCACTATCCATTTTACATCAAAATTCAGCAGGATGGGAGAGCCGGCATATGAGTTTAAGGGAATCAATATTAGAATATTTTGAAAGTCACCGTGGAGAGAGTATATCGGGCGAAAGTCTGGCAGGTATGTTTGAGGTTTCCCGAACGGCGGTATGGAAGGCTGTTAAAACACTGAAAGAGGACGGACACGAAATCGTTGCTTTTCCGAATAAGGGATATATGCTTGCAACAGAAAGTGATCTGATGACGGCTGCGGGAATTTGTATGCTTGTGAATCGGGAGCTTGCACCTCTTATAAAGGTGGAACGGGAGGTGGATTCTACCAATGAAAGGGCGAAAGCACTGGCATTGGAGGGAGCACCCGCAGGGACAACTGTTATTGCCGATGCACAGAGTGCCGGAAAAGGTCGTATGGGCAGAAAGTTTGAATCACCGCCGGGAGCGGGTATATATATGTCGATGATATTGAGACCTCGCTTCGATATGCGAAACGGAGTTCTGATTACAACAGCCGCCGCAGTTGCAGTGTGCAGAGCGATCAAAGCTGTAACTGATATTAAACCGGGCATTAAATGGGTTAATGATATTTATGTTGAAAAACGCAAAGTGGCAGGTATTTTGACCGAAGGCATAACTGATTTGGAAAGCGGCACCATTGAAAGTGTGGTAGTGGGTATAGGCTTGAATTTCAAAGCGGTTCCGGGAGCGTATCCGAAAGAACTTTTAGATAAGATAGGCATGCTTTTTGACGGAACTTCTCCTAATATTACAAGAAATGAAATAGCGGCGGCAATTATAAATGAGCTTTGGAATATCAGTGAAAACTTGGAAGACAGGAGCTTTATATCCGAATATAAGGAATTGTCGATACTTCTCGGTAGAGATGTTTTTTATATTGAAAATGGTGAAAAGCATCCGGCAAAAGTTGTCGATATAGATGATAACGGTGCACTTATTGTGGAGCATGAGGGCATGCGCAGACGGCTTTCTTCGGGTGAAATTTCTATAAGGTGGTAGAAATTTATTCTATGAATTAATGTAGGAATAAATAAGGGATAGTACTTTATACATAAAAGCTGAAATGCTTTACAATATCAGAACATAGTGATATATTAACTGTGTTACGGGCGGCATCGCAGAGTTGATATGTGAGACGCACCTGCTGTGCATTTGCACGGCTTTATAGTATTAAATAATAAGGAGAACATCATGGAAGTTACAATGTTGAAGGGCAAGATTCACCGGGCAACTGTCAAGCAGTCCGAGCTGGATTATGTGGGGAGTATCACCATAGATGAAGATTTGCTGGATGCTGCCGGCATTTTGGAATATCAGAGAGTTGAAGTTGCCGATGTTAATAACGGAGTACGCTTTGCAACCTATGCGATTGCAGGTGAAAGAGGCAGCGGCATGATATGTCTCAACGGAGCTACTGCGAGATGTGCAGCTGTGGGCGATTTGGTTATAATAATGGCTTATGCTGAGATGAGCGTTGAAGAAGCGGCGCAGCATAAACCCAAGGTGGTTTTACTTGACAGAAATAACAGCATAACAAAGGTTACGGCATATGAAAAGCACGGCTTACTGACAGAAGAATTATAAGAAGAAAAGGCACTGTTCGCAGTGCCTTTTGTATTATAGCTTTAGCTTGTCGAGTACGCAAAGCGTACGAAATGATTTGGAAACACTTTAAATGCCGGAAATAATAATACAGGAGTCATATAAATATGGAAAGAAAACCGCAAAAATGTAAGCAATGTGATAGAGAAATCTATTTTGACGGAATTTGTGCTACTTGTAGGGCAGAAAATGAGAAAAATGAAATATTGGCATTAACGGAAGAAGAAATAGCTGTTAAAATAGGACAAATATGTGATGAAATAGAAAATACCGGAGATTTGGATAAAGAAAGTCACATATTCCGAAAACTGTTGGATTATAGAGATATTAATACAGAGAAGATAGCCGAAACCGCATTTAAACATGATGTTTTTTACCCATGTGAACTATATAAAGATGCTTCCGATGAGATTGTAAAATCAATGATAGAAATGGTAAAGAAAGATGACCTTGAAGCAGGCATGGCAGGTCATTTATTGTTATGCCTTGCTGCTGCGGGTGGAGACGAAGTGTTTAAGACATTTTTAGAATTGGAACAGAATCCACGGAAGTGGAGAAAAAATCTATATGTAAATCCTTCATTTTACGCAAGCTATGGGGGCTGGTCGTATGATAAGGATAGAAATTTTGTTAAAACTAATTTTGATAAATGCTATCCTATGGTGAAAGGGACTTTGGAAGATAAAAAGAACAGTCCTGTAAAAATTGGAGTTAAGACTGATGAAAAATGCATAAAATGTGGATGCACTGTAGTAAATCTTATGGAAATTGATTGCAGAGATGAAAGATTGGATTTTCTTGGGATAGATGGGATAATTAAAGCGAAATGCTGTCCGAATTGCTTTGAATTTTCTGATGGTGATTTTTGTAGATATATTATAAATGGAGAAAGCGAAGTCATTTTTAGCGAAGATAATGTTAGAAACGAGGACTATCTGTTAGAAAGCGGAGTTGAGGAATTATCGTCAAATACCTATGTTTTAGGGAATAAACCCGTACCGCTCAGATATGCGGCTGATTGGGATGGAGGCTCATCTGTCGGCGGTTTTGCATTTTGGATTCAGGATTGTGAAATTAAAATGTGCCCCGATTGCGGAAAGCCTATGAAGTATCTTGCACAGATACAATGGGATACGGTGCTTGATAGTATGGAAGGTAATGCTTACATCGAAATCTGCAAAGATTGTAAAATTATGGTGATGCTGCATCAGCAAACATGATTGCTATTTGACGAATGTTTTTATAGGTTAAAAGTTTTGAAGAGAAAGGATTATAAATATAGAAGAAATAAATCGAATTTATGATTCGAGACAATTTGATTGTTGTAAATGACAGTATTTGATTTTATGTGACAGATTGTATTTAAATAATAGAGTTGAATCGTGAAAAATTTATTTTATTAGCTTTTTAGCGCTAAAAATGGACGTGTAAACTGCGGTATGTTACAATATTTCAAGTTATAAATATGTTTTATTTTTGGATACAAAAGGAGATTGGAATGGCTATAAGAATCGGTATCAACGGGTTCGGACGCATAAGCAGAGTTGTTATAAGAATTGCTGCGAGTATGCCGGATACCTTTGAAATCGCCGCTATCAACTATCGAAATGTCGATCTTGACTACATGATTTATATGATGAAGTATGATACAACTTTCGGCAGATTCGACGGAACTCTCAGCAAGTATGAAGAAGGTACTGAAAAAGGAATTATAATAAACGGAAGGAAGGTTGCAGTTCTCGAAGGCGGAGATCCTATCCCATGGGGAGCACATGGCGCCGATTATGTTATAGAAGGTACGGGAGCATATGTTACTACTGACAGAGCTCAGGAACACCTTGACGGAGGAGCAAAGAAGGTAATCATCACAGCGCCTGCAAAGGATAAGCTTACTCCAACCTTTGTAATGGGTGTAAACCATGAAAAATATACCAAGGATATGAAGGTTGTTTCAAATGCTTCATGCACTACAAATTGCCTTGCTCCTGTAGTCAAGGTGTTGAATGACAAGTTCGGTGTAAAGCACGGACTGATGTCTACAATTCATGCTGCCACAGCAAAACAGAAAGTTGTCGACATGCGTTCTATGAGCGATTGGAGAAGAGGTCGTGCATCTTTCAATAATATAATTCCTACAAGTACAGGAGCCGCAAAGGCTGTAGGATTGGTTATCCCTGAGGTTCAGGGTAAATTGACAGGCATCGCTTATCGCATACCGACAGTAGATGTTTCATTGGTTGATTTGAATATAGCACTTGAAAGACCTACCACTTATGAGGAGGTGTGCCGAGCTATGAAGGAAGCATCTGAAGGCTCAATGAAGGGCATTCTAGGATATACCGAGGATGAGGTTGTTTCCAGTGATTTCATAGGTGAACCTTGTACATCCGTATTTGATGCAGCTGAGGGAACCATGATAGGGGATAATCTTATAAAGATTATTGCATGGTATGATAATGAATACGGATATTCAAAGAAAATTCTTGAACTTGTCGAGTATATGTATGCGGTTGATAATAAATAGAGGATTTTGTCCCGAAGAAATTTATTAGGGAAAGGCTATTGTAAAACCGCTCTAAAAAGAGATTATTGCGAAACAGATTGTAAAACGGGAGACTTTTGAGAGATAAACTCATTACATCAAAGGACTTCCGTTTTTTGATAATACTTTAGTTGAGGATTCGAAGGGTTACAGCGAAGAATCAAAGAACCATAGTTTTAGTCGGTGTTGTGATTGATGTAATATTTCTGTGAATACAAAAATCAATAAGATATCTTTAAATTAATGTTTTATATTGTAAATTTATAGGAATGATTTTTGTATGAAAGATTGGATATGGAAAATAAAGATGAAAACAACGCGGAAACGGTAAAAACGGAAAGGAGAGGATGATTCAGCTTTTTATTGGGATCATACGAGATTGATATGAAATTCAGACCATGCATAGATATTCACAAGGGAAAGGTTAAACAGATAGTGGGTGGAAGCCTGCGAGATGTTGACGGCATTGTGAATGAAAATTTTGTGTCGGAGAAACCTGCTTCATATTATGCCGATTTATATAAATCAGACGGAGCATCAGGAGGGCATATTATATTGCTGGACTCCAAGGACAGCAGTTTTTATGAAGCTGATTTGAGAGAGGCGAGGGCGGCGTTGGAGCATTTTAAAGGCGGAATGCAGATAGGCGGGGGCATAGATGCCGATAATGCAAAGAAATTTATAGAAATGGGAGCATCTCATGTCATTGTCACCTCTTATGTATTTAGAGACGGTCAAATTTTATGGGAAAATATTGAGGCTTTAAATAATGCTGTAGGCAGGGAACATATCGTCTTGGATCTGAGCTGCAGGTGCAGAGGAAGTGATTATTATATTGTGACGGACAGGTGGCAAACGGATACCGATATCAAGATTGGAAATGCGCTGTTCGAGCAACTTGAAATTTATTGCGATGAATTTCTTGTTCATGCCGTCGATGTGGAAGGCTTATCAAAGGGGGTAGACGAAGAACTTGCCGCTCTGCTTGGAAGACAGAACAGCAATGTGATAACCTATGCCGGCGGAATAAGAAGAATGGAAGATATAGAACTTTTAAAAAAATTAGGAGAGGGAAAACTGGATTTTACAATAGGGAGCGCCCTTGACCTCTTTGGAGGTGAAATAAAGTATAAACAAGTTCTTGATAAGGGAGTTCAGTTTCGTTAAGCTTCATAGTACTTATTCACAAGGAGGGAACGCATGCCTGAATAAGTGACGTATAAGGCTCTGTGAATGCTTGTGAGA
>JBQNCA010000021.1:0-25202 GCA_052169645.1 Anaerovoracaceae bacterium
GTTTCTTCATTGATTTCTAAAAGACTGTCCAGAAAATCATCTATATCCATTTTTTGATTCGTCAATATCCGAAACTTAAACTGATTGTCAAGATATTCGGATGCCTCGATTTCATTAGGCATCATATGTGCATATAATATTATATCTCTCATAAGAATATTCACTCTTTCATTTTTTATATGCGCCGAAAATCTGCACATCATATAAACATTTTACCGTAAATACAGTAAAATACGGACTATGATTTATTGTAACATATTATTCTGATGATAATTTATATATATTTTTTCAAGTATATAACATATTTCAATTTATGAAGATATCATTAAATTCAAATTTTACGGCTGTCATATTATTATGAAAAATTGCATTTGGAGTATCTCATGGGTATAATATTTAATCAAGAGGATCATAAAAAATAGAAAGGGCACTACAATGGATATAGATGATATTTTAGGCGTTGGCGGTGAAATAATGGACGCTGTTACGGATGCTGTCAAAAAAAAAGATTACAGCGAGCTTAGCAGCAGAATAAAGCAAAGTTCTTCGCCTTTAATGAATGAACTTTTAAAAACCGGTCCGAAGCCTAATCAAACCGAAAACTCTTACAATACTAAAGTCAATAATTCATCCGGTCCGACTCGGTACAGAGCCACCCTAAAGATGCCCGGCTACAAAACTCCTTTTCTAAGCAAAAAAATCAGCAGAAATGCAGGGCTTGGCGGTATAATCGGAGGTATAACGGGAATGTGCATATGTATTCCCATCAGCCTTTCATCCATATTGGGCGGAATATTTTCCGGCTTTGCCCCGCTGTTCGCTCACGCAGCTCTATTTGCGGGACTCGGCGTCGGAATGACTGTACTTGCAGTAAAAGGCAAACAGCATAGAGATATTGCGAGACTTTATAATGACTACGGCAGAGTCATGGGATATCGCAAATATATAAAATTTGAAGAATTGGCGGCATTGAGCAACAGACGCACTGATATTGTAAAAGACGATATCAAAAAAATGATAGCGAAAAATATGCTTCCTCAGGCATATATAGACGAAGATGAAACTATACTTATGCTTACACCTGAGATTTATCAGCAATATGAAGCCGCTCGCAAAAAACATCAGGCTCTTTTGATTGAAAATCAGCGTCGTGCAGAAGCTATTGAAAGCTCCGATATTTCTGCCGAGACAAAAGCTTTGCTGCTTGAGGGCGACAATTATCTTCGCATGGTAAAAAGAAACAATGACCTGATACATAATGATGTCATGTCGGAAAAGCTGTCACAGCTCGAAAATATAATAGAGAAAATCTTTAATCAGGTTAAAAAGAATCCTGACAGTGCTGCAAATTTGAGAAAATTTATGAATTATTATCTTCCTACTACTGAAAAACTGCTCACAGCTTATATCGATGTAGGAACTCATCCTGATAATTCAGGCACAAATATAAGAAAAACGAAGGATGAAATAGAGTCGGCAATAGATACGATAAATGAAGCCTTCCGCAACCTGTTTGACAGTCTGTTTGAAGCAACCGCCTGGGATATTTCATCTGATATTTCCGTGATGAAAACTATGATGGCTCAAGACGGTCTAACAATCGATTCCTCAAATATTAAAAAGGAGATTTAAAAATGTCAGAAGAAATAAAAGATATGCAGCAGGAAACCGATATCGCTCCGGTTCTATCCTTTGATACAGGATTTGAAGACGCCCCCGCTGCACCTGAAGTAACACTTGCTCCTGTTGTATCTGAGAATAATGCACTTACCCCACAGGAAATGCAGGAACAGGCAAACCTTACACCTGAAGAATTAAGGCAGGTGGAAGCATTTACAAATCAAATCGATATCAGCAATACCGCTGCAGTTATGAATTACGGTGTAGGTACACAGAAAAAGCTTGCCGATTTTTCCGAAAAAGCTCTTTCAAATGTTCGAACAAAGGATCTCGGCGAGGTCGGCAATATGATAAGCTCTTTGGTCACCGAACTGAAAAGCTTCAACGTTGACGAGCAGGATAGAGGCATAATCGGCTTTTTCAAGAAAAAAGCCAACAGCCTTACCGCTATAAAATCAAAATATGCCAAGGTTGAGACTAATGTTGTCAATATCAAAAATGAGCTTGAAAAACACCAGGTCACTCTTATGAAAGATTCAGCTATGCTGGATCAAATGTATCAAATGAATCTCACCTATTTTAAAGAGCTTACAATGTATATACTTGCGGGCAAGAAAAAATTGCAGGAGGTTCGTGAGAATGAGCTTGTTCAACTGCAGACAAAGGCTGCCGCTTCAGGATTGCCTGAGGATGCTCAGGCAGCTAAGGATATGGCTGCAAAATGCGACAGCTTTGAAAAGAAAATCCATGATTTGGAATTAACCCGTACAATTTCAATGCAAACCGCTCCTCAGATAAGAATGGTTCAAAATTCCGATAATCTTATGGCTGAAAAAATTCAGTCCACCATTGTCAACACCATTCCGCTTTGGAAAAATCAAATGGTTATAGCCATGGGCATACAGCACGCTACTCAGGCTGCACAGGCTCAACGAGAGGTATCCGATATGACGAACGAGCTTCTCAAAAAGAACGCCGATGCCCTAAAGACTGCAACCATCGAAAGTGCAAAGGAATCGGAAAGGGGCATAGTGGATATAGAAACTCTCAAGCATACAAATGAAATGCTCATAAGCACTATGGATGAAGTTCTCACCATACAGCGGGAAGGTAAAGAAAAACGTTTAGCCGCTCAAAATGAGCTTGTACAGATAGAAAATCAGCTCAAAGCCAAGCTGCTCGAAGCTGCAAAGGGCTAAAGCATATATCCCGAATCTTAATTTCGTTTAATCCTTCTGTTACAGCAATGATTCTGTAAAATATCAATGCTGTAACAGAAGTTTTTTGAAGATATTAAAATGTACTTACTGAAAAGCGACGACAGTTATACTGTCGCCGCTTTTCTATTTAACCGTATATTTCTAAGAAAACTCTGAATTAGAGGTTCTTACCTATAGACTTCAGGTAATTCAATACCTTCTCAGGAGTGATAGGCTGTTCAGTGCATCTGAAGCCGATAGCATCGTATACAGCGTTGAAGATTGCAGGAGGTGTAGGCTGAATAGGACCTTCTCCAGATTCCTTAGCACCGTATGGAGCAGAAGGATCATAAGATTCAACGATAGTAGCTTCAACCTCAGGCATATCCAATGTACCGCAGAGTTTGTAGTCATGGAATGAAGGGTTGAGCAGACGACCGTCATCAGCATAACGCATTTCTTCAAGGAGTGCGTTACCGAGACCCATCTGTATAGAACCCTGAACCTGACCTTCGCAAGACATAGGGTTGATTGCCTGACCGAGGTCACCTGCTTCAGTGATCTTTGTAACGTGAACATTACCTGTGTAGAGATCTACTTCAACTTCGGCAATCTGAGTAGTGAATCCAAATGTAGGAGAGTGACCGATATTACCGCCCTGCTGGATACCCTTTCTTCTTGGAGGTGTGAACTGACCTGTAGTTACCAGAGGTCCGTTAGACTGGATGTAAAGATCTACAACTTCGTTCCAATCAACATTCTTTCTCTTCTTCTCATATATAGAATAGAACTGGTAATCCTTAACTCCGACTTCCTGACCGCGGCAACCCATGATAGAAGCTGCAACAGGGAAGAGAAGCTGATTAGCTGCTTCGCAAGCTCTTCTGATAGCCCAGCCTGTAGCATAAGTTACACGGGAAGCGAATGTACCGAGGTCGAATGTAGCTGTTTCCGTATCTCTGGATACAACCTTAACATCCTCGGATCTTACACCAAGTGTTTCAGCCGCCATCTGAGCCATAACCATGTCGGCACCCTGACCGATATCGGTAGCACCGCAGTACAGAACTACGTTGTTCTCGCCTTCTATCTTAACCATAGCTACTGTATGAGGCTTATAGGAGAGATAGAGAGTGTAGGATGTACCGGAGATGTAGTAACCGCCGGACATACCGATACCCTTACCGAACGGAAGCTTGCCGTACTTGTTTTCGAAATCACAGTTATCGGCAGCAGTCTGCATAGTCTTCTTGTATTCGCAATGAGGTACATACATCATTGAACGGCAAGTGTGACCTGATTCAACTGCATTCAGCATTCTGATTGCGAGCGGAGACATACCGAGCTTCTCGGCAGCCATATCCATAAGGATTTCCATTGCGAATCTCGGCTGAGAACCGCCAAGACCTCTGTGAGCGCCGCAAGTATTAGTATTAGTATATATGAGCTTACCTGCAAATCTTGCAGCAGGAGTTACATAAGGGAGGTGAGTCATGGAAGCTGTGTAGAACAGTACTACAACACCCCAAGACATGTAAGCACCTGCAACCATCATATTGTTGAAGTCAACGGCAGTAACATGACCTTCCTTATCGAAGCCCATTCTGAACTTCATGAAGCAAGGGTGACGACCCTGGTTCTGAGCAAATACTTCAGATCTTTCATAAGTGCACTTTACAGGACGACCTACTCTGGAAGAGAACTTGGAAGTAATGAAGTCTGCAGTAGTAGCAACACCCTTACCGCCGAAACCGCCTCCGAGAAGAGGAACTGTAATTCTGATGTTCTTCATCGGCATCTGGAGAACCTTAGCCAGCTGCTGATGTGTATAGTGAGGTACCTGGCAAGTAGCATACAGGTGCAGCTTGTTTTTATGAACATCGAAGTCAGCCAATGCGGACTGAGGTTCGATGAAAGACTGCTGATACTGAGAAGAATAGAATTCCTGCTCAATAACGAGATGAGAATCCTTGAGGATTGCATCTACATCACCGTACTGCTGAGTACCCTGGTGTGCGATATTGTTCGGCTTATCTTCGTGGATAAGAACGCCGGTTTCATTTGCAAATGCTTCAGATTTACGAGCATCTACAACTACAGGAAGGAGTTCATACTCAACATCTATGAGCTCGAGAGCCTTCTCTGCTATTTCTTCGGTCATAGCACAAACAGCTGCAACCGGTTCACCCCACATACGAACCTTATCTCTTGCGAGAACTTCTTCGTTTGCAGAGTGAGCAACGATACCGTAATCAATAGGGAAATCCTTACCTGTCAGAACATCGAGTACGCCGTCAAGCTCGAGAGCCTTGCTGAAATCAATATTCCTGATAGTGGCATGCGCATGAGGAGATCTGAGAATCTTAGCATATACCATTCTTGGAAGCTGAATATCATCTGTATACTGCAGCTTACCGGTAACCTTCATAGGACCATCCAGACGAGGGATAGATCTGCCTACTTCAGTATATTCTCTTGTATAGTCCTTATAATCATGATATCTGTTTGATACTTCAAATGTCTTATTCATGCCGGACTTGCTTTCTACGTTGTACTGAGCCATTTATAACACCCCACCTTCTGCTGCACAAGCCTCAACAGCTTCAAAGATGAGAATGTAACCGGTACATCTGCAGAGATTACCGGAAAGTGCTCTTCTGATATCAGCTCTTGTCGGCTTAGGATTGCGAGTTAACAAGTTGTAAGAAGACATAACCATACCAGGTGTGCAGAATCCGCACTGTACAGCGCCGTGATTCAAAAATGCCTTCTGAATCGGGTTCATCTCACCTGTCTTGTGATCGGCAATACCTTCAATAGTAGTAATCTTTCTACCCTGGCAAGCCATAGCGAGAGTAAGGCAAGAGAGAACAGCCTTATCGTCGATGATTACAGTACATGCACCGCAGTCTCCCTGACCGCAGCCCTTCTTAGTACCTGTAAGACCTGCTTCTTTTCTGAGAACATCAGCAAGTATATCGGTAGGAGCTACTCTCAGTTCCATATCTTCGCCATTGATATTTAAAGTTATGAGTTGCTTTTTCATTTTAATTTCACCTCCCGATTATTTCATCTCTGCAGCGAGCTCTCTGAGAATTCTTCTTGCGAGCGCACCGATAACATCAACTCTGTATTCAGCAGAAGCTCTTACGTCGGAAATCGGATGAACTTCAGACTGAGCAGCCTTACCGGCAGCTTCTATCATAGCTTCATCCGTAATCTTCTTGCCGATGATTGCAGCAGGTACTGCTTCAGAGATAAGAGGCTTAATAGCAACGGAACCCATTACGCACATTGCATCTTTAATTACATCGCCGTCCATATCTACTCTGATACACATATTTGCAACGTCGATTTCCATGGAAGATCTGAGACCTACATATGCATACTTAACAAAAGTATTCTTTGCAGGTTCAGGAAGAATGATAGTCTTTATGAGTTCGCCATCTTCCAATACGTTCTTTCTGTTGCCTGTGATGAAATCCTTTACAGGAATCTTTCTTTCAGCACCCTTCTTTACGAGAACCATTTCAGCATCATAGCAGATGAGAGATGCAGGAGTTTCTGCTGAAGGACCCGAGTTGGCGAGGTTACCGCCGATAGTTCCCATTTCTCTTACCTGAGGGCCGCCGATTTCGCCTGCAGCATAAGAGAATGCAGGATACTTAGCCTGTAATTCTTCAGAGAATTCACAAAAAGCATCTGTTGTACATGCGCCTAAAACGGCACCGTTACCGTCTACCTTGAATTCATTGAGTTCAGGGATACGTGTTACATCAATTACGTTTGCCGGATGAATCATTTTTTCCTTGAGCTGAATAACGAGGTCTGTACCGCCGGCTATTACCTTGGCATTTTCTTTAGTAGCCAACAGCTCGAGGGCTTCGTCCAGAGTTTCCGGAGCGAAATACTCAAATGGAGTTAAAATATTCAAACAAGCCACCTCCTTAAAAAAATAAAAATAGTTTGTTTTAGATTCCGATATTTCCAATACTGAAAATTTAAATTCAAATCATGGAGCCGGAAGGGAATAATTTGCAGCTTATTCCAATCCTTAATATCGGATAATTTATTAATTTAAATCAAGCTGACGCTTAATTAAATTACACGGCTGAAAAATCACACCATAAATAATAATATGCAAGTTCTGTGCCAAAAGCTCCGAAATACGTTAAATATTTTTCAAAAATATTTCATATCGATTACAAAGCTTGAAATTCTAACGAAAAATTTTTAACAATTCTATAACTATATTTTTGTAAACCTGTTTAAAAGCCGAGTTTGTAACGTCTAACTCATTCTATACATATAAAAATGTTTACATATATGTAAACATTTAAGGTAACAACTATGTAAATATTTATTGACATCTGAACAGCATATTTCTTTTGAAAATTCTTGCTAAGCTCATTTATATTTATATATTATCACGAAATATTGTACTTTTCCAGTTTTTTATACAGCAATGTTCGTGATATTTTTAGCATTCTTGCAGCCTTTGATTTATTTCCGCCGCAATGTTTAAGAGCTTTAATGATAGCAGCTTTTTCACTTTTCGATTTTTCTTCACTCAATGAATTTGAAGATAAATTTTTATCTCCGGAATTCATTGTTTCAAATTCCTGTTCATCTTTTCCTCTTTCGACATCATTATCGCCGAAATATTTAAATGTATTCATTACATATTTTTCACTGAAGACGTCTTTTTCCGAATCAAATTTTGCAAAATCGGAAATATTGAGAACGGAACCGTGTGATGCAGCCATGGCTCTTTCCACGGAATTTTGGAGCTCACGTACATTTCCGGGCCAATCGTGCTCGCATAAATAATTTACCGCATCATCGGATATATCGGTAGCATTCCCGAGCTCGGCATCATGGTATCTCGATATAAACAGCTTTACCAAAGGATATATATCTTCTTTACGGTGTCTCAGCGGAGGTATTCTTATAGTAATGATATTCAAACGATAAAATAAATCTCTTCGGAAATTGCCTCTGTCAACAAGATATTCAAGAGGCATATTTGAAGCCGCTATTACTCTAACATCCACAGGTATGCTCTCAGCTCCTCCGATTCGCTCAATTTCTTTTTCCTGTAAAGCTCTCAGCAATTTAGGCTGCATGGATAAATCCATGGCATTTATTTCATCCAAAAACATACTGCCCAGATGAGCCTTTTCAAATTTCCCTGCTCGTCCGCCCTTTACGCTGCCTGTAAAGCTTCCCTCCTCATATCCGAAAAATTCCGATTCCATCAAATTTTCAGGTATGGCGGAGCAATTAACCCTGACAAAAGGAAACAGACTTCGTCTGCTGCAGCTGTGTATCGCATGTGCAACGAGCTCTTTTCCCGTTCCGGTTTCCCCCTCTATGAGACATGCTGAATTTGACGAGCCGGCTATATAAATCTGTTCCTTCAAACGTTCGATTTGCGGTCCCGAGCCTATAATGTCACGAGTGCTGTATTTTGCACTGCCGCCCTCTATTTCCATACTTTTTAAATAAGAAAATTCTTCTAATATATGTTCCAGACGTTCGCCGAATATCTGAGCCTCATCTATGTTATTAAATAAGGAACTTATAAAGCAGCCTGTTACAATCCCGTTTTCGTCCATGATAGGGCGATATCTCATTATAGACGAAATTTCTTTACCTGCAACCGACTGCATAAACATTTCACCGGAAATGGTTCTGCCCGTTCTGAGTGCAAGCATTGCTGCAGAGCCTATGATAAGTTCTTCCGCCGATTTGCCGACAGCATGCTTTCTTGAAATCCCGGTTTCTTTCTCCCATATGCTGTTTACATACATATAGCGTCCTGCCTCATCCACATAAGCTATAATCCCCGATTGTTCAAATATCTGATTTATCATATTATCAGTAAGAATTTTTTTATTCATAGCAAAGCCCTCGTAAATGAAGTGAATGGAATTAATAATTTATATTATACATATTATTATAAACTATATTTATTGTTTTCGGTAATATAAGTTTGCAATTATGTAAATATTTATTTACATATAATTCCTTATTAAAAGAATCACATATAAGATTTTGAATAAAATGCAAACAGGAGGACAAAATTATCCTCCTGTTTGAAACTATTTCTCATTATTCAATTTATTCTATATTATTTGCCTTCCTTGGCATCGAGGTGTGCGGACAATCCGCCGTTACCCCATTTTTCCTGGAAGATTTCCGCAGGCATCAGCTTAGGACCGCCTTCAGGAATGATAGGCTTAAAGCCCATATGTGCAAGGATATCCTTTTCCACATCTATTCCCGGTGCTACTTCTATAAGCTTGATTCCGCCTTCACAAGCTTCAAATACACATCTTTCGGTGATGTAAAGAGGCGGCTTTCCTTCTCTTACCGCAATCGGTGCATCGTATGCTATCTGCTCCGACTTCTTAACAAACTTTGAAAGCTGACCTTCCTGATCTATTACAAGCTTTCCGTCTTCTATATGCTGCTTCAATCCCTTTGCAGTAAAGGTTCCTATGAAGCAAGCCTTCTTTGCTCCCGCCGTAATGTTTGTGAATCCGCCTACACCCAAAGTTACACCGTTCAGACGGGATACGTTGATTGAACCGTCTTCCTGCACCTCGGAAAGTCCGAATACACCGAAATCGAGTCCCGTTCCGTCAAACCAGTCGAAGTGCTCTTTCTGATCGCAGGACCATTCGTTGTTCCAGTGGCATCCGAACAGAGGACCGCCTCCCGGTACACCGCCTACAGAACCGGATTCCGATATCATTGTCAAGTTCTTCATTTCGCCTTCTTCTGCAAGAACTCCTCCGCAGAATGTAGGAAGTCCTATACCGAAGTTGCACATAGTTCCTCTTTCAACTTCCATAACGGCTCTTCTGATGATTACCTTTTTAGGATCGAAAGGCATGCTCGGAATAGCATTTGTAGGGACCTTTCTCTTTCCTGTAAGTCCGTCATAGTCGAATCCGTCATACATATGATAACGCAGACCGTGAGTAATTTTTTCAGGATGCTCTGCTACTACTATATAGTCAACGAGGTTCTGTCCCACCTTTACGAGCTTAGGATTCAGGGAGCCTGCAGCTGCAAGCTTTTCAACCTCTACGATTACGATACCGCCGTTAGCCTTTGCTGCACGTGCTACACTGTCAAGCTCAAGGTTGAGGCATTCATTTTCGCATGTGATGTTTCCGTTTGTATCTGCTGTAGTTCCTCTCATGATAGCTATATCAATCTTAGGAATGCTGTAGAAAAGATATTCTTCACCCATGAAATCGGGAACATATTCTATGAATAATCTCTTGCCTGCAGCCTTCTGCGCTTCGTCATATTTCTTTGCACCGTCATTGAGACGTCCGCCGTCTACACGAGCATCCATGAAAGTTCCGAGACCGCACTTTGAAAGTACGCCCGGCATACCTCTTCCGATTTCGGAATACATCTGAAGCATAGTTCCCAGAGGCATATACCAGCCCGGAAGCTTATCTTCCTGAATCAAAGCCGCAACCTTAGGAGTTGTAGATTCGTGAGAAGAAATATCCAGACCTATAAGTCCTTCGTGACCCCAACAGTTACCGGACTGAAAACCTGCAGCATGTATATTTGTGATGTTGCGTGGATGACCGGTTTCAAGGAATCTCTTTTCTACCGCCATACCAAGCTCTTCAGGCCAACCTTCAACACCGAAGGATACGCCTACTACGCAGCAATTATCTGTAAACAGATTAGCTGCTTCTTCCATAGAAATAATCTTTGCCATTAACTCTACTCCTTTTCCATCAAAAAATTGTTTTTCAATTGAAAATATTTGACTAAGATATTTCCAATGATAGGAGCATTAATCAATGCGCATTTTTCATGCTTAAAGATTTTCTCCGGAATTTTTCGATGATAATTTTATGAAACAGACTACTACCGGCCATACTAATCCGGTAAAAATACTTGTTGTAGATATTAATATTTAACTACAAGTATCTATGACAAGTATTATAAACATTTTTTGAAATAATGCAATATTTTTTCACAAGCTAAAATTGTTCTAAAAGTTGATATATAATTTGCATTTAAGCAAGCAAGCTATTGGGAGCATTAATGCGTTTTGTTCAGAATAAGAAAAACGGGATGCAAAAGTTTCAGATATAGTTTTCTTAAGGGCTGCAAATCCAAAATCAAAGGATTACCAAATCAACAGTTTTAAAGAAATCACCGATATCGTTATCTTGAAAGTCGTAAATCCAAAATGAAAAGATTTTAAAATAAACAGTTTAAAAGGAGTTATCGATATAGATAGTTATAGTAAAAAAAAGAAAGAACCCTTTCGGGTTCCTTCCAAAATTATATTATTTTAATAATATTTCTATATTATTTACCTTCCTTGGCATCGAGGTGTGCGGACAGTCCGCCGTTACCCCATTTTTCCTGGAAGATTTCCGCAGGCATCAGCTTAGGACCGCCTTCAGGAATGATAGGCTTAAAGCCCATATGTGCAAGGATATCCTTTTCCACATCTATTCCCGGTGCTACTTCTATAAGCTTGATTCCGCCTTCACAAGCTTCAAATACACATCTTTCGGTGATGTAAAGAGGCGGCTTTCCTTCTCTTACCGCAATCGGTGCATCGTATGCTATCTGCTCCGACTTCTTAACAAACTTTGAAAGCTGACCTTCCTGATCTATTACAAGCTTTCCGTCTTCTATATGCTGCTTCAATCCCTTTGCAGTAAAGGTTCCTATGAAGCAAGCCTTCTTTGCTCCCGCCGTAATGTTTGTGAATCCGCCTACACCCAAAGTTACACCGTTCAGACGGGATACGTTGATTGAACCGTCTTCCTGCACCTCGGAAAGTCCGAATACACCGAAATCGAGTCCCGTTCCGTCAAACCAGTCGAAGTGCTCTTTCTGATCGCAGGACCATTCGTTGTTCCAGTGGCATCCGAACAGAGGACCGCCTCCCGGTACACCGCCTACAGAACCGGATTCCGATATCATTGTCAAGTTCTTCATTTCGCCTTCTTCTGCAAGAACTCCTCCGCAGAATGTAGGAAGTCCTATACCGAAGTTGCACATAGTTCCTCTTTCAACTTCCATAACGGCTCTTCTGATGATTACCTTTTTAGGATCGAAAGGCATGCTCGGAATAGCATTTGTAGGGACCTTTCTCTTTCCTGTAAGTCCGTCATAGTCGAATCCGTCATACATATGATAACGCAGACCGTGAGTAATTTTTTCAGGATGCTCTGCTACTACTATATAGTCAACGAGGTTCTGTCCCACCTTTACGAGCTTAGGATTCAGGGAGCCTGCAGCTGCAAGCTTTTCAACCTCTACGATTACGATACCGCCGTTAGCCTTTGCTGCACGTGCTACACTGTCAAGCTCAAGGTTGAGGCATTCATTTTCGCATGTGATGTTTCCGTTTGTATCTGCTGTAGTTCCTCTCATGATAGCTATATCAATCTTAGGAATGCTGTAGAAAAGATATTCTTCACCCATGAAATCGGGAACATATTCTATGAATAATCTCTTGCCTGCAGCCTTCTGCGCTTCGTCATATTTCTTTGCACCGTCATTGAGACGTCCGCCGTCTACACGAGCATCCATGAAAGTTCCGAGACCGCACTTTGAAAGTACGCCCGGCATACCTCTTCCGATTTCGGAATACATCTGAAGCATAGTTCCCAGAGGCATATACCAACCCGGAAGCTTATCTTCCTCTATAAGCTTTGCAACTTTAGGAGTTGTAGATTCGTGAGAAGAAATATCCAAACCTATAAGTCCTTCATGCCCCCAGCAGTTACCTGCTATAAAACCTGCAGCATGTACGTTTGTGATGTTGCGTGGATGACCGGTTTCAAGGAATCTCTTTTCTACTGCCATACCAAGCTCTTCAGGCCAACCTTCAACACCGAAGGATACTCCTACTACACAGCAATTATCTGTAAACAGATTAGCTGCTTCTTCCATGGAAATAATCTTTGCCATTGCTTCTTTCTCCTTTTCCCGGCAGGTAAATCATCACTCTCTGCCGACACACTCTTAACAATATAAATTGTATTATAACTATAACAGATAGAATACTGATATTAATTGATAAATATAACTGTTTATCAATTAATTCAGCTGCAAGGTTTTCACCTACACACATAGCATAAGCTTTAATAATTGTTGTGTCAATAGAGTTTATAAAAATAATTTGTGCGCAAATATATCTCATGCAAGTATCTTTCGCTTGTTTTCAACATTATCACTATATAATCAATTAATTCTAAAGGAGCTGTCTCCAATTTAAACATTTTCAAAAATGGGTTTAACTGTCGAAAAGGTTAATATATTTTTTTCAAAAAAAGCAAGCTCTCCATAAACAGTTTTTGGGGGTACTGCCTATGGAGAACTTGCTCACTCATTTATAACATAATAGATTTTGAAAGTAATTTTAGTATATATACTTTCGTATAAGTTGTCAATTGTATAATAAATTTAAATTCTTAATTAAATCTTATCAAACCAAAATAATTAGTTTAATAATCAACATTATTCAAATATTTAAAAATATATTTAAACCGGCAGGTTTATTGCATGATATATTTAAAAATATGTATTTGAATCGATAATCTTCAGCAGAGTCTTTGATTATTCTTCGCTATCGTTCATCGAATATTTAACTGAAGTTTTACCGACGATAATAACGGCGGGATTGCTCCCGCCGTTAAAAACATTTTACAGAATGCGCTGTACGATTTTTCTGACCGCATCACCGTCAGCCCGTCCTTTTATCTTAGGCATAACAGCACCCATGAGCTTGCCCATACCGCTCTTATCCTCTATGCCCAATTCGGACTTGGTTTCCATAATTATGGAAGTCAATTCTTCTTCGGTGAGCTGCTGAGGTAAATACACCGCCAGTATATCGATTTCTTTCTTATATGCTTCGATCAGATCGGTCCTGCCTGCTTTTTCAAAATCAGAGAGGGCATCTTTGCGCATCTTAACCTGTTTGTTCAGAATATCCATGATGCCTTGTTCATCAAGCTCAACCCTATTGTCCACCTCATATTGTTTTATGGCTGCACGAGTAAGGTTGATCGTGTTTTTTCTGATATCGTCGTGTGCCTTCATGGCATCTTTGAAATCAGCAGTAAGTCTGTCTTTTAAAGACAATCACAACACCTCTTTTAGTATTTTTTAGCCTTTTTTCTTGCGGCTTCAGATTTTTTCTTTCTCTTTACACTAGGCTTTTCGTAATGTTCTCTCTTTCTGAGTTCCGACATTACGCCATCCCTAGCACAAGAACGCTTGAATCTCTTCAATGCGCTTTCTAAGCTCTCATTTTCTCTAACAATAACTTGTGCCATTTTTCATTATCCCTCCCTCCGTATTTTGAAATTTGACTTTTAAAAAGTCATGCGTAAGGATCGATGTTCAGCATATAAACATAATAATTATAGTCTTAAAACAAATTAAAAGCAAGTCTAATTTTATATGTATCGGCTATGCTCTCTTAACTGTCAAGACATACCTATAATAATTACAGACACATTTTTATCAACCCGGCGGCCATGTCATTTTCCTTTTACCGAGCAGGTGGAAATGCAGGTGTTTGACGGTCTGTTGTCCGTCTTCCCCGCAATTTACCACAAGTCTGTATCCGTTATCCATTCCCTGCTCTCTTGCAATATCTTTAACCTTTAACATTATATGTGCAAGAATCTCTGCATCTTCAGCAGATGCTTCATCCAAAGACGCAATATGCTTTTTAGGAATTATAAGCACATGTGCGGGAGCTTGAGGGGCGGCATCCTTAAATACCGTTATCATTTCATCCTCATATACTGTTTCGGAAGAAATTTCTTTATTTGCAATGCTGCAAAATATACAATCGTCTGCCATTTTCATTTCACCTCCTTGTGTCTATAAATTTTATCATATTTTAAGAAATTATCCGACAAATAAATTCAGACTTAATCGCCTTAATTAATTTCATCGATTATAAAGCTTTCTAAATTAAAGCAGGCTTCAGTCAAACACATAAGTTAAATGCTTCAAATAATTTCGCCGATCATAAACCCGTCATCTGCCGAAACAAGCTTGACATCCGCAAATGCTCCCACTGAATTTTCGGATGCTCCCGTTTTACATATAACTTTTATATAATTATCGGTATAGCCTTCAAGCGTTCCGGCAACTTTATCATAGCGTTCAAAAAGTACACGGTGCACCGTTCCCTGATTCAATTTTAAAAATTCCGAAGCAATACTTTCCGAAGCCTCGCTCAAAGTCGATGAGCGCAAGTTTTTTACGGATTCACTGCATTGTCCCGACATTTCCGCAGCTTTGGTACCCGTGCGCAGCGAATATTTAAATACATGAATTTTTGAAAACTTTATATCTTCAATGCTCCGCAAGCTTTCCTGAAATTCTTCCTCGTTTTCCTGCGGAAATCCTACGATTATATCGGTAGTTATCGCATATAACGGATTGGATGAACGCAGCACCTCTACTATCTTTTTATACGAATCTACATTATAGCGTCTTCCCATGCGATGCAATACACCGTCACTTCCGCTCTGTATGGACAGATGCATATGCGGACAAAGCTTTTCTATTTTTATAAGCTGCTCGGCAATTTCAAGGTCTATAACATTCGGCTCAAGTGAACTCAAACGTATTCTGAAATCTCCCGGAATGTCGGAAATAAGCTTTACCAGCTCCACTATACGGCTTCGACCTTTTGAAGCTTTCCAATCAATACCGTATAGCGCAGTATTTATACCTGTAAGGACGATTTCCTTAAATCCGTTGTTTAAAAGATTCGTAACCTCCCTTACGATATTTTCCGGAGCCCTGCTTCTGGCTTTACCTCTAGCATAAGGTATGATGCAATATGAACAGAAGCGGTCACAGCCCTCCTGAACCTTTATAAATGCTCTGGTTCTGGATTTCATTGCGGATATACAGCCCAAATCTTCATATTCATCTATTTTGTCATAATCTACAATATGCTTTTCAACGGAGCCTTTTCGATTATTTTCTATATAATCATCAACATACTCAACTATATGACTTTTTTCATTTGTACCCGCCACTATGCACACTCCCGGAATTTCCGTCACTTCATCAGGCTTCAGCTGTGCATAGCATCCCATAGCCACGATTACAGCATCAGGATTGTGTCTGCGGAACTGACGAATATGCTGACGGGATTTTCTGTCCGCTAAATTTGTTACGGAGCATGTATTCACAATATATATGTCAGCCGGAGCATCTTCATCTACGGTGATATATCCGGCTTCATTGAATTTCTCACGCAAAATTTGAGTTTCATACTGATTTACTTTGCAGCCTAAAGTATAAAAAGATACCCGTCCTTTACCGTCCGGATTTTTCTGCAGTAGAGATTTTTTTAAAGAATCCTTCGATAATTTTGCCATGAATCTCCTTTTTTATACAAGCCTTGCGACTATAGCGCACCATCCGCCTTCTTCAATAATCTCCGTAACTTTCAAGCCCTTGCTTATAATTGCATTTTCAACCATTTCTTTCTTTTCGGAAAGTATGCCGGAGCTTATAAAAATGCCTCTGCCCTGAAGATGCTCCACAATATCAGGAATCAGTTCCACTATAAGCTCTGCCATAAGATTTGCAACAATTATGTCGGCTTTAAAGCCCAAGCCCTTTGTAACATCCCCGTGAGATATTTCGATAATATCGGACATCCCGTTTTTTTCTGTATTCTCTATAGAGACTTTTACTGCATCGGGATCTATATCCACACCCTTTATATGTTTTGCTCCGCAAAGAGCGGCAGCTATTGATAAAATTCCCGACCCGCAGCCCAAATCCAATATAAATTCATCGTCACCGTCTATATATTTTTCCAAAAGGAGAATACACATTCTCGTCGTGGCATGAGTTCCCGTGCCGAAAGCAGCTCCGGGATCGATTTTTATTATCTGTTCATCCTTCTCCGCTACATAAGTTTCCCATGAAGGGCATACAACTATATTATCTGAAATCTTTGAAGGCTTGAAGTATTCCCTCCATTTATCCTTCCATTCATCATCGCTTGCAAGGCGGCTCTCAACCGACAAGCGACCGTAAATTCCGTCTTTATCCCGATCTTTTAATTTACTTACAGCTTCCGCAATATCTTTAACTGCAGCCGCCTTTTCCGCTTCCATATATAATGTAATATTCGATTCTGCAAATCTGCTGTCCATAACCTCCTGAGACACATAATCCCACTCGTAATCGTTTTCTTTATTTAAAAGCTCATCCACTACAGTGCCGTCCTCTATCACAAAGGTATTGAACCCCGACATCATAAGCAGATCGGAAACAGCTTCTATTCCCTCTGTAGTCGTATATATTTTTATTTCAAAATACTTCATCTTAAAAACTCCAAAAGGGCTGTGCGGCAGACAAAGCCTGCCATACAACCCTAAAAACATTTCAATTTTATTTTTTCTTGTTTTTCTTTCTGTCTGAAGGAGCCTTTACACCATCTTCACCTGTAAAAAGTTCCTTTACCGTATCCATAAAGGATTTTTTCTTTTCATACATTTCAGATGTAGAATCCTCTTCAAAATCCTGAAGCAGCTTTTTCTGATTCGGCGAAAGCTTTGAAGGAACCTCAAGATTAACCTTAACATATAAATCTCCGACTCTCGAAGAATTAGGTATAGGTACACCTTTTCCCTTTATACGGAATACCGTACCGGGCTGAGTTCCTGAAGGAATCTTATATGCAACCTTTTCTTTCATAGTAGGTACGGTAACCTCGGCTCCCAATGCAGCCTGAGTGAAGGTTATAGGAATCTCAAGCTCCAAATCCGCTCCGTATCGCTTAAAGAGTTTATGAGGCTGAACCTTGAGAATCACATAAAAGTCTCCCGGAGGACCTCCGTTTTCACCCGGAGCGCCCTGACCTCTTATATTTATAACGGAGTCATTATCCACACCTGCAGGTATGGTAACCTCCAGGGTTACATCCTTGCGAACCCTGCCCGAGCCGCCGCACTTTGAACAAGGCTGCTCGATGATTTCGCCTGTTCCGTTGCAATGAGGGCATGTGGTAACATTCTGCATCATACCGAAAGGCGTCTGCGTCTGTCTCCTTATCTGACCGGTGCCGTTACAATCCGGACAGGTTTTTTTGGAACTCCCCGCCGCCATACCGCTGCCTCTGCAATCATCACATTGCACATATTTATTGAGCTTAAGCTTTTTCTTTGTACCGAAGAAAGCGTCCTCAAAGCTTATGGTCATGGTCTTTTGTATGTCGGCACCCTTACGGGGAACATTTTTTTTGCGTGTGCTCTGACCCCCGAAGCCGCCAAATCCGCCGCCGAACATATTTCCGAAAATATCACCGAAAATATCCTCAAAGCCTGCTCCTGAAAATCCGCCCTGCCCGAACCCTGCATTCGGATCGACTCCTGCAAATCCGAACTGATCATATTTTGATTTCTTTTCAGGATCGGACAGAACAGCATAAGCCTCATTGACTTCTTTAAAATGCTCCTCCGCATCCTTGTCACCCGGATTTCTATCAGGATGATATTTCATCGCCATTTTTCTAAAAGCGCTCTTTATTTCAGACTCCGAAGCACCCTTACTTACTCCGAGAACTTCGTAATAATCTCTCTTATCTGCCATTAATAACCTCCGGACTGTATAATAATCTTAATATCTGCGGAAATTTCCGCACCGGATAAACAGTTGAATCCAAATATCAGACACCCCGTCATCGGACGGAGTGCCTGAACAGTATACCATATAGATTACTTATCGTCATCTACCACTTCAAAGTCAGCATCTACTACATTGTCATGTGCAGGACCTGAAGCTGTTTCGGACGCACCCGCAGATGCATTACCTGCTGTAGGATCGAAGCCGCCTGCTGCAGCCGAAGGATCTGCACCCGCCGCCTGAGCATTCTGATAAAGAACCTGAGACAACTGCTGGAATTCTTTCATAAGAGCTTCAGTTTTAGCTTTTATATCATCGGTGTTGTCGCTCTTCAATGCTTCACTCAAAGCATCCTTTGCGCTGTTTACATTGGCTACCATTGCAGGATCAGCCTTATCTCCGATTTCTCCTAAAGTTTTCTCCGTCTCATATACGAGAGATTCTCCCTGATTCTTAGCCTCGATGCTTTCCTGTCTCTTCTTGTCCTCCTCGGCATACATCTCGGCTTCTTTCACCTTCTGCTGAATTTCATCGTCGGAGAGCTTGGTTGAGGACGAGATTGTAATCTTTTGTTCCTTACCTGTGCCCAAATCCTTTGCACTTACATTTACAATACCGTTGGCATCGATATCAAAGGTTACTTCAATCTGAGGAACACCTCTCATTGCAGGCGGAATTCCTGAAAGCTGGAAACGTCCCAGAGTAGTGTTGTCCGCAGCCATAGGTCTTTCACCCTGCATTACATGTATATCTACAGCTGTCTGATTATCCGCAGCTGTTGAGAAAATCTGACTCTTCTTTGTAGGAATTGTCGTATTTCTCTCTATAAGCTTTGTAGCTACACCGCCTAAGGTTTCGATTGAAAGCGAGAGAGGGGTAACGTCGAGCAACAGTACGTCGTTTACTTCTCCTGTGAGCACCCCTGCCTGTATTGCAGCGCCTACGGATACACATTCATCAGGATTTATGCCCTTGAAAGGCTCCTTACCTGTAATCTTCTTTACGGCATCCTGAACTGCAGGGATACGGGTTGAACCGCCTACGAGAATGACTTTTTCAATATCGTTCATGGTTACACCCGCATCGGACATTGCCTTCTTCATAGGCTCTATTGTCCTCTGAACAAGATTTGATGACAGCTGATCAAACTTAGCTCTTGTAAGGCTCATGTCGAGGTGAAGAGGTCCGTCCGCATTAACTGTGATAAACGGCAAATTTATGTTTGCCGTCTGAGAAGATGAGAGTTCCTTCTTAGCTTTTTCCGCAGCCTCCTTGAGTCTCTGCAAAGCCATATTGTCCTTTCTGAGATCTACACCGTGTTCGCTTTGGAAAGTATCGGCAATAAAGTTCATTATAACTTCATCAAAATCATCACCGCCGAGATGAGTATCACCGTTTGTGGCAAGTACCTCAAATACGCCGTCACCAAGCTCCAGTATAGATACGTCGAAGGTACCGCCGCCAAGGTCGTAAACCAAAACTTTATGCTGCTTATTGTCCTTATCCATGCCGTAAGCCAAAGCTGCTGCTGTAGGCTCATTGATAATACGCTTTACATCGAGTCCTGCAATTTTTCCCGCATCCTTTGTTGCTTGCTTCTGACTGTCGGTGAAGTAAGCCGGAACCGTGATTACAGCCTCAGTCACCTTGGTTCCCAGATAAGCCTCTGCATCGGTCTTGAGCTTGGTAAGAATCATTGCGGAAATATCCTGCGGAGTGTAATCCTTTCCGTCAATTGAAACCTTATGATCCGTACCCATATATCTTTTTATGGATGCAATAGTGCGATCGGGATTTGTGATAGCCTGCCTCTTTGCAGTCTCACCGACAAGCCTTTCACCGTCTTTTGTAAAAGCAACTATGGAAGGAGTTGTTCTGTTTCCCTCTGCGTTTGCAATTACTACCGGTTCCCCGCCTTCAAGCACCGAAACACATGAATTTGTAGTTCCTAAATCAATACCTATAACTTTTCCCATTTTAATTACCTCCTGCGTTCCCGCATAAAAATGCATCTCAATGCATTGTAATATTCATATATAAAAAGCTTTATGCTTTTTTAACATTGTAAATTTGTTTTATAAATTACTGCGATACGGTTACCATGGAAGGGCGAATAACCTTTCCGTTTAAAGTGTACCCCTTTTGCATGGTTCGAATCACGGTATTGCTTTTAAAAGCATCATTTTTTTCCATCATTACTGCATTATGGAAATTCGGATCAAAAACCGCTCCGTCCGATTCAATTTCCAAGATATTATTCTTGTCCAAAGCGCCCTTAAGCTGCTTGTAAATCAACTCCACTCCTTCAAAAAATTTTGGGCTTTCGGAATCGTCCGAATGCTGTAAAGCTCTTTCGAAATTATCCATTACATCTATTATATCAAGAGCAATCTTTTCATTCGCATAGCTGTAAATATCATTCTTTTCTTTTTGAACACGCCGTTTGAAATTCTGAAAATCCGCCGCCAGGCGCATATATCGAGCATCCTCGCTTTCGACCTCTTCCTTGGAATCCGCTTCGGTGTCGTCCTCCGACTCTTTTATAGCAACCTCATCCTGTAAATCGGTTTCACGATTTTCGGCTTCATCAAGCTCGGTCCCGTTTTTTTCAACATCCGCCATATCTTCATTGTTCTGGGGTGCATCATTGTTATTCGTCATTTTCTTCTCCTTCTGTCATATTAAAAGCATTATCCAAATTATGAGTCAGATACTCGATAATGGACGATATTTCACTGTAGCGCATTCGAGTAGGACCTATCACGCCGAGCTTGCCGATCATTTTGCCGTTTACAGTATAGGTTGCCGTGATAAGGCTGCAATCATGAAGCTTTTCTTCATCGTTTTCCTTACCTATGGTAATATTCATACCTCCGGCTCTGTTCAATAAATATTTGGTCAAGTCCTTCTTACTGCTGACAATGTCCATAAACATTCGTGCACGCTCAATATCGTTATATTCCGGAATTGTAAATATATTTTCCAATCCGTTTATATACAAATCAACATTGAGCATATTTTCCAAAGTGCTTACGAATGACGGGACTACGCTCTTGGCTATGCTTCCAAGTGCGACTATATCCGTTTCGATATCCTTTATTATATCCATCGTAACTATGTCGCTGATAGTCTTGCCCTTATAATTATGAGTCAACACCTTTGAAAGAAGCTCCAAGGTGTCGGGTTCATAGTCGGCTTTGAGCTTTAAAACGGTATTTGTTACCTTTCCGCTCTCTGAAACAATTATCAGAACCACAGTCCTATCATCCACCGGAATAAGATTTATGTATTTAAGCAAATTGTCATCCTGCTTGGGCGTCATAACAAAGGATGCCAAATTTGTCAGGCGTGAGAGTATCTGAGATGCATGCTCCAAAGTTCTGTCAAGCTCCGAAAGGCTCGAATCTATAAGCCTGTCTATCTGCAGCTTATCATCATCCGAAAGCTCATACTTCTGCATAAGAGAATCAACATAAAATCTATAAGCTTTTTCTGAAGGAATACGCCCTGCAGAGGTATGAGGATGCGTAAGATACCCCATTTCCTCCAAATCCGACATCTCATTTCTTATAGTTGCCGCACTTATTCCCATATCGTACTTCTTTGATATGGTACGAGAGCCTACAGGTTCAGCCGAATAGATAAAGTTACCGAGTATCGCCTGTAATATTTTTTGTTTTCTTTCAGTAAGATCCATATATATCACCTGCCGCCTTTTTGTTAGCACTCGCTTCGATAGAGTGCTAACCTTGTAATTAATATACCCCGCAAACGGAAATATGTCAACAAATTTTACAAAAAATGATATACATATGAACTGTGAATTTTCTTTCATATAAAAATCACCCTGTCACTATATTGTACAACAAGGTGATTTCATGGAGTTGCCGCCTTAAATCGAAGCATACGTTTATCTTGATTTTATACTAATAGGTAGATAAATTTTTTATCACGGCTTATTAATCCGTTTACATTATTGCGAAAAACGGACTTATTCCACAATATTTTATTCTATAAATTTACTTCCCTTTTGAAGTGCAATTATACCTGTACGAGCAACCTCTTTTATACCGAAAGGTCGCATCATTTCCTGAAGCAGCTCTATCCTTTCGGGTGAATCGCAAATTTCTATAGTCACGGTTGAAGTAGATATATCTACTATTTTTGTTCCCATGATATCGACTATATCACGAATTTCTCCCCGAGTGCGATTGTTCGCCGATACTTTTATGAGTGCCAGCTCTTTCGCCGTAATTTCCTTTTCGTCAAAGGAACGAACCTTTATAACCGGAACCAATTTGTTGAGCTGTTTTTCCATCTGCTCGGAAACGCTGTTTCCGCTGTCCGCTATCATAGTAATGCGTGAAACGGTCTTATCTTCAGTCACACCTACCGCAAGGCTGTCTATATTGAAACCTCTGCGGGCAAAAAGTCCGGTAATCTTATTTAAGACACCTGCCTGATTTTCAACCAGTACGGATATTATCTCTTTCATAGCCGTCCTCCTACTGAGCCATAGTGCTTTCATCAGGGTCTATTATACATTCCAATATATACGGTCCGTCATGTGTCAGCATTTTTCTGATAGCGTTTTCTATTTCTCTTTCATCCGACAATCTGTAACTTTCAATGCCGAAAGCCTTCGCTATTCTGCAAAAGTCGGGAGTTTCCGGCATTTGCACGCCGAAAGGTCCTTCACTGTAAGCAACCTTCTGAATTTCATTTACCATACCGAGCTTTCTGTTATTGAACAGTACAATTTTTGCATCTATGTTGTTCTCTACCATAGTTGAAAGTTCATTCATACTCATTTGGAAGCTTCCGTCTCCGCATACGACTATTACCTGCCTGTCAGGCTCTGCAAATTTTACTCCTACGGCTGCGGGCAATGAATATCCCATAGTTCCCAATCCTCCGGATGTAAAAAATCTGCCTTTATCTATGGAAATATATTTTCCCGCCCAAATTTGATTCTGCCCTACATCGGCAACTACATGAGCGTTATTGTCGATAAGCTCTCCGAGCTTCAACATAAATTTTTTCGGACCTATAGTCATATCACGAGGATCTATTCTCTTGGCTCTGTCAAAAGTATGCTTATCAACCAACTCGCCGACCCATTCTTCGCTGTCGGTTTTTATATTCAAATCAATGAGCTTTTCAATAATATTCCTCACATCACCTACCAAAGGTACTGTAGGGGTCATATTCTTGCCTATCTCGGCAGGATCTATATCTATATGAATAGTAGTTGTCCGCTTTTCTATATTTCCCGGTGCCGTTACAGCTCTGTCCGCTACACGAGCACCTATGATTATGAGCAAATCGGTATTTTGCAGAGCATAATTAGCAACGGAATTTCCGTGCTGTCCTATCATTCCCATGTTGAGCTCATCATAGGTAGGAAGAATCCCCAAGCCCATCATGGTAGAAACTACCGGAATCTTGGCTTCCTTGCTGAACTGTCGTACAACATCCTGTGCATTGGAACTGAAAACTCCGCCGCCTGCACATATGAGAGGCCGCTTTGAATTTTTTATCTCGTTTCCGACCTTTTGAATTTGATTTTCGTTTCCTGAAATATTGGGCTTATAACCTCTTATCTTTACTTCGCCCGGATCCGTATATTTAAATTTTTTATTTTGAACATCACTCGGAATATCGATTAGAACCGGTCCGGGTCTTCCCGTAGCTGCAATATGAAATGCTTCCCTGATTATCCTCGGCAATTCCGAAGCCTCCTTTACAAGGTAGCTGTGCTTTACAAACGGAGAACAAGCTCCCGTTATATCCACCTCCTGAAACACATCTCTTCCCAGCTGATTCGTCGAAACCTGACCTGTAACCGCAACCATAGGAATACTGTCCATATATGCTGTAGCTATGCCGGTTATGAGATTTGTAGCTCCCGGACCTGATGTTACCACACATACTCCGACCTTGCCGGAAGCTCTCGCATAACCCGATGCCATATGACCTGCATTTTGCTCCTGCCTTACAAGAATATGCCTTATTTCATCTTTAGATTTTGCCAATTCATTATAAAACGGACAAATAGTTGCACCGGGATATCCGAATATAGTATTTACACCCTGTTCTATCAGCCCTTTTACAAGGGCCTGTGCTCCCGTCATCATATCGTTCTCCAATCATTTTTAATATTCCGTAACCTTGTCGGGCTTATCGCTGTTTTTCAAATTTCCCGTTTTAAGCTCACGTCCGGCAAGTTCTTCCATAATGTCATCCCATGATATACCGGAATATGTCATCAATACAGCTACATGATATATCAAATCGGAAATTTCATATATAATCTCATCTTTATTCTGATTTTTAGCGGCAATTATAGTTTCTGCCGCTTCCTCTCCTATCTTTTTCAGAATTTTATCCAATCCGTTATCAAAGAGGTAATTTGTATATGATCCGTCCTTGGGATTTAACCTTCTGTCATTTATAACCTTAGATACCTGATATAATATTTCCTGATTTCCCATATGAATTCCTCCTTAATATATTGAAAAATTATAAATATATAATGTCCACCGACATCGCACAAAGCTCATGCCTGTAGATAATTACATTTATTTTGAACATTTGAAAGGTATTTGTCAATACAGAAAACAAATATATATTCATACATAATGAAATCCGTATATTTATTTTAATTAAAAGTGTGATTTGCAGCTGTCCTGAAATACACTT
>JBQNCA010000022.1:0-24463 GCA_052169645.1 Anaerovoracaceae bacterium
TTTTAGGTGCAGTCAAAGTGGCAAAGGCAATGTAGCTTGAACAAAGCGAAAGCTAGCGCCTTGAGACGCTAGCCTAGTAACTATTGGGTTTATAGCCCTAGAGCAAACCACCCTTTTGAAGGGTGGTTATGATTTAGAGTTTTAAGTTTGATAAATGTGTTGAAAAAGTATCTTTATTATGATTTTCGAATATTTTAATTTAATATTGAGAGTTATAATTCCTATGATTATATATAAAATCTAAACATTATTTTTAGAAATAAAATATTTCCTTAAATTAAATAAAGATTAAAAAGATTATATTTAAGATTATTATATATAATTTTGCATAATAATTAATAATGTGATAGCATTAGCTTGGTTTAAATGTAATAATTTATTCCTGTTGATATCACTTAAGTTATAATGGAGATTTAAAAATGAAGAAGAAAGTATTAGCATTATGTATGACTGTGATAATGACAGCAGCCATATTTACAGGCTGTGGGACGAATGTTAAAGACAGTTCCCCGGAAAAATCCGTATCCGCAGATACTACGGAAGTGCAACAGCAGTCGTGGACATTTACTGATCAGGCTGATAATGAAGTAACCGTACAGGTTCCTGTAAAATCCATGGTTGTACTGCAACACCATTCGATAGACATCATAGCGCAGCTCGGAGCACAGGATAAAGTTGTAGGAGTTGAGTCAGGATGGGCGGCAGATTTGGGAGACTATATGAAAGATGTTTTTCCGGGAATAGAAAAATTGCCGACACCGGGAGATTTAAAAAGTTGGAATGTAGAGGAAATAGCAACGCTTAAACCTGATATCGTAATTGCCGCTTCTCAAGCTGACGAAGCTACAATGCAGAAAGTTAAAGATTTAGGTATTCCCGTGGCGGTTGTATCTTTGAGAGGCGAAGGCAAGCAGGCTGAGGCTCAGAATCCGAGATTGGCTGATGCGGATGCGGCATATACAGAAGGCTGTAAGTGGGCGGTTGAAACCTTGGGAAAGCTGACAGGTACCGATAAAAAAGCTGACGAGCTGTGGAGCTTCTGCGAAGAAAGCAGAAAAATGGTTGATGAGAAGGTTGGTGATATTGAGGCTGCAGAACGGATAAAGGTCTTTATTGCAAATGAGAACAGTCAGACCTACGGAAATGATAAATATGTAGGCTGCATGTTGCTCAGAGCAGGCGGTATAAATGTAGCTGCAGCAGATATTCAGGGTTATCAGCCATATACCTTTGAGCAGCTTGCAAATTGGAATCCGGATGTAATAATTGTTCAGGACAGGTACAAAGAGGTCTATGATAAGATTATGAACGATGCTCAATACAAGACATTAAAGGCTGTAAAAGACGGGAAGGTAATACTTGCTCCATATTGGACAAAGCCTTGGGGAAATCCTGATGCTGATTCTATAGCACTTGGTGAGTTATGGATGGCACATCAGCTTTATCCTGACAAAATAAGTACGGATGTTGTAACAAGCAGAGCAAAAAGTTTTTATGACAGATTTTACAATATAGAATTTACAGATACGGTAAAATAACGTAAGAAAGAATTTTATTTATGTCAAAAACAAAGAATATAGTACAGTGGATGATTTTCATTCTTCTGCCTATCGTTTTCATACTTGTTTCATTGTGTGTCGGTGCATATAAGGTTTCAATACCCGATGTATTTAAAATATTGACCTCAATTATTACGAGTAAAACCGACGGGCTGGAAGATATGGCGATAAGCATAGTTATAGATACAAGATTGCCGAGGATTTTAGGAGCTGCAATGGCGGGAGCGGGTTTATCCGTGTCGGGAGCCGTATTTCAGAGTTTGTTCGGCAATCCGCTGGCAGATCCGTATACTTTGGGCGTTTCAAACGGAGCCGGCTTCGGAGCGGCAATAGCTATAGTTTTATCACTGTCTACTGTAGGAGTGCAAATTACGGCTATGATCTTCGGAATGGGCGCAGTCGGGCTGACTTTTCTTCTCTCTGCTAAAGATGTAAGATCTACGATAACTATCATATTATCGGGAATGCTTGTGAGTGCATTGTTTTCATCCCTTATATCACTGATAAAATTTACGGCGGATCCATTTGAAAAGCTGCCTCAAATCATATACTGGCTGATGGGAACTCTTGTAGGCGTGAATTATAAAGGGCTTTTGAGCATTTTACCGGCGTATTTGTTATCAATGCTTGTATTGTTTTTGTACAGGTGGCGTATAAATGTTCTCAGTATGGGAAGCACTCAAGCTAAATCTTTCGGAATAGATACGAGAAATGACAGAATGGCGGTTATCTTTGCCAGCACCTTGTTGACTTCATTGGTTGTAAGCATTTCGGGAATAATCGGTTGGGTAGGAATTGTAATTCCCCACTTGGCTCGGATGATAGTCGGACCTGATTTCAGAAGACTGATGCCTGCATGTGTTTCATTGGGAATATGTTATTTGATACTTATAGATGATTTGTGCAGAACTCTGACATCTTTAGAAATCCCTATAGGCGTAATAACCGGAATAATAGGTATACCGATTTTCGTATATTTTATATACACAAAGAAGGTGAACTGGTAATGAAACTGGAAATAAAGTCTTTAAGCTTCGGATATGATAATTCACGAAAAATTTTGAAGGATATTTCATTTAGCTGTTCAGGTTCTCAGATAATGTGTATTCTCGGTACAAACGGTACAGGTAAAAGCACCTTACTGAAATGCATAACGGGAGAGGAACGTGCAGAAGGTACGGTGCTGATAGACGGAAAATCATTATCCTCATACAATTCAGGAAACCTTGCAAAAAAAATTGCTTACATTCCGCAGATGACGGTTCCAACATTTCCATTCAAGGTCTTGGATGTGGTTCTCATGGGGCGAACTGTGCATATGGGGTACTTCAGTGTTCCGAACAGAAATGATGAGAGTCTTGCTGTAGAAAATCTCGAATTTTTAGGGATTGCACATCTTAAGGAAAAATCATTCACAGGCATTTCAGGAGGAGAAAGACAGCTTGTAATGATTGCCGCCGCAATGACACAGGAGCCGGAGCTGATGATTTTGGATGAACCCACGGCGCATCTTGATTTCGGTAATGCTCACAGATTCCTGGAGCTGATGTTTCGATTAAAGGATAAAGGCGTAGGAGTTTTGATGACAACTCATTTTCCCGATCATGCTTTATTTTTGAAATGCCACACTATAATGTTAAAAAACGGATATATAGTTAATGAAGGGATGGCGACTGACGTAATTACCGATGAAACCATGACTCAATTATATGGACTTGAGGTTCATCGAAAGCAAATCGGTGAAAGAAATATTTGCATACCGGGGGTTCTTTTTTGAAAAAGTCTATATTCTTATTGTGTCGATTTCCTTTTAAATTCAGGTAAAAGAAGCGATATATTCGATAATCGCATAAAAAGTCATAATCCGGAGAATCCGGCGGTAACATAATATTTTTCAGATATAAAATATGTCTTAATTAAAGTGTTATACATATCTTGACTTGTAAGCGATATTTGAAATTATATAAAAAATTGTAAAAAAGCCTCCAACTTGACATATAAAGGCGCTGATAGTAAAATTACTCTTAGTAACCTGTCAGCACAATTATTTGTCTGACAAGGTTACTTTGATATCCTAAAATTTACATACTATAACTCAGGATAGAATCTTCGGAATTAATCTCGAGGTGTTGATTTTGCAATATTTTAGGAATCAAACGGTTGTTATTCATATTTTAGTTTCATGGAGGAGAAAAATGATTACTAAAAAGAGAAAAATTTTTATTTCTTTATTGGCGGTTGCAGCGCTTACTACAACGCTCTGCTTCTCAGGCTGCGGACAGCAGAATACTCAAAAGAGTGCGGATTCGGAAAATAAAGAGGTTACCGAACAGGCATCCGTAACTGATGATTTCAGAAAAGAATCTTACATCAACGGTATTATATATCAGCTGTCGGCAGAGGTTAAAGGTTTGCAGCAACAGGCTTATGATCTTGCAAAGATTCGTCTCGACGAAAAGCTTGCAAATAAAGATCAGTATACCAAGCCTTTAGCAATCATTTCCGATATCGATGCGACTTTGATGGACGATGCCACCTATATGGCTGATATTGTTCAGAGAGAAGGTGAATGGGACAACGGTCCTTGGGATTATTACTATGATGCCGTAGGTTCTACAGGCTGCAAGGCTCTTCCGGGAGCTGTTGAATTCTGCAACTATGCTGCAAGCAAGGGTGTGGAGATGTTCTACATCACAAACAGAGATCATGATAAGCTCGACCTCACAGTTCAGCAGCTGAAGCGTGCCGGCTTTCCTAATGCCGATGAAGCTCACGTTCAGGTAATGAATGAAGAGGGTTCTTCCAATAAGACTGAAAGACGTGATAATGTAACAAAGGATCACGAGGTTCTTTTCTACATGGGTGACAATATAGGTGACTTCACAGCGGATTTCACAAGAGAAATGGGTCCTATAAAGAGAGCTGAAATGGCTACGGATGACAAATATAAGGATATGTGGGGAGATAAATGGATAGTTCTTCCTAATGCTACTTATGGCGATTATGTCGGAGCTGTTTGGTATAATGATAAGGAATCCGATGCAGCTGAAAGATGTGAAAAGATTAAGGAACTTCTTGACCATTACAAATTTACAAATAAGGAATTTAAAAACTGGTATGAGGCTAAGAATTAGCCTGTAAAGCTTGGGGGTGATTTCCGGCTGTTTGCAGCGAAGTGTTGTATGCTGCTGAGAGATAAGCCGTAAAACCGCCTGATAAACAATACGGAAGGGATTCCCGGCAGAGCTTTCGACTGTGAAAAGCAAGGCTCGCAGGGAATCCCTTTTTGATTTATCTCGCTTGCGGCGGTATAAATTTAAATATATAATTACAACTATATAAAACAAAGAACGAGCTGCTGCATTTGCCGCAGCGATTTCACAAGTGATACATAATCGCAAATACATATAATAAAAAGCAGATATAAATTTGAAAGTTATAAATATTAACAGCGATATATCGATATTTGTATAATCGGATTTTTAAGTGTAATAAACCCTGTTTGAACAAGTTGCATGCAATTCTGCGCCGCAAGCGAAGTTTTACTGTCCGGAGGACAGTAAAATAATCCTACGGGATTAATTCCGAATAATGTACCTTTTTAGACAGATTAAGGAGCCGTCATATGTCACATTCGTTTTTTGAGGGAATAGATTTAACAACTTACAGCGGACGGCTCGAGGCGTTTAAAATATTGTATGATCCTAAGCTCGGACTCACCGGAGATATACGCACTCTCAAGCCGGAGTTTGTAGAATACAAAATGGATGAAACATTGACAGTTCGTTTTCATCCCGAAGAATGGCAGCTGAACGGTTTGGGATATGTACAGGGCGGTTTTTTGGCAGCTATGATAGACGTAGTCTGCGGACCTATGTCCGATGTATGTACACAGTCTCAAAGTGTGGGAACCTTGGATATGCTGACAAATTATTTCCGACCGGTAACGATGGAGGATAAAGATATTTTGGTAAAATCTCGCATAACTATGGCAACAAAGCGTATTATGCATATGGAAGCCGAACTGTTCAGAGCCGACGGCAAGGTTGCGGTGACGGCATCTACCAATATAATGAAAAGGCAGTGAACATCCATGTCGGGATGAATCACCGCCTTCGATTTTTGTGTATCGTTCGACTGTTATTTTAGAGCTTAACTTTTTAATATCAAGTTTAACAGATACTTCGTATCTGCATAAACCTCACATTTTTATCTTATTTGTTATTTCCAAGTTTTTTATTGTAAGCCTCAATGCCGAGCTTTATCAGCTCGGTACCTCTGCGCATATCTGCCTGATTGAGCACATATGCGATACGCATCTCGTTTTTTCCAAGCCCTTCTGTAGCATAGAAGCCTGCAGCCGGTGCAAACATTACAGTTTCACCCTTGTCTTCAAATTCGGTCAGCAGAAACATAAGAAAATCCTCTACATCGTCAACAGGCAGCTTCGCCGTCATATAAAATGCACCGCCCGGTTTTTGGCATACAACTCCCGGAATTTTCATCAATTCCTCATAAACAACATCTCGGCGGGCGTTATATTCGGCTTTGATTTCATCATAATAGGAAGCCGGAAGGCGGAAGAGAGCGGCAGAGCCTATCTGATCCACTGTGGATACACAGAGTCTGCCCTGAGCAATTTTCATCATACCGTTTCTGTAATCCGGGTTTTTGGAAATTGCAAATCCTATACGAGCTCCGCAGGCTGAATATCTCTTTGAAACTGAATCAATGATGATAACTCTGTCCGCATATTCGGGAAGCATTCCGAAAGAAGCCATTTCACGATCGTCGTATACAAACTCTCTGTAAACCTCGTCGGCGATAATCCAGAGATCGTGTTCTGCGGCAATTTCACCTATGAGTTTCATTTCGTCAAGGGTAAGAACCGTTCCTGTAGGATTGCCGGGATTTATGCAGCAGATTGCTCTTGTCTTAGGAGTTATACATGCTTCAATCTGTTCACGCTTGGCATAGTGATAGCCGTCTTCAGCCTTTGTGGTAATAGGTACAACGATACCGCCTGCAGCAGTTGCAAATGTGTGGTAATTTGTATAAAACGGTTCTGCGATAAGAATCTCGTCACCTTCATTCAGAATGGTAAGGAATGTCATGCTCAAAGCTTCCGAGCCGCCGGTGGTAACCATTACATCATCCTGCTCATAATCCATATCGTAAGCTTTGAAATAGTCGCATACAGAATCACGCAAATCATTGATTCCGCCGGATTCCGCATATGCAATAACTTTTTGATTGTAGTTGCGTATCGCATTCATGAACGCTTCCGGTGTCTCGACATCAGGTTGACCTATGTTGAGATGATAAACCTTTTTTCCGTCAGCTTCCGCTTTGAATCCGAACGGATTGAAGCGCCTTATCGGTGAAAATTGCATGGCATCCACTTTTTTTGATATTTTCATACTGAAAGTTCTCCCTTATTTTTAATTTTGTTTTTATAAAAGGCGAATATCGCAGCTTTTAAATAACAGTTATTATACCATAATTTTTCAATTAATTTTATATTGCAAACAGGCATAAATACAAAATCTCCTTGAAAAGGTGCATTATCGGGGAACGATTTCCGGTTTGCAACTCTTGCAAGGAGATTTTAACGGTTCTGTTTGATTATGAATATTCTTCAAGATGTTTGCACATTGCATCAAATGTTTCGTCGCTGATATCATGCTCTATTTTACATGCATCTTCGAGAGCGATTTTCTCGTCTACTCCCAATCTTATAAAAAATTCTTTGAGCATTTTATGACGTGAATATATTTTGTTTGCTATTTCGAGTCCCTTCTCTGAAAGATAGATGAGTTTGCTCCCGTCCATAGTTATATATCCGTTCTCACGCAGCTGTTTAACGGCGTAGCTTACGCTCGGCTTCGTAACTCCAAGATGCTCAGCCAAATCGATAGAACGAATGTATCCATGCTCTTCTTTCATAATGAGCATTGCTTCTAAATAATCCTCTGCGGATTTTTGGATTTTCATTTTCTAAACACCTCATAAATTTAGCTACTGTGCAATACCTGTTTTAATGCACTTTAATTTAAAAACTTTGGATATTTAAATACATGATAACATCATTCAGCATTAAACGCAAGAAATCCCTTGACAATCGCAAGTGGTAACAGTAAACTAACGTTAATAAGGCTGTCTAACTATTTTTGCTGACGGCAGATTTAATGTGATATTGGAGGAAAAGCATGTTACCACTTACATTTGCTAATATTGACGAAGATTGTATTATCAGGAAAGTCAACGGTAGTCCCGAAGTTAAGAAGCATCTTGAAAACTTGGGATTTGTGGAAGGCGGTACAGTTTCCATCATATCCAAGACGGAAGGCAATTTAATTGTCAATGTCAAAGGCGCTCGCGTTGCTTTAAATAAAGAGATGGCATCTAAAATAATGATTTAAATTGGAAAGGGATGACTCAGTACAGTATGAAAATGTTAAGTGAAATAAAAGTGGGAAGCAAGGTTAAAGTTCTCAAACTCCATGGTGAAGGGGCTCTGAAACGCCGTATCATGGATATGGGAATAACAAAGGGCACGGAAATATTTATCCGCAAAGTGGCACCTCTCGGAGATCCTATGGAATTGACGGTGAGAGGCTATGAACTTTCTATAAGAAAAAGTGAAGCTCAGAACATAGAGGTTGAACTTGCATAAATTGTAATTTCTATGATAACTGATTTTGAATTACTATATTACATTACGCATTTTAATTACAGGAGCGGATAAATGAAGACTGGAATAACAATTGCACTTGCAGGCAATCCAAACTGTGGGAAAACAACATTATTTAATGCTCTGACCGGTTCCAATCAATATGTAGGTAACTGGCCGGGAGTAACGGTGGAAAAGAAGGAAGGTAAGCTGAAAAAAGAATTCAGGGGGAATACTTCCGATCAGGTTACAGTTACCGACCTTCCGGGTATATACTCTCTTTCTCCATATACTTTGGAAGAAGTTGTAGCAAGAGATTACCTGCTTGATGAGGCGCCGGATGTAATTTTGAATATCGTCGATGCCACTAACCTTGAAAGAAATCTCTATCTTACTACACAGCTGATGGAAATCGGTATACCGGTAGTAGTAGCATTGAATATGATGGATATCATAAAAAAGACCGGTGATAAGATTGATACGGATGTGCTCAGCGCAGAGCTTGGATGTAAGATCGTCGAGATCTCCGCATTAAAGGGCAACGGAATTCGTGAAGCGGCTCAAGCGGCATTGGGAGAAGCTTTAAACGGTAGTCCGGCTGTCAGACATCCTTATTCGGGAGCAGTGGAACATGCGATCGCACATATCGAAGATTTGGCTCTTCGAAACATGCCGGGAGGAAAGCAGCACTGGTATGCGGTAAAAATCTTTGAACGTGATGAAAAGATTATTGAAAAGCTTCATATAGATGAAGCTGTAAAAGCCGATATCGAAAAGGATATAATTGCTGCGGAAAAAGAGCTTAACGATGATGCGGAATCCATCATTACAAATGAGCGCTATATTTACATAGCCGAGCTTATGGCAATGAGCTATAAGAAAAAATCATCCGAAAAGCTGACCTTGTCGGATAAAATTGACAGAGTTGTTACTAACAGGTGGTTGGCTTTGCCTATATTTGTATTGGTAATGACCCTTGTATATTATGTTTCCATAACCACTATCGGAACTGCAATGACGGACTGGGTAAATGATACACTCGTAGCTGAATGGGCTCAGCCTGCAGTAGGAAATGCATTGGAAAATGCAGGTGCATCGGCATGGGTAATATCTTTGGTGGTTGACGGTATAATCGGAGGTATCGGAGCGCCTTTGGGCTTCGTTCCTCAGATGGCTGTAGTATTTTTATGCCTGTCTATCCTTGAGGATTGCGGATATATGGCTCGTGTCGCATTCATAATGGATCGTATTTTCAGAAGATTCGGACTCTCCGGAAAGAGTTTCATATCTTTTCTGATAGGTTCGGGTTGCGGTGTTCCGGGTATAATGGCATGCCGTACGATAGAAAATGAAAAGGATCGTCGAATGACGATGATTACAACAACAGCAATCCCTTGCGGCGCAAAGCTTCCTGTAATAGCTCTTATATCGGGCTTCCTTATGGGAGGAGCGTGGTGGATGGCTCCGGCTATGTATTTCTTGGGAATAGCTGTAGTAATAATGTCATGCATTATTATGAAAAAGATGAAAATGTTTGCAGGAGATCCTGCTCCGTTTGTAATGGAGCTTCCGCAGTATCATTTACCTGCAGTTAAGGGTGTATTGCTTCATGTATGGGAAAGAGTATGGGCTTTCATCAAGAAAGCGGGAACGATCCTCTTCGTATGCTGTGCGGTAATGTGGTTCCTTGCAAGCTTCGGATTTGAAAACGGTAGCTTCGGGCTGGCAGATACGGATAATTCTTTAATGGCATCTATGGGTAATGCGATAGCATTCATTTTTGTACCTTTAGGTTTCGGAACATGGCAGGCGGTAGCTTCTGCAATCAGCGGTTTTGTAGCAAAGGAAGGCATAGTATCCACAATGGGCGTACTTGCCGGAGTGGGAGCGGTAGAAGAATATACCACAAATATGCATGAAGCGTTTGCGGCATTTTTCCCTACAGGAATAGCAGCAGTTGCATTCCTCATATTCAACATGTTTGATTCGCCTTGCCTGGCTGCGATATCTACTCTTGCAAAGGAAATGGGCTCAAGAAAGTTCTTCTGGTTTGCTATAGTATTCCAGAATGTAATGGCTTATTGCCTGACACTGATAATCTATCAGTTGGTCGGACTTGCCGTAGGAGTGGTTTCGTTTAATGCATTTACAGTAGTTGCAATAATTTTACTTGCAATTTTTCTCTATCTGCTTTTCCGTCCGGATCCTGCAAGAAAGGTATCTCATAAGCTTGATAAAGCGCATCAGGCGGCATAGTCTTATCTGATGTTTTGAATACATCGGGAAGAAAAGGGTATATAAATAATGAAATTCAATTTAGAATTGGAAACACCCGATATTGTGATTCTTGCGGTTCTCGGCGTAATCTTGTTGGGAGCTGTAAAGATAATTATAGGATTTTTTAAATAAGAGAGGAGGCGATAGTCATGTTCGGCTGGCTTGAGGCTAATATAGTTTCGTGTGTAATTGTAGGACTTGTAGCAGTGATTTGTGCGGTGATTATAATAAGAGGCGTTCGTAATATCGCCAAGGGAAAATCCTCTTGCGGATGCGGTTGCTCAGGATGTGCAGCTTCTATGAACTGTGCTGTTCATGAGCTGGAAAAATATCAGGAAAGCAAGCATTGAACTGATGTGAACCGTATTATATTTTAACATTGTATATAAAGGGGAACTTATAAAGTTCCCCCTTTATAAATTTGAATATTTTTTTTACATATAGATTAGTTGAGACTAATTTACATCTTAAAGGGGTGAACGGATTCACTCTTATATTTTTAATAAAAGGTTAGTCGGAACTAATAAAATCGGAGGTGTATTATGAGTGTTGTTATACTCGGTGGAAATGAAAGAATGGAACGACAGTACAAGGATTTGTGTAAAGAATATAATTGTAAAGCAAAGGTTTATACGAAGCAGGCGAGCGGTTTTCGCAATAAGCTGGGCTCGCCCGACTTGATGATTTTCTTTACAAGCTGCATGTCTCATAAAATGGTGCACAGCGCTTTAAGTGAGATGAAGGGCAGCGATACGGTTATAGAACGCTGCCAAAGTGCATCTATGTGTGCCTTGAGAGAGGTATTGGAGAAACATTGCAATAATGAAATATGTACGAATTGATTGCAAATATAAATAAGAAGATGAAGAAGATGCGGGGGCATCTATATGTATGAAAGGAAATAAGCATGTCTGACGAGCTTTTGGTGCAATGTGCATCGCCGACTCTTGCAGGGATTAAGACCGGAAATATTTTTACATGTAGATTCGAATTAAAGAAACAGCTGACGGATTATATACGCAGAGTAAATAAATGTCTTGTGCCCAAGGGTATAAGGGTAATCCCTCTGCGTGTGAAAGAAAACAGCGCATTGCTTTATATGTACAGACCGGAAAAACTAAGAGAGGATTTGGAAAAAGACGATGCCAAAAGATTGTTGGAGGCTGTAGGCTATAAAAAAAATACCATGTCGGGTTGTTTGGGAGAACTTATGTGCAGAATGTCCGGAAGTGGAGATTTCCCTCATGAAATAGGACTTTTTATAGGTTATCCTCCTGAGGATGTGAAGGGCTTTATTGAGGGCAGACCCGATTACAAGTGTATAGGCTGCTGGAAAGTCTATGGAGATGAAAATTCTGCTAAAAAGACCTTTGATCGCTTCCGGCGTTGTCGTGAAATATATCAGAAAGAGTATAAGCAGGGAAGAACATTAAACAGCCTTGCAGTGAGCATGTGATAATCGATTATAGTACCGTGTTTTCGTTCAAATCGGAAATATTTTCAGAGTAGGCTTGAATACATATTGAAAGCAAGCTGAAGAAACAGGATGGATAATTTCTTACCGGTTGTAAGGAATATTACCATAAATATAGTTTATTGTAGAAAGGAATAATGAAAATGAGTAAAGTAGCAGTTGTATATTGGAGCGGAACCGGAAATACCGAAGCAATGGCAAATGCGGTTGCGGATGGCGCAAAAGCAAGCGGAGCTGAGGTTGAAATCTTTAAGCCGGCAGATTTTGATGCAGACAAGATGACAACCTTCGACGGTGTCGCTTTCGGTTGTCCGTCCATGGGAAACGAAGTGTTGGAAGAGGACGAATTTGAACCTATGTTCAATAAGCTCGTGAGCTCTCTGAGCGGCAGGAGGATTGCGCTGTTCGGTTCATATGGATGGGGAGACGGCGAATGGATGCGTACATGGGAGTCGGATTGTGATTCCGCAGGTGCAACTCGAGTTTGTGACAGTGTAATTTGTAATGAGGCTCCTGATGATGAGGGGATTGAATCCTGCAAGTCTCTCGGTGCCGCTCTGGCATAAGCGGTATGGCATCGCAATAAATATACAATTTAAATAATGCAATATAAAAGGACATACACTTTATCCTGTGGAGCGTAAAGCCGCCGGAAGCTGAATATGTATGTCCTTTGCTTTTTATTTAGTTGTCGCTGTCGGTGCTTTGGAGCTTTTCCAGTTCGCTCTTTACATAATTGCGCATTGCTCTCGGGGTAATATCGTCATTCTTTGATTCTTCTATTTTATTCAACATACCCGTTATCATAGCATCATTAAGATAGGTATTCATAAATGTAAGAGTGCGGCTGACCGTATCATAATTTTTTGAACGGGATGAACCGGAAACAGCATTAAAAGTCTCAATTTTGAATTTTACGTCATATTTTTTCAGAATATCGGATATGTACGAAGCTGTATCTATGTCCAAGGTACCGGCTTTTTCTTCCATGGCTATAAGCAGCTGAAGCGCTTTCGTCATATTGCCGTCCTCACAGGAAGCTTCAATTTCCCTCTTTGAATTTTCAATTTCTTCAATTCCGGTTATTTTTGAGGAAACAGCCGAAATACGTTCATCAAAATTTTTGTCTGTAATATTGTTATACATAGAAAGCTTTTCCATTGCTTCCGGGGAAGCAATTTTGCCGCTTTCATAATCGCTCAGTATTTTATCGCAGGATTCGGTAATTGTAGGCTCTATATGTTTCAGAAAGTCTCCGTCATAGGCATTATCTTTGCATATTTTAGCGGCGGCTTCCGTATCTCCGGCTTCTAAAGCCGAGATAAATTGCTTTGAAGGTGAGAAATACGTGAAATATACAAAAATTGCTGCGGCTGCAAGTATTATAATGAGAAAAAAAATTGTTAATATTACGCTTTTACCGCTTAACCCGCTGCGTCCGGCTGACACCATTGTACTGTTCTTTGATTTTGTCGTAGATTTATATTCCGGCAGAAATTGTACGGTATTATAGTCATCTTTTTTAATACGAAACATCATCTTCTCCTTTTATGAAATCACGTACGTTAAAATTGATACCGAGAGCTTCAGCTACTCTTTTTGATTTTTCTATTTCTTCGGTTCCTATAACGGATACCGCAGTTAAAGTCACATCAGCCATAAGTCTGTGACATTTCTTGGCGAAATTAAGAATTTCCTCATATGCTCCTTCGAATATGGGATTGCATAGGCGATTGTAATTTTCTGAATTTGAGGCATTTAAACTTATAGAAACGGCATCTGTATATTTTGCTATTTCAGGGACTATATCTTTTTTGTTTATTATATTTCCAAGACCGTTGGTATTCAGTCTCAGTTTGAGATTGTAGCGTTTTCTTGCATATTCAGCTACAGCGATCATTGTATCGAATGCATAGGTAGGTTCGCCGTAACCGCAGAATACAAGCTCGGTATATCTTTGGGGTTCGAATTCGTCAAGAGCCCGCAATGCTTTTTCTATAGAAGGTTCCTCGATCAGCCAGAGATTAGAGGAAGTAATGGGATTATTAGCCGAGTTACGGACACAAAAGCTGCAACTGCAGCAGCATTTATTGGTTAAATTTGCATAGGCATTTCCGCCGTATGAGTAAAATATATCGGACATTATATCTCCGTTTTTATATTAATTAATCGGTTGCTGCAGGTTTGAGCTTACCGCTATATTAGTTTACTTTAAATCCTTTATATATTATAATATATACGTTTAAAAATAAAGATAAAAACGTTAAATATTTAATATTTAAGCGAGGGAATCATGAAAAATATTCTTATAATGATCGATGTTCAGAACGGATTTGTGAAAACAGACTGTGCGGAGCGGACTTTTATAAACGTAAAGGAACTGGCGGAGCGCAGACTCTTCGATGTGGTCATCGCCACAAAGTATTGGAATTATAAGGGGAGCAATATTTCACGTCTTATGAATTGGAATGACCTCTGCACCGAGGAGGAGCAGGCTCTCAGACCTGAAATTGCTGAATTTGCGGATCATATTGTAATGAAAGATGTCTATTCGGGAGTTACACCTGAGCTTATGGAGCTGTTGTTGGAAATCAATGACGGTTATCTTCCTGAGCATGTTTGGATTCTGGGATTTGACACCGAATGTTGTGTGCTTATGACGGCAGTCGATTTCTTTGAGCTGGGCATAAGACCTTTGATAATAGAGCAATGTTGCGGTTCGCATGACGGTGAATATTATCATAATGGAGGAATCGCAAGTCTTGAACATCTTATAGGCGATAAGTTTATAATTAAGGAAGAACTTACAGACAGGGAAACGATTGATGAAATAGCTGAACGTTGCCTGTCCAATCCCGGCAGAGATAAATAGACAGAGGAAGACTATGAAATGGAATCATGAAGAACGTAAGCAGAAGCTCATGGAGGTTTGTAACAGGGATGAGGAATTGAATGCTAAGGCTGAGGGAACTCGGATTTTTCACAGTGAGTTTGTGGATTACACGAATGATGACGTGTTTATCATGAAATATTATATAAAGCCGTGGCAGCGCAATCCTTTCGGAAACCTGCAAGGAGGGATGCTGTGCTATTACATGGATTATACGGCGGGAGCTTTGTCATGGATAGCTGTGGATTGCGAGCCGGTGGGAACTGTTGATATGAATATAAATTTTATACGTGCGGTCGATATTCAGGATGATTATATAATAGTGAAAGCAAAGATTATAAGCATAGGTCGCCGTGTAATAGTCGCCACGGCGGAAATCTATGACCCGGACGGCTGGCTTATGGCTGTAGGAACGACAAATACCACGAGGCTGTTGCCGCCGGACCCTAATCCTACTATAGTATAGTAGGATTTATAAAATTATTTGCACAGTTAAATCAAATTTTATATTGTTGAAACAGGTAATTGTCGATGCCGTATCTGCAGTTATAGATGAAGGAGCGGATATAAATTTTATAAGAGCTTTGGATAAAACAGGTATTGTGCTTTCTTTTTATTATTTTTGTATGTAATATCAATATGAAGTATGTATACAGAATATTTAAGGGCGGCGCTTAAAATTAAGATTCTATATGTAGATGAGTCGTCTTAATTGGCGTTAAATGCGATAGATATGCGGCATTTGACGCTTTTTTTATTTTTTTGTCTGCATACGGAGCTGTTTTTACGTGCTATATATAGTATTTTGCAACTTTAAAACTTAACAAATAAAACTATATGTAGAAATTACCAATAGACAAAACAACAGGCTTCTGATAGAATCGTATATAGCGAAACAGCAGTCGAGTACGGCTTTCGCTTCGGAATTATACTATATTTATATTATCTGTTAAATATTATGGAAAATTCGAATTATCGAATTTTGTGGATTGAAAGAGGGTTTTCATTATGGGAGAAACAGTACAGCTGATGCAGCTACCTGAAGATGATTATGAACCGAGAGCCAAAAAAGTAATAAAGAGAGACGGCTCAGTTGCGGATTTTGATCGGATGAAGATAGTCAACGCTATACGAAAAGCCAATGATACCGTGGATGAGGAAGATCGTATAGAGCCTGAGCTTATAGAACGGATAGCAAATAAGATAGCATCAAAGAATCGTACCAGACTGCTTGTAGAGGATATACAGGATATGGTCGAGGATGAGCTTATGCAATACGGCAAGTTTATGCTTGCAAAAGCTTACATTATATATCGCTATTCAAGGGCATTGGTCAGAAAAGCAAATACTACCGACGAATCCATACTTAGCCTGATAAGGAGGGATAATCGTGATGTAATGGAGGAAAACTCCAATAAAAACGCAACGATGGCATCAACTCAAAGAGATTTGATTGCGGGAGAGGTTTCAAAGGATCTGACAAAGAGAATGTTGCTGCCGGAGAGAATTTCCAAGGCTCATGAGGAAGGGGCCATTCATTTTCATGATGCGGACTATTTTTTGCAGCCTATTTTTAATTGTTGCCTCGTAAACATAGGTGATATGCTCGATAACGGAACCGTTATGAATGGCAAGCTGATAGAGTCGCCAAAGAGCTTTCAGGTTGCCTGTACCGTTATGACCCAGATTATCGCTTCTGTCGCAAGCAGTCAGTACGGCGGTCAGTCTGTTGATGTTTCCCACCTCGGTAAATATCTGAGAAAGAGCTATGCCAAGTTCAAGAGTCAGATAACGGCTGAATGTAACGGAGAAGTATCCGATGAGATCATTGAAAGATTGACTCAAAAGAGATTGAAAGATGAACTGCGTTCAGGCGTACAGACTATTCAATATCAGATAAATACGCTGATGACTACCAACGGACAGTCACCTTTCGTAACCTTGTTCCTTATGAATTTCGGGGAAGAAGATGAATATGCGGAAGAAAACGCCATGATCGTTCAGGAAATCCTACGTCAGAGATTTGAAGGCATCAAGAATGAAAAAGGTGTATATGTTACACCTGCTTTTCCAAAGCTCGTTTATGTACTTGACGAATGGAATTGTCTCAAGGGCGGCAAATATGATTTTATTACGGAAATGGCTGTTAAATGCTCCGCAAAGAGGATGTATCCCGATTATATCTCTGCGAAGAAAATGCGTGAAAATTATGCAGGAAATGTATTCAGTCCTATGGGATGCCGCAGTTTCCTTTCTCCATGGAAAGACGAAAACGGAGAATATAAGTTTGAGGGTCGCTTTAATCAGGGTGTAGTAAGCTTAAACCTTCCGCAAATGGGAATCATAGCGCACGGGAATGAAGAAAAGTTCTGGAAATTAATGGATGAACGTTTACAACTCTGTTATGATGCACTTATGTGCAGACATAATGCATTAAGAGGTATAAAATCGGATACCAGTCCTGTACATTGGCAATATGGAGCGATTGCCCGTCTTGATAAAAATGAGTCTATAGATAAATATCTTGAAGGCGGCTTTTCAACTTTGTCCCTCGGATATATAGGACTTTATGAGCTTACGATGCTTATGAAGGGTGTGAGTCATACAGATCCTAAGGGGAAAGAATTTGCTTTTAGAGTAATGAATTATTTAAGAAGCGCCTGTGACAGGTGGAAGAAGGATACAGGTCTTGGCTTTGCGCTTTACGGGACTCCGGCGGAATCTCTCTGCTACAGATTTGCCCGTATAGATAAGGAAAGATTCGGAACTATAGATCAGGTTACGGATAAGGGATATTATACAAATTCCTATCATATTGACGTAAGAGAAGATATAGACGCTTTTTCAAAGTTTAAATTTGAATCAGATTTTCATGCAATTTCATCCGGCGGAGCTATATCATATGTAGAAGTTCCTAATATGAAAAACAATCTCGAAGCTTTACAGGAACTTGTGAAGTTCATATACGACAATATTCAGTATGCCGAATTTAATACAAAATCAGATTATTGTCAGGTTTGCGGTTACGACGGAGAAATCATTATAAATGATGATAATGAATGGGAATGCCCTAATTGCGGGAACAAAGATCAGGTAAAGATGAATGTTACACGTCGTACTTGCGGCTACCTTGGAGAAAATTTCTGGAATGTAGGGAAAACCAAGGAAATTAAATCCAGAGTGCTTCATTTGTAAAAATTGATTTTGTCATTCGATTGAAAGACGGTGCGATTGAAATACAAACGCACCGTTATTTAAATTACAAGTTCCGAGCCGATTTAGTATGCGATGCATCCGAAAAAAATTAATAACTTGTTATTAATTTTTCTAATGTGAGTTTCGAACCGGTCGAATGTGCAAGGTAACAGTGACGGAACGGATTGTCCGAGTTTAACATGTAAATAAACAGAAAGTACAGAGATGAGCTTGGATTTGTAGTGGAAGAAGACTCGATTTTAGAGAAAGCTTCAGATAAAATAAGCTTAAGAATTGTAAATTTGGAAAATAATATGAATTATGCTACTATAAAAACCAATGATATTTCAAATGGCCCGGGCATACGGGTTTCTTTGTATGTTAGCGGCTGCACACACCATTGCAGGGAATGCTTCAATCCTGAAACATGGGATTTTGATTACGGTAAAAAGTTTGATGATGTGACAACCGAATTTATTATTGAAGCTATGTCTCCGGAATATGTAAAAGGTTTTTCGCTTTTGGGAGGCGAACCTTTTGAGCCGGAAAATCAGCCTGTATTGGCATTGCTGTTGGAAAAGCTGAGGAAAAGATATCCGGAGAAAAGTGTATGGTGCTATACAGGATATCTTTTTGATAGGGATATAGTCGCTCACAGGCTGGGGGATTCGGAGACAACGGACAGGCTGCTTAATTGCATAGATGTGATAGTGGACGGAGAGTTTCAGATCGAAAACAAGGTGTTGGATTTGAGATTCAGAGGCTCAACCAATCAGCGCATAATAGATGTAAAGGCATCGCTTATCACGAATGAAGTTGTTTTGTGGAAGGATGATTTTTAATCGGAGAGGGTTAAATTCACCGCAGCTTGAGGGGTGGCGACTGTCCGCCCGACAATTCGGCGGCTTTACCCGTAGAGTTTCATTGTAAAGGTGATTTAAAATATTTTATAGAGCGGAGGTTATGATGTCATTTATAAATGAGACGGTAAAATTTACAAGACTTAAGGAGGGCGCCGTCGTTCCTAAATATGCATCGGTTTCGGCTGCGGGTGCGGATTTGTATGCCTGCATGGGCAAGGATACAAGCATCTCACCCGGTGAAACTGCCAAGATAAGCACCGGAATTGCGGTTGCAATTCCGGACGGATATGCCGGATTGGTATATGCAAGGAGCGGGCTTGCAACGAAGAAAGGCTTGGCGCCGGCAAACAAGGTCGGAGTTATAGATTCCGATTACAGGGGTGAAATCATGGTTATGCTGCACAATCATTCATCGGAGCCGGCGCTTGTCGAAGACGGAGATCGTGTGGCTCAGCTTGTAATAACTCCGGTGGTACAGGCAATATTTGAAGAAGTCGAAACCTTGGATAATACCGAAAGAGGTGTCGGCGGATTCGGCTCTACAGGGTTAAAATAACGAATCTAAACCAAGGTTTTGCGTTGCATGGTGTTTCTCACCTTGAGATCTCGCCCTTTACGCAAAAGATTTTTTATCTCCGTACGATTTTCAGAAGCTATAGCATTACGCAGCTCACCGATATGCTCGGTGAGCTGATCTATTTCAGAAATCAAATTTTCCTTATTAAGAATAAACAATTCACTCCATGTATTGGGATCCAAAAGGGCAACTCTGGTCATATCGAGGAAGCTGTTTGCGGAGAATCCTTTTTCCTTAGGCAGAGTGGTGCTGCGAATGTAGGAATTGGAAACTATGTGCGCCAGCTGAGATGTATAAGCTATCGCCTTGTCGTGTGTTTGAGGGTCGGTTACTATAACATTTTGAAAGCCGATATTGAGAGCAAGCTCACGGAGCATTTCTATGCTTTCGAGCTTGGCATTCTCGGAAGGAGTGAGCAGATAGCTTGCACCGTGGAACATATTGCTGTTGGAAAATGCGAAGCCGGAGAATTCGGTTCCCGCCATGGGATGAGAGCCTATAAAGTCTACATTTACCTCTTCCAAAGGCATTGCAACGGAATTGAGGATATGCTCCTTTACACCGCAAACATCGGTCACTATAGACCCGGAGCGAAAATTTTTAACATTATCCAAAATAAATTTGACGATTTCGTGAGGAGGTAATGCAACTATGATAAGATCTCCTTTTTTTAAAAGATCCATACGATCGACAGGAATTACTTCATCTATAGATTCCATTGCAAGGGCCATGTCGAGGGACGAATCGTCACTGTCTATGCCTATAACGTGGTGGTCGGTAAACTTTTTTATTGAACGGGCAAAGGAGCCTCCTATAAGTCCGAGTCCGGCTATTATAATTTTCATCATGATTCCTTTCAAATGACTTTATGTATACTAATTTTATTAATTATACATCAAAAAACACCATAATATTCAAATAAACTTTATAAGTATAATCTGCAAAAATTTTGATTTGTAAAACAATAAAATATTGTCAAAATGTATTATTGACAGCTCGGGTTTATTAGTGTAAAGTTTACCATGGCTAACTTAAAGATGTCTAATTACAGGGGACTAATCTTAGTAGCGTAATCTTCATATGTATATTTTTAGCGGCCTATATCCATATGAAGATTTTTTAAATTTATCGTCATAATGAATAGCTAATATAGGAGAAACTATGCAAAAGAAAAAACTTATGGCTGTCATTCTCTCAGCTGCAATGCTTTTACCGACGAATGCGTTTGCAGCGGAGACTTCATCGTTCAAAGACCTGCCTAACGGCTGGTCCCGTGACGCTGTCACATGGATGGTGGAAAATGATTTGATGCACGGATCAAACGGCAACATATCTCCGAGAAACAAACTGATAAGAGCGGAGATGGCTGCAATAATGAACAGAGCAACAGGCGCTTCAACCATGGGAGACTTGTCAGCATATACTGATGTTGATGCAGGCAGCTGGTATCATGATGATATGTCAAAGGCTGTTTCGGCAGGAACTTTTAAGGGGTCAGAAGGAAAGCTCAGACCGGAATCCCCTATAACAAGAGAGGAAGCTTTTGCAGTTATAGCCAGAGCTGCGAAGCTTACAGAAGGCAAGAAATCGGAGCTTGATGCGTTTTCAGATGCATCCGATATTTCGGAATGGGCGGTATCTGAACTTGCAGCAATGCGTGCATCAGGGTATATACAGGGAGCAAATGGCAAAATCTTGCCGAAATCACATATTACGAGAGAAGAATTTTCTCAGGTTCTCTATAATATGAAGGATGCTTTCAAGAAGGATAAGAATACAAATTCGGAATCCGATAAATCTGAAATAAAGGACAAGGAAACACCTCTTTCAGCTAAACCGTCGACGGGAGGATCTTCAGGAAGTTCATCCGGCGGTTCGGGAGGCGGAGGCGGTTCTTCAAATCCTTCTACAACGGATAATTCGGTAGAGAACGTGAAGCTGGTTACTGAAAAAACCAAATTGGTTGATCTGTCATGGAGCCAGTTTGTAACTGTACAATTTACAGAAGGAAATAATCTGAAAAATTGTAAGATAAGCATAGACGGAACGGATGTAACATCCGCATTTACTCCTGTAAGTACTGACGGTTCCGTTGTTAAGTGGGAAATTACAAATCTGAATCCTGCAAAGCTGACAGTTACAAGAAATGACGGAAAGAAGCAGGTTGTCGAGCTCAGCAAAAATCTTTCGCCTGAAAAGCCTCAGCTGAGAACCGATACTTCAGCAGGATATATGGTGGCGCACGGACCTGTAGCAGTGTGGGATTATTATTTGCCGAATTATGATAAAAACGGAAATTTAAGGATAGAACCTGCAACCACATTGATAAATTTGAATAATACTTCGGAATCTACCGATGCTCCGGCATTCTATTCCCCTGTAGCCGAAATAAGTGAAAGCGGCAAGGGTGAAGTCATAATAATGTTCAATCAGAGGAATGCTTCAGAGAAAGCATGGTTTGCAGGCATCAAGGACAGAAGCGGAAGTGTACAGCTTGTTTCACATGATGAATATCTCAACACGATTAACAATAAGCTTAATTTTACTCTGGAATCGCAGGTTCCACATGGAAGTTCCACTGTTGCGGAAGTTAAAATCCCTTTGGGACAGAACGGATTGACTTCCAACGGCAGATATTTTGTCAGAATTAAATCCGACGGACATGACAGCGTTCTGGTTCCTATACATGTTGTAAATGAAACAGCACCTAAGCTGTCTTTAGACGGATCGGGTTCTGCGGTATCCGGACAAAACATGTGCTTCAAAATTTCAGGAATGGTGTACGGTATTAAAAATCCTACCGTTGCGGCGGAGCTTAGCGGTCCTGACGGGAAAACGGTTCATCTGACTATGATAGAAGATTGGTATCAGATAGGCGATAAACTGTTTTTATATAACACGGTAAATGAAACTACCAATCAGGGGAAAAACAATATACCTTATAACGGAAAGTATACGTTGACGGTACATTCCGACGGATTTAAGGATATGTCCTGCACATTTTTCGTTACAGGCGGAAAAGATTATAGTAATGAGGGAAAAACATCGCTTGAAGCAAATTTAAAACTGCACGGTATTGACGCCGTTACAAGTGCTACCTCAAGCGGTGGCGGAACAAGCGGTGGCGGAACAAGCGGCGGTCGTAAAATTTCCGCAGATTTGAAGTTTGATGCGGATTTACTGATAAACTCGATGCTGACGGAACGCATAGGCATTAAAAATGAAACCGCAAGTGCTATTGTCGACAGATGGGAAGCGGATATGGCAGGCTATGATACTGTAAGCTCAAAGCAGTCCAAGAAGGGAGGCTTTGAGTGGAGCGATTATATCACTGCCGTTGCAAGTGAGAGAAATGAAGGTAAATATCTGTGCTTTGCAGACTATGCGCAGAAAAATGCAGCTTCTGAAAAGAATACCATAGCTCACAGTGTAAAATCCGTACTTGAAGATAATAAGCTCGGAGACATACAGGTATACGGCAGCTGGCTCGGAATCAATCCGCCTGCTCTTAAACTGGTGAGCCTCGGAACGGATGAAAATTCAAATGCGGTTATAAATGAAATATCTGAAGTCAATGAAGGAAATCCTGCATATCTGTTCTGTGAAAATGAAGAGTATATTTCGAATATAACAGGTATAAATCTTAACGGCAATTCAGTTGATTTGGAAAGAGATAAGGATTTCAGCATTTTGAAGTCAAAGAATGCTGAAGGCGGCAAGGTATATCTTATAAAAATTAATCCTGTCAATCAGAAATTTATGCTCGACAGCAATAATCTTTTGAGAATTACGGCAAAAGGATATAAACAAGCTGTTGTGAGTATTAATTATGTGACTGTTGTAGAAAATGTTTCGCTTAAGACTGAAAAATCCGAGTATAACAGAGGTGAAAATGTTGTTGTACTTATAGAAGGCTCTGACGGCTCTTATCTTAAAAAACTTCATGAAGCCATTATAACAAAGCCTGACGGAAATGAAACGAGAGTTGCTCACAGAGGATATTTCTCTTTTACCGAATATTATTCTGTGGAAGGCAATAAGCTTATCTTCCATGATGAAAATAATACTCTTTTCAAACAAGACGGAATCTATCATATCAGTCTGAAAGTGACGGGATATAACGACAAAAAAACGCCGGACTTCACAATTAAACCTTCAGAACCTTCAAATCCGTCCGAACCCGGCGGCGGAAATGAAGAGCCGCCAACTGCTGCGGAAGCACCGTCGGTAACATCGGCGGATAAGGTGGAAAATCCATATGCTGATTCCTACTATGAGGTTAAGCTGAAAGCAGCGTCACAGGATGAGCTGAACAAATACTACAGAGCCATAAAGAGCTTGAAGGTCAATGATGCCGTTTATAATAAAGTTACTAATTCATCAGGCTTCAACAGCGGAGATCAGTATATCTTATACGGCAGCTACGGAAGCATGGATTATGAGTATATCAGCATTCGTATAAACAGTATAAGAATACCGAATGACAAAGCGGTAACGGTAACAGTGAGTGCCGACGGCTATAAAGATCTGAGCTTTGTACTTAAGAACGGAAAGCTTTCAACCGAGCAGGGCGGCGGAAATGAAGAGCCGCCAACTACTGCGGAAGCACCGTCGGTAGCATCGGCGGATAAGACAGTAAATTTTTATGGCGAGTCATACTATGATGTTAAGCTGAAAGCAGCATCACAGGATGAGCTGGATAAATACTGCAAAGCTGTAAAGAGCCTGAAGGTCAATGATGCTGTCTACAATAAAGTTAGTACCTTTACCGGCGGAGAACAGTATATCTTATACGGAGAATACGGGAGCATGGGCTATGAATATCGAGGCATCCGTATAAACAGTGAAAAAATCCCGAATGATAAAGCGGTAACGGTAACAGTGACTGCCGACGGATATAAAGATTTGAGCTTTGTGCTTAAGAACGGAAAACTTTCAACCGAGCAGAGCGGCGG
>JBQNCA010000023.1:0-24366 GCA_052169645.1 Anaerovoracaceae bacterium
GCCATTAGCCATTAGCCATTAGCCATTAGCCATTAGCCATTAGCCATTAGCCATTTTGCAGTTAGTTTTAATTATCTATAACTGTATTTATATGCTTATTTTTATAATCATTCGTTATAATGTAGTATAGCATAATTCATATTTCAATACAACGTTTTAAGTCCTTTATATACATTTTTACACTTATAACCTTAGTTATCGCATCAAAAATATCATTACTAATTATTTTTATAAAATAAAATTAAAATTTTTTTAAATTGTTCATTTTCCATTCATAATCTTTTATTTAATTTCCGCTCACAGTCATTGCAAAGCTTGCCATAATTATCGGTATTGTTATAATAATTACTGAACATAATATTTATTTGAAGCTTTCGATACAAACTTTAGAACACAAAACAAATATGAGAAAATTAAACAGACATAACAATATATGGGAGCATATGCTTCTCCGCTTCGATATAAAAGCCAGACATGAATTTCGCCATTTCAAATTTTTCTTAAAATGGCTGATATTGGCAATGACTATAGGGATTATATGTGGAATTTCAGGATCTGCATTTCATTATGTCACTACCTTCACCGAATTTTTTTTTATAGAACATTCTCTGCTGATTTTACTACTGCCCATATCCGGAGCAATCATTGTAGCCATCTATCGATTGTTTCACATATATAATGATGAAGGTACAAATTCCATACTGCGAGCTGCCCGTGCGGAATCCGATTCGGCTCTAAGAGTGGCACCTCTGATATTTGTCAGCACATGTCTCACCCAGATATGCGGCGGTTCTGCGGGTCGTGAAGGTGCTGCGCTTCAAATAGGCGGAAGTGTAGGTTCTTTCATGGGGCGCAAGCTCAAACTTTCTAAAAGCGAAATTCAACTGCTCGTAATGTGCGGAATGAGCGCAACCTTCTGCGCCTTGTTCGGTGCTCCGCTTTCAGCTGCTTTATTTTCAATAGAAGTAGCCGGTGTGGGAACAGTATTTTTTGCCGGTCTTGTCCCTTCCGTTATAGCTTCAATAATTGCAATGATGATAGCTCAAGGCTTGGGAGTACACGGCTTTGATTTTATACACGCTGCCGCTCAATCTTATGAACTTACGAACTTTGCAAAGGTTCTGCTGTTTGCAGCCATGTGCGCTTACCTGAGCATAATATATTGCTCCGCTATACATCATGCAATGCGTTTTTATACTTCGGTTTTTAAAAATCCGTATGTACGCATATGTGCCGGTGCATTCATCGTAATTTTACTCAGTCTGATTTTTCACAGTACTGAATACAATTGTGCAGGGATACCCGTTATATATAAAGCTCTTTCAGGTGAAGCATCTCCTTTCGCATTTATTTTAAAACTTATACTTACAGCCGCTACAATAGGCTGCGGCTTCAAAGGCGGTGAAATAATTCCTACATTATTTATAGGCTCCACTTTCGGCTGTGCCATAGCTCCTTTTTTCGGGCTCGATCCGGTATTTGCCGCTGAGATAGGGCTGATTGCAATGTTTTGCGGAGCTGTAAACTGTCCTCTTACAAGTCTTTTACTGAGTGTGGAATTATTCGGCTGTGAAAATTTTATATTTTTCGGATTGGCGGGAGCGGTCAGTTATATGCTGAGCGGATATTACAGCCTTTACAGCGGTCAGAAATTTATGAACTCAAAGCTGGTTCCGGTTCCGTTTGAAAAATCGGCAAATAAATGATATGCATTAAAACATTAAAATGAAAGGATGCTTTCCATGGAAAAAATAAAAGATAAAAACGACATCAGCGGATACAGCTTTGCATCCGACGATCATCAAACTTCAATTTTATCGTTTTCCGATCGTGAGGCTACAGATATTACACTCCCGGAATATATAAACGGAAAGCCCTTACGAAAAATAGGCTTCAGTGCATTCAGAGGTATGGAAAATCTGCGCACCGTCACCATGCCGGACACCGTTCATATTATTGAAAATTCAGCCTTCCGTAGCTGTCCGGCGCTCACGAATGTAGTGCTTTCAAAAAATACTCATAACCTTGCCGCCTATGCCTTTGCTTCCTGCAATCAGCTCAAAACGGTAACTCTCCCAAGTGACTTACGAAATCTGTCCGATAAGACCTTCAACAAATGCTATGCGCTGACGGAATTTATAATTATAGATAAAAATAAAAATGACGGTTCTTCAAAACGTTTTGCAGTTGCATCTCGCAATGAGCATCGTCGATTCGGATTTATGCAGGCAAGCATTATATATTTTGATAATTACAGCATGAAAAAATATGATGAGGGCTATTCCGTAATTCAGGAATTTGAGGATCTTTTCAATATAGCTGAATACAGGCTGTACAACCCCGAGCAGCTTCCGGATTACATGCGAAACATATATGAAAATGCAATTCGTATGTTCATTCCCAAGCTGATCAGAGAGGATCAGGTGGCAAGACTTACCTCTGCGGGTAATCTCGGAATGATAAGTCCTCAGAAGCTTGATTCTTATATAGAGCTTGCCGGCACCGTAAAAGGCAGCTGTCTTGCATATTTGCTGGAATTCAAAGAAAAAAATTATAAACGTCCCGAACCGGATTTTTCTCTTTAAATGCACATAAAAAATAGAGGAACATCATGTATATATTTCATGATTTTCCTCTATTTTAACCGAAAGTGCAGACACTTTCTTGAACAGCCTAAACAGCTATTCCAAGTCTATGTCGGTACTCTATAAGACTCAAATAATCTGATGATTTTGAGTCCTTTTCATTATACCAGTGAAGATAGTTATTTAAAATAGTAATTAATTTGAAACTTTACTCTTTTAATTTCATCAATGGAAATATCAGTGTTTACAGTAGTTTATTCTTGTAGTTATCCCAGTTTTATATTTTTATTATTCCTAAGACCTATTCATCAGGCTTTTTCCTCTGTCCCCTTATTTTATCTCAAGCATAATGTAACTCTTTTAATTCCTTTCCAATATTCATTATTTTCAAAAAGAATATTGATATTTTTATATGCAACACCTTCCGTAAACTCATTACTGTTTCGGGGTGGAGAAATTTTAAGCGCTTCATACGGATCAATCCACTCTCTTCTTTCATCAAATTCAAGATCGATACAAACATCTCCGATGAAAAATGTTTTTGAGCCTGTTATAACAGCCTTTACTATGGTGGCATCATATAGAGAACAGGCGGAGTTCGTTAAGTTTTTTGCCTGCACCCCTATCGTGACGGGATTATAATTGTCTGTACCTGTTAAGGTATAAATACCACTTACTTCTCCGGGAGCTAAAATGATTTTTTCACAATCCTTTACATCGGATGTCTCGGCATTTTCAAGCTCCAACCCTTTATAAAGACAATCTTCAAACGTATCGCTTCCCAAAGAAAACGCACGTCCGACACTTGTTCTGAATATAATGCCGTTTGAATTTTCGGATTGAGTTTTTATTTGCGGAGCAAGCTCTGCATAAAGCTCATCATAAGGTTTTACAGCAACAGCTCCTTTATCCGCCTCACAAATATCAAAATATTTCGTTTCATCTTCGACATCACCTTTTAATCTGATGCCGCTAATATCCATTCTTATATCAAGCGCACCTGTATCAACCAAAACAGGAAATTTCTCGGAAACTGAATTTATAAATTTCATCAATCTGTCATAAGAGATTTTAAGTTCCTCAAGCGAACTTACATTTGCTATATATGCAAATTGAGGGTCTACGTATTCAATCGTATCTGCGCCTAAATCATTTGAAGAAGTAAATTGCTCAATTACATATTCGCTAAAAACTTCATCAAAATTGCTCCATACATAAGACGGTGTAAGGGGCTGGCGTGAAACGGTTATCATAAATTTAAGTTCCGGATATTGTTTGAGCTGCACAATGTAATGCCGCTTATATTCGGAATCTCTTTGCAATGTATAAGAATTTTCTCCATAAACATCATCAAGGTATTGAATAATCTGCGTTTCATCTTCTTTTGCATGTGAACAGCCGGTTAATAATATAATGGCAATTCCCAAAATAATTAAACTGACTGAAATGACTAAAATGCTGTATTTTTTCATTGATATCTCCAACAAATTCAAATTTTTTCTCTGCATATTTGTTATATTATACCATTTCAAAGCTGCTTTTCCTACCGGCAGATTTCCTACTTGTTTTCAAATTGCCCGTCCTTATTATATTTCGCCCGAATTATATGCGCTAAACTGTCACTGCCATTTTTCATAATTCGCTACATCCTTTGATATGACTGCGCTTGGAGAATCCGCAGCGTTCTGACGTAGGAGTTTTTTCTTGAACCGGAATCTTTTTTCTTGTCGGCACAGTCTCCGGCTCTTTGATTCTTCTTCGCTTTTGCTCATCGAATCCGCCACTTAAGTATTAACAACTTATAACCGCCACATACCTTGATATTTCAACGTATGTAGCAGTTTTATCAACACTTTTTATCCACCCTTAATCTTCCTGCAAAAAAGATTGAATCGCTATACATATTGACTTTTCAACATGTACAGCGATTATCATCAACTCTTTTTGTCCTATATGCTTAGAAATATTACTTTAATCTAAAATCATACAAAAAATTCCGAAACGAAAATCACCTTCATTATTTTAACAAAGGCGATTTTCGTTTTAAATTTATATAGGTTTTTAAAAAGGGAATTTCAATTTATCTATGTATTTATCGATAGAACTGCACAATGTCCTCAAGCTGCTTTCTGCCCGGACTTTTCAGCTCGCCGTCCGGCTTTCCTACGGGCATCATTGCGGCAAGAAACCAGCCGTCACGCCTGAAGCCTATCTCCTTTTCCACGAGATTTTCTATATCTTTATGGAGCCAGTTTTGGCTGGTCATAAGCGTCGTGCCGTAGCCCATTTCCTGCATGGTAAGCACGGCATGCTCGAGTGCGGAGCCGAGCCCCATCATAGCAGGACTTTGAAGCTGCAGTTCATCTATCATTTTCTGAGGTCTTTTCAACATCACATATTCAGCTTGCGCATTGGCGGGTGCGGTGAAAGAGTATATGAGAATAAGTACCGGAGCATCGAGTGCAAACAATGTAAAAAGCCTTGTAAACTTCTCGAAGCGCTTAGCTCTGCTTTCATCAATTTCGGACAATTCCGCTGACAAAGCCTTCTGTTTTTCGACTATAAGTTCTCTGAGCTTATTCTTGAAATCTTCATTTCTTACTACTATAAAATACCAATTTTGTTCATTTTCACTCGACTGTCCGACTCTTACCGCATCGAGTATCTTTAAAATATCCTTGTCGGGCACGGGATCGGCTTTAAAACGCCTCACACTCTGCCTCGAATATATAAGATCGTGAAGCTCCATAGCAGACACTCCTTATCAATACAACATATCCTCGCTCGCCTTCATTTTCATAGCATCGGATGCAGTTTTAAAATTAACGAAATCTTCTCCGTCTTTTCTGATAAAAGCAGTATTTATCTCCGAATCGAGCAGCGGTATTATACTTTCATCAAAATTAGCTATTACATTCAACTTAAATATATTGGAATTTTCGGGATCTGCACAAAATTCTCTGCTTTCGTCTCCGGCAAAAAATCTCCATCCCGAATCGGGGAAATTTTTAAAAGGCTTTTCTCTATACACATAGCAGGGTTTTGCCCCGTCCAAGCTGATTCTGTCTGAAACGAAGCATGCCTGCTCGCTCTTTACCAAAGCTTTCAAATCATCCTTATTTAATGTAGGGAAATACTCCTTGCTTTTGTACCATGCATATCTCTTCCATACGTTGCAGTTTTCATCGAGGAATAAGCGTTTCGTATTTTCCAACATATAATCAAAGCTCTGCTTAGCCTCATGCAAATCAAAATTTGAATTTTTATATGCGGAATACGTTCCGCCCGTTATAAAGCTTACAGCATAGTCTACCCAATTATCAAAGGCTTTCAAAAGAACCTTTGTCAAATCTTCTATCATCATAAATGCCGTAGGCTCATCAAAATAATCGCAGAGTACACACTCTCTTATAATATCTGTGCCGAGAGCAAAGTCCCATGCTACAAATCCGTTTGCACCGGTTATATCTCTGCAAAGCAATGCAAATTCTTTACTTTTGTTGAAAACATCTTTGCCCTTGCTGCTGAGCTTTTCCAATTCCACGGAAAATTCCGGATCGTCGGCTCTTTCAAACTGGACAAACTGCCACTGAGTTCCACGGAAGCAGATATTTCCTATTGCTCTGTTTGCAGAATTGGTCTCCGTTATTCGAAAATTTTCTGTAAGATTTTCAGAAACCTTTTTTCTGTCTGCGGGGACACCGTTTCTGTCCACCAATTTTATCGATGTGAAATTATTTTGCTTTATCAGCGAATGAACTGCTGCCAGCAATACCTGAAATTCCTTTTTTCGAGTATATTCCACATCATTTTTAAGATCCGATACCGATTTGCGGAATTCATCAATTTCCGTTTCCATATAATTCTTAAAAGTAAGATTGTCCATCAGAATTACCTCATTCGTTTACATCTCTCACCGATTCGATAAAAAGGGCGATATCCATAGACGAGCATATCCTTTGCATTCGACCCCTTAAACCGATGTGACAGCCATCAGCACAATATTTGCTTTACTTTGAAATATAACATTAGTATGCATGTACATCAGACTTGTCATGATATTATATTTATTGAGTGCGTATTTAACGGAACCCCGCATCAAGTGCGGGGTTTTCTTTACCCAAAAGGCTGTACCGACCCGGAAGCCGGCACAGCCTTTAAAAGTACGGATTAGTCGATCTTGTCTGCGGTCTTTGTGCAATCCCATTCCGGCATCGGGAAGCTTTCAGGAACATCCCAATCTATCATGTCATGCATCCATTCAGCTCTCTGTACGAATATATCGTGAGCAAGAGGTACAGGAGGATGACATATCCACTTAGGATCAAATGCATTCTTAACCTTAAGCAACCACAGGTGGTAGTTCGGACCGTACTGAGGACCTGTAAGGAACAGCGGTTGGTGAGGACCGAGATGTGAAGAATAGTAATTATTCTCAATATTCATCTTTGAGGTATGCAGGAAGAACCTGTCAACACCTGAAGTATCCTCATCCTGATCCCAGTAAATAAGGAATTCCGAATATCCCTGGTGACCCATTTCAAAGCTCTGGAACCAACCCGGATCTCCAAAGTCAGGGAACAACGGAGGCGTATATTCCGAAGCCTTGAGAGCTGCGAAAGATTCACCGTGTCTTGTTGCCTGATGCATGGATTCGATTACGAATTCTACGGATACATACGAGCCTGTCATCAGCCACATGCCTGCGGAGTCCGCATTCTTGAGCCAAGATTCGTCAGAAGGCTTGGTTCTGCGAGGTTTACCGCTGCATTCCTGCATGATGTCATCAAGTACGGCAAGCTCATAGTCCATCTGTTCTTCTGAAGCATATCCGATTACAAGACATCTTACTAAATGGAAGTTTTTCAGAGTTTCCTCGCTTTCCTTCAACCAGATATCCCAGAATTCTTCTTTATCTTCAGCCTTTGCTATAGCTCTCCAGAATACAGGAACCTTTGTAGCGGCGGCGCAGATTTCTGCATGACCGATCTCATACATTGCCTTAACCTGTTCAGCCTTGGAAGGAACCTGATAGTTTATCCACTTGATTCTTGCCGGATCAAGCTCCAGTGCAGTGTTAGGCGCAACACCGAAAGGCTTAGGCGATTCCTGTATGAAAGGCAGGTATTTGATAGACATCTTAGTTACGATGCCCAAGCATCCTCTAAGTCCTGTGAAACCTCTGAGTATAGCTCTGAGGTCGGGACCCGGACCTTCGCCCCAGAAAGGATCATCGCTTGTGGCGAGAGAACCCATTCTTACAATCTGACCGTCCGGCATAACCAACTCGGTACCCAGTATACGTCTATGAGGAAGACCTATCTTGAGTGAAAGAGGAGACCATCCGTCACCGAGCAGATTTGCTATAGCGGAACACTGAGCGCCGCCGCCTCCGATTACTCCGTAGCAGCCCTTATTGAAGGCTTCCTGCTGCAGCGAAGAATATACAATTCCCGGACCTACATCCGCATACATATGCTTCTCATCCCAAGAGAACTGCTGCATACGTTTCATATCTATTATAAGCTCGTCATCTACATGACAGTGAGTCTTAGGACCGTAGAAGCCTGTTGCATAAGGTACATATGGAACATTATATCTGTTACAAATTTTTACGATTTTCTGAACCTCTGCAGTATCCTTTGGAAGGATAACAGCTGCAGGCAGTACAGTCATAACTCTCTCATAACCGAGCCCCGCTTCATAACCGCCGGGACCGGATTTGTAACCCTGCATTATAGCCGGGTCTTCTGAGATATATTTAGAGCCTGTTATAGCTTCAAGTGCTTTATAAGCCTGTCTTGATATGCTACCCATTTTTTCACCTCCCGATTATTTAAAGCGCTTCAACGATAAGCTCTGTGATATCGATAGCCTTAACACCGTCTTTTGCATCGGCATAGGTGTTGAAAGCATCTCTGCACTGAGGATCTGCAGAAACTATTGTTTCTATACCGCATTCCTTGGCTTCGTCGAGACGATGACCTGTAGCGAACTTAGTGAGAGCAGGGAAAGCTATATCTGTTCCTCGACCTGCGCAGATATCAAATGCATTTTCTCTGATTCTGATAAATTCAGTATTATCGGCACCGGGCACGGCAGCCATGATAGTCCTTGCCTGTTCGTACAGACCCTCACGACCTCTTCTTCTTCTCTGACCCGGATAGATCATACCCATCCAGCCTCTTTCTCCCTTATAAGGAGTCCAATCGTCGCACAGTCTTGATACGGAAGATGCATCGTGATAAGCCATTCTGGTATCGACAGGAGTCTTAAGTACAAGCGTACCTTCTTCTATAGCCTTAGCTGCAATTTCCATGATATGTACTACTTCAAATCCGAGATCGGCAGTAGGGATATCGAGAAGCTTAGGATAATCTACCTTAAACATTCTGTAAGCTTCCGCATCGGATATTACAACTCGCTTTGCACCTGCAGCCCTTATTGCATCAACAGTTTCTTTTGCAATATCTCTTGCTTCCTTAACCATCCCGATTGAGAACATAACGTTACCGTCATTCTTTTCGTTGTCAAGGAGCATAAATTCTATACCGAGAGTATCAAGTATAGTGGCAACAGCCTTAGCTATCTGAGGATTTTTAAATGATGTATTGTCACCTACATAGTAGAGAGTGTCAGCTTTTGCAGCAACCTTGCAGCCCTTTGCCCATGCTTTGCGATCATCTTTTGAGCCATAAACATTGCCTGTAGCAAGAATCTTGTCAACAGCTGTCTTATGTGCAGGAAGCGGAGCGACTCCGTCCTGAACCGCCTTAACTCTCATAGATTCCAAGGAGAGATTGATCTCCAGATCGAGGTTTCTCTTGCATGCTATATCGCAGGCACCGCAGAGAGGACATGCATATATGATGTTCAAAAGCTCAGGCGACCAATCGAGCTTTCCGTTGATCATTCCCAAACCTACTCTCATCTTGCCCATTGCTCCGTAAGCGTCAAAATCGTTATAGAGATTGGACGGACATCTTACGTTGAATTTTACACCGGGATTGTAAGTATGCTCTACCCAGTAGCAGCCTTTACATTTGATGCAGTGATCCATGTCATACTTGAACATGTTTATATCTTCAATGTTAAATTCCAACGGTGTTCTCGGTGTGTCATATCTGGAATGGGAATTATTCTTAGGTTCACCATAATTAGGGTCTATGACAGACATCTTATAACCATCACCGGTCAGACTTTTATTTTTTGCTATCTCTGCAGCAAGTTCCATGTTCTTCTTGCTGTTTGATAAATCATAACGGCTTGACATATTATTTGTTCCCCCTTTCCATTAGAAGCACAGAGTTCCCGGATTCATGATGTTCTTTTCATCAAAGATATCCTTGACAACTTTGAGTGTAGCAGTGTAGTTACCGGCTCTATCATAGATAAGAGGAACGATATTTCCATAAGGTCTTGTAAACTGAGCACCCTTGGAAAGAAGCTCCTGTCCAGCCTCATAGGTTATTGCCGCAATCTTTTCTTTTGCATAATCATCTTCCGGATCATAGAAGAAGGTGAACTCCATCTGACATGCTCTGTTGTGCTCTATAGGCTGCTGATAAGCTCCTATCATCGATGCCGGATATGTGTGTTTAACAGCGATATTCTTTACGATATCAACATATTCCTGTGCTTTTTCAGGGCGCGCGATAAAGAAGAAATCTTCGTATGCGCCTTCAGGAACTTCCTTCCAGAACTTACCTTCCCAAGGGGTTTTGAGAGCCTTGAGAACTTTTCTTCCCAATCCCGGGAATCCCGGAAGCGCTTCTTTGAAATTGAGGTCTTTAAATGTGTTGTTGAGAATATCCATAAGGAATTTCTCTTCATAAGCAATCTTTTCTTCAGGACGTCTTTTAACACCGCTGATTACAAAAGCAAGAATCCATTCCGGCAGTCTTGCACAAAGCTCAGGAATTTCATCGGCGGAATCAGCTGTCATTGCAGCCAAATCAACCTTATTCAAGAGAACGATTTCCTGACCTATTCTTCTCGGCATTACCTTATAAAGAAATTCATTTACGTAGACGAGATCATCGCAGCCTGCGAAGAAAATTTTATCGATTCTGCTCTTCCATTCGCATTTTGTGCTCATCCATGTAACTATACCCATGGTACCTTGAGCGCCCTGTACCAATCGATAGAAATCAAGTCCCGGACCTGAAGGGTCTACACCTCTTGACGGTGTTTTATAATCTCCGTCTCCCGGAAATCCGTGAACCGAGCCCGAACCCATTCTGAATACGGAACCGTCACCATATACAACTTCCATGGATTGAGTGATTTCTCCATAGTCATATACGGTATTTGTGATAACTGCACGATCCAAAGTGTCCGAGAGCACAGATCTGTCAGCCATAGCAGTCATAGGCATCATGATTCTGAGCCCTCGCTTGTCAAGTTCCTCATACATCTGTTTCCAAGTTACCCCCGGTTGGAAACGAACAAGTCTCAAGGATTCATCGATTTCAAGAATTTTATTCATATTCTTCATATCGATTACTATACCGCCCTGCTTAGGAATGGTAGAGCCGTATCTGTGAGACTGCGAGCTTACAGGAATAACAGGAATATTGTTTTCGTAAGCATACTTGACTACTGCGGAAACTTCTTCAGTTGATTCCGGCCAAACTACTGCATCCGCCAGACCTAAAGGCTGAAGGCTCATATCTGTAGAATAAACTTTCAGATCGGCCTCGCTGTCGCTTGCCTTTTTTACCAACTTTTTGAGTTCTTGAACTAAAGCCATAAACTCATTTCCTCCTTTCAAAATCTTTAAAATCTCTTTGCTGAAATCTATTGAAATTATCGATTTCTAAAATATTATCGCTAAATAAGTAAAACAATAATATTTAAGACAATTACATTTTATATATAGATTTAGTGTTATACAACTATCCAAATGTATATAATTAATCTGTTATTTAACAATATTTCTTACTATAGACACTCTTATTAACGCAAAGACGGATTCCCCAATTATAAATTTATTATGTTATTATTGAAATTCAGATACTATCTTGATTCTATCAATTCCTTGAGTTTTCCCCATTTCTCATGGAAAATAGCCTCATCCATCAACGCCGGACCGCCTTCCGGAATTTCAGGTACAAAGCCCATATGATCAAGAATATCCTTCTGCAATTCCACACCCGGTGCGATTTCCGACAGTATCAGTCCGTTTTCTCCGAGTGTAAATACGGCTCTTTCCGTTACATAAATAACAGGTACGCCCTTTTCATAAAAGCCGTGCGCATAAAAAGCACTTTGTACCATCTTATCTACAAATTTATTGTGCTCCCCGTCTCTTACGATATTTAACTTTCCGTCACCGACTTCAATCTTCATTCCTTTTGCCGTAAATGTTCCCAGAATGACAATCTTTTTAGCACCGGAAGCGATATTCATAAATCCGCCTACACCCTTCATAATACCGTTTAAAATATTGGTATTCATATCGCCGTTTTTATCAACCTCGCTCAGTCCGAACATTGCAATATCCAGTCCCTGACCTTCAAAGAAAAGGAAGTGATCGCCCTGATCCGTCATGGATTCCACATTGATATGACTTCCGAAATCAATGCCCGCCTGCGGAACTCCGCCTATGCATCCCGACTCTGAAATCATAGTCAAAAATTCGGCACAGTCTTCCTCGTCTATGATGCCGCCTACACTCTGAGGCATTCCCAAACCGAAATTGGCATAAAGCCCTTTATCTATTTCCATAGCCGATCTTCTGAGTATAACCTTCTTGAAATCGAAAGGTACCTTAGCTTCCGCATTTTCCGCAATTTCCATGCGCTTTTCGCCCGTCAGCAAAGGATTATAAAATCCGCCTACCGTACTCATTCTGTTTTCAGGATGCTCGGAAACTACAACATAATCTATATACATTCCCGGAACCTTAACCATATGAGGATTGATTTCACCAACCTCTACGATTTTTTCGACTTCTACGAAAACCTTTCCGCCATTGGCTCTTACAGCCTGTGCAATTGTAAGCATTTCGAGATTATAAGGCTCTTTATCGCAGGAAATATTGCCGTGCTTATCGGCGTAGGTTCCTCTCATCCAACCGATATTCAGCGGAAAACCCGTATAATAAAGCATTTCTTCGCCGTCAAAATCCGGAAGATACTTTACATACTGAGTTTCGGAATCCTTAGCCTTCTGATTTACCGCACCTCCGTCTATTCTCGGATCTACAAAGGTTCCTATGCCTGTCTTTGAAAGGCAGCCTTTGAGTCCCTGAGCCTGAGCCTTATATATCTGTAATATAGTACCCAGCGGCAAATTCCATGCAGGAAATTTATTTGCCATTATCGCTCTTTCCGTAACGTCGGAGCATGCCACATGAGATGCGATCCATCTTGAAATCAGTCCGTCATAGATAAGGTGATCCTCAGCCCTGCATCTTACCCCGTCACCGTTCTTTGCGAATGATCCGCCGCCGGCTGCATGGGTATATCCGATATCTCTCGGATGCCCCGTTTCCAAAAATCTCTTTTCCACCTCAAGAATAATTTCTTCAGGAGAACCTGATGCTCCAAAGGTTGCTATACCTATGTTGTCACCGTCATTAATCATTGCTGCGGCATCTTTTGCCGTAATAACTTTGAACATAAATTACCTCACTTCCTTTCACTCATATCTCAAGGAGACATATATAACTATTTATATATGCTCCGTGAAAACATTTTACTTGAATTGATAAATATAAGTTTATTCAATTAGTTGGTATACTGATTATTTAATAAAATCGTAACATCGCAACTTTGCTTTTTCAAGAATTTTTAACAATTTAGTTTGTATACTTATCATTTTCTTTGCCTCTTTTTTTATATATTTGGATATACAGTTATGGCACTCATTTCTTTTTCATATCAGACTGATATTAATTTTACATTTGTAATTTATTGGTACAAAAATCACCTTACCTTTAATTAGTGTCCTCTACTTTATTGATAATCAAATAATAATATATTCAATAAAAACCGTACACCAATTTTTTATAATTGATATACGGTTATTTATTTCTCATATTTTAATTTTACAGAGAACTTATTGCCGACGCCGGACATCCTTTCATCGCATCCTCAGCTCTTTCTTCATCCTGCGGTGCCACATTTTCTTCTATCGCAACAGCCTTACCGTTTTTGACTGAAAAGACCTCGGGACAGACAGCTTCACAATATCCGCAGGCAATACAACTCTTAGCTACTGCAAATTTCATAATGAAAACCTCCTTGTCGTTTTAATTTAAGATAATTTTTGAACTGATTTTATCATAACTCGGAAAATTTTCAATTATATCATTGTGCTGCAAAGCACATTAAAACATATGCTCCCTGAGATTTCAGTTCCACATTTCCATAAAAATACATCTGATGAAAACTATCTGCAGACTTTAAATTTCAAGAGCTATCTGTTGCGTTCTGCGCTCAACATCCTCCTCGGAAGCTGTATCTGCGGCTTCAATATCAGGAAGCTCCTGTAAATTTTTTATACCGAGCTTTTCAAGGAAAAGCTTGGTGGTTCCATAGAGTATCGGCTTTCCTATGCCTGAACCTCTGCCTTTTTCCTCTATAAGCTCACGCTTTATCAATCCGTCAATAATTCGGTCACTCTTTATGCCCCTTATCCGATCGACCACGCTGCGGGAAATCGGCTGTTTGTAAGCCACTATCGCCAATACCTCCAATGCTGCATTCGATAAACGCTTTTCTTTTACCGGAGTGCACAGCCTCGCTATATAATCGGCATATTCCACCCTCGTGCAAATCTGAAAACTTCCGTCTATTTCCCTAATCATAAGACCGCTTTCGATATTGTCATATTTTACTGCAAGAAGTTCAAAGCATCGCTTTGCATCTTCGGGTGTGATATCGAGAGCTTCCGCAGCGGATAAGGTATCAAGCGGACTGCCCCAAACGAACATCATCGCCTCAAGCGCTCTCATTATCAGCTTCTCGTTTGTCATCAAGCTCCACCCCGTCCCGCAATTTTATATAAATCATATCAAAATTTTCTTCCTGCTCTACTATAAGCATATGCTGCGACATCATTTCCAATACAGTAACAAAGTTCAATACTATATTATATAAATCCGACGATTCGCCTATCAATTCCGTGAACTCCATACGCCCGTATTTTTTAAGCTGATTGAAGAGTCGCACGGAACACACTTCCATCGTCATACGCTCTCTTTCAACGCTTTCATATCTGCTCCTCATTTCCGATTCACGCATACGTTTCTCTAAAAACAGCCTGAAAGCCAATATAAACCTGTCGACTTCCACATTGAAATATTCTATGGGCGCATCGGTATAAACTGAAATATCTTCTCTCGGTTTTGTATAAACAAGCTCCGATTCATCAATTTTCTGAGAAACCATTTCAGATATAAGCTTATATTTTTTGTATTCACGAATACGATCCGCCAATTCATCACGAGGATCCGATTCCTTATCCTCTGTCAATGCTTCGCCTCCCGGCAGCAGCATTGCCGATTTTATCTGAATCAAAGTTGCCGCAAGCAGCATGAACTCCGCCGCCGATTCCGGATTCACCGTTCTTATGTTGTCAACATGCATGATATACTGCTTCGTTATTTCCGCAATATTTACATCATATATACTTACTCCGGCTCTCTCTATCAAATAAACCAACAGGTCAAACGGACCTTCAAAAATATCAAGCTTTACTTTATAAGACATGAAATCTCCTACATAAAAATTTTATAGTTCCGTCAAAGTATCCGCATCATCTATTTTTACACTGTCTTTATGAACATTAACTCTGATTCTCCTATCTACGATTTCTATATCAAGAGGCAGCGGTTCTCCGGTTTCTCCGTCGATATCCGTACTTATCTTTTCTTCCGAATCTATTTGAATTTTCTTTGTCTGAAAATAAATGACCTTATCATTATTTTCATGCCTGCCGTGAAGCACGTCGAAAATTAAAATAGGTATTTCGATAATAGGCATTTCTTTAAATATTATAACATCAAGAACTCCGTCATTTATTGATGAATGAATGCCGAGCTTTCTGAAGCCTCCTGCAGAATTACCGTTTAGTACGACCATAAAGAATATTTCTTCCGACAGCTTCATCTCCGGTGTACGGATTTCCACCTTTACCGGCTTGAGTGAATGCAATTCCGTAAGCGCTTTCAGATAATATGCCATTATACCCAGTACATTTTTTACACTTGCTTCGGTTTTTTGACTGACATCTATTACAGAGCCTATGGCTGCGACATTTACAAAATATCTGTCATTATACCTGCCTACATCTGCAGGTACATAGTTATCTTCCAATGCTATTTCCAGCATACTGTTTATATCTGTAGGTATTCCGAAATAGTGCGCAAAATCATTCGCAGTTCCTGCGGGAAATACTGCAAGCGGTATATCCTTATCATTTAATATTAATGCATTTACAACAGAATTTATCGTTCCGTCTCCTCCTGCCGCAATTATTTTTTTGCAGCTTTCATCCAAATTCTTTATAACATCATTTATTTTAATATTTGCATCAATTCTAACAGGCTGAACCATCATACCTTTTGCCTGAAACCTGCTTATAATCTTATCAAGATTATTTTTGAACATACCGTTTCCTGAACTCGGATTATATACCAGCAGAACCTTGTCATTTATATCTTTCATCTAAAAACCTCCTGCCGTCGACAGACAAATCGTTGCAAGAACCGTAAATCTATTTTGAAAGCTTCCTTTCCACATTATCTATACTGTCATTGACCTTTGACAGCATTTCCTGATACTTTGCAAGCTTTTCCTTTTCTCCGTTAATTACATTTTCAGGGGCTTTACTGACAAAGCTTTCATTGGCAAGTTTCTTTTCTATGCGCTCAACCTCACCTGTAAGCTTTTTCTTCTCCTTAGCAAGACGTTCAGCCTCAGCTCTGTAATCAACAAGCTCGTCCATTGCTATAAAAAGCTCCGCTCCGCTGATAACACCTGACAGGACATCCTCCGAAAGCTGAGATTTATCTTCTATATAAGCAATCTCACTCACATTTGCCTGGGTCATAATGTGGCGCTGCCCTCTCCTAAGCTGTTCGGCAGGTTTTCCTGAAGCTAAAACTATAAGTCTGACCTTCTTTGAAGGAGCTGCATTAGCTTCGGCTCTCATGTTTCTGATTGCACGTATCGCTTCCATAACAAGCTCCATTGTTGAAGTTTCTTCGGTGAATATACATTCATTTTTTCTTAAAGGCCAGTCCTGCTTTATTAAAAATCCGTTCTTATTTTCTTCACTGAATTCAGCTTCGGAATGAGGCAGACAGCTCCAGATTTCTTCCGTTATAAACGGCATTACCGGATGCAGCAGCTTGAGAAGATCCTTCAAGACCTTTACAAGAACCGCTCTTGCCACCTCTTTATCAGCCTCGTCATCACCATATAATCTGCTCTTGACAAATTCTATATACCAATCACAATAACTGTTCCAAATCAAATCGTAGGTTTTTTGAGTGCCGAGAGCCAGCTCGAATTTTTCCATGTTTGAGGTAATCTCCTCTACAGCATCGTTTACCGTGGAAATAATCCATTTGTCTTCATCCGCCAAAGTGATTGAAGTGAGATCGCTCAAATCGGCCATAGTCAAAAATTCTTCATTATCATCGACTAAATTCATTATTACAAATCTTGATGCATTCCAAAGCTTGTTCGCAAAATTTCGGCTTGCTTCCAGCTTCTCCATAACGAAGCGCATGTCATTGCCCGGAGTTATACCGTTTATAAGCATAAAACGCAGAGCATCGGCGCCGTACTGTTCTATTATTTCCAGCGGATCTATGCCGTTGCCCAAAGATTTGCTCATCTTTCTTCCCTGAGCATCTCTTACCAGACCGTGAACATATACATACTTGAATGGAATTTTGCCCATGGTTTCCATGCTTGAAAATACCATTCTCACAACCCAGAAAAATATTATGTCATAACCTGTTACAAGGACACTTGTCGGATAGAAATAGTCCAAATCGTCACTTTTCTCAGGCCAGCCCAAAGTGGAAAACGGCCAAAGTGCGGAGCTGAACCATGTATCGAGTACATCCTCGTCCTGCTTAAGCTTTTTGCTCCCGCACTTAGGGCAAACTTCGGGAGCATTTTCCTCTACTATGATTTCACCGCAGTCGTTGCAATAATATGCAGGTATGCGATGTCCCCACCACAGCTGCCTGGAAATACACCAGTCCCTAATATCCTCCAGCCAATGCAGATAAATTTTTTCGAAGCGTTCCGGTACATGAATCAGCTCTCCGCTCTTTGCAACCTCTATCGCAGGCTTAGCCAATTCTTCCATTTTTACGAACCACTGATCGGAAATCATAGGCTCCACCGCTGAGCTGCATCTGTAGCATTCACCTACAGGAATTACCATATCCTCGGTCTTTACCAAATATCCGGCTTCGTCTATATCCCTTATCAGCTGCTTTCTGCATTCATAGCGATCAAGTCCTTCGTACCTGCCAGCCATCTCATTCATTGTCGCATCCTTGTTCAGACAAGACCATTTAGGCAGATTATGACGTTCTCCGACCTCAAAATCGTTAGGATCATGTGCCGGAGTAATTTTTACGGCACCTGTTCCCTTCTCGGGATCCGGATAAGGATCTGCTATTACGGGAACCTCTCTGTTTACAACAGGAACGATTACAGTCTTTCCTATAAGACTCTTATATCTTTCATCCGAAGGACTTACGGCTACAGCGCAATCTCCGAACATAGTTTCCGGTCTGGAGGTTGCAACGGTAATTCCTTCGCTGCCGTCTGCTCCCGGATACCTTACATAATAATATTTAGAATTCTTATCCGCATGTTCAACTTCCGCATCCGAAAGAGAAGTCCCGCAGTCGGGACACCAGTTTATAAGGCGATTGCCTCTATATATCAAACCTTTCTTATAAAGCTCTACAAATTGACGTACCACGGCACGGCTGCAGCCCTCATCCATAGTAAAGCGCTCTCTGTCCCAATCACATGAATTTCCGAGCTTTCGTATCTGCTTGGTGATTGCTCCGCCATATTCTCTTTTCCAATCCCAGACTCTTTCCAAAAATTTTTCACGACCGAGGTCATCCTTTGTAAGACCTTCCTCTTCTCGAATTTTATTTACAACCTTTACCTCGGTAGCTATACTCGCATGGTCACTGCCCGGAATCCACAGCGTATTGTAGCCCTGCATTCTTCTCCACCTGATAAGAACATCCTGCAAAGATTGATCCAAAGCATGCCCCATATGCAGCTTCCCCGTTATATTCGGCGGAGGCATAACTATAGTAAACGGTTCTTTGGATCTGTCATCGCTTGCAGCAAATGCTTCGTTTTTTTCCCATGCATCATATATACGAGATTCAAATGATTTAGGATCATATGTCTTGGAAAGATTCTTGTCCATTTAAAAATACTCCTTTATAAAATCCGAATCTTAATTCGGACAGATTAAAGACTTAATTAAATTATTTTACTACAAATATGATGACTTGTCGCTATTTTTCGACTTAAAACAGTGCCGGTTCCCTCTCCGCTCCATATATTTCACAAGGAACGAGCGTCGATGAATATCGGAAATGCCGGCTCTGTCCAAACCCTCATAATGAGCTGCCGTACCATATCCTTTATTCCGCTCAAAAGCATAATCGGGATATTGCTTACTGTACTCAATCATCATCCTGTCTCTTGTAACTTTAGCTATAATTGAAGCTGCTGCTATAGATATACTGCTCGCATCACCTTTTATAACGGCAGTCTGCGGTATCTCCGGCTTATCCAGATTTAAAGCATCTATGAGCAGATGCTCCGGCTTTATTTCCAATTCGTTTACAGCCTGCAACATGGCTTCCTTTGTAGCTTCCAAAATATTTATTTCATCTATTACCCAATTATCTCTCAAGCCTATACCGACGCTTACCGCCTTGTGCATTATAATTTCATACAGCTCTTCCCTGCGCTTTTCCGAAAGCTTTTTTGAATCGTTTACTCCGAGTACTTCAAAATCCTCAGGCAATATAACTGCAGCAGCCACCACCGGTCCTGCAAGAGGACCTCGTCCCACCTCGTCTATGCCTGCTATATACTTTACACTTCCGTTACGATTTCCGTCTTTATATATGGAACGCTCCATAACTGTCATTCGCTCAAAATCAGCCTTCATCCTTTCTATACGTTCCTGCTTTGTCATCTTTCGCCTCTTTCATTCAAATTTAAAGGTCTTTCCAGTGTCACTCGTCCTATCTTGGCGGATCTGAACTCTACCAGCAAGGTCTTTGCAGTCCTTTCATAATCTATGCGTCCACCTTTCAATATAAAACCTCTCTTGGAAGCGATACTTTCCATTATTTCAAGAGCATCTTCACTAAGTCCCCCCAATTTATAACGCTCCGTCAGAAGTGCAGGATAATCAATCATAAGTTCTTTTATCAATTCCAGACAAAGAGATTCGATATCCATGATTTCATCCTTGATAGAACCGCAAAAAGCAAGATTCAAACCTACTTTTCTGTCCTCAAACTTAGGCCACAGTATTCCCGGAGTGTCCAAAAGCTGCATGCCGTTTGTCATCGTCAGCCATTGCTTCCCTCTCGTAACTCCCGGCCTGTCACCCGTTTGAGCACTTTTTTTACCTGTAAGTCTGTTTATAAGCGAGGATTTTCCTACATTCGGAACACCTACTATCATCAGACGAAGCTGACGCTTTCTCGATTTTTCTCTATCTCTTTTTTCCTGTAATCTGTCTAATATACGAAAAAGATTCTTAATGGAATTGCTGTCTCCGCAATCCGTGGCAACAGCAAGCTTTCCCTGAGATTTAAAGTGTTTGATCCACTCTTCCGTCGCTTTTTTATCTGCCAGATCCTCCTTATTTATAACTATAAGCTCATTCTTGTTTTCAAGCAGATCTGCTATGATAGGATTTCTGCTCGAAATGGGAATTCTCGCATCTATAACCTCTATAACCGCATCTGTAAGCTTAAGATTCTCCTTTATCAACTCTCCGGTTTTTTTCATATGCCCCGGATACCAATTCAGATTATCCAATTTTTCTCTCAAGCCGTTTCCCATTTACAAATACCTCCGTTTATGAAATATCACTGTAATATTATTACAGGAAATATAATCCTTATGTTGTATTAATATTTTTGCATATATTTACATTTAATTTCCTGCATAGTTAGTCGACTTTATATCAGTTTTACAAATAATTCCATCGTTGTACCTCAATTAACACCCCAATTTTAGGGGGTCAACGTAAAAAAATGCATACATTTTTTTACAATTTCCGTGTTAATAAAATGTTAATAAAATATTTTGAATTTCAAAGAAAAAAGGTCTTGCAATTTCCATTTATAAGAGCTATATTTAAATTGAAATTATTATTAATTTCTATTCTAATTCGTTTCATGTTTCAACAAAATCAAAAGAGCAGCTTTTGCCGAAGAGCTGTTCTTTTAATTTTTTGGTTAATAAATCAGGACAACTCTCCTGTAATTTATAAATTCCGTCCTCACAAACACCGGATGCACCCTTAGATAGTTGTAGACTTTAATCACAAATAGACGACATTTCCGGGATATAGTACATTTCCCAATTCTGTCATACCAAAAAAGACCCGTCCGATCCTTTCGGATACGGACCGGTCTTCCGGCGTTCATATTTAAATATAAACCTTGATCCCGATAAAACTTCAAAAAGCTTATTTTACTTCTCTCGTCTTAATCTTGGCAGCTTTTCCTGTTCTTTCTCTCATATAATTGAGCTTGGCTCTTCTAACCTTACCGTGTCTTACAACCTCTACTCTGTCAAGCAGCGGAGAATTGAACGGGAAAGTTTTTTCCACACCTACACCTGATGCGATTCTTCTTACTGTAAAAGTCTTGCCGAGACCTGCATTCTGAATCTTCAAAACAAAGCCTTCAAAAAGCTGAACTCTTTCCCTGTTGCCTTCCTTGATCTTGATGTAGGTTTTTATGGTATCACCTACCTGAAGTTCAGGGATATCATCTCTCATGTAATCCTGTTCGATTGCTTCAATAATGTTCATAAATTTCCTCTTTTCTGTCGTAACGTTCTTGCTATGAAACAGCTTTTGCTGCGCAAGCCTCGTGCTCGCCATAGCAGCGGACCGCCCGCATACGTTTGAAATTTTAACATGAACGTATTTCAAAATCAAGTTTTTTATCAGATTTTCATTTTAAATTTACATTTAAAACCAATTGGCATTCAAATTATATTTCAATCTGCAAATCCTAATCGGTTTGTGAATCTCGAATCTGAAAGTTCTCAGGGTTAAGCCCTCGGATGAGTTCTGTCAAATACTTCTTTTATACGATTTTTCGTAATATTCAGATAAATCTGTACGGTAGTAACATCTTCATAGCCCATAAGCTCCTGTACGGATTTCAAATCCGCACCGTTCTTTATCATATGTGCAGCAAAGGAATTTCTCAAAATCTGCGGAGTAAGCCTGTTTTTTATTCCCGATTCGTCGGCATACCTGCGGACAATTTTCCAAACTCCCTGTCTGGTGAGCTTTTCACCGTGATAATTCATAAACAGAAAAACTTCTTCATCTTCAATTTTAGTAATTTCTTCGTGCTTTAAAATCTTTTTTAAAGCTTCCTGCTTATCAGAAGCATTTCTCAAGCTGTTAAGACGGCTCTCAACCAATTTTGGACGTGACAATTCCAGATATCTTAAAAGCGCTTCCCTGCACGGAGCACCCAGAGGTATAATCCTCGCCTTTCCATATTCGCCGTTACATGTAATAAAGCCTATGCGAAAATTAACATCCTGCATGCGCAGCTCAGTAAGCTCTGTAACCCGAATCCCGGTACCGTAAAGAATTTCAAGAATAGCCCTGTCTCTTATACCCCTAATCGAATCATCCGGCAGTTCCAACAAAGCATTGATTTCATCCATACTCAGATAATCTATATCCTGTTTCTCTATCTTCGGCGGTTTCACACCCTCTGCAGGATTGTTTTCACGGCTTATCACTCCCGTATCACACAAAAAATCTGCATACGCCCTCACCGATGCAGTTTTACGATTCACTGTAGAACCCGCTCTTCCGTGATTTCTCAAATTCATTATATACGAAACAATATCCGCATTTGTCATATCCGCAGCATCATTTACCCCTCTTTGCTCAAGATGAGTAAAAAATTGCTTCATATCTCTGCGGTATGCATCCAAAGTATTTTCCGACAGATTACGTCTTAGCTTCAAATATTCTATATATGCATCTATATGATTTATCATTCCTCTATCCCTCTCATTTATGCATAATTAAGTATACCATAATCCTCTTATCTGATTTTACTAATATCAAAAATACTTATAATGTTCAGCATATATTTTTTTTATGTAATATATTTCTGCAATGATATAATAATTATAGACGAAAGAAATATTGTCCCTATATAATATAAGATACTAATCTTGACTTACAAAATAATATCCATCGTTATACCATGCATTATATAATATTAAGAAACTAATCACGGCATATGTACCGCAATATATAAAAATTTAGAAGAAAGGAAAATGTTGAGAGCTCCCACTAAAAGTTCAATATACTAAGGAAATAATCATGAGATTGAGTACAGGAAATCAAATCCTCGGGAAAATAGCTAAAATCGACATAGGCAAGACATGCGTAATTTTAACTGTTGAAGCCAATGAAATTAAAATCAGAGCCGCCGTTTCAAAAAATGCTTACAATAAACTTAATATGAAAGAAGGTATAGCCGCAATAGTTGCCATAAATGCATTCGATATAATGCTTGCGCCCGAAGATGTAAATATAAGCGCCGGAAATAAACTCCTCGGGCGGATTAAAAAAATAGATAAAGGTGAAATAAACTGCAATGTCTATTTAAAAATTTCAGATGAAGATGAACTTTGTGCCGCCATCTCAACCGCTTCTTTCGACAGCCTGAATCTGACGGAAGGAATGAAAGCCTTAGTTATTTTTAACATATCCTCAGTAATAGTCGCTTGTTGATGAGTAAGAACGGACAGATATGGATTGAAGCTCTCACCGATTGGCATTTACGATATTAACAGTACGGTTTATGCGGTGGGAAAAGAGAATAATATCTACTTCACCATTCTATAGTAAGCTCTTGATGTTAATTTAAATATTATAAAGTAAACTCCAAAGAAAACGGCAATCACCGAAAAGGCAAACGTTCCATATTGCACAAAGCTTTTTACCGCAAACAACCCTAAAAGCTGATATACAATTTTAGAAGCCACAATACAATGTATTATTGCAATAATGAGCGGAGCATAAAACATCCAACCGATTTGAGAAGAGCTTGTTTTTTTAATAAGCTCATCGGAAAGTCCAACTTTCTTCATAATTTGATACTTTTCTCTATCCTCATATCCTTCATTTATCTGCTTATAGTAGGTAATCAGTATTGTTCCTGTTAAAAAGATAAGTCCTATCACAATACCTAAAAACAGGAAACCTCCGTTCATCTCATAAAAAGAACTTACATACTCTGAATAAATATCAACCTCATATCCCGTTTCTTTCTGTAATTCTTTTAATCTATCCTTATAGCTGTCAGCTGAAATTCCGCTTACATTCCAATCCATAGTGCAATTAATCGCAGTATTTTCCATTTGCTCAGTTTGTCTGTTAAAGGTTTTTAAAGCCCCGGAAATATACTGCATAGTATCAAAATCTTTTACAATAATACCATATACTTCTACCGCATAATGTGAAGGAGTAATAT
>JBQNCA010000024.1:0-23209 GCA_052169645.1 Anaerovoracaceae bacterium
TATCGGCATATAAGAACTTTTGAAAAGTTAGTTAAAAATCATATTAGAGTTTATTTGAAATCAAAGTATTTTAGTGTAATGGAGGAGCTATGAGTTACAATTATTATTCAGATGATAGTGTATGGGAATTGCTGGGCTTTATGTTCAGTACCGTATGGTTTATGATAATGCTTGTCATATTCGCATTTACAATCTTGATATCGTGGAAGATATTTGAAAAATTCGGAGAGCCGGGTTGGAAATCTCTCATACCGATATACAATATTTATATTATGTTCAAATACACCTTCGGATCAGGACTTTGGATTATCGCATTGATGGTGCCTATTCTGAATTTTATAGTGGCAATAATGTTTGCTGCAAAGATGGCAAAGGTTTTTGGAAAAAGCGGTCTTTTTGCCGTAGGCTTGTTTTTCCTTCCGTTTATATTTCAAGCGATAATAGCATTTGATGACAGCAGGTATATGCCTTTAGATACGGATATTTTTTAAATACCCTACAGCAGATATATTCACTAAATAACAGCTACTTTTTTCAATACCCTACATATGTAGGATGTTTTTTGTTCTTTGACAGGAGATAATATCGGTATCAGGTATCAGGTATCAGGGGTATCAGGTATCAGGTATTGAGATGTCGGTATAAGCTGTCAATGATATCGGTCATATATTTGACATAGCTTACGTTATTTGTTATTCTTATAGTAAGGTTTTGAACCTGAAAGAACTTATTTTTTATTACTCGTTTTAAATTTGTGATGGAGGTTATTTATGAACAAGAATAAGTTAATTTTCGTTCCTGCAATAATTCTTATTGTATTCGGAGCTATAGGCGTTATAACAAACATAATAGGAGTTGTATCTGCCGGAGCACTTGTAAGCACTCTTAAATCTCTCATGTCTTATGTATCTACGGATATAGATGTTGACGGTTTAGTAGGGATGATGAAGCTGGCTGCATTCATAGGAATCATAAGCTCTGCAATATATCTGATTGCAGGTATAATGGGCGTAAAATATGCTGCAGTACCTGAGAAAGCGGGAACTTGCTTCATTATGGGTATAATCATGGTAGGTATGTGTGTAGTAAACTTTATATTTACACTCGTTTCACACAACAAGCTGGCAGCTTTATATGAATCCATGGGACAGACATCTTCAAGCGGCATGGGTTCCGCTATTGTAGGTCTGGCTTTGGGTTTGGTTCTTCCGGTACTCTATATATTGGGTGCAAAGCAGAATCAGAAGCTTGCTTCAGGCGGAGACTCGAATTTTAACGATGCGGCTTAGTCGGCTGACAGCTACGTCATTCAAAGAAATTTATGAATAGATAGCTTGATCATGCTGTCAGGCTGATGTGAAAAAACGGCGCTCCTGACCGAAAAGGCGGGAAGCGCCTTTTTTAAACGGATATGAGCAATTTCGCATTGACTATGAATGGTGTGTAAAATATAATGATAGTGTTGTTTTGTTAAATCTTACAATATGGAGGAACATATTATAATGAAAGTATTGGTTATAAACTGCGGAAGCTCTTCTGTAAAATATCAGATTATTGATTCCGAAAATGAGGCACTCCTTTGCAAAGGAATCATAGAGCTGTTTGAAGGTAATTCTTCGTTTTCATACACAAAGACAGGTTCTGAAAAGATTAAGAAGGAGCTTCCTATAGAAGGTACGGCAGCTGCAATCAAGCTGATAATAGATGCCGTTACAGATAAAGAAACAGGCTGCATCAGTGATGTAAGTGAAATCGGTGCTGTAGGGCACAGACTTGTTCACGGCGGAGAGGATTTTGATGCTTCTGTACTGATTACCGATGAGGTAATGGCAAAGGCAAGAGCAAATATCGATTTGGCACCTCTTCACAATCCTGCAAATATTGCAGGCATAGAAGCTTGCCGTGAGGTAATGCCTGATGTACCTATGGTTGCAACGTTCGATACCGCATTTCATCAGACTATGGCTCCTGAAGCTTATCTCTACGCCATACCGTATGAATATTATGAAAAGTATAAGGTAAGAAAGTACGGATTCCACGGAACAAGCCATCTTTTCGTTTCAGAAGAAGCTGCAAGGCTGCTTGGGAAGGATAAGAAAGATACAAAGATTATAACCTGCCATATCGGTAACGGCGGAAGCTGCTCGGCGGTTTTAGGCGGAAAATGTATCGATACGAGTATGGGACTTACGCCGCTTGAGGGTTTGGTAATGGGAACACGCTCCGGAGATATTGATCCTTCCGTTATAACCTATATAATGGAGAAAGAAAATCTCAGTGCCGAAGAGGTTCTGAATATTCTGAATAAAAAGTCGGGAATGCTCGGAATCACAGGACTCAGCAATGATATGCGTGTGATAGATGAAGCTGCTGAGAAAAAGGAAGGCAGAGCGGAGCTTGCACTCAAGATCTTTGCCCGCAGAGTAAAGGGATATATAGGGAACTACCTTGCTCAGCTCAACGGTGCGGATGCCATAGTATTTACCGCAGGTGTAGGTGAGAATGACTCTCTTATGAGAAAAATGATCTGCTCAAATATGGAGGGTCTCGGAATCAAAATTGACACTGAAAAGAATGCAGCCGGAGAAGAATTGATATCTACATCGGATTCTTCAATAAAGGTATTTGTAATACCTACAAATGAAGAACTTGTTATTGCAAGGGATACTGCTCGTATCGTAGGATGACGGCATTTAAAGATTAACGTAAATTAATTTGAAGTACCCTCTGCTGCTATACCGGAGGGTATTTTTTACATTTGTGTAGTTTAAGTTTGGAAAGCGATGTTTATGAGAAGCTTGATTTATAATAATGCTAAAATTTTCAGATATATATGTACGGGAATATTATGCACATTGATGGTTGTCGTATCTGAAATTTTAGGGGACCCCGAAATGATATTTCCGGAAGCTGAGGCTTTATTTATAGGTATGCTTATAGCAGATAAGCCTTTGTGGAATATCAGTAAACGATTATTTATGTTCATAATGGGAATCTCGGCGTTGGCAGGGCTGTGGCTTTCAATTTACAGAGAGCTTTTTTTACGGTTTATATTTGATGCGGAATCACCGGGTCTATGGTTGGAAAGGTTTTCCATGTTGGCTGCAATATGTGTAGCATATGCGTTTGTATCTTTTTTACTGATTACTTATCAGGCAGCTTTGCTTCCGGCTGTGTCTGCATGTGTATTGCCCGTTCTTACAAATGCGCATAGCTGGACGTACCCTGTATCCGTAATTGTTGTAACGCTTGCCACGTTGATTTCAAACAGCGTGGCGAAACGGGCAAATTTAATTCCGAGAGCAGGCGAGCCTGTAGATAACGATTCAAAATCTGAAGCGAAAAATTTTGATAGTATCGAGGAACGCAGTAGATTGCTCGCCTGCTTTCCGATAGTATTTGCGGCAGGCGGCGCTGCTGTAATGTCAGGTTTTAAATTTGCGGCAGCGCCGCCCTTGATCGTTGCCCTCCTGACATTTGCGGGCAAGAGCAGCCCCCTGCAAAACAAGAAGTTGAAGATTTATCTGCTGATCTTGATATGTGCGACGGTAGGGGCTGCTTCCGTACTGCTGCTGTATATACAGCTGAAGTTGCCTATGACCGTTGCTGTAATTTTAACGGTGATTATAATTTCCGTGATATTTTATAAATCGCAGATTTTGTTTCCGCCTGCAGGCGCATTGGCAATACTGCCTGCAATTTTACCGGAAAATTATGTATTGATTTATCCTTTGATGATAGCAGCAGGAGCGGCGGTATTTATACTAGCAGGCAGTGCTGTAGCCGGAATGAAGTTTGGTGAAGTCGTTTCAAAGGAACAATTGAAAAATCCTGTCATCAAGTAGAGTTTATGAAATAGCTTCGAGAGAGTTTTATCATTCCGCTATATATTTTGATTTCTCAAAATATATAGCGGTTTTTATATGCATTTTTGTCCTATAAATCGAAAAGACCGTACCGTGTAAGGTACGATCTTTTCGATTTATGATAGAATCCTTTGAGTGCAAGATTCTTCAGATTATAAAAAACTTTATCATAAAAGATTTTTACGCTTTAAGTCTGTGAAGCTTTGTGCATGCATCAATCCAGGCATCAAACAACTCGTCGTCATTTTTGCCGAAGATTCCTACAGCCTTTGCAAGCTCGACAATTTTAGCCTTGGTATCCGCATCAGGAGATTTTTCATCATGGGTAGGATACCATACAGCTTCCGGATCAATAGTGTATTGAGCGTTTCCTATCGCCATACCTGCAAGAGTGGAAGCATTTACAATGTTTTCTACAGCTTCAGGCACAGCAGATCCCTTTGCTACAGCTGTAGGAAGATCCTCTATGACACGGAGAACCGCATCTTTGCAGAATCCCTTTACATAATCTGTAACATTTGGAGCAAGATAAGCCCTGACCGCCTGTGTCAATACGGTAAGTCCCGAATCTCTCATCTGCTCAGGCGATGAGCTGAGAGCAAAATCTGCATCTATTACGGCAATAAGAGGTAACAGATTGTAACCTGCTATTACGCATTTCTTGCCGCTGTCATCCGCAAGCACGGAATACGGCGTGCACTCCGCACCTGAGCCGGGCTTGGTTGATACGAGAACCAACTGTGTTTTTTCGCCGGTCTTAGGGAAAGAAGTGTCGCCCGCTTTCGCAGCATTGAATTTTTTTGAGGCGTCCTTGAGATCCAAATCCGGATTTTCGTAGAGCATCCACATAGCTTTAGCAGCACTCATAGCGGCACTGCCGCCAACACCGATGATTACATCAGGTTTAAATTCATGCATGCTCGGCATTGCATTTCTTATATTTTCAAAGCTCGGGATTGCATCAAGTGAGAAAAATTCGCAGGTGCGAATACCTCTTTCGGATACAAAATTATTTACCTTTGAAACAATGCCGTCTCGATAAAGCTGTGCATCAGAGACTATGAAAGCGCTCTTGAAGCCGTATACTTCAGAAAGTTCCTTGAGAGCCACTGCCATGGAGCCTCTTTTAAAATAAACTTTTTTAGGAACATTGAGCCAATTCATATGCTTATTCTCCTTATTTTATACTGATATGAATAAGGAACTGATGCCGGATTGCATCAGCATCAGCTCCCATTTTATGCTATCAAGCGTTTCGATTTCAGTATAAGGTTTATCTGAAGCCGCCGAGGAGCTCTGCATCGATAGCAGAAGTCTTACCGAGCGGATAAGCTGCGTGAGTATCTATAGGATTATCAACAGCTACTTCGAGAACGTCGCCATACTTTTCGATAAACTTCTTGTTGCCGTAGAATGCTCTGAGGTAGCACTGCTTGAGTTCAGCGATAGTAGGATATACAGGGTTGGCGCCTGTGCAAGCATCGTGGAATGCCCATTCCGACATCTGATCTACAGCTGCGAGGAATTCCTTCTCCCAATCAGCAGCAGATTTTTCAGGGTGAGCCTCTACGAGCCAATCGCAAACTGTTTCAGGGATATCAACATCTTTCTTAAGCTGTTCTGCAGCCTTAATCCAGTTTTCGAAGGTTTCTTCATCGTTCTTACCCTTTACACCGATAAGCTCACCGAGTTCAACATATCTCTGGAATGCCTGAGGATACTTGTACTGAGAGAAAGTACCCATATGATAAGGATGCTTCTGAGAGTTGAATTTGCAAACATAAGGGAAGAGAAGTGCATTTGCGGTACCGTGAGGTATGTGGAACCATCCGCCTAACTTATGAGACAGTGAGTGGTTGATACCGAGGAATGCGTTAGCAAATGCGATACCTGCGATTGCAGAAGCGTCAGCCATCTTTTCACGAGCTTCAGGATCCGGCTTAGCATCCTTGAATGCAGATTTATAAGCTCTTGGCAGATATTTGAATACGAGTTCAGTAGCTGTCTTCGAGAATCCGTCAGTGTAGTCAGTAGCGAATGTGGATACATAAGCTTCTACTGCGTGAGTGAGTACATCATAACCTGAAGCCTGAGTAGCTCTTGGAGGCAGATTCATCATATGGTTGGCATCTACGATAGCCATTTCAGGCATCATTTCGTAACCTATGATTGGCCATTTCATACCCGTGTTGCCATCAGATATGATTGTGAACGGAGTACACTCTGAACCTGTACCTGCTGTAGTAGGTATGCAGACGAGCTTAGCTTTCTTGCCCATTTCAGGGAAGAATCTGATTCTCTTTCTGATATCGAGGAAGATAGTAGCCATGTCGAGGAAACCTTCTTCAGGATTTTCGTACATGATCCACATAATCTTTGCAGTATCTATAGCGGAACCGCCGCCTACAGCGATTATTACATCAGGTTCAAATTCGTGCATCTTAGGGAGACCCTTCATAGCGTCCTGAATCTGAGGGTCAACACGAATGTCGAAGAACTCTGCTGTTTCTATGCCCATATCACGGAGCTGATTGATAACAGAGTCGCAGGCACCGATCTGATAGAGGTTGGCATCTGTTACGATGAATGCTCTCTTGAAGTTATAAATATCCTTCATTTCCTTCAGAGCTACAGGTGTGCAGCCTGTCTTGAAGTAAACCTTCTTAGGCAGCTGGAGCCAGAGCATGTTTTCCGTTCTTGCTGCAACAATTTTGATGTTTAACAGTTCTTCGTACTGAGTATTTCCGGAATAAGAAGATCCGCCCCATGAACCAGGTCCGAGTGTGAGTGAAGGAGCAATGTCGAAGTTATAGAGATCACCTATACCGCCGAAGCATGTAGGAGTATTGATTATAATACGACCTGCCTTCATCTTTTCTGCGAATCTCTCGATCTTATCTTCATCTGTAGGGTCACAGTACATAGCAGCAGTATGACCTGCGCCGCCTTCAAATACAAGCTTGGCACAGATTTCAAAAGCATCGTCAAGGTTATCAGCCTTGTACATACCGAGAACTGTAGTAAGCTTTTCGCAAGCCCATGCATTGTCATGAGAAGTGTCATCCGTTTCAGCTACGAGTACCTTAGTTTCAGGCGGCACATCGATACCTGCCATTTCAGCCAGCTTAACTGCAGTCTGACCTACGGCTGTAGGCTTAACGCCGTGAGTTTTTTCATTGAAGAATACTGCGGCAACCTTGTCAGCTTCAGTCTTGTTAAGGAAGTAGCAGCGAGCGTCCTTCATGAGAGCTTTAACTTCTTTATAAACGCTCTTGAGAACTGTGATGTGCTGCTCGGTTGCACATATCATACCGTTATCAAAAGTCTTGGAATGAATTATGGATTCTACCGCCAGTCTGAGGTCGGCACTGTCGTCGATAACAACATTACAGTTACCCGGACCTACACCGAGAGCCGGAGTACCGGAAGAATAAGCGGCATGTACCATTGCTTCACCGCCTGTTGCGATGATGAGGTCAACCTTCTTCATCATTACATCGGAAATTTCGAGCGAAGGTACGGATACCCAGCTGATAACGTTTTCAGGGAGTCCTGCTCCGATAGCGGCTTCTCTCATAATCCTTGCTGCTTCAATTGTACAATTTACAGCATTTGGATGTGGAGAAACAATGATAGAGTTTCTTGTCTTGAGACACATCAATATTTTATAAATAGTAGTTGATGTAGGGTTAGTGGTAGGAACGATTGCAGCAATAACGCCCTTAGGAGCGGCTATGCGCTTAGTCTTGAATGCTTCGTTTTCTTCGATAACTCCGCAAGTTTTTGCATTGCGCATGTAATTCCATACATGTTCGGATGCATACTGGTTTTTGGTAACCTTGTCGACCATTATACCGTAACCGGTTTCCTCGTGAGCCATCTTTGCGAGAGGTATACGCATCTTGGAAACCGCCATAGCAGCTGTTTCACAAATTTTATCTACCTGCTCCTGTGTGAAAGTCGCGAATTCGTCTTGAGATTTACGGATCGCAGGTAAAGCGTCCTCAAAAGACTTGACGGAATTAATAACTAGTTCTTTAGCCATGTGTTCCTCCTGAAATTAATGTTTTAATTAAATAAAGTAAAAGTGTCATAAAACAGACTTTATTGTCAAAATGATACTTTAAAATGGAAAAATCCGATTTTGCAGCAAAGTCCGACAAACAGTCTGATTGTAGTTTATAAGATATCATAAGGTATGTTTCAATGTCAAATTTTCAACGATAATCAATAATTTAACGATTAAAGCCGAAAATAGACGTAATGTATGTAGATTGTATTATTTATACAACAAACATAGCAATATTTAAAGAAACGGATTTTTTTTATGGTGAAATATAAATTGTAAAAAACAGATAATTGTAAAAATGATATTTTATTTTTTTTATAGTGAATAGATTGAAAAATGCGACTTTTTACTTAAAAAATTTTTAAATTGTATTGGAGCAATTATTAATATAATCACGAAAGAGAAGCATTTGCATACTTATAAATCACATAAGATATTATTGTATATATAAAGGAATTTGAGTGTCTAAATAGTTTTAAATGAGTTAAAAAATGCACAATGTTTAATAATTTATCATATTTCTATGGTAAAAAATGTATTGTACTAACAAAAAAACATTATTGAGCTGTTATTTTAAGAAAATTGAGTTTGAATATATATTTTTTTAAACGTAAGATATTGCACGTGACGTATTATTTTGTGTATGTCATTATGCACGAAACACCATGCAGGGTAGAAAATTGGGTGCGGAACCGGGGCATAGTACAGCATGCAATTATAATAGACGGCTTTCCATGGATTGCAGGCGGTTTCAATTCAGCACAGTGAGGATACGATATCCTGATGCAGCTAAGAATTTTCGAATTGAAGCATCGTATAACAGTAAATATAGAAATTATTAAAAAACACTAAAAATGCAAGTCTGAAATATTAAAAAATGTATTGACATTATATTTGCAATAAGATATACTCATTCATGTTGCAGCGATAATGTGTTGCAAAGATGTCGGCATTCCAAGGTAGCTCAATGGTGGAGCACTCGGCTGTTAACCGATAGGCTGCGGGTTCGAGTCCCGCCCTTGGAGCCATTCCTTTTTCGCCGGGATGGCGGAATTGGCAGACGCACAGGACTTAAAATCCTGCGATCCTAAAGATCGTACCGGTTCGACCCCGGTTCCCGGCACCAATTTATAAAGCAATTTTTGTGCAGGTGAAATCGCAAGATTCGCCCTTTTTTATGTCTACATCAATACACATCGCGGAGTGGAGCAGTTGGCAGCTCGTCGGGCTCATAACCCGAAGGTCGCAGGTTCAAGTCCTGCCTCCGCAACCATGAATATAAGCCTTGCATTCGTTGAGTTTTCAATGTGCAAGGTTTTTATTATTTTTTGATGCATTGTTCTTTTTGGCGTTAATTACTTCTCAAAACCGAGTTTTTTCTCTTTTATAAGGGTTACTGCATGGAATATGCAAATAATATTTTTTGCAACCTTTTTTGTATTTGAATCGTGTTATAGTTGAAGGACCTTCAAAATTACAGAGGAGTGAAAGTTTGAAATTGACAGTTGATGAAGCGTATGAGAGGTTTGCGGATCATGTGTTTGCTGCGGCATTCAATGTTTGCCGAAACGGAACGGATGCAGATGATGTGGTTCAAGATACCTTTATAAAATATTATTCCGTCAGAAAAGAATTTTCCGATGAAGAACATATCAAGGCGTGGCTTTTGAGAGTTGCAATCAATCGTGCAAAAGACATACGAACTTCATTTTGGAAACGCAACAAAGTTGCATGGGAAGAATATATGGAGGAGCTTGTATTTGATGCACCGGAAGACAGCAGATTATTTGAAGCCGTTATGAAGCTACCTCAAAAATATCGAACTGCAATCCATTTGCATTATTATGAAGATTACAGTATCAGGGAAATTGCAGAAATTTTAAGCAGCCGTGAGGGTACGGTTAAAAGTCAATTGAATAGAGGACGGGCACTTCTTAAAGAAGCACTTATGGAGGAATGGAATGATGAAAAATAATGAAAGATATAAGAGGACATTTTCGGTGCTCCATGCCTCCGATAAAATAGTGGAGGTAAAGTCGATGAAAAATGCGGATAGAATTTATGTAAGAAAATTTGTACCTGTGCTGGTAGCGGCAGTCTTGTTATTGGGAATCACAACGGCAGCGTATGCTGCAGATATCGGCGGCATTCAAAAAACCGTTCAGCTTTGGATCCATGGAAATCAGAAAAATGCAGTCATGGAAGTGGCGGATGGACAATATACTCTGACCTATGAAGATGAAGCCGGAAATGCCAAGCAGCAATCAGGCGGAGGTGTAGCAATTGAGGATGACGGAACTGAACGACCGTTGACAGAGGAAGAGTTGATGGATGAATTGAACAGTCCTGAGGTTGAGTATAAGGATGACGGAAAAGTAATAGTTTATTATCACGAACAGACCATAGATATTACAGATAAATTCGAGAATGGAATTTGTTATGTGGAAATACCTGACGGGGAAAAGAAGCTTAATATGACAGTAAAATATAAAGACGGTTATTCAATCAGTTACGATTATGGCGACTCTAAATGACCTGAAGATTATAGCGATGCCGATAGAATTTCTCAATTCGTTTAAGAATAATTCTGAATGAGGAATTCATTTCTAGAATATGACAAGTATTCGGAAAGCTCAGGATATCAAGGTTTTAAAGAATGGAACCGCAGGGCAAGCTGCATTAAAAGCACAATATATTTCCGGCAGTGCAAAGGTGGAAAAAAGACATCGATCGAAAGATCGGTGTCTTTTTTCTAGTGAGATTACGATGTATGAGTTCATGAATGGTAAAGATTTTGATGCCTTATCTTTTACATAGCACGATTACTTGTTTTGAGTACTCGGACGGATTGGATGTTTTGTCAGGAGTTGTATATCATAATTTAAAATTATCTATATATTAAATTTATAATCTATGATAATAAATAAATAAGAAGGTTAAAAATTAAATTATATATGATAAAATAGATTTGTCAGGTTTATAGAATATTTCAAATTGAAATTTTAAGTCTTACTTATTCATCAATCTAAATTATACCAAATTGGAACATCAGGAGGGAATTGTAATGAAATATCATGTAGCATTGGAACTTAAGGGCGATAAGCTGCCTGCCGACTACCGCAGAACTGTAATCAGTTTTTTTAAAAAGGCTATTTCCGAATATATGGACGGAGCTTTTTATAAGGAACTGTATGATAACGGAGCAAACAGCAAATCACTGACATGGTCGATAAGATTTTCAAAGCCTAATTTTGATAACGGAGTAATGCGGGTTGCGGACACTAAGGTTGACATGACTTTGAAAATATCGGATGTACAGACTGCGTTGATATATTATTCCGCTTTGCTCGGCATGAAAGATAAAAAATTTAATATAGGTATGGATAACGCTTGGGTTCTGAAGAAAATCCGACTCGTTAAAGAATTTGATATAGAAGAAGAAATTGTCGGATTCAAGGTTTTATCACCGATATGTATTCGCCGCCATAACAGAGATGAAAACAAGGATGATTATCTTACGGTAGAGGATGCCGGATTTGCTATGGAAATCAATCGGAAGTTAAAAGAGGAACTGCCTTATATGGCTGAAAAAATTGATACTCTTGAATATGATTTTTCGGGTTTAAAAAAGACTTTTGTTCCGGCGTTTGCAATATTTATTCCGGTAAGTGTAGGCTCTTTTTACATAAAGGGAGATAAGAATATTTTAGATCACATCAATAAGACAGGTTTGGGTTCAAGGCGAAATGCAGGATTCGGACTTGTTGAAGGAATTATGAGGTGAGGAGATGAAAGTATGATAATTGAAGGGAACTTTAATGTCGGAGGTAGAATCTTTAATAGAAAGCTTCTCATATCTGAATGGATGTACTCGGCGGCGGCAGTGGGACTCATACGATTTTTCCGTTGGAATGATTGGAATAACAGGTATGAAATAGAGGAAATGAATCTTTATTACAATATAGAAGATATTATTCCGAACAAAGAAATCACGGATGCATATGAGGCGGATAAAGCATATCTGGCTTTTGCCGAATATAGATTCTTTTTAGAGCATCAGCAGGTAGAGGCTATGCTTGATAAGGAGTCTTGGACGAATGAAGAGATAAAGCTTATAAATTATACGCTTCATACTAAAGCCGCTATGAATACGATTTTTAGTAAAATTACATTCGATGGCAATAATAAAAACGAAATTTTAAATCTTCTAAATGAAAATCGCTTATTTTTGATTACAGATCTTTTTAAGCATTCACAATCGGGATATAGAAAATTTTTGAATTATTCAAGGTATAGAAGCGAATCTTCCGATGTTAGCAGAATATGGGGTTTTTATGTCGATAAAACCCGAAAGACAAATGCAATGGGATTTTCTATGAATAAACACAGCCGTAACAGAGAGGATGCTGTTGAGTTTGATTATATTCCTTTTGCATTTTCAAAAGGCAGAGAATCTATATTTATAAACAATAATTATAAAATAGAATATTTGATTTCAAACAATGATATGTTTGAGGAACTTTTGCGGAAACATGCGGAAGACGGAAATGAGTGGAATCGCCTTTTATATAATTATGTACATGGGAGTACATTTCTACGACATGATGTGGAGCTTATACGTATAAAGTCGGAGGCGGAAGCATATGAAACAATAATTCTGCATAAATCTGCAATAGATATTTTTACTGCAATTTCAGATAAATGCCGAAGAAACGGTTATGAAATAGACAGAATTCTTAGAAGAAAGGTAAAGGTAAACGAAAATCTTTACATATCTATTTCTGATGAGCTTACATATAATCTCATAAACGGTCTGAAATTAGATTCGCTTATAGAGCGACTTCTTAAAATTGAATATCATAATAAACAGGAAAGTAGTGAAAATTCTTTGATAAAGGGATTGGTTGAATTTAATGAAATAATTTACAGGAGTAAGAAAGGCGGAAACATTATGGAAAACAGATTTGCTGCATCCAGAGCAGCGGCAAAGCAGGTGGTCGGATATTTTGTGAGCAGAAATCAGACAAATAAAATTCGTGCTTACAGGCAGAAGCTGGCAAGTACATTGGTTGCAAACGATCAGTCCAGATTTTTGGATGTGATGCTGCAATTATCTTCATATACAGAAATAGCATTTCCGTTTATGCATGAGGTAATAGCGGATTTTGACGGCAACAGGAATTTGGCATATGACTTTGTAAATGAACTTATGCTTTCAAATAATTCAAATTTAAAGAAAACCGATGAAACAGGCATAAACTGATAGCGGAGGAACAACAATATGAAAAACAAGGCACTTACACTTACCATTATTGCAAATATGACAGCAAATTATGGAGAAGGACTCGGAAATATAGGGAGCGTTCAGAAAGTTTATAAAAATGGGAAAACTCATGCCATAAGATCAAGAGAAAGTCTTAAAAATGCTTTGATGATTCAAAGCGGTCTGTATGATGATTTGGAAGTTGAGGTTGACAAGAAAGTAAATCAAAAATTTGTCTCGAATGAGATTAATGCCGGCAACAACAGAGCGTTGGAGGGCGGATATATGAACACTTCGCAGACTACCAAGATAAGAAAAAGCTCGTTTTATCTGACGGATGCCATAGCATTTACTCCGTTTATAAATGAAACAAGATTTCATAATAATTTATTTATGGCACAGACCTATGCTGAGGAACATGGTATAAATCTTCAGGATAAATCCTCCGAAGCGGGATTGATGCCTTATCAGTATGAATATGATAAATCACTTAAAAAGTATAGCATTACTATAGATTTAGACAGAATCGGTGTAGATAAAAACTATAACGCAGAGGCCGATAGTACCGAAAAAACCGATAGGGTTACAGCATTGCTTGAGGCTGTAAAATGCTTATCACTTGTAGTTAAAGGAAATATGGATAATGCGGAACCGTTGCTTGTTATAGGCGGTATAGGAAACAGGAAAACTCATTATTTTGAAAATGTAGTAAATATGGAAGCTGATAGGGTGTTAATCAGTGAAAATTTAAAAGCCAAGATTAATGAAGGCTATAGAGTCGGACTTATAGAAGGCGGGAATTTTTCTAATGAAGATGAAATAAAAGCTGAATTAAATACGATTTCAATAGAAAAATTCTTTGAAGATCTCAAAAATGAGGTGAAGGAATATTATGAAGGTATTGCGGATTAAGCTCAGACAAAACCAGGCAGTGTATAACAGAGCGGAGATGACTAAAAATAAAATGACTTACCCGCTTCCTTTTTTTTCGACCGTAATCGGAGCTTTGCACAATGCTTGCGGATATACGGAATATCACCCTATGGATATATCTGTTCAGGGGAAATACGGAAGTATGAATCGGGAAGTTTATGTAAATCATTCTTTGTTGAACAATCTTGAAGACGATAGAAATATTCTTATATGGCTCAGCAATCCCGAATCTTATAGCGGTGGATATATACAAGTTGCAGAAGCTCTTAAAAATACAAGCAACAGTTTTAAAAATAGAATAACGGTTCAGACGTTCGATGAAGAAAAGTTATCTGAGTATATAAAATTACATTCTGAAAATGAACGTCTTAACAATTACAGAAATTCCGATTTAAAACCGAAAGAACTTGCCTGGAAGGAAGAGAAAAAAGCTTTAAAAAAAGCATTGGCATCAGCTAAAGACGAGAGCGGAGAAAGTTATATTTCGCGTATTAAAGCTGAAATCGCAGCCGGGGACGAGCGTATAAATAATTTGAAGCTTGCATATAGATCGGAAAGAGAAAACTTGTACGATATTCCTATGAGCCATTTTAAAACTCTTGCAAAAAGCGTTCAAACACAAGAAGTTCTCTATGAGTTGGAATTGGTGATTCATGTTAAAGCCTCAGATGAAGTTTTGGATGATATACTTAAAAATCAGTACAATTTTGTAGCTTTGGGCAGAAGTGAAGATTTTATAGATCTTGTGGAAATTAAGTATGTGGATTTGGCAAACGGTGTAGATGAAGATAAAAGGATGCCGAACGGATACAGGATGTATTTAAATAAAGAGAAAGTTGATAATGAAATCTATTTGCCGGCAAATGATGATATGAAAAATCATGCAATGGGAACGGTTTATTTTGTATCAAAAGATTATCATATTGAGAAAAGCCGCCGTATTTTCAATAAAATCCCTTGCCTTTATGCTTCAGATTTCATGATAGATTCAGAATCTCATGACATATGGTACGATGAGGACGGTGGATATATAGTGGATTTGAATTAGGAGACAGATATGGAAAAAGAGGATAGAGAAAAGCTGAAGGCGGAGATTCCGGAAATATTCAGAGAATATAAAGCCAAGGAAGACGAATCTATTTATATTCATACAGAAAATTTATTGGAGAACCTTTTTCATTTGGATGAATGTGTTAATGTTCCTCATCTTGAACTGATAGCACTGGCATGTATATTTCATGACTGTGGTAAGCTCAATCCTCTTTTCCAAAAACGTATAAATGAAAAATCCAAGTTCAATAGTAAAATAGAAGTTCCTCACAACATAATTTCTCTTTACATTGCAAATAAATATTTGAATAGGGATATAGAACAGCGTTTTTGCTTGAAAGCAGGTGAAATTGAAGTTATTCTTCATGCTATTTTGAATCACCACAGCTATGTTGATAATGTTGAATATATTGATAGGGATACTAAAGAAAGAGGACTTATAGCTGAAAATTTAAATTTGATATATCAATATATTATGGATGATAATTGCGACTTTTCAGATTTATATAAAAGCATGGGGATAAGGCGTTTCAGGAAAATAAAGGAGAAGAACAATGAATCTGACAGGAAGTCCGTGTTGGTAAAGGGCTTTCTTCATAAATGTGATTACAGTGCGAGCGCACATCGTGAAATAGAAATTCCGAATACAGATCTACTGGAGCGTATGCATGAGTGGAAAGCAGATTTATTTGAGTGGAACGAAATGCAGCATTTTGCAAAGCGGCACAGCGATGAAAATCTGATACTCATAGGCTCTACAGGGCTTGGAAAGACAGAAGCTTCTCTTCTTTGGACAGGCAACAATAAGGGCTTTTATGTATTGCCTTTACGAACCGCTATAAATACTATGTATTATAGACTGAAATCTTGCTTTTATACAGGCGAATCAGAATATATGCTGGGACTGCTCCATGGTGATACCCAAAATATTTATATAAATTCCGGATCGGAGTATTCGGAAGATGCTCATTCAGAGGACGAAGATTTAAAATTCTGGGAATATTACAGCAACACAAAGGCATTGTCATTACCGCTTACAATAACAACACCTGATCAACTGTTGAGATTTGTGTTTAAATATCCTTCGTATGAAATCAGTTTGGCGACCTTGAGTTATTCCAAAGTAGTTATAGATGAGATTCAAGCCTATGCTCCCGATATATTGGCGGTTTTGATATATGCGATAGAAAAAATCGTAAAATTCGGAGGGAAATTTGCAATAACAACAGCAACCTTGCCGCCATTTATCCATGATAAGATAATAAAAGTTGTGAAAGATGATTTTGAAAAACCGCCGATTATTGCAGAAGAACGGTTTTTAAATGAAAAAATTCGCCATAATGTGAAAATTCGTGAGGATTATTGCAGTGCTAATGATATTGCTGAATTTTACAGAAATAATAAACATAAAGAAAGCTTGAAAATTTTAGTTGTAGTACATACTGTTTCATCAGCACAGCAGTTTTATGAGCAATTATCGGAATTGATGAGTGAAGATTCGGAGGAATTTGAGAATAATCAGTCGGACTTATATGGAAATGATGAATTCGGCAAAGAGTCTCTAATAAATCTCATCCATGCCAAATTTATAGTAAAGGATAGGACATATAAAGAAAAACAGATAACTGCCGATGGACAAACTGATTGTAAAAAGCATATTATTTGGATAGCGACGTCGATAGTTGAAGCAAGCCTTGATATAGATTTTGATTATCTTTTTACAGAGCTTTCAGATCTGAGCGGATTGTTCCAGAGAATGGGCAGATGTAATCGCAAAGGAATAAAATCTATAGATGAGCCTAATGTGTTTGTATATACAAAGCCACATGAGAATCTTTTCAGACAAAGAGAGCAGAAAAATGGAAGAAGCATGGATGGCAAAATGAGAGGCATTATGTATTGTTCATTGTTTTATCTTGCTGAAGATGCTTTAAAGGAGTGGGCTTCGTCTTCAAGAAAAGGAAAGATGAGCGAAGCTGATAAGGTTAAAATGATAGATGATTATTATACTACTGAAAAAATTCGCAATTTTGAGCGAAGTGTTGAAAATGAAACACGGATGTTAGGGGAATCCTATTTAGATGATTATGATAATCGCTATTGTTATATAAAGAATTTAAGCCCGAATCAGCTCAGCAAGGATGAGGCACAAAAAGCCTTAAGAAATATAATATCCTTTAAAGTCATACCGCAGAGCGTTTATGAAAGTTACTCTTCGGACATTGAAGTCCATAGGAACGAGATAGACAATATTAGAAATAAAATCAAAGAGCTTAAGAGGAATGTCGAGAATTACGGCTCCACAGAATCTGAGATTCGCAAGCTTATGAAGTATTTAATTAAACATAAAGAATCCATAAATGAATTGACTTTATCTGTGGAGCCTGACAGCTTTATCAACTTTAACTCATATATCGAAGTAAACTACGAAAAGATTTTTTTTCATGAAGGAAAATATGATTTTAAATTCGGACTGCGGCGAATAAAGGATAAGGATGGTATATTCTTATGATTAATAAAAAAATCACAGGAATGATGATTTATTACTATCATGTATGTAAGCGAAAACTTTGGTACAGCTGTAACCATATAAACATGGAAAATGAAAATGAAGCAGTGAATATAGGAAAATTTCTTGATGAAAATACATACAGCTCGCAACGAAAGCATATTCTGATTAATGACGAGATAAATATTGATTTTATTAAAAAATCGAGAGTTATTCATGAGATTAAAAAGAGCAGAAAAATAGAGGAAGCTTCGATTTGGCAGGTAAAGTATTATTTGTATTATCTTCAGAAGAATGGAGTAAATGATGTAGAAGCCAAGATAGATTATCCGCTTTTAAAGAAAAGTATTGAAGTGGAATTGAAACAGGAGGATATCGATGTCATTGAAGCTGATATATCTGATATTATGAATATTTTACGCAGTTTAATTATACCTGATATAGAGGAGAAAAGTATTTGTAAAAATTGTGCTTTTTATGATTTGTGCATGATATAGGAGATTATCATGAAGAGGAGTTTATATATTTATCAAAACGGTGAGCTGAGCAGAAAAGATAATACTCTAAGGTTTACTTCGGAAGGTGGGGAAAAGAGAGATATTCCGATTAATGCGATTGCGGAAATATATTTCTTCGGTAATGATAATATAAATTCAAAGCTTGTAAGTTTCTTGTCCAAGAACAATATTATTGTACACTTTTTTAATTACTATGATTTTTATGCGGCAAGCCTTGTGCCGAGACAGACTAAGGTGTCCGGCAAGTTGTTGGTAAATCAGGTGGAGCATTATGCAGATCCGGATAAGAGAATAATTCTTGCAAGGAAATTTGTTGAAGCCGCAGGAAAGAATATTTATAGGAATCTCAGATATTACAAGGGCAGAGGCAAACCTCTTGAGCAGGAAATGAAAGAAATTGAAAGTTTGCTGATTGAGGTGAACAGAGCTGTATCAGTTACGGAGCTTATGGGTGTGGAAGGTAATATTCATAAGATATATTATGGATGCTGGAAGGAGATAATAGATCAGGATATAGATTTTGAAAAGCGGGTAAAGAGACCGCCTGATAATATGATAAACACTTTGATTTCATATCTGAATTCTTTAGTATATACGACAGTATTGGGTGAAATTTACAAGACACAGCTTAATCCTACAGTAAGCTATTTGCACGAACCGGGTGTAAGCAGATTTTCTCTCAGTCTTGACATTGCAGAAATTTTCAAACCTTTATTGGCGGATAGATTGATTTTCAGCCTGTTGAACAGAAATCAAATTCAAGAAAAACATTTCACAAAGAGTCTGAATTATTTGCACATGAAAGAGGCAGGATCAAAGTTGATACTTGCGGAATATGATAAAACTTTGCAGCGTACGATAAAGCATAAGCTTTTAAACAGGGATGTGAGTTATAGGTATTTGATGAGATTGGAATGTTATAAACTTATCAAGCATCTATATGGAGAAAAGGAATACGAACCTTTTGTCATGTGGTGGTAGTTATGTATGTAATTCTTGTATACGATATTTCAAAAGAAGGCAATGGAAGCAAAAGATGGAACAGGGTTTTTAAATTGTGTAAACAAAACCTTGAACATGTTCAAAAATCGGTTTTTGAAGGAGATATATCAGAGTCGGATTTGTTTAAATTGGAACATTTGATAGAAAAAGAAATAGATGAAACCTGCGATTCTGTAATAGTTTTCAAAAGTCGCAATTCAAGGTGGTTAGATAAAAATATCATAGGACTTGCACAGGATGATATAAATTTTATATAATTGTCGATAGGAGATGAAGTCAAAAAATCGGGAGGTCGACAATGTATTGTAAATACTGTGGATAGTGACAATTCAGATGAATTTTATGTAAAATATTTTGTATTTAAATATTTTTTAAAAGCATGTCGACAGAATCAAGGCTTACAGCCGACTGAAATTAAGGCTTGTAATGAAACGGATTTGAATTAGACCAGATTGGAATGTAAAGTTTCAATAGCTATTTTCTTGCTTTCTTCATCTGTATATTTGAATTAGACCAGATTGGAATGTAAAGGATATGATAATATCATCAATCTCACCTACCATATCATATTTGAATTAGACCAGATTGGAATGTAAAGTATAAAGATTCTATTCTTTTCATGGATTGCTCTGCCGCATTTGAATTAGACCAGATTGGAATGTAAAGAGCCAAGGCAAGGTACTCCGTAAGTGTCCACATGAGGATTTGAATTAGACCAGATTGGAATGTAAAGCTTTACACCGAGAGATAAGATAACATTAAGTTCCCACATTTGAATTAGACCAGATTGGAATGTAAAGTTACAAGTGAATATGCAAGCGTGCAGTTCACTTATCCATTTGAATTAGACCAGATTGGAATGTAAAGGATATAGCCTGCACCTTAGACATTTGAGATTCAAATTTGAATTAGACCAGATTGGAATGTAAAGAAAAAATACCGCCGATGATAAAACCCTTTATAGCGTATTTGAATTAGACCAGATTGGAATGTAAAGTAAAGGTTTTAAAATGCTTATGCTTGAAATGGTATAATTTGAATTAGACCAGATTGGAATGTAAAGCACATTCGGAAAAAGTGACAAATAAAGAGGGTCTTTAATTTGAATTAGACCAGATTGGAATGTAAAGAGAGTAGATCAAATACTAAATCTATTAGAAATACTAAATTTGAATTAGACCAGATTGGAATGTAAAGTGAGGATAACAGAGTATATCTGTCCAAGCTTTATGCAATTTGAATTAGACCAGATTGGAATGTAAAGAAAAGAGGGCTTCGTGTAAAAGACAAACAGGGTTTAATTTGAATTAGACCAGATTGGAATGTAAAGGATGAATCTTTAAACGATGAAGATAAACCTTCTAAAAATTTGAATTAGACCAGATTGGAATGTAAAGGCGGTCGCAGGAGCGATATATAATGCTCCTGTCGGATTTGAATTAGACCAGATTGGAATGTAAAGTTCCAAGACTTCCATAGCTTTGTCTAAAGCTTCTCTGATTTGAATTAGACCAGATTGGAATGTAAAGATCGATGACATCTTCAATAGCTTCGACAGGGATGCCATTTGAATTAGACCAGATTGGAATGTAAAGCCTATTGGTATTTATGATATAATGTGTTATACTTATGATTTGAATTAGACCAGATTGGAATGTAAAGATGCTAGAGAGTGTGATTAAATATTGTGATGCTATATTTGAATTAGACCAGATTGGAATGTAAAGGAATAAAAAATCCGCCATCACTTTCGGAAGAAGATTATTTGAATTAGACCAGATTGGAATGTAAAGCACGGATACGCACTGACTTTTATAGATGACAATAAATTTGAATTAGACCAGATTGGAATGTAAAGTTGTATGCACCAAGATAGAACTTATCTCTCCTTTGAATTTGAATTAGACCAGATTGGAATGTAAAGATAACACTTGATGTGGCTGCATCTGATTTTAATAAAATTTGAATTAGACCAGATTGGAATGTAAAGTTCATAAAAACTCAGGCACGGCAATGCCTTGTAAGGAATTTGAATTAGACCAGATTGGAATGTAAATTATAGTCGGCAAGCTCTATATTATGTTCTCTCTTTTTATTTGAATTAGACCAGATTGGAATGTAAATATTCATTATATTATATGGAACTTTATAATCCACTACATTTGAATTAGACCAGATTGGAATGTAAATTTAATAATTATATTTTCATTCTTATTCATAAAATTAATTTGAATTAGACCAGATTGGAATGTAAATAGCGATAGGACTTGCCAGCATTGCTACATTTAATCCATTTGAATTAGACCAGATTGGAATGTAAATCAAAATATATCCTTTTTTAAAAATTTGAGATATTATTTGAATTAGACCAGATTGGAATGTAAATTTTTCTTTTCATCTGCCGAAGCATCACTTACTTCTATTTGAATTAGACCAGATTGGAATGTAAATGCCGACTGTTTTTTTAAGTGCTTCAGCAGTATCTCTTATTTGAATTAGACCAGATTGGAATGTAAATACAGGACGGGGGTAGCAATAGCAATGTTAGAAAAATTTGAATTAGACCAGATTGGAATGTAAAGTTTTTTATAAAAAATCATTTTCTATCAATCTGTTATATTTGAATTAGACCAGATTGGAATGTAAAGTACTTCAGGATATTTATGAATCATTTCAGTTTCTGAAATTTGAATTAGACCAGATTGGAATGTAAAGGATGGACATAAACTTGATGAGACGAGACGGCATCGTAATTTGAATTAGACCAGATTGGAATGTAAAGTTTTTAAATACGTCTGCTCGTGTACTCCCAATACCCATTTGAATTAGACCAGATTGGAATGTAAAGATGTCAGCTGGGGAATTCAGCAAACAAGTCAAGAAAATTTGAATTAAACCAGATTGGAATGTAAAGTAAAAGTATTCATTGCGTCAGAGCTTACAATTAAGATTTGAATTAAACCAGATTGGAATGTAAAGAGTCTCAATAAAATTGCATCTGCGCATGTCTTTTCATTTGAATTAAACCAGATTGGAATGTAAAGATATGAAATCTATCGCATAGTACACTTGATTTCCTGCATTTGAATTAAACCAGATTGGAATGTAAAGCAATAAATACTTTATGCTGTTTTTAACTTGTTTTAATTTGAATTAGACCAGATTGGAATGTAAAGTTAAATGTTTGCCGTTTTTCCATATGATATTTTTTGTATTTGAATTAGACCAGATTGGAATGTAAAGGACTCTTTTTTACTATGAATTTTGGATAGATTTCTATATTTGAATTAGACCAGATTGGAATGTAAAGATATGAATAGGGGCTTAAAGATAAGCCTATTCCATCATTTGAATTAGACCAGATTGGAATGTAAAGTTCATCTTGTCCTTATCCAAGTGATAGCTACAGCTGATTTGAATTAGACCAGATTGGAATGTAAAGGTTGCATCATATGAGTTTTGACGTTTTCTGCTTTGTAATTTAAATTAAGAGTAATATTCCTACTTGGGAAGATTATGATAAGGGAGAACATGTATAATTGCCTTTATTAAGATGGTGGAAAGACTTTTTTAGAGCAATAAAGATAAAAAGGTATCCGAGATATTATGGCTAAGTGTAAAATAAGCCTTAAAAATTCAAAATAGCTTTCTTATTTTGGGTAAGTAAAAACTCAATAAAATTTAATGGTGAAAAAAGAGATATCAAAGATGATAATTGGAATATGGAATAAAAAATATATTATGCCACGAAAATTATTCCTTGTAATTGCCTTTGTCCTTTGAATATGATAAAATATGTATAAATAAAAAACGTGGTATCCCGTATAAATTATTCATAAAAAGGGAACGGTGATATGCTTATAGAAAGAAAACAATATTTAGATGAATTAATCAAGAAAAAGAATAACGGAAGAATTAAAATCATCACAGGTATCAGAAGATGTGGTAAGTCATATTTGTTGTTTGAACTATATAAGAATTATTTATTAAAAAATAGTA
>JBQNCA010000025.1:0-22690 GCA_052169645.1 Anaerovoracaceae bacterium
GATTATACTTCGCACACCCTGTGTGCTCAGCACGGGCTTATACGCCCTATGCATAAAAAACGGAGGGCGTTGCCTCCGTTTCATCACTAATTTCTATTTTGCTTGTCTACTATTATGCGTTGTAAATCTGCCGCAAAAGTTCAAGTCCTTGATCTTTTGTGAACTCCACTCCTACTGAATCAAGATTTAATTCCTCTTTTTCTATACTTGATAAGAAGGCGAGCACCGTATCCTTGACTGCTCCCATTGTTTCTATTCTCGTCCCGGCTGGAACAATCTGCAGAAGGCGGAACACGTCATACTTATGCTTTTTCAAATCCTTGCTGTTCACATGCTCTCCGGCACTTTTTTCTTTCATCAAGTTCAACCAGGCATACATTTTGAATGGAATAATATGTTCTGCAGCTAAAATGCTTATCCCATTTGCGTTCTTTCTTCCGCTCATCATGAAATTATAGAAGTCGTCGTTTAACATAATTGCCGAAAGACTGGACACCTCCTCATCAATATGAATAAGCACTATCCCTGTATCTATCTCAAGATGATAATCCGGCTTTCTGGAAAACAATTCAATCTGCATCGGATATCCCTTTTTCGGCTCGGTAAAGCGATAGAAGTGTGCCTCATCACTTTGTTTCCAACCGCAGCGATATTCACCTTCTTTAATAAAGGCCCAAAAGATTTCAGCGAATTCTTGGTACCGATCCTCCAAAAAAATGATCATGTCGATGTCTTTCGTTGCTCTAAAGTCAAGATCGGCTTCGGCCATCAAAATATCGCAAGCTGTTCCACCAATAATGGTATAGCAATCTTCGTATTCCTTAAAGCGCTCTCTAAAAGCTTCCAGTCCCATTACTGCCATACAATATCCTCCATCATCTGCTCCAGTTCTCCTTCGACACGCTCATCCGTTGCATCTCGCAACGTACAATATAAGGAAATAGGATCCACATTCCCATCTTTGGCAAAGAGCGTAGGCGCGTACTTCCACTGTTCCAAACATACATAGTCTAGTTCACTCTCCAGTTGCGGATCGACCTCGATAAATCTATCAGACTTCGCATCATTTTTCCATATTGCCTTCGTTTTAATCAGCGGAGGATTTAGCATAGACAAGTTGCTCAAAGCCGTCTCTCCCGCGTCCGGAAGCGTTGTGCCAGCTGCCTCCTTGACATATAGGACCTTCTGAATCGGATTAATAAGATATGGTTTTGCTAACTCCAAATATTCTAATCCAGATGCGGATTTTTTCATGAATGTCGTTGTACCGAGGCGCTCTTCTTTTAACGCACCGATGGATTTTAGCTGCTTTGAAGCTCTGGTAATCGTGGTGTTGGTCACGCCAAGCTCTTTTGCAACCTCACTTTTGCTGAAGTTCTCACCATCCCTGCTGTAGGCAAGTAAGAGGAACAAAGCTTGTGCGATGGGTGTCAGTTTGTCCACCATCACGATAGGCTCATCGTGAAAACGATTTTGCAGAAGTATACCTAAGAACGGTAAGTATATTTGCCCTGGCAATCCAACAAAAGGAATCCCCCTTTGTATTAGGGCGTCCCTTTGATAACGCGAAAGCCTTTCGAAAGAAAACGCGGCGTTCATTTTATAATGCGACTGATATGCCCCCAGCTGTTTTTCAAGCTGCTGCACTTTGAAAGTTGTATCGCCAGGCACTTCGACAAGCAAAAAATCCACACCCTCCCCGTGCACATGGTACAAAGTTCTAACAGATAAATAGATGGGAAGTCCTCCCTTTTCCTTTATCTCTGAAACATCTAACTGCATATGCAATTGTTTTCCCAGTTCGTAAACCATAAAAACACCTATTAACTCTTTTTGTTTATATTAACTTTAAATACGTTAATTGTCAATATTAAAGTTAATTTCGGTTTTTTTACCTCGCTTCATCCCTGTTCCGCTCTCTTCTTACTCGTTCAAATTTCCTTGCGTGCTGCCGCAGTTCATCGTTACAGTCCTTGCCGTAGAGAGGCGGTTCATCACGGATTTTGTATTCCACCTGCAGCTTTTCCGCGAGTCTTCTTGTCGCTTCTCTTCCAGCAAAGTCATTGTCCAAGTGAAAGATAATCTCTTTGATACCAACTTTCTCCAATCTTTCTGTGATGGCTGCAGGCACTTTCATATCTTTGTTTGGTGTTGCCGGAGCATAGACGCCGCCAAAACCTCTAGACCACCACATCTATTTTCCGTTAGAAATCTTCAAGCTATCGTGAGTACGAGTGCAGTATTCCTTACCGTGCACGTGTACCAACTCGCCTGGATCATATCTCTGCAAGTAAGTGAAAAGATCCATTTCCCTGGCTCGCTCAATCTCTTCTTGTATGTAATATGGCATTCGCAACCTCCTTTCCTTGCAATAAAAAACGGAGGACCATTTCTGATTCTCCGTTATGTATAGGATAGTCATTTCTAAATTATTAGAACCTATTGTTATACCTCAATAATTACAAAATCCGCATCCTCATCGCTAAGTGGATAATCACCTGGATTCGACATATTGAGGATCTCCCCGCCGAGTGAATAGCAACTACAAGAATATAGCCCGCCTTCCTCAGCCTCCTCATACGTATCGTATATTTCGTCTTCGATATCAGTTGTCCCGTCTGGATAAATCATTTTCACTTTATACTTAGCCATTGAATCCTCTCCGTTTTACTATGCAACAACTTTACAATACGGATTAACAATCGTTTGGTTTGGCCCAAGGGGAATACACAGTGCTTTTGCAAGTAATAATTTTTCTTGCGAAGGCTTCCATGCACTTGGTAAATTGCGAACATGTTGCTTTACGTTTATCAATTGTTCTGACCGCGAAACAACGTTGTTCGTATCTGCAATTATCTCCGTCACACCAATAGTAGCTTTTACTTCACGAGTAGACACATATTTTAATGCAACTACTAATGCTACCCCAACCCCAGCTCCAACTATTATTTCATATTTGTGCTCAGATAGCATTTGCTTTATTTCTTTCAATGTCATGGTTTCCCTCCCTTCCGAGAAATATAGCATCTCTTTGACTTTTTATCCTGTACTCAGTATAATCGGTTTAAGTGATATCTTTCAAGAAATTAATAGGTAATAATTATGAAAAATGCAAACCAAAAATATATCGTACACGATATAGAGGAGCACATCATAGAAACATGGAATAAGCGTTTAGCTGATAAGATAGACTCCTCCCCATTAACTCAAAGCCAGTTATCAAAAGACATAAATGCTAAATATGAAACGTCATTTACTCAAACAATGCTATCCCGCTGGACACACGTTGGTGAACCTGGAAAGGGATACCCCAAACGGTTACCAGATTACCAAAACATGCATATACTAGCAGATTATTTTAATGTTAACGTTGGATTTCTGACCGGAGAAACAGACTGTAGTACTTTTCAAATGCAGGATGCATGCACCTACCTTGGTCTTGATGAGGATGCGATAGAAAGCCTGCGACAAAATACTGGCCAAACTGATGGCAATAATTTTTCTGCTAAGTATTTCCCTACCGAAACACAGAACGCCTTAAATAGACTTCTGCATAGCCAAGGACTCTCAGAGTTATTAGAAGAAATGGCTCATATCGAGATTGAAACTAAAGACAAAGGGCTTAAACATCTTGAGTCCAAAATTGGCTCTACAAGGTTTGCCAAAGCCGCAGATATGCACACAAGCTCTATCGATTATGAACATGATCCTAATGCCCCTTTTGTGGACGAACAAACAAAGGCAGATTATTGCGCTTTCTCCCAAGCTATTGATGAAGACTACATCTCTACTGAATCTATGCGGCTACACCGGTATGCTCTGCATGAAGTATTCACACGTATCCTCGATGAAATATATCCTGTGTAATCATAGTCTCAGCATGTAAGTGGCTCGCATTCGCGAGCCACCTTTTGATGCATAGGGCGTATAAAAGTTCATGCCGGAAGCATGATCGCCATATCCGTTATTCTTTAGCCAGCTTGCAAACTTTTTCTGTCCCGGATAGCCGTAGCAGTAGTACATGGTCTGGGAGACACGGTTACTGTCTGCTATCTCGGCTGCTTTTCTGTTTCCGGAATCCGGAGCAACCAGATGAGGCTGCAAGCAGTACGCCGGCCTCGTTTTTCCGTTTACCGTCGCCGTGAAGCAATGCGACACACCGCTACCGCCGTAGATATACTCCTTGTCATCCACGTTGAGTTTCACGGTTATGGTATCTGCATAAACTTCATCAGCACTGGCAAGCAACGCTGCCGGCACACTGGTTAAAACCATGGCCAGAACCATGAGTAAGGAGAATAGCCTCCCGCCTTTTTTTGATTTCACGTAATTCATTTTCGTTTTCCTTTCCGGCATAAAAATAAGCGCTTGAACTTACTCAAACGCTTTTCTTTGCCTGTTATTCTTTTTCTTCTTCGGTTAGTACTGTTAGTTATCTAGAGGAGGGGTTATAGGGGAGGAGTGAATCAGCGTTCCTGATCCCGCTCTTGCCGCTTTAGAAATCTTCCGTAATGTTCCATGGCAGCTGCCACATAGTCCTCTCGTTTTGAGACAGGGAGAGGTAGTTTTGGTATCTTTGGGAACAGGTCCTTGAATCGCTCTCCTCGCAGCACAATCCGCTCTTTCTGGTTTGGTTTTTCCTCCAGCATGATGGCTTCCACCGCCTCAGGTGTTAATTTGCCCTCATTGTGCATCTGCCCCAGTCCCGGCCAGTATAAGGAAGAGTTGCGGATTTTCAGTCCGCCTCTTGCTTCGGCGAGTTTATCGGCCGCCTTATTTAACTCGGTGGACTCCAACCACCTGCCGTCCAACTTATACCTGTAAACGGTGCTCTCGCACCATGTAATCTTGCGAATTTGAAACTATTTTCGCAATAAGTGAATCCATTTCTTCTGCCTGTGTCTATAGAAGCACTTTGCCCATAGCCATACAAAAATTGTTTTCTTTCCTGCGCCAATTTCTATTTCGTCACTATATGTCGTTGTGCCATCTCCGTTATCGGTAAGTTTGATACGATGATTCCATATTGGAACATGTACATTGCCTTCATTTGTATATATTCCATCTTTAGAGAAATCTATTACTTTTATCGTATGAATTCCATAGGGTATTACTCCAAACATCTTGAACTTAAAAGCTGTTTTCTGCCCCGGGCTCCATTTCATATCCTCATTTTTCTCTAGAGGAACAAACGATGCATAGGGAGCTGCAATATATTGCAAGGTAGATAGATCTCTCAAAAGTGAATACACCTTATCTATATCTGCTGGAAAAACACTTTGTTTAAGTACAGTTTTCGTCTTCATATGGCTTTCAAACTCCAATTCTTTTCTTCATTCTTCATGGTATTCTACCATACCCATCTTCCTCAAATGTGAAGAGGAAATACCCCCTGTCAAACATGCGATAACTTCGGCTCCCGTGTACCCCATCAAGCATAGTCAAAAATCCCCAGTTTTATCCCCAATTATACGCATTTGTATAGGCTTATACGTGCTTTGTATGCTCTTTCAATTGCTCCTATAAAATCGCCGCATCCGTTGAAAATCTCCCAATCACTTGCAAATAAAAAACTCAGAGATGTTACTCTCTGAGCCCAAAAAATGGTGAAGGTGAACGTTCCTGCTTGCGCACTCTCTCCTCCGTTCGGGCTTGCCCTCTCTCCGCTGTCCTGAATTGCTCTGCATTTCCGGTTTCGCTTTGCTCATCCGTCTCTGCGCAATTCAGGCATGCGAATTTCTCACCCATTACATGGGTTCGATTCCCTTATATAAAAAAAGAACCCTAAGGTTCTTTTTCATTGTGGTGAAGGTGATGGGAATCGAACCCATGTCCGAAAGCATCTCTACAAGAGCATCTCCGAGCGCAGCCGATGTTTTAAAATTTCGCTTTCCGCATCGCCCAAGCGGCAGGCTATGCGTTCCGCTATTCCGTTAAGTTCTCTGTGCTACCGGAATATCGCACAGAATTTCTCGCATTTATTATGCCGGCAACCCTAATCTGCGAGTGAATCAGGACCGACAAGCGGCAGCTTACGCTGCCTGTGCTACGAAGTTTCTGTCGTTAGCGTTTAATTTTAAGTTTCCCTTTTTAACGTAGACCGGGAGACTACGGCTCGCTTCTCCTGCTTCAACACCCCCGTCGAAACCTGTACACCCCCATATTTATAGCTGTATTTCGTACTACTATAACAATTATACCCCAATTTCATATTATATATACATTAAATTTAGTCAATGTTAAATAAGTACAATTTTTTTATCAGTTTAACATTATCCTTTCTGCAAGTGAAGTCGTCTGTTCATTGTCAGTTGACAGCTGTCCGCTGACAATTCGAAAACTGCACTATCAAAAAATCTTATTATTCTACTTCTACAAACAAATTTCTGTTAGCAGGGCACAGGCATCGTTCATAGTCTCTTAATGATTCTTTTTCTCTGTACAACTTAAACTCCGCTTCACACAGAGCTTCAAGTAAAGAATATTCTTGTATATTAAGCACTGCTTCACGCCGGTATTCACAAGGCAATATCCCTCCTCCCGCATTTATATACATATATTTTCTGCCGCCGCCCATACAGCCCTTCAAATTCTTTGTGGGATTTTGAAAATTCAAAGCGAACAACGGCTTCTCCGCACGAAATTGTCTGAGCTTCTCTCGTATGCTTTCACTCTCTTCCAAACTGATTAACTGAGCCGAAGTCCAATCCCCACTTAATCCCAAATAATGAAAATTTACAAAATAAGCTCCTGTCTCCAGCATTCTGTTATAATGTTCTTCAGAAATTACATATTTAAAGCTTTCCTTTGTATAGCAACAGGATATTCCGAATAAAAGCTGTTTTTTCCCGAGAATACTCATAGCCTTGACCGCCTTTTCAAATGAACCCTCGCCATGCGAACTGTCCATTTGCTTCCTGTCACCGTCAAAGCTTATAAACGGCACAAAATTTTTCAGCTTTAACATTTCTTCTGCTAATTTATCGTCTAAATGCGCTCCGCTTGTAAAGCACAAAAAAACGCAGTCAATGTGTTTTGCGCAAATACGAATTATATCATTTTTTCTGAGAAGCGGTTCATAGCCTCCCAATATGTAAACATATATGCCGAGTTCCTTGCCTTGACGTACGATCTTGTCAATTGTATTAAACGGCAAAGTAATAGGAGTTCTCAGATCGTCACTTCGGGAATTGTCCGGCGGCTCTATGAGCTCCAGCATTATCGTGAGAGGTGAATTGCACTTATACTTTTCTCTCAAAGCTTTGCGCCGTTCCGCACCTTTCATGTGTTCATTCATAAAAAAATTCAACAGCAAAGATTTTACTACATTTATATCGGTACTTTTCAGCAAACGCAGCAGAAGTCCGTTATAGATATTATTTTTATTCATTATTGCGTCTATGACTTGCCGTTTTTGCGAATCAAAAGAATCTCCTGCAAATCTGTCTATCCATTCGGCAAGTCTCGGGAGATTATTTTCCGGATCCTTAAGCACATAGCCTAAAATCTTATCGACGCCTATTTTCTGCAAACCTTTAGGTGCAAACATCTCCAATACTCCTCATAATTATCAATTCATAATGTTATCTTACATCCTGTCCGCACAATGTATACTGTTTGTTATTGCTCAAGGATCGGCGACCTCCCGTCATACCTGAAAATAAGTGTCACAATATGCATGCTGTTTGAGATACCGCAGATTTATTTCATGCTTCTCGTAAACTGCACTCATGTTCCTTTCCGTTAAAATTAAAATCGCCCATATCCAATAGGCGATTTTCTTCTTTATCTGTTGCGTGACTTTAAAAGTCTGTCCATACGCCTGTCCGCATCCTTTTTCGCAATGCTGTCCCTCTTATCATACAGCTTTTTACCTCTTGCCACAGCAATATCAAGCTTTGCATACCCTTTCTCATTCAGGTATAATCCCAACGGAACAAGCGTCAAACCCTTCTGCATTACGGCACTCTGCAGCTTGGCGATTTCACTCTTATGCAGGAGCAGCCTTCTGGCTCTCAAGGGATCGACATTGTAAATATTTCCATGCTCATACGGGCTTATGTTCATACCGTACACATAAACCTCCCCGTTGTCGACTCGAGCAAAGCTCTCCTTGAGATTAACACGACCTCTGCGTATGGACTTTATCTCCGTCCCTGTCAGTTCCAAACCCGCTTCATATGTATCTTCTATAAAGTAATCATGGCGAGCTTTCTTGTTTGATGCCACGAGCTTTCTTCCCATATAAACTCCTTTATCTCGGTGTACTCTGATAATTGTCGTACAACCCGCCTATTTTATCGAAAGGAAAAAGTCTGAAAACCGCCTTTCCTATCAATCTGCCTTCATCTACAAATCCCACCATTTCCGAACGGCTGTCTATGCTTACGGCTCTGTTGTCGCCCAACACGAACAGTGTTCCGGGAGGAACTATACTCTCATCCATTCCGCCGGTGGTAAAGCCATCCTTTGTATAAGGTTCTTCCAGAGGATTACCGTTTCTGTAAACCGTTCCGTCCCTAACTGCAACGGTGTCGCCGGGCAAACCGACAACACGCTTTATCAATAGTTTATCCTTGCCGTTTTCTCCCATTAGATTGCTCCGAAATACAACAATATCCCCATATGCAGGCGTTTTCCCCATACGGGCATCCATTTTCCACAGCAGCAGGTAGTCATTATTATTCAGAGTATTTTCCATGGAATGCTCTTTCACTATTGTCGGTGTCATCAGCTGGTACAACAAAATTGCTATAAGTATCGCAACAAATACATCCTGCATCAGTGTCTTAAGCTTTCCCATACTTCCACCTTTAAGACGGTTTCTTTTCTTTTTTCTTTTCATTCTCACAGGAATTTCTTCATCGACATCATCAGAATCTTCCTGCTCTTCAAAATTCCTGCTTTTCTGTTCTTCCATATCCATTTCTGTTCTGTCATCCATTTATCTAAAACCTCCGTCGAAAGTATGTATCGGCTTTTATTTTATTCAGAAATGTATTTTTCCATATCGGGAAAAAGTAATTTCCATTTTTCCCCTGCACGTCCCTGCGGCAAGGCTGTAATCGTTCCGCATTTTAACGCAAGCGCTGCTTTATAGTTCTCATCAAATTTAAGTCTGTACGCATGCAACATCTGTCCACGCAGTTCCAAGCCTCTCGCTGTCGATACGCCCCTGCCGGCTTTATCGTACTTTCCGTCGCCGAGAATCGGATACCCCGCCTCTGCCAGATGTGCTCTGATTTGATGCGTTCTCCCGGTAATCAACTTGATTTCGGTAAGTGTTAAACCGTTTCTGCAAGCCAACGGCTTAACTTCCGTTTCTATATGCTTTCCTCCGGTTGCATGAATATCCTTATTTTCAATCGTAATCACTTCATTTTCACTACGCTTTAAAAAACTGTCGATTTTAACGATATTCAGTTCTTCATCCTTAGTCAGCTTTCCTTCGAGATGCAGTTTTTCATGCAGTTCACCTGTTATTATTGCCAGATAGTATTTTTCTATACCGTTGCGATTCCTTATTATATCGCTCAGTGTCCTGAGTGCGGAGCTGTTTTTTCCGAATATGACGAGCCCCGAAGTATTCCTGTCCAGACGATTTACCGCCGCAGGCGCAAAGGTCTTTTCAACTCTCGGTATATAAGCTCCCGTCTCAATAAGGTAATCCGTTATCTGATTCACGAGAGTATCCTTTTTTTCCTTATGATTACCATGAGTGAGCAGACCCTCCGGCTTAACAGCAATCAGTATATTCTCATCTTCGTAGGCTATACCGAAGCTGCGTTTTACCCCGTTTCGTTTTCCGATCTTTTTTTCCGGACGAAGCTTTTCCAGCATATCATCTGAAATATACAATTTAAGCGAATCTCCCGCCTCAAGCATAGTATCGTTCTTTACACGCAAGCCGTTAAGCTTCACGTCCTTGCGAATCGCTTTATATATGTAGCTCAGCTGTGCCCCCGGCAGATACTTTCTTAAAAATCTGTCCAGACGCTGATGCGCATCATTTTCATTTATTATAATATCAATCATTACTTCAAATATATATTATCGTCAAACACCGATACACGTTTAATATCTTTACTTAATCGGATTGTCTCATGAATATCAATATGCATGTTTTATCGTTTTTTATGTGCAATATCGCTATGCATGTTTTATGCTCAATATCGCTTTCATTTACATTTGTCGTACTGCTTGTTATAAGGAAATTCCGGATAATAAAAGCCAAGCTTAAAAAATCTAAACCTATGACAAATTCACAATATATGCAGCGATTCCATATAATCAAAACCGATCCGATACATTATATACTAACACTAAAACAAGGTAAATCGCTACTGTTTTCTTGAATCAAGGCTTTGGAAAATCTTGATTCGAGGCTGAAAAAGTTCCGATATATTCAAAATATTCAAATTTTATTTATATCCCTCCTCTATTTTCACTTTTCAAATATGAATTATCACAAAAACTGATTGTAATTGTTTAAAATTGAAAGATATGATAGTATAATCAAATAAATCGGCTAATTTCAACAGCTTTAGCAAACACAACAAGGCTTGCACAGGAGATCGGATATGAATAAAATAAGAGATTTTATATATAATACCAGTGACATAGTAATAACTTTGATTATAATAGCCGCAGCGGCTTTTCTTATATTCTGGAGAGTGGACATAATTTCTCAATACAGTAACCCTGAAAGTGAATCGCATGTTGGCGTAAATTGTGATAAACCCGATAACGGGATAGAGATTTCAACCACGGATATTCAAACAGATGATAACGACAATTCGGATGAGACTGCCCCTGATGAAAATATCGTCTATTCCGTCACCGTTCCGAATAATTCTACAGATACCGATATAGCAAAGCTGCTGATTGATGCCAAGCTCATAGGAGATGAATCGGAACTTTATGCCGCCATAGAAGAAGCCGGTGCCGAAGGCAAACTTAAATATGGAACCTTCAGCATACCTGCAGGCTCTACGGCTCTCGATATAGTTAAAATCATGACTTCTTAACCGTTCGATTACTCTTAGCCGTTCGATTAATTGAGGAATATCAAAATGTTTAAATTAAAAAAGATAACTGCTGTCTTAACAGCAATCATACTATGCCTGATTCCGGCACAGGCGAGCCTTGCGAGCGAATTTACTTATCCTGCGTACTCCGTCGAAAATGCACTGCTGGAGCAAGTTATCAGAGGAGAAGTCCCAAACTCCATAGAAGGTGAATACGACGGATTTATATTCAAACTCAAGGATGAAGCTTATAGTGAACCGAGCATTGTCAACAGCTTCATTACAAAACTGTCGGGAGATGAAATCATTGATAGCACCGCTGTAGCTGAGAACGTTGACGGCATTTATGAACTGCAGTATTCGGACGGTATTTTTGTATCCGAATCCGGTGAAGCTCTGCAAAAGTCAGTTGTCGAAAACTTCATAGATCCGGACAGTATAGAATATATAATTCCGAATTTCACACTCTATTTAAGTGATACAGAAAAAACATTCACATTTCCAAATACAGCTGATAACGTATACGACGGTGCAGAGCTTTCTTCTTACAATAACCCCGATGATCCGCTTTACCAAGAGCAATGGAATCTGCCTAAGCTCGAAATTCCTTATGCGTGGACAAACGGATTTGAAGGTCAAGCCGTAGCTGAGCCGATCGAAAGTATTACCGTAGCGGTATTGGACTCGGGACTGAATGAACACATCGATTTGGACAATGATCAGATACTCTGGGACTTGGCTGCAAACTACACTTCCAATACACCTTCATTCGGAAAATCCGCTGTAACCGATATCAACGGACACGGAACGAGCGTAAGCGGCATAATAGCTGCTTCCAAGGATAATTCCGAAGGTATATCCGGCATCGCTCCGCTTGTTAAAATTCTCCCGATCAAGGTTACCGACGGTAGCAAATTCAGCCTTGATAATGTACTTGAAGCCATTCCGTATGCCATGGCAAAAGGCGCAGATGTTATCAATATGAGCTGGGGAATGAGGTCTATAAATACTCAAGGCTATGTCGACCCTCTCAAACCGCTCTGTGATCAAGCCTCCGCCTCCGGCGTATTGCTTTTAGCTGCCGCAGGCAATGACGGAAATAAGACTGATGCATCTGCTTGGATACAACTCGGAATAGAAAATGTCCCTCAAATTCCTGCCGCCTACGATAATGTGATAGGCGTAGCTTCTACAACTCAAGACGATAAGCTCTCTGCATTTTCCCAAAAAAATGCTTCATCCGTAGACGTAGCTGCCCCCGGCTCTGTCATTAACGGCTTGAATTTGAATAACAGATATAAGATTTTGAATGGGACATCCTTTGCCGCACCGGAGGTGTCGGCACTTGCAGCAATGATGAAAAGCATCAAGCCGAGTATCAATCATAGTGAGTTTTTTGAAATATTAAAAAATACTTCTCACGATTTAAATGATCCTCATAATTATGACGGCTACGGCATAGTTGACTTCAGGGCAGCTATAGAAAAGCTTGTTTATGAGCAAACGGACCAAGTCGGCGGCATGTCTGCGGCAAATCTTTCCAAGTCTTTAAATAAGGTCAGCAAACTGTCATTTTTGATTTCCGATACTCACGGCAACAAAATCGCATCGCAGCAGCTTAAACTCAGTATTGCTCCAATCGAAGCGGAGTTCCCCGAGAACAGAGATATCACAAGCGATGCCGGCGGTACATATTCCGAGCTTCTCAGCTCCGATGACGAAAGCTCAGTAATAGGCGCTCAATATAAATATCGTATAAACTGTTCCGGATATATGGAAGCTGCAGGCACTTTCAAACCGCTGCTCACAAGCTGCTCCGTAAAAGTCGAATTGAAGGATGATAATTCCATAACGGGTGAACATGTATATTTAAAACCTGTGCTACTTAATTCCTCCAACGAAAATATTTCTAATGCAATAATAGAAACGATAAATTCCGAACTTGAAGAAAATAATATTATACAGCCTATAAATAATGCCGCAGAGATAGGGCTGAATCCTATTTCCGCAGCCAAGTTTATCGGTTCCTACCCTATAGATGTTCCGGGATCTTATAAGATAAAGGTTTCCGCAGAAGGCTATTATCCGAGTGAAACCACTGTAATTGCAGACAGTGCCAACTACAACCCTCTCAAGGGGAGCGTCAAATTGCTGCCCATAACTCTTACGGCAATTCCCAAGCCTCCTTCGGGCGGAGGTGGCGGCTCTTCAGGCGGTGGCGGCGGTTCGAGCGGCGGAGGTGGCGGTGGCTCTGCGCTTCCGACCGAGCCTGCAGCCCCTATTGAAAAGCCCGCTGATAAACCTCCTGTAGCTACCACAAACGATGAGATTTTACAGAATTCAAACAACACGGACATAATCCCCGCACACACTCTGTTCAGCGATATAAACTCAGACGATTGGTATGACTCTCCAATCAGCTATGTCGTTTCGAAGGGCTACTTCAAAGGAGTGTCAGAAAAGACCTTTGCCCCTGAACAAAGCATGACAAGGGCAATGTTCGTAACCGTGCTTGGCAGAATGTCCGGTATAAATACTTCCGATTATAAGCGTTCAGCCTTCAAGGATATCGCTGCCGGAAGCTGGTATGAACCGTATGTTGCATGGGCAGCTTCAAACGGTATAGTTAAAGGCAACTCCTCATCCACATTTGCCCCGAATGCCACTATTACCAGAGAAGAAATCGCTGCCGTGCTATTCCGATATGCCGCAAGCTCACATATTACATTTGAATCAAACAAGCTGAATATCAATACATTTTCCGACAGTAACAGCATCTCGTATTGGGCTTCCGACGCTATGAAATGGGCGGTTAATGCGGGTATGATGCAAGGAGCGTCAAATAAGCTCAATCCTTCATCACCTGCTACAAGAGCACAGGTTGCTAAAATACTGCAAGCCTTTGATGAAAGAGCCGTTAAGAATACATAACTTCTCAATATAAGTAAACACAGGAACCGTCTATAAACAACAGGCTGAGATTTAAGCTTTTTATTTCAGCCTGTTTATCTTTATTACTTTCAAAACACCTTGGGATATTCTCTCGGAGTTCTTTCTGCAGATTGCATTTTTATCTCTATTCCTTTCGGAATTACCTTGGAAAATTCTATTTTGCCCTTGACTTCTCATTTCTACACAGAGTATACTTATATGCGTTGAATATCATTTCCATAGGTCATTCACATGCACCACTAGCTCAGCTGGATAGAGTAGCACACTACGAATGTGAAGGTCCCGGGTTCGAATCCCTGGTGGTGCGCCAGACATAAAAAGCCGTTCAAACGATTGGAATTATCGCTTTGAACGGCTTTTTTCAATGCTTTCGAAATGTGTTTAATAATAGCGTAAAATCACCTAAAATTCACCGAAAGTGTTGCACCCTGCGTGCACCCTTAAATTCCAAATTCATAGAAATATAGTTTCTCAAAATTTCTTCATTAATACAGCTATTTTATTAATTTCTTTAATTCAGATATATATTCACACAAAACCTTGGATGCTTCGGATTTATATTTACAAATTATACCCGATGCAAAATTTTCCAGCATTACTCCGTCGACCTTAGATGCCGCTTCTGCTATCATCTGCGGACTGCCGTCACTCACGCACAAAACGGTCGGAATTCGTGTTTCCTCACCTATGCATGAAATTATTCCGCTCAGAGTTCTTTGGAAACCCTTATCCGCTTGCTGCGATTCGGATTCATTTACAACAGCCTGCAAATTCAGATTGGGTGCGGATATATAAATAAAGCCTCGTGATTCTCTTGAAATCATCCCTATACGAGTCCTTTCAGCCGGTGCAACTGCTGAAAGGAGAACGAGTGAAAATTTCTCACATATATACGCAAGCTCTTTTCTTTCTTCAAACGGCATATCCGGAACTACCAATCCCGAAATGCCGACCTCCATACAGCGTTTGCAAAAGTTTTCATAGCCATAGTGAAATACAGGATTTAAATAAGTTTTCAACAGAATAGGAACTGTTGTTTCAGTACGGATTCCTGAAAGCATGTCAAAGATACTGTCAGTATTTGCCCCCGCCTCAAGAGCGCGTATATTGGCAGCCTGAGTCTCCGCAATTTCTGCAACCGGATCGGAGAACGGTATTCCAATTTCAATGAGATCAACTCCAACTCCGTCTATTTCTCTGATAAACTTCGCCGTAGCATCCATAGAAGGATCCCCCGCTGTCAGAAATACCATAATTGCTTTCCCTCTGTCAAATGCTCTTTCTATTGCAATCGCTTTACTCATGTAAGTCAACCCCTTTATAACGTGCTATTGATGCAACATCCTTATCTCCTCTGCCAGAAAGGCATACGAGTATTATATTTTCTTTATCCATGCTCCCGGCCAGCTTCATAACCTGAGCTACGGCATGAGCACTCTCGATCGCACATATTATTCCCTCCGTGCGTGCTATATATTCAAAGGCTGCCACCGCCTCATCGTCCGTTATAGCCGTATATTCAGCTCTACCGCTGCGTTGCAGCTCTGCATGCTCCGGTCCTACACCCGGGTAATCCAAGCCTGCAGATATGGAGTAGACTTCATCTATCTGACCGTAATCATTCTGACAAAACAAAGACTTCATCCCGTGAAAGACTCCCACACTGCCTCTGTTCAATGTAGCTGCATGCTCATCAGTATCAACTCCCTTTCCTGCAGCTTCACAACCCGTCAATTTAACTTCTTTATCATCTATAAAATCGGTAAACATACCTATCGCATTACTGCCGCCGCCTATGCAGGCGATCACGATGTCCGGCAGCCGACCTTCTCTTTCCAAAATCTGCTTCCTCGCCTCTCTACCGATAATGCTCTGAAAATCTCTTACTATCATAGGGAAAGGGTGTGGCCCCACCGCAGATCCGAGGACATACATTGTATCCTCAAAGCAAGTCGCCCAAACCATCATTGCCTCGTTTACCGCATCCTTCAAAACTCTTGTTCCGCAGGTTACACGATTTACTTTGGCTCCCAACAGCTCCATTCTGTAAACATTCAATGCCTGCCTTACACAGTCTTCTTCACCCATAAAAATCTCACATTCCAGTCCTAACAGTGCCGCCGCCGTAGCGGTCGCCACACCGTGCTGACCGGCACCCGTTTCCGCTATCACCTTTCTTTTTCCCATGCTCTTTGCAAGAAGACATTGACCTATTGCATTATTTATTTTGTGAGCTCCGGTATGATTTAAATCCTCACGCTTAAAGTAAATCTTTGCCCCTCCGAGCTTCTTCGTCATATTTTCCGCAAAATAAAGCAAAGACGGTCTGCCCACATATTCCTTCATAAGGCGCTCATATTCAGATACAAACTTAGGATCATTTTTTATTTCTTCATAATAATTTCCTATATCTATAAGTTCCTGCATTAACGCTTCCGGAACATACTGTCCGCCGAATTCTCCATATCTGCCTTTCATCTTATCCTCCCTCTTCCGTTAACCATGCCTCTCTCCATTGCGGATTTCAGCAATACCGTAATTGAAAAATCACAATCGTCGTATGAGCTTGCTATCGTGATTTCCTCATATCGAATCACAGATTTGAGCGTAGCCGTAAAAAAATACCCGTCCTCACCGAATCTCTCGATTCGGCAAGGACGAGTATATGATCTGACTACACTCGCGGTACCACCTTGCTTTGCGGTATACGCACACTCTGTAAGGATGCCGACACATCCCCGACAACTAACGTATGTCTTCACGTCATGGTATACTATAATTCGCCATGCCCTCTGCGGCCCATTATGACAAGCTGCTTTTCTGCCGAAATCTCACCATCTCCGGCTCTCTGTGAGCGCATTTCTCATCTTTACTCCCGCATCAACGGTTTTATTTATTATTAACTTTCTTAGTTTGGAATTATAGAGCCTATTCGTCAGAATGTCAATTAAATTTATACTTTTTATTAATATGCAATTACATCGTTACCATCATAAGGTATAGGTTCACAAGGAACTATAACCTTATCCCAGATATCCTGATTCTTCTCATTAGCCTTATCAATGATTTCATACAGAGCGTCCGACTGTTTTATCAAATCTGCGCATGCTTTATCGGCCTTTGCCTGAAGAGCATCATATTCAGCATTCATAGCATCCATTTTTGCCAAATCATCAAGAAGCAAATTCTTTTCTTCCTGAGTCAGAGCAGTTGACTTCTTGATATAAGAGGAAGTCTCATCTTCATAATCCCCATCCGGAATATTATCATACAGCTTATCCCACAACTCCGCATGCTTGTCTTCAATAGCATAATAGCGATCATTTATATCCTTGAAGATATCATCATAAATTTTATTTATCTGATCTTCAATTGCATCCAGCTGTTTCCACGTACCTTCCAAATCCTTCTCTGTCTGTATGAGCTGATTTTTTTCCGCCTCAGTGATACCTGTCATAGACTTTATGGCTTCTATCATGTCTAAACTTCCGCCTTCTTCGTCAAATGCTGCACTTGTAATCATATTCGCATCATCTGCAACTGTATTTGAAGCAAATGTCGGAATCCAGTTTGCTATCATTACGCTTCCTGCCAATGCACCTACTAATAATGCCGCTGCTATTTTCTTCATTTTCATTTTCTTTCCTCCTTATCGGCTTTCTTGTTTTAAGAAAAATTGATTGTTTGACATTTTCAGATAGATTTTCTATCTACGTGTATTATAACTGTAAGTTTTGAATAAAATACCCTTATATTTGTGAGAATAATTCTTGAAATGTGGCAAATTTGCGGCAATTATATAATTTGATTTTTGAAAACCAAACTGAAACAGGTAAATCCGCTTTCAGATTTCACATCTATACGTCCACCATGTTTTTTCATTATGTCCGATGCCAATGAAAGCCCTATTCCGAAATTTCCGCCTTTTCCTTTGTAGAACCTTTCAAAAATATGATCCAAATCCACCGGATCTATACCATCTCCGTCATCTGTGATATCGATAATTGTAAACTCTCCTGTACTGCGCAAACTCGCACCCACTTTTGATCTTGCATAGCGGTAAGCATTTGAAAGAATATTATCCACAACCTTTTCTATAAGCTCTTCATCTCCGATTACTTCCACTTTGTCCGCCAGATTGTTCTCAAAGCTGATCGTCTTTTCTCCGGCTGAAAGCAAAACGCTTGCAGCTTCATATATGATCGCCGCTATATTAATTTTATCATATTTTATTTCCATATTGTCAAACTTTGTCATATAAAGGATCTGATCCACAAGCTTAGACATTTTCAAACTTTGCTTATATATAACCTTCAAACCCTTTTCTTTATCCACCGCACCATGCATAATCCCTTCCGTATAACCCCGTATTGACGTAAGAGGCGTACGCAGCTCGTGAGATGCATTTTGAAAAAAATCCTTCTGTACTTTTTCCGATTTTTTTATGATATGCGACATCTTATCTATAGTATCTGAAACCTGATCAAATTCCCGGTATTCCATTTCAATCTTTTCCAAATCAGGCTCACGCCTGCCGACTCGTATAAGATATTCGTTGAGCGCATTGAAAGAACCCCTGACCTTTCGCAATTCCGGCATTATCAATAAAATGCTTAATATCGCCGAACTTGCAAATAAAATTAAAATTACCAAATCCATTTTTTTAATAATTTTACTTACAGAACCGGTATTTATATAAACATAAACCGTATATGTTTGATATTTTTCATTTATGTCTTTAAGCACGTCCGGTGATGTATATATAAAATATCCGTCGGAATATCCCTCATAAGTACGTTTTTCAACAATGTAGGTATCATTATTTATATCCATGGAAATCTTTTCTTCGTCGGAATATAATCTTCTGCGACTCAATTCGGAAAGAATCTTTGAAATTTGCTTTTTCTCCTTGCTTGTAGGCAAATCGCCTATTATTTCATTTGAAGAATTCACTATAAATATATTTACGGGAAAATAGACTTTTGTATCATCAGTAGAATATGCATCATAATTCATATTATCATCTATGCAGCGTGACATAAATGCCTCATTTATAGAATTTGATGTAATTTCATCAATATAGTCTTTCATTATGATGTGAACCGCCGCAGAAGTTACGGTAAGCACAAGCAGTATGCATGCAGGAATCATTACCAGAAGCCTGTTTGTAAGCTTCTTCTTTTTACTCATCGCTCTTTTCCTTTATCTTTAACCTGAAACCGTATCCCCATATTGTAGAAATCAACACATCACTGTTGCTTTCTTTTAACTTTCGTCTTACTCTCTTTATGGCATCATCTGTAACTCTGGTTTCTACACAAGCATCGTAGCCCCATATTTCATTCAACAATTCTTCTCTCGAAGCACCGGTCTCCTGTTTTTCAATAAGATATTGCATAAGGCTGAATTCCGTTTTTGTAAGCACCACTTCCTCGCCTTTTATGAAGCAAGCCTTGTTATCAGGCTTTATTTCAATATCTCCATATTTGAGACTGTGATTTTCTTTTTTTGAAAGATTGCTCCGTTTCAAAATAGCATTCACCCGCATCATCAGCTTTACCAAAGAAAACGGTTTTGTAAAATAATCATCACATCCTGCCGTAAAGCCCTTTATATAATCTGTATCAGTTTCCTTTGCGGTTAAAAGCAATATCGGAACATCCGAAATTTCTCTGATTTTTGAAGTAATTTCAAACCCGTCCGTACCGGGCATAAGTACATCAAGAATTACCAAATCGGGGCGTTCCTGTTCGAAAGCCTCATATAATTTATCTCCGGTCTCAAAGCTCAGAACCCTATGTCCCGCCTGCTCAAGAAAACTCTGTACCAAATTGCGAATATCCGCCTCATCATCTGCAACATAGACCAATCCTGACTTTTCCATAATCATAACCTGCCTTTAAATCGTGTTAATCACTATAAATTAATCGGCTTTATCCGATATTTCTCCATTTTTTATCCGAAATTTATTTACTATGACTGTCATCGGTAAAATGCGGTTTGCTTAATTAAATTTCTCCAAACGGTATTTTCGACTGTCTGTCGGTCAGTTGTCACCGCCTGCGACGAGGAATCATACCAATCATTACTCAACAATTTTACCTGAAATCGCAATATCTATAACTTACATACAATTTTAGTATATCCGAAAAGTATATGTATTTATAACTGATAATTTCTTATTACATTCTTAATGCTTTTTAAAATCATAAAATATGGAGAGCACCGCTTTAAAATTCCGATGCTCTCCTTCTCTACTTTTTGCTAATTACTTCCATGCGGTATATATTATTTACACGGAAATCCTTCAGCTTTTCATCATATGTGAGTTCCATACCGAATCTTTGAGGATTCTCAGCGCCTATTATAACTCCGTCAAGGAAAGTTTCCATCAAGATACTTGGATCTGCAAGTCTTTGCACATTTACATTTCTTGTAAACTCAACATATGCCTTATTATAATCCGAAGCTATCAACGTCTTTTTAATCTTAAAATCATTTACGCTGCTGAACAGCATCGCCTCAGTATATTTGCTGTAATTTAACGAATATACCTGATTTTCGTTCTGTCTGCGCAGAAATTCATCATTTAAGAATTTAAAACCCTCTGTCCCGATAGTGTTGTAAGCATTTATGCTTGCGCTGTAATATGCCCAATTTCGTGCATTATCTTCAGCTTTAATTACTGCCTTGGCAGCCAGTTCTTTTTTACCAGGTTCTTTTTCTTCAGCTTTTTTATCCTCGGATTTGTCGTCTTTATCTTCGGAGCTCTTAGCCTTATCTGAGTCTTTATCTTTACCTGTGTCTTTCTTTTTATCGGATTTATCGGACTTTTTATCCTCAGATTTCTTCTTTTCAGTTTTCGATTCAGATTTATTCTCACCTTTCGAATCCGAATCGTCGGTCGGTGATGCTGCTTTTTCACTTAATATAGATTTTGCAGTCAATATTTCCTCGGCGGCTGCTGATCTTGCAACCTTCAAATCCTCATCATTCAAACTTAGAACTTCAAACAGTCCATCCTCATTTTGAAGTCCGTATCGTTTGCTGAAGTTGACCTTAAACCAATCTGCTGATTCATCCATTCCTTCAAATCTAAGAACATTCGGCTGTTTATAATCCTGTTTTTCTTCTTCAAGGATTTCTCCTACAGGTCCGTTGCTGTCAGAACTCGACTTTGAAGACACTTTCCCAATATCTATAAATCCAAGCTTCATAGCTGCAAAAGCGGATGCTCCCAAAGCTACAATCAAAGCTGCTGCAATGATCACTAACTTCTTTTTCTTATTACTTCCATCACCCTCGGTCTGCTTTTTTGACTTTTTTTGCTTAGCTTTTTTCTTTTTAGGTTTTTTCTTCGGCTTTGTCTTTTTCTTTTTTGCCTTTTTCTTTTTTGCAGGCGAAGGACTCTCGCTATCTTCATCACTCTGCTTTTCAACTTTTTTATTTTTCGACAGTTTAGCCAAAAACCCTCTTGGCTTCTTCTGCTTTTCTGATTCGGAATTTTCAGCGGGAGATTTCGTTTGCCCTTCCGCTTTCGACTTCTTTTTTGATTTCGATTTTAATTTTGTGAGCAATGCGGGAACTATAAGCGTCACTCCTAAAAGTTTAGCCAAAATAGATTTCTCGGACTTAGGTTCTCTATCTTTTTTTGTTTCCCCTTGATTATGAATTCGTTTCCCAAGTGCATCAAAGCTTTCATGGCTTTCATGCTGTTTTTCAGATATTGAATCCGATTCTTCAATTTCGCCCGAAGCTGCTTTTATTTCCTGTTCCGTTTCAGATTCTGAAAGTTCAGAATCCTTTTGCTGTTCTTGTGATATAGGCTCACTGCTTTCTTCCGACATGAAAATTTCGTTTATAAGATCGGCTTCCAACGCAGCTGCTTCATTATTGGACAATACTCCGTCTCCGCTTTCTCCCGGGGACATAGTCGACGGGATGATATCTTCAGGCATCAAATTTTGTAATTCGTCTTCATCCTTTGCAGATATATCGGTTTCGGGTTCACTGTTCTTTACCAGAAGATCGGCTATCGCCTCTGCTATTTCAGGTTTCAGGTTTATATCCGAATTTTGTGCGAGAAGCGCCGCTATCGCTTCCGGCGTCAGGTTGCCGCTTGAGTCCGTCGCAAGCGGCGCTGATGTGCTTTCGATTTCCGTTTCTGAATTTTCTGTCGGAGCTTCTAATTCGACATCGCTTTCAGCAGTCGCAGCTTCCTGCTCCGGCTCGTTGTTCTGTGCGAGAAGCGCCGCTATCGCTTCCGGCGTCAGGTTACCGCTTGAGTCCGTCGCAAGCGGCGCTGAGGTGCTTTCGATTTCCGTTTCGGAATTTCCTGTCGGAGCTTCTAATTCGGAATCACTTTCAGCAATTGCAGTTTCCTGCTCAGGTTCAACTTCGAACGATTCCGGCTTGGCAGCTTCAAGTTGTTTGTCCGAGCTTTCAATTTCGACAGATTCCGATTCAGTTTCTATCGTTTCTTCTTGCTCGTCGGAGCTTGCTGTTTCAACTTCTAAAACTTCTGAATTTTCGAGATTTGTTAAAGCAGATTCCGATTCGGATTCTTCCATATCGACAGCTTCCGATTCTGAATCGTCCTCTATATTTTCTTCTTCAGCAGTCGCAGCTTCCTGCTCCGGCTCGCTGTTCCGTGCAAGAAGCGCCGCTATCGCTTCCGGCGTCAGGTTACCGCTTGAGTCCGTCGCAAGCGG
>JBQNCA010000026.1:0-22526 GCA_052169645.1 Anaerovoracaceae bacterium
AGTTATTACAACAATGAAAGAATACAACGAAAAACAAAATGGATGCCACCTGTAAAGTACAGGATAGCATCCATGCGTTCCGCTTAGTTAATAATATGTGTCCAGGATTCTGGGTACATATCATAACGCGGGGTTTTCTTTATACAAAAAAACCTACAACGAAAATACCGTTGCAGGTTTTTGGCGGAGAAGGTGGGATTCGAACCCACGGTACCCGTAGGTACACTGCATTTCGAGTGCAGCTCGTTATGACCGCTTCGATACTTCTCCATATACGGCAGCTTCGCTGCACTCTATGTGAGTGCAAAGAAGCTGTTTTCTATGATATCATTATATTTGAGGACGGTCAAGGACATAGTCCGATTCATATCGATTTTCATATACTGAAGGTAACTTCCCGTTATTCAACGCTAATGCTCAAGAATCTTTAATATCCAAATTACGTTCTCCCCTTTTCAACATTTCAAGCAACTCCATTGCAACGCTTGCAGAATCGCAGCCGTCCACATTTAGATTCCGTACTCCCGTTCCATGATGGTGTCTCCCTCATCAGCAGAATGTACCTTGCCCGCCGGCATGGAATCATAACCCTTCCGGAGTTCGGCATTCAGCTGTTCCGTGGTTAGTTCCTCAATGTAGAGAGGCTTGTCCGCAGGAAGTTTAATTGGAAACGGAATACTTTTCGTCAGCTGTTAATACTTAAGTAGCGGATTTGATGATCGAAAGCGAAGAAGAATCAAAGAACCACCGGCTAAGCCGGTGGTCGTGATTGAAGATCGGATTGGGTCTGATAATCGGTATTACTGCCCGCACCCCCTTATTTGCCCTGATAGTCACGATACAAGAACGTGACAATCTGGGCACGGGTGCAGTCCGCGTTAGGACTGAAGGTGGTAGCTGTTGTGCCGGAGGTAATTCCCTTCTGAGCAGCCCACGCTACAGCATTCGCATAGTAAGCATCGCCGCTCACATCAGAGAAACCGGACCCGGAGATTACAGGAGATCCTGACGCACGGTACAGGAAGGTGACTGTCTGCGCACGGCTCACCGCCGTATCAGGTGCGAAAGTCGTGGCGGAAGTACCGCTGGTAATACCATTCTCGACTGCCCACAGCACCGCATCATAGTAGTATTCATTCACAGATACATCGCTGAACGGATTGCTGCCGGGCACCTTGGGAGAACCGGCAGCTCGCCACAGGAAGGTAACCGTCTGGGCACGGGTGCAGTCCGCGTTAGGACTGAAGGTGGTAGCTGTTGTGCCGGAGGTAATTCCCTTCTGAACAGCCCACGCCACAGCATCCGCATAATAGGCGTTTGCAGAAACATCCGCATAATAGGCTTTTACAGAAACATTCTCAAAGTTAATCGTATTGGGCTGATCAGACTTAACGAAGCCGGCATCCACCGTAACCTTGGATGCGGGCATGATAAAGGTGTACTGACCATTGCCCTTGTCCGTGAGCTTTACAGTGCTGCCATCGGCCTCCTTCACGGTGATGCTGTCCAGCTCATAGCCGCTGTTGGGCTTTACGATGACGGTCACAGTGTCGCCCCTATCGGCGTTCTTGGCACTGACAGTCACAGTCCCGTTTTCAGAGCTGTTGGCAGTCACGTCGTAGCTGCTGCCGGAAGAGCCGGAGGAACCGGAGCCGCCACCGGAAGCGCTTTGTACGGTGAAGCTGCTGCTGACTGCCACAGAGCCATCCTCATTTTTATATATGTAGACCTGATAGCTACCATTTTCCAAAGCACCGGTAGGGATCTGAACGGTCATCGCTCCGGAGCCGTCCGTATTGCCGCTTTTCAGAGCCACAACCGTATCCCTTTTCTGTACAGAGATCAGATGGTAGAGCGTGTCTGCCGCAAGTCCCTGTGTGGACACTGTAACAGTGCCGTTTCCGTAGGACGCCTGCACATCAATCCCTGCCGCAGGAGCGGAAACCGACAGGAGCAGGGCGGTCATGATCATGACCGCTAATATGGAAGCTGTTCGTTTATATGTTGCTTTCATGGCTGTTCACCTATCCTTTACAGCGCGGCAGAGCCAAACACCTGACCGCCTGCGTTGGGTGTTCCAGAAGTCATTTCCGGCTGGCGCTCCGTCAGCCACACTTGGACATGGCTACCGCCGGCGTAGGAAATATCCATGGAGCCGGTCTGCGGGACGGGCACAGCATACACAGAGTTGACACCGGCTGCATTGGTGATCTGCACCAGCAGGTAGGAGCCGGTCTGCGCATTGATGACAGCGACCTGTGTCAGCTTGCCGAGTCCGCCGTTACCCTTATCCGTCAGCATGACCTTCGGTGCCGTAGGATCCTCACCGGTGCCCACCCGAATGTGAGACGCCTCCACCAGTGCGGTGTTGACCAGCGTATCCTTCACTGCCTCGTTCTGAACCGTGATCATGTAGTTCTCCGCCAAGCCATAGAAGGCATTGGCACCGACTTCGCTCAGAGCGGGGGTCAGAATGGTGATCCGGCTTAGAGTGGTGCAATTCTTGAAGGCATTCTTGCCGATCACCGTAGTTGCTGCGGGGATCTGAATGACAGTCAGGGAGGTGCAGCCCTCAAAGACGCCGGTCAGATCATCCTCCCCGGTCTGCCACAGGTCGCCCAGCGTTTTCAGTCCGCTGCCAAACTGCACGGATGCAAGACCGGTGCAGCCTTCAAAGGTGCCGTTTTCCAGCTTTTCAATGTCTTTACTAAGGGTGACGGAAGTCAGTGCGGCACAGTGATAGAATGCCTTAGCGCCGATCTCATCAATGTGGGAAAGGTCGATCTGTGCCAGAGCGCCGCAGTTCCAGAACGCCTCATCGCTCATTGAGGTGACGGAAGAAGGCAAGGTCACACGCTCCAGTTTGATGTCGCGGGCGAAGGTACCCTCCGGCAACTCCGTCCACGCGGCTCCGTCCTCAAAGGTGACTTCCCGCAGCTCATAGTTATAGAACATCGTATGGGTGCCGATATCCACCAGTGTGTTCGGCAGCACAACGGTCTCCAAGAGCGAGTTATCACTCAGTGCGCCGTTGCCCAGCTTCTTCAGACTGCTGCCGGACTGGTAAGTGATCGACTTCAGCTTCGGACAACCGGCAACCGCGTTGATGCCGATGTTCTCCACGCCGGAGGGAATCTCGAAGGAAAGCAGCTCCGGCGCTCTATACAGGGCACTGTCCGCCATAGTTTTCACGCTGGCAGGCAGCCGCAGCTCCGTAACAGCACTGTCCTTCAGTGCATTGGACGCAACGGAGATTACATTATAGGATGCGCCGTCATTTTGAACGACGGCAGGAACCGTCACCACGCCGCTTGCTGTCATGCCATTGGTGCCGTCACCGATCTGCACGGTGCCGTTCTTCCCATCGGCGGGATCGGTAATGATCTGATAGAGGACGCCGTTGACGCTAAAGGCGGTGTTACCTGGCGTGGGCGGTGTGACGCTCTTGACGATCACCTGATCCTCACTGATACCGCTGGCGACCACCAGAGCCTTTACAGTGTCATTTGCGACCGTCACCTTCAGCGCGGAAGAAAGACCGGAGAATGCGTTGCTGCCAATGGATGTCATATCTACCGCCTGAATCTCGATAGCGGACAGATTTGTGCAGCTTGACACTGCTGAGTTTTCGATCTTCACGACGGAAGCCGGGATAGTCAGCGCAGTCAGGCTGTCGCAGTTCCAGACGAGATTTGTGACAAGTGTATCCATACCGGAAGAAAGCTTGATCGTTTCCAGATAAGGGCACTTGTAAAAACAAAGCTTTTCCATGGAAGTTACGGAATCCGCAATGGAAATACTCTCTGCCTGCGAATCTTGGAATGCAAATGCCTTTACAGTTTCCACGCCATCCCCTATGACAATTTCTTTCAGTCGGGAAGATGTTCCCTGAAACGCATAAGTGCCAATGGTCTTGACACCGGCAGGCGTCGTATACTCAAAAGCCTTTTTATTAGCGGGATACTGGATCAGGGTCGTGCCGTCCTTGCTGAACAGAACCCCGTCTACAGACTTGTAATTCGGATGGTCCTCAGCTACCGTGATCTCCGTCAGAGAACCGCAGCGACTGAGTGACTGCGCACCAACAGAGGTCAGTGTGGCGGGATAGTAGAAGCTGGTGATTGCGGTAGAGGAAAATGCAGCATCTCCCAAGCTCTTCAGCCGGTTGCCTTTCGTTAGACCAATGCTGCTCAGTTTCGTGCAGTTGCTGAAAGCTCCCTGTCCAATAGTCTCCAGTGTATCCGGAAGCTGGATACTCTTTAAGGTGCTGCACCACTGGAACGCATTTTCTTCTACCGTTTTCAACCGGCTCCCCTGCGCGACGGTCACCTCGCGTAGTGCTTCATTGGACCAGAACGCCCGCTTTTGGATGGTCGTCAGGGTAGCCGGCAGTGCTACAGTCTGCAGGTTGTTGCAGGAACAAAAGGCCAGCTCACTGATCTCCGTCACGCCCTCGGGAAGCGACACGGTCCTCAAACCGCTGCCATAAAAGGCATTCGCCGGAATCTTAGAGAGGCTGTTGGAGATGGAAATACTGCTCAGAGCTTCAGAGTTAAAGCTGTATTCGCCAATTTCTATCACAGTAGAGGGCATAGCAAAGGAAGTCACCGCCGAGTTACGGAATGCGCTTCCACCAATGCTTGTAATGCCCTCCGGCAGGGTAATCGCAGTCAGCTTGGAATCCATGAATGCGGCATGTGCTACAGATACCACAGAGTAAGTCTTCCCGCCGTTCGTCACAGTGGTCGGAATGGTCAGCGTGCCGGTAGCGGAGGGTGCTGCGGCATTGTCACCGTCACCGATCTTCACAGTGCCGTTCTGTCCGTTCGCAGGCTCCGTCAAGACCTTGTAGGTTACGCCGGCTGCGGTAAAGGTCACATCCGCAGGCGGCGCTGCCACCGTGATATTGTTCTCAGAAGCACCCGCGGAGCGTACCATGTCTTTCAGCGCATCGGACGGGACTTCAAATTTCGTATCATTGCAATTATAGAACGCGTTACTGTCAATAGTAGTCACGGTGGCGGGGATCGTCAGTTTTTGAAGGTCGGAGCAGTTCCAAAAGGCCAATCTGCCAATGGTTTCCAAGCTGTTCCCCAGCTCCAGAGACTTCAGATTGGTCGCTTTGGAAAACGCATACTTTCCAATGGATTTTACACCGTCAGGCAGTACGACGCTCGTGATCTTGGTGTTGTTGGCAAAGGCATAGTCGCCAATGGTCGTCACAGAGGTCGGAACTGTATAACTTGTGCCCTTCGCAGCGGGATATTGCAAGAGGGTCGTTTGATCCGCATTGAACAGCACACCGTCATTGCTGGAATAGGCTTGGTTTCCTTCCGCAACCGTGATGCTTTTCAGATAGCTGCAGCTATCGAACACGCTATTTCCCAGCGTCGTCAGGCTGGCAGGGAGCGTAATGGAAGATAAATAGCTATCCCCTAAAAAAGCAGATGCTCCTATCGTAGTAACGCCCTCCTGCATCGTTACGGAGGACAGTAACTTACACCTCTTGAAAGCTTCCTCTCCAATAACTTTCAGGGAAGCCGGAAGGCTGACGGAACTGATATTAGTCGTATCAAAGGCATTATCCCCAATGGTTTTCAACCGGCTGTTGTCCGCAAATGTCACGCTGCTCAGAGAGGTCAGATCTGAAAAAGCATTTTTCCCGATCGATGTGACTGTAGCCGGGATCTCCACACCGTTGACGCTGATTTCCCCTGTGCTGTTATTAAAAGCGTTGTTGCCGATGGCGACCACCGTGTAGGTTTCGTTTTCATCGTTTGTAACCGTCTCCGGAATGATAACGCCGGACTTACTGATGTTCATGGGATCCCGGCCATTGCCCACCTGAACCGTTCCCGGTGTATTGCCGGACGGTGCTGTCAGAACCGAGTAGGTCAGTTCGTCCTTTTCAAAGCTGTCACCAACATCCGTGGCGAATGCAACCGTTCCAATGCAGGAAAACATGAGTTGTGTCGACAGCGCAACAGCTAAAATACGCTGAAATTTCTTATTTTTCATAACTCCTCCTTTTGATTTTTTTCATATCGCAGCAAGCAACCTGTGCCGCCCCTTGGATTAGATATATCTAACCCAAGGGGATATAAAACTGCATTTTTCCTGATTTTAGTATAATAGTTAAATATATCTAACTATAGTATTAAAAAAATCTCCGCGAACCGAGACGTTTTTTATTCTGCGCATCAGCATGGTTCCGCAATGGAACGCGTATGATGGCATCGATGCACTTAAATTTAGTTAGTCACAGCTAACTTATGGATAAGCAACCTCCTTTGTGATACTTCATCCCGCTCATAATATTAATACAGGTTCTTGCGTTTTGTCAACCGTTTATGTGAGTTATTAGGTCGGATTTGAAACCGCTCGCTACCGGGCAGTCATGGGTACATCAGGGGAGAAGGTATCTGCACCGATGCCGTTGGTGATATCGTGTTCCATCAGATCATTTCCGGTGACCTCGCGCTATGCTCATGAACGGTATCGGGTTTATGTTCTTATGCGTGGTTGCCCTTAATCTACGCGGGATTATTTTTGGTGGAGCATGCTTAAGAATCTTTAATCTCCAAGTTACGTTCTCCCCTTTTCAACATTTCAAGCAGCTCCATTGCAACACTTGTAGAATCGCAACCGTCAACATTTATAATATGATCTGCAACTTCCATATATACAGCTTCCCTTTTCTTCATCAGCCACGATATATATCCTCGGCTCATATACTTTGCCAGAAGCGGTCGTCTGTTACCTGATTTTTTAACTCTGTTATATACCGTTTCCGGCTTGGCTCTGAGCATGACAATTTTACCTCCCGATTTGAGAGCTTCCACATTTTCTTTGCGCATCACTGTTCCGCCTCCACAAGATATTATGATGTTTTTCATCTTGGAAATGCGCTCAGTCTGCTCAGACTCACATTTTCTGAAATATTCTTCTCCCTTTTTTTCAAAAATTTCGGATATTCTCATTCCTTCAGCTCTTTCCACAGCTTCATCTATGTCTATAACACGCCTGCCGCAAGCCTTTGAAAGCACATTTGACACTCTGGTCTTTCCTGTTCCCATGAAGCCCGTCAGAACTATATTTTCATCCTTTAAAAATCCGCTGATGCTCTTTTTTCCATAACTTTCATCTGTAAGCTGACGGTGAATATCTATCATCATACTGTCAAGACTGTCTGCTTCAAGCTGCCCCGGCGCCGAAGTCCGCCCTACGGATGCAAAGCTGATCGCCGAATTGAAAATTTCTCCCGTTATTCGGCTGCTCACACCCATTCCGCTCATAGAAACAGCAACAACAGGAACCGAAGCTTTCATCTCCGATGCCTCTAAAGCAACACTTGTAAGCCTCAGCACATCTTTCGGATTTTGAGGCATTACAGCAATCTTGACCACATCGGCACCGCTTTTTTTCATATCTGCAAAGCTCTTATATAAATCCTGATTTGGCGGAGTCATATTAAAATTATGTAAGGATGAAATTACCCGTATCCCTCTTTGCTGAGCATAGGATGTAATATGCCTTACAGTCTCCCATTCCATAGAATATTCAACATCTATCAAATCTATGAATCCCGTATCTACGGCTCTTCTGCATATAGCGGCGTATTCACGGCATTCGGCAGTTCCTTTGCCGCCCTCCGACACACTGCGATATGTGAATAACAACGCCTTGCCCGGAAGCCTGTCGTGAAGCTGTTTCAAAAGCTTGCACAAAGGATACTTTCCCATATTTCCACGATAAAAGTCGGCACGCCATTCAACGATATCCGCAGGAGAACGCATAATGCAATCCGCCTGTTTTAAAATAGATTTATGATTATCTTCAATTATAGGCACACAGATCTTAGGCATACCTGTACCGATTTCCATATCATGGACTCTGAAAGTTTTCATAGATTACACATCCGTTTCCAAAATTGTCAGCAAGCTTATACTCCCATAAGCTTTATCAGTTCAGCCACTCTTGACGACACATCCTCCGCTCCGTAAACAGCACTTCCCGCCACAAAAATATCTACACCTGCATTTGATACATCTGCTATATTTTCAGGACCTATGCCGCCGTCTATTTCTATTTCAAAATTATATCCATGTTTTTCACGAAGCTCGTCAAGCTCTCTGACCTTGCGCAATGCGGACGGTATAAATTTTTGACCTCCGAAGCCCGGCTCCACCGACATTACCAATATAAGATCAACACAGTCCAAAACATATTCCACCGCCGACAGCGGAGTTGCCGGATTAAGCGAAACTCCCGCCTTTACTCCGAGCATACGAATTTGCTGCAAGCTTCTGTAAAGATGCCTGCATGCCTCTGCATGAACCGTTATAAATTCAGTTTGTTCGGTAACAAATAAAGGCGAATATTTATCCGGATTATCTATCATAAGATGTACATCAAACGGTATTTTGACTTTACCCACAAGACTTTTCATTACAACAGGACCTATGGTTATATTCGGTACAAAACTTCCGTCCATAACATCAACATGTACCAAATGTGCGCCGGCTCTCTCAACAAGCTGCACAGCTTCTCCCAATTTTGAAAAATCGGCAGATAATATGGACGGTGCCAATCTCTTCATAATAATGTCCCTCCTTTTTTATGAAAAAGCCGACGGCAATATGAAGATTTCACCGACGGCTACCTTGCTTCAGTATTTATTTTTTTTGCGTTCCCGAATTTCTTTTATCTGAGAGCAATATGACTCATACCTTTCACGTGTGATGCCCCCTTCAATCACAGCTGATTTCACGGCACAATCCGGCTCTTTAATATGTTTGCAGCCATTGAATCTGCAATTTCTTATATACGGCACAAACTCCGGAAACATATATCCCAAGTCCGCTTCTTCAACATCCTGTACATCAAATGACGTAAATCCCGGTGTATCGAACAACATTCCACCTTCATCGACAGTAAATATTTCTACATGCCTTGTCGTATTTCGTCCTCTGCGATTTTTTTCGCTGATATTTCCGGTAACAGCCGAATGTTCCTGTCTTATCGCATTTATTAATGTTGACTTTCCCACTCCCGAAGGTCCTACAAAGGCAGATACTCTGTCTTTAAAATACGGCAGCAATGCCTTTATTTCGGCACTTACAGTTGCCTGTGTAAAGATCAGAGGATATATCTCGCCATAAATACGTTTAATATTTTCAGTCACGGAAGACTCTACCAAATCCACCTTGTTGAAACACAAAAGAACGGGAATATTGTTTGCTTCCGCATTAACCAGAAATTTATCCATTACGAAAAGATTCGGTTCCGGATCCTTTAAGGCACTTACAATTACAAACTGTCCTATATTAGCTACCGGCGGTCTATCAAACACATTTTCACGCTGAAACACTTCCGTAATCACAGGCGTAAGCTCAGCTAAGGAAATTTGAACCCGGTCTCCTACAAGCGGACTGAATTTATTTTTTTTAAATTTTCCTCTCGCCCTGCACTCCAGCACCTCAGTTCCCGTATCTACATAGTAAAAGCCTGACAGCGCTTTTACTATTATGCCGTTTGCAGAGATTTTATCATCTGTCAACTGATTGTCCCCGTATCAAAATCAACGTTATATTCCTTAACTATGGTATCGTCAAAGATTACTCTCACCATACCTCTTCCTATTCCTGTGATTTCTACGGTTTCACCGCCGTCCGAACGTATGCGCTGCTGATTGTTAACTACATATTGCAAACCGTTTGCATCGGTCACTGTTACCGTAAGTGCAAATACCTCATTGGCAGCGGAGCTGTAATCTATTCCCAGCGGAATGGTCATAGCCTCAAGACGTCCCGGTCCCGAGCTTATAACTATATTTACAGAATCTCCCGCCTTTGCTGATGAATTTTTAGCCTTGCTTTGCTCTATAACGGTACCTTCATCCTTATTTGATTCCTTTTCTGCAACATCTCCAAGCTTAAGTCCTGCATCCTCAAGAGCCTTCTTGGCTTCTTTCTGCGTCATACCTATGAGATTCGGTACATCGACATCCTTCAGCTCCTTACTCACCGTAAGAGTGATCGTGGAATCTATATCCACTTCGGTTCTTGCTTCCGGATCCTGAGCAATTACAGTATCCGGCTCCTTATCGCTGTCTTCATAAACAACCCTGTATTTCAAATCAAAATTTTCCAGAGTTTCCTCTGCATCCTTAATCTTAAGCCCTATAACCGGAGGTACCTTTACCTTTTCCGAATCGCTTCCCTTGCTTATTATAATTTCAACTTTATAACCCTTTTTAACTTTAGTACCTACATCAGGATTTGTAGACACGACCTGTCCCGATTCATATTTATCGGTGACTACAGGTGTTCCTATCTTATAATCAAGCTTCGCATCATTCAGGGCTTTTACCGCCTCTGCCTGAGTCATCCCTATCACATTAGGTACCGGTATAGTTGCCGAATTCATATTATTACATGCATTGAGAATTATAAGGCTCAAAGGAACGGCACAGATAAGCGCTACTACAATTGCCAGCAGCTTTATCCTTTTCATTTTTTTTGCTTCGGAACTCAAAGCCGACTTTCCGCCCTTTGCGGACGAAGCCCTTGATGCAGACGGAAGCTCTCTTGTCTCGGATACTCTGAAATCATTTTCAAGATCTTCAAAGTTTTTTACCTGATTATATCCACCGTCATAATAGCCTGTATTATATATATCGGCAGGGGTCATGCCCTGTCCGTTCTCCAAACTGTTTAAAGCTTCTATAAGCTCATCAGCAGAAGAAAATCTGTCTTCCGGACGACGTGCCGCAGCCTTTAAAACTATAGCATCCATCATTGGAGAAACATGCGGATTTACAAGAGAAGGAGCCGGCACATCTTCATTCATATGCATCATCGCCACACTCACGGCATTTTCTCCGTCAAAAGGCACCGTACCTGTAAGCATATCGTACATAACGATACCCAAAGAATAGATATCGGATCTGGAATCCACATATCCGCCCTTTGCCTGCTCCGGCGAAAGATAATGTACCGAACCCATCACCGTCGAAGTATTATTTACAATCGTACCGCTGTTGACGGCTCTGGCTATTCCGAAATCCGCAATTTTTACTGTACCGTCATCAGTTATAAGAATGTTATGCGGTTTGACATCTCTGTGTATTATCTTTTTCTTGTGCGCAAAGCTCAGCGCAAGAGCTATCTTTCTGGCGATATCAATAGTTTGCTTTTCATCAAGAGGAGCCTTTCTGGCTATCAGATCACTGAGATTATCACCGTCGAGCAATTCCATTACAATATAATAAATGTTACCTTCTTTACCAACATCATATACAGAAACGATATTGGGATGCGAAAGCCCTGCCGCCGATTGAGATTCTCTTCTGAAGCTGTCAATAAATTTAGGATCTCTTATAAATTCCGGTCTCAAAATTTTGATAGCTACAAATCTATTCAAAAGTCTATCTTTTGCTTTATATACGACAGCCATTCCGCCATCGCCTTTTTTTTCCAGCAGCTCGTAACGCCCGGCTAAAATCTTGTTTGCCATACGTTTCCTCCTGTCCACATAAAAATTTTATATATTATTGTCTGTTAAGCTGTCAAAATAATTTTATTGTGAGAGCTGTTATATTATCGCTTCCGCCGTGCATATTTGCAGTTCTGACAAGCTCATCACATGCGGAACGCATGTCATCTGCGGCATCTATCGTCGTTCTTATCATTTCGGACGAAACCTCATTATACAGCCCGTCTGTACAAAGTAAAATTTTATCACCTTTTAAAATATCGAATTTAAAAAAATCGGGCTTCACCGATTCCTCCGCACCTACAGCTCGGGTTATCATATTTCTGTCGGGATGATTCAAAGCTTTTTCAGGTGTTATTAAACCTTTTTTTACAAGATCGTTCACATATGTATGATCCTCTGTCATCTGCATAATCGATCCGTCTCTTATAAGGTAAGCTCGACTGTCACCGACATTCATCAAATAAGCGCTTTGCTCTCCTATATATATCAGCACCAAAGTGGTAGCCATCCCCTTGGGTGCTTTTTCCTTTGCCATATTAAATATTATTTTATTTACCGATGATATGGTTGAATTGAATTTTTCCCTTATGAGATCATCCTCGTCATAGAGTGAGATAGGATTTATTCGTACAGCATCCGCCAGCTCGCTCACTGCTGTCCTGCTGGCAATTTCTCCTGCCGAATGTCCTCCTACACCGTCAGCTACCACAAATATTCTCTCTCGGGGCATGGCAAAAAAAGCATCTTGATTTATCTTCCTCATTCTGCCTTTATCACTTTTAAATCCAAATTCAAATTCATACATACACACACCGCTTATCTTAAATATAGCAGTAATAACGTAGGATACAGGGCTTTTATAATTATCCTTACGATTCCTCACAGCTTTATATTTACCGTTTATAAACGTCTTAGGGAATAACTTTAAATAACCCTTTTAATATCGAAATAAGCGATTGCCGTAAAACGACAATCGCATTTCTCTAATAAATTATCCAATTATATTTTACATCATAACATTAGGACGAGCAATACCCGAATAATGACTTGCCCAATATCCTGATGCTATGCTGCTTACTGAAACTCCGTCACTTGAAGAGGAGTGAATCATCTGATTGTTTCCGAGGTAAATACCTACATGTGTGTAGTTATGTGATGAACGATATGTTCCCTTGAAGAAAACTATATCTCCCGGACGGGCTTCTTCCTTTGAAACTGAGGTGCACTGCGAACGAACACCGTCACAGCTTCCATAGAACTGATTCCACACACCGCTCTGTATCATTACATAGCCTACAAAACCCGAGCAATCAAATCCTGTAGAAGGAGATTTGCCTGCACTGCGATAACGTATTCCCATATGTTTTGATGCATTGCCTGTTATATTTGAAGTCAAAGACGAATCTGTAACTGCCGATACCTTTTCGTCAGCCTTATTAAGCATCTTTACTATAGATTTTACAGTTCCGTACTTTATAGCATCCGTAGGTTCCGCTACTTCCTGTATTGCGCCCTTATCCTTTAAATGTGAGTACAAAGTTTTTTCGGAAGCTTTAAACTTTGCATCCAAAGCTCTGTTCGCTATGTAAGCCATAGCCCCTCTGTTGAAGCTGCTCGATTTTATGAGTTCAACATCCTTCCAATTAAGTATTCCGTCCTGAACGGCATATCCGAATACAACCTCAGGAGCATCGGCTATCGTAACTTCTTTGTATCCGAGAGCCTGCATAATCATAACTGTAAAATCATCAGCGGTTATATTATTATCTGCGCCGAAGACTTTATCGCTGTTTGCAACATTGATTTCATTTTTAACGAGATATCCGACATAAGAATCTGCCCATTCGGGCACATCGAGATAATTATTTGTGTAAGAACCTGAAATAACTTCGTCCTCCGCCCCTAAAAGACGTACAGCCATTACTGCGGCTTGTGCCTTTGTAGAGCTTGTGCTGAGTTCAAAACCGTCAGCAGCACCTTTGAAAAGACCGTTAATATAGAGATTTACTGCAGCGTTTTCAAATTCGTTTGAAACACCGGATCTGGATTCGTCTGCGAATGCTACGCAGGAAAAAGACAATGTTAAAGCCAATACTAATGCAAGTATTCTTTTAAAATGCATGTTATTCTCCTTCGTTTCGAAATAAGTTTCAACTTTTAATTTTAAATTTGTGAAAAAGTGTGTAGGACTGCCGAATCCATCACGCTTTTGCCGATTTCCACAAACTACGTTTCACATTATGCCACAATTATTTTATTTTTGCAAACCACAAAACTCAAAAAATAACCGTAATCGTCATTTTTCGGTCACAATTTTGTAATCTTAAAGTAATATTAATTTTACATTAAAATCTCTGAAATACGCTGAAATAAAAGCCGTCAGAGCTGGAAATTTTTGTAATAAGCTGTACCTCAGCTACCTTAAAAAATTTTTTGTTTTTTTTCAAAAACATAGCTGAAACAGCCTGATTTTCGATTTTTGATATAGTGCAGGTGCTATAAAAAAGCATACCTTTTTCTTTGACACAGTCTGCCGCATTTTCTAAAATCTTAAGCTGTTTTTTTGCCAGAGCTTCAATTTTTTTCTTATTCATATGAAGCTTTATTTCAGGGCGGCGGCGAACCGTCCCGAGTCCTGAGCAAGGTACGTCGGCTATTACTTTATCGGCAATACCGATAAAGCCGCCGTCGGAAAAGGTCGCATCATTAAGGCGAAGCTCCGCTATTTCAACACCGAGTCGCTTCGCCTCCTGCTCCATGAGCCGCAGCTTGTGCTCGTGGACGTCGCAGGAAATGATGCGACCTTCGTTCATCATCAAGGCGGCAGCGCACATGGATTTACCGCCCGGCGCCGCACAAAGGTCGAGCAGCACATCCCCCGGCGCCGGTTGCAGCGTGCAAACCGCCGCTACGGATGCCGAGTCCTGAACGCTGAAAAGCCCCTCTTTAAACAGCTCGCTGTCGATCAGCCCGGAGCCCTTGACCTTAAGCATGAGAGAGGCTGCACGAGTTGCCGTCTCCTGCGAGATGCCTACTGCGATGACGGGATCTGCGGGAGCGACCTCGAAGCCTGCGTCGGTGAGAACGGCAGCGAGCTCGGCTGTGCTGATTTTCAGCGTATTGGTGCGGATAGTGAGCGGCGGTACCGTATTGCCTGCGGCAAGCAGCTTCTCCGCCCTTTCCTCTCCGAACATTTCCACCCACATCTTAACTATATCAATATTATATGAATATTTTACGGACAGATAGTCCATAGGCATACTGTCTCTGTCCGGAAGCTCAAGCCTCGATAAATTTCGATCATAAGAACGCAGCACCCCGTTTACAAATCCGTGCAGACCTCTTTTGATTTTCTTTGTAAGCTCAACACTTTCATTTATAGCTGCATATGAGGGCACACTTTCCATGAACTCTATTTGATAAGCTCCCATTAAAAGTATGACCTTGATTCTGACATCAACTTTTTTAAACCCCGTATTCAGTAGCTGAGCCAGTCTGTATTCAAGATATAATCTGTTTTCTATAACTCCGTATACGACAGCTCTGACAAAAGCTTCATCCTTAGGATGAAGCTTTTTTACCGCATTGTTCAATGCTATATTCGAATACGCTTTATCCGCCTCAACAGCGAGCAGAGCATCATATGCCGTTATTCTGTCATTATCCATAAAATCAATCCGTTCCGAGTACCAAGCCCTGCTTTATGCTGTTTCCACGCAAATATTCATCCGCAGTCATAACTCTCTTTCCGGGCATTTGGAGCAATTTAACAACTATCGACCCTCGTCCGCATGCGATAACTATACCGTCTTTATCAGCCTTGACAACTGTTCCGGGTACTTCCTTCACATCAACTCCGACAACAGCCTTCTTTATTTTCATCTGCTGCCCGTTCATATAAGTAAAGGCTGCCGGCCACGAATCCATAGCTCTGATCTGTCTTCCTACATATGCCGCATCCCTTGAAAAATCAATAAATCCGTCATTCTTGGATATCATAGGAGCATAGCAGGAAAGCTCATCACTCTGTTTTTCGGGAAAAATATCACCGGAAATTATACGGGGCAGATACTCAATCAAAAGTTCAGCACCCATATCCGCCAATTCGTCATGCAGTTCATCCGCCGTCTTATTCCCTATATTTGTTTCCGATTTTGCAATCATATCGCCGGTGTCCAAGCCCTCTTCCATATACATCAAAGTGATACCTGTTTTTTCATCCCCTTCAAGTATGGCTCTCTGTATAGGAGCAGCACCTCTGAATCGCGGCAAAAGTGAAGCATGTATATTAATGCATCCCGAGCTCGGTATATCCAGCAGCTCCTTAGGGAGAATTTTACCGTAAGCTGCCACTATAATAATATTCGGAGAAATATCCCTTAATTTTTCCAAAAATTCATCATTTGACCTGATTTTTTCGGGCTGACTTACATTCAATCCCTGCGACAATGCCTCCTCTTTTACCGGAGTAGGCTGAAGCTTTTTTCCTCTGCCCTTGGCTTTATCCGGTTGAGTCACTACCAATGATATATCATATCCGGAATTTACAAGAGCCTTTAACGGGGGAACTGCAAATTCCGGAGTTCCCATATATACGATTTTCAAAGTTTCCGACATATCATTCACCGCCGAGTACATGAAGTTCTTTGACATAATCCGTATATATTATACCGTCCAAATGATCGTTTTCATGGCAGAAGGCTCTCGCCAAAAGCTCGGTACCTTCGTATTCGACTTCATTGCCTTCTCTGTCAAGACCTCTTATTTTAACATAATTTGGTCTTGTCACCTCACCCGATCTGTCAGGTACGCTAAGACATCCCTCACTGCCTGTCTGCTCTCCGGATTTTTCTATAATCTCAGGATTTATCAGAACAATAGGACCTTCGCCGACATCTACCACAAAAATTCGCTTTAAAACTCCTACCTGAGGTGCTGCGAGACCTACTCCTTCAGCATCATTCATAGTTTCTATCATATCGTCTATGAGTATTCGAATTCTTTCGGTAATCTCGCCCACTTCACGAGATTTCTTTCTTAATATAGGATCTCCAACCTTTACAATATTTCTAAGAGCCATTATTCCTCCTCCATTTTAAATTTATATATAAATTATTCCACAGTGAACTGTATCTTTTCCTTTTTTATAAATCCTGTAAAACAACTCATATAACATTTTATATTAACAATTTATTCTACAAAATAACAGTTTTGAACTATTAGCTATATGACTTTATATTAACAGTTTGTTGCTATGAAAAACTGTAAGGATTAACCTCTATCAACATATTCGTTTTCGTCATTTTTGATTTCACATGTTTCTCCTTAAGCTTCGCAATCAATTCTATATATTTTTCAGTACAATCAATCGAGCTTTTAATTATCATGTGATATCTGTAATCTCCGTTAAACTTGCTCAAATAAGCAGGCTGCGGCGAAAAAATTTCATTTGAATTTGCAAATTCAGCCGTCAATATTATATCATATATAATCCTTGCATCATTTATGACAGCATCTTCATCCTCACCGTAAAATATAAGGCGAATTATATTTGTAAACGGAGGATATCCTGTCAACTGTCTGATTTTTATCTCATGCTTATAAAAATTTTCAAAATCGCCTGATGCCGCATCAATAATAGCTCTTTCCTCCGGAGAATATGTCTGAATTATAACGTGACCCGCTTCAGCGCCTCTACCTGCTCTGCCTGAGGATTGAACTATAAGCTGAAAGGTCCTTTCGGCAGATCGGTAATCCGGAATATTTAAACTTATATCTGCAGCAATTATACCCACCAATCCCACATTTTCAAAATCCAAGCCTTTCGATACCAGCTGTGTTCCAACGAGAATATCGGTTTTACCCTTGCGAAAGGCATTCAATATTCTCTCCGCTTCTCCTTTTCTGGAAGTAGTATCCAAATCAAGCCTGTCCACAGTATAATTCTGAAAAAGTTGTTTTGCAAATTCTTCCACCTGCTCCGTACCTGCTCCGAAATGCTTTATATATTTTCCGCCGCACGAGGGACATATTTCAGGGACCTTGAGCTTTCTTCCACAATAATGACATTCGGCCATATCGCCGGACTTATGGTAAGTCAGGGAAACTCCGCAGGTTTCACATTTCATAACATAACCGCAGTTTCTGCATGATATAAATGAAGAATACCCTCTGCGATTGAGAAACAGTATAACTTGTCTGCCCTTAGACAGTACCTCGTTTGCACGTTCCATAAGCGCTACGCTGAAAATACTGCGATTTCCGTGCTGCAATTCTCTTCTCATATCGATTATCTCAACACTTGGAAGCGAAGTGCAGTTATATCTCTGTCTCATTCTCAGTTCTTCGTATTCACCGCAGGAAACCCTATAAGCCGATATTATGGAAGGAGTTGCAGTACCCAATATAACCGTAGCTCCTACGTTCTTTGCACGAATCAAAGCCGTGTCTACAGTATCATATTTAGGAGTCATATCGGATTTATATGAAGCTTCATGCTCCTCATCGATTATTATAAGTCCCAGATTATCGAAAGGAGCAAATATTCCCGATCTCGCACCTATAAGAATACGTGCTCCGCCGGTTCTGACTCTCATCCATTGGTCATATCTTTGCCCTTTGGTTAGTTTGCTATGCAGCACCGCAACCGCTTCGGTTCCGAATCTGGCAATAAATCTTGTAATCGTTTGAGGTGTGAGTGATATTTCAGGAACCAGAATTATGGCTGATTTCCCCTTGTTTAAAGCATTATCAACCGCTCTCAGATAAACCTCTGTCTTTCCGCTGCTCGTCACGCCGTTTAAAAGTACGGCGGCATAGCTTTCACTGTTTTGCAACTCATAGATACGATTTACCGCTGACTGCTGTTCCTCCGTCAGCTCAGGCGGAATATCCCTTTCAACCTCAAGTATAGAATAAGGATCTTTTCTTCTCCCTCTTTTAGATGCCTCACCAGGCGGTATCATACATTTCACAGCATCTATATATCTGCACAGATATTTATTGCGCATCCATATACATAATTTTATAGCATCTTCGTTGAGTGAATATTCCTCTTCCTTTGAAAAAACCTCTTTCAGCTGCTTTATACCGCCGTCATCATCTGAAATTTCAAATACCCATGCAAGCTTTTCTCTGTTTCCTCTGCCAAAAGGAACTTTCACCACGCTGCCGACTCTTACTTCATCGAAAGGACATTGATATGTATAAAAAGCATCTGTATGATTGCTGATATTATCAATAACAACCTTTACATATTTCAAGTTATAATACCTCTTTCCAATGATGAATCCTCTGCTCCCGCTCCCGGTCTTTCAGAGAAAATGCATCCGCAAAAATTTTGCCTGTACAGATTATATTCCTTTGAAAGCTCCGTCGATCGTTTGAAGCCGTCTTTTTTCTTAAAATTCTCATCTAAAAATTCTATGCCCGCTCCCGCTGATAATTTATGACCTATATCATTGATTATAGCTGTATTTTTATGAGGGCTTACGGACAAGGTACTTGCAAATATATCAAAATCGCTGTTTGCAGCCTCTATTGCAGTCCTTTTCAATCTGTATCTGAAGCATTGTGTACAGCGATTTCCGTTTTCCGGCTCCGCTTCCAAACCTTTTACGGCGTAAATAAATCCCTCCGGATCATATATTGCTTTTCTGAGCTTTACCTGAATATTTTGAGGAAGCCCCCGATTAAATTTTTCTAAAAATTCACATTGTGTATTCAATCGTTTGATATATTCCCCTTCATTTGTTATATTCGGATTATAAAAATATACGGTCAAATCAAATCTGTCCAAAAGTCTTTCTATTACTGCCGTACTGCAAGGTCCGCAACAACTGTGCAGCAACAATTTTTTTTTATCTTCCAATACTCTGTTTACCTCTCATCTTCGAATTTCAAGATCTTATATTGTAATAACGATACTATGTCGAATTGCTGTAAAGAATATTAATTTAAACTTAACAGCTGACAGCCTCGTTATGTCTCATATTCAATATTACTTACCAAAACGTGTTCCCTTCAACTTAATTACTATCCGCAGCTATACACTTTAAAGCCTCGATGCAACACCCGAATCACAAAATTTCAGCAGTTATGTGTTTTGGCTGCTTTAAAAAAATTAATGCAAGGCGGAATAAACAACAGGTACAAATATATTATGCTATAATTCAGTGTGTAATCACGATAAAGTATATCACATTTTGATATCGGAAACATATATACGGAGAAAAGCGAATGTTCAAAGACGGTGCATATTACAATGCAATATCCCCATATCTCAAAGAATATTTCGGACATCGAATGGCTAAAATTGCAATAGATGCGGGATTTACCTGCCCTAACAGAGACGGTAATGCAGGTACCGGAGGATGCATATTCTGTTCGGCGGACGGCTCCGGCTATTTTGCACAGGATAAGCGCTACAGCATATCCGAGCAGATAAATCTTCAACTTGATACAATGAAAAACAAATGGAGGGATGCCGGCTATATTGCTTATTTTCAAAGCTTCACCAATACCTATGCACCTGTCGGACGGCTTGCGAAGCTATATGAGGAAGCCTTGGCCCATCCCGAAATACAAGGCTTGGTTATAGCTACACGTCCCGACTGTCTTTCTGATGAAATTCTCTATTATCTCCAAAAATTAAACAATACAACTTTTCTATGGATAGAATTGGGACTTCAAACATCAAATGATAATACTGCTGTAATAATAAACAGAGGCTATCCCCTTTCATGCTACGATTCAGCAGTTGAAAAGCTCGTTTCTCTCGGTATAAGAGTTGTAACTCACCTCATAGCGGGACTTCCCGGCGAATGTGAAAATGATTTTATAAATTCCGTAAAGCATATTTGTCGTCAGAAAATTTTCGGTATAAAGCTGCATCTTCTCACATATCTGTATAGGACAAGGCTGGGTGATGAATTTCTGAAAAATCCTGACGCTTTTACAGTATATAATAAGGAAGAATATGTTTCTCTTATATGTGATGCTCTGGAATATACGGCTCCTGAAATTACAATTCACAGACTGACCGGCGATGCTCCTGCAGCTTCGCTTATAGCTCCTCTCTGGGCAAGGAATAAACATTCTGTTTTAAATGCAATAAATCATGAAATGAAATTGAGAGGTCACTGTCAGGGAAGATTATTCGGCATAACTGAAGATTAATAGTATGATTCTTCTGTTAATAGATGTAATCAATTTATATCATTATGTTAAATATCGAGTCACGTTCTTCGGCTCCTGCTGTCATTAATCCGTATATCAGGTCTGTACCGTTTTTTCTGATACGAATACCGTGCATATGGAGATTCTTATCAAGGCAGCTTTCTATGAATATAATTTTTTCTGCTGTAATCTTTTCACCGGGCTGCAACAGAGGTATTCCGGGCGGATATACGGAAACCGCTTCGGCTGCTATCATTCCTTCAGCATAATTCAGCTGTGTAAACTCGTGCTTCGACATTGCGGCTTTTCTGGGTGACATTTCCATAGTATAACCGACAGCTGAAATCTCTTCTATAAGTTCTGAAATTTGTTTTATTTCACAAATCTTTTCCCCTCTTCTTTTCGTCGAAATCTCACGCAAGGCTTCAATCAAAGCATCAAAGTCTGATTTGAGAGATCCGACGCCGAATAAAGCTACAGCATATATATCATCGGAAAATTCCACATCTATCCTATACTTGCTGTACAATTCCGTAGCCAACTCTCCTCCACTCATTCCACATCCGGATGCATTCAAAATAAGGCGTGAGCCTTCTATCGGTTTTAACACTCCGTTATCACTGAAATATCTGAGACAGCTTATACCTTCCAATTCCGATATCCTGTCTGCAGCTTCGGATGTCATATTATAAATTTCATCCCATTTTTCTTTTCCGTTTACAGCCATTTCTTTTCTCACAGCATCAAGAGATGCCATAAGAATATAGGACGGGCTTGTAGAGGTAAGCAAGCTTATAAAATATGAAAGCTTATCAATGTCTATAAGATTTCCCTGTACATGCAGCATAGAGCTTTGTGTCATGCTGCCCAGCATTTTGTGAGTGCTTTGAACCGATATATCCGCACCGCAGGACAAAGCTGTAGGGATTTTTGCGAAATCACAAAATTCCAACTGCGCTCCATGTGCTTCATCCGCTATCACCACAGCCCCATGAGCATGAGCGCAACGACATATGGATTCCAAATCACTGTATGTGCCGTAATAGGACGGGTGTGTAACAATGACAGCCTTTATCGAGTTATTATGTAAAAAAATTTCTTCCAGACGTTCCGGCTGCAATCCCGTAAAAAGACAGCTTTTATCATCAAAATAAGGATTTATATATATAGGCTTCGCTCCGCTAAGCACCATTCCTCGAGTAACTGAAGAATGACAATTACCTGCCGCTATTATACTGTCCTCATCACCTGAAACAGCCGTTACAGCAGCCATAATACCTGAAGTCGTTCCGTTTACGAGAAAAAAAGTCCGCTCCGCACCGTATAGCTGTGCTGCAAGCTGTTGTGCCTCTGCGATAATACCTTCGGTAGCATGAAAATCATCCATGCCTTCTATTTCCGTAACATCACGTTTCAACACTTCCTCAAAAAGACTTTTTACAATCGGCTCGGAATATATTACTCCTTTATGTCCCGGAACATGCATGGAAATACGATTTTGCAATACATATTCTTCTAAAGCCTCGACTATGGGCATTCTGTTCATATCAAACATGCAGACCTCCGGTATAATATTTATCAAAAAATAAAAAATAAAGCTGCCTGCGGATTCGCAAACAGCTTCATATATGGTGCCCAAACTCGGAATCGAACCAAGGACACGGGGATTTTCAGTCCCCTGCTCTACCAACTGAGCTATCTGGGCATAATTGGAGCGGAAGACGAGATTCGAACTCGCGACCCTCGCCTTGGCAAGGCGATGCTCTACCCCTGAGCCACTTCCGCAGGTTATAAAAATTGGCGATCCGGAACGGGCTCGAACCGTCGACCTCCAGCGTGACAGGCTGGCA
>JBQNCA010000027.1:0-21978 GCA_052169645.1 Anaerovoracaceae bacterium
GAACACATTATATCACACATTCACATTTTTATCAATTTGTCAAGTACGAATTATGCTAATCAAAATGACATATCTCGTAGTGTTCAGAAAGAAAAATATTTTATAAAATCTTTTTAAGAGATTGTATGATTTTCTATTTTAGGATTAATAAAACAGATATTGTATCTTAAGTTTTGCAACTTTACAGTAAATTTGGAGGAAAGAAAATGTATGTACAAAGCAAAGATATAAAAATTTTTAGGGGGATGCGGATTCTAATTGCTTATATCATAGCCATTGCGATGATATTTTCAGGGATAAGCATTGATGCCTTTGCCTATACGGCACCGGCAAGCTACTATGACAGGGATGCCAAAGAGGTAAAAACAGTATCAGCGGAGGTTATCACATCCGATATGACAACTTGGGACGGCACAACCTCTAAATGGTATGTGGTTAAGGACACCATTACCATATCGGAGAGAATTACGGTAACAGGAGATGTCCATTTGATTTTGGCGGACGGGGCGGAACTGAAAGCAAAAAAAGGAATCAATGTGTCAGAGGAAAACGCCTTAACCATATATGGGCAGACAGACGAGGTTACACAAAATACCGGTAAAATAGATGCTAATGGAGTTAGTATGTCCGGCATCGGCGGCACCTACTATGGTAGTGCTTGCGGTAAAATTACCATTACCGGCGGCGTGGTAGATGCGAAGTCTATTTACGACGGAGCCGGTATAGGCGGCGGCAGTGGTGTAGACGGAGGAATAATAACGATTACCGGTGGCACGGTAACGGCGACTTCTGTAAACGGAGCCGGCATCGGAGGCGGAGCTAATAGCAATATCGGTGCGACTTTAAAAGGGGGAACGATAACGATTACAGGCGGCACAGTAACGGCGAAATCTAACTCCGGAGCAGGTATCGGCGGCGGTCTGGATCACACTAAGGATCCGGGTACTACTGGAGGCAATATAACGATTAATGGCGGCACGGTAACGGCAAGCTCTATGATCGGAGCCGGCATAGGCGGCGGAGCGTATGGAAAAGCAGGCAATGTAACGATTATTGACGGTACGGTAACTGCATCATCCGGAGGCGGAGCAGGTATCGGCGGCGGTTTGGAAGGAGCAGGAGAAACGACAGAGATTAGCGGTGGCACGGTAGAAGCAATTTCTATAGACGGAGCCGGCATCGGCGGCGGTTACAAAGGCTCCGGAGGCAAAATAACTATTAGCGGCGGTACGGTAAAAGCAATAGCTAAGGACTATGGAGCCGGCAACGGAGCAGGCATCGGCGGCGGTAAAAAAGGATCGGGCGGCAATATAACTATTAGCGGCGGTACGGTAAAAGCATTAGTTTACAGCTATGGAAACAACAGCGGAGCAGGCATAGGAGGAGGCTACGGAGCTGATGGCGGCACGATAACGATTACCGGCGGCACGGTATTGGGAGCCACGGCCGGCGATGGAGCCGGTATCGGCGGCGGCGGAGCCGATAAGGAAAGTAAAAACGCCGGAGCGGGCGGCAATATAACGATTACCGGCGGCAAGGTACTGGCAAATTCTACACTTGGTCACGGCATTGGCGGTGGAATCAGTAAAGAAAGTGGCGGTCAAAACGGTGCAAACGGGAGTTTCAGTACAGGAGCAGACGGAAAAGCCATGATTATAAGCAAGAGCATTGCCGATAAAAACGGTCAAGGTTCTTGGCAAGGTATCATATTTGAACTTCCTAACGGAAATGTCTACGGCAACCAAGAATTAAACGAGGATTTTGAGATAAAAGAGGGTCAGACCCTGACGATACCGGCAGGCAGCAACTTAACCGTTCCTTCGGGTAAAACTCTTACAATTAAAGGAAAGGTAAGGAATTTCGGTACAATTAACGGTAATGTCCAAATTACCGGAAACGGAAAACTGCTGGAACCTTATTCTGCTCCTAATGTAGTCATAGACTATATAGCTGAAAAGCTTACAGGATTTGACAAGGATATTTCGTATGAAATTACTCTAAATGGCGGCAATGGAGAAACTATAAATAAGCCGCATGATGGAAAAGCAGACATAAAGACTGATTGGCTTGGGAAAACCTTATCTATAATTGCAAAAGAAGATGACAGTCATTTAGATGGTATAATACAAAACTTAGATATTCCTAACCATCCTGACGCACCGACAGAACTTAAAGGTATAAGCGAAACCTCTTTCGGCAAAAATGACGGAAAAATCACCGGTACAACGGCAGGAATGGAATACAAGCCTTCTTATGAAGATAAATGGAAACCGTGTACAGCAGGCGAAACCTTAAATCTTGCACCGGGAGAATATGAAGTCAGAATGGCAGCCAGCGGCAGCAATTTTGTCGGCGAAGCGGCAATAATTAAAGTTAAACATGCTGCTCAATTCACTGCACCGAAAGCAAAAACAGGTCTTTCCTATACAGGAGAAAAGCAGGAATTAATTGAAAGAGGCACGGTAGAAGACGGTATAGGAGAATTACAGTATAGCTTAGAAGAAAACGGAGAATATAAAACAGATATACCGGAAGCAACGGATGCAGATACTTACGAAGTGTATTATAAAGTCACAGGCTCAAATCCTGACTACGATTACAATGTGTCAAAGGGTAAGGTGACTGTAAACATAGCTAAAGCTAATCAGGCTGCACTTAGTATTAATGATGTTACAGACAAAAAATACGGCGATGATAATTTTGCACTTGAAGTATCCGGAGGTAGCGGCACCGGAGTCACAACTTACAGCGTGCCTGTAAATAACGGTGTGCTTTCTATATACGGCTCTACTGCAAAAATTATAGGAGTCGGAGAGGTAACAGTTAAGGCTGTAAAAGTCGGAGATAGGAACTATAACGAAACAAGTGCAGAACTTAAAATAACAATAGCAAAAGGTGCTGCACCTGATATTGTTTTCCCTGTAGCAAGCGGACTTACTTACGGACAAAAATTATCGGAAAGCACGCTCACAGAAGGAAGCATCGAGTATGGAAGTTTCGCATGGAAAGAAGGAAATGTGATTCCTACCGTAGATAATTTGGGTTATGAGGTGATATTCACCCCGAATGAAAAAACAAAGAAAAACTACGAAGAAATTACAGAAGAAAACACGAAAAAGAACATTTCCGTTACCGTTGCCAAGGCTACTCCGATTATAAATCTTACAGCAAATATATCGGGAGATTCGGGAAGCAAAGTTGTTACATTGGTTGCAGAAATGACAGGAGCAAGCGGAGCTGATAACCCGACCGGAAATGTAAAATTTTCTTACGATAATGCGGGAATTTTTATAGAGATTGCTACAGTGGAATTAGCAGAAGGAAAGGTTTCTTATGAATGGGAGATTTTAGAGGAAAAAGAGTACAACATTAAAGCGGAGTATGTAGGAGATAGTAATTACAATATTATACAAAGTGATGTTAAAAAGGTAGATGCAAGGAAGCAAAGCCAGAGTGATATTTCATTTACAGCTATTTCGGATAAGACTTACGGCGATAGCGAATTTACGCTATCTGTCACAGGCGGCAGCGGTACGGGAAATATAACCTACAGCGTACCTGATAATAATGGCGTACTTGAAATAACCGGTGATAAAGCAAAAATCATAGGAGCGGGAAGAGTTACCATAACAGCTAAAAAGGCAGCAGATGAAAACTATAACGAAGCAAACAGAAGCATCAGTATCACCGTTGCAAAGAAAAAGCTGACAGTAAAAGCGGAGGACAAGACTGTAATAAAAGGCGCAGATATGCCTGAGTTTACTTACAACAAGACAGAAGTTGAGAAAAACCTTGCAACCGGAGATACTTTTGCAAATCCGGATTTTACACCGAGTGTGGAAAATACAAATTATACCGGAGAATATGAAATTGCAGTAAGTGGCGGCGAACTTGAAAATTCGACCCATGCAGATGCAAAAAATAATTACGAGATCACATATGAAAAAGGTATACTTACAATTGTGGCTGCACTCTATGAAGTAAATATCATAGACGGAACAGGAAGCGGTAAGTACAGCGAGGGTCAGACCGTTAGAATTAAAGCAAATGAAAAATCAGGCTATACCTTTACAGGCTGGACAGGTTTTGACGGAGTCGTTTTTGCAAATGCTTCTGCAAAAGAAACAAGCTTCATAATGCCTGCAAAAAATATTACAGTGACAGCTAATTACAGTGCAAACAGCAGTGGCGGTTCGTCAGGAGGATCATCAGGCGGTTCGGGTGGAAGTTCCAAAAAGACCACTCCGTCTGATGTGAATAATATCAATATCGATAAACATGACAAAATTGCGGATAATAAAGTTAAATTTATCGATGTTAAAGATAGCGATTACTTCGCAAAAGCCATTGAGTGGGCGGTAAAAAAGGAAATTACGAAAGGAATTTCCGATACGTTGTTTTCACCTGAAGCACCTTGCACAAGAGCGCAGATAGTTACATTCCTTTGGAGAGCGGCAGGAAAGCCTGAAGTTAAGGAGACGGACAATTCGTTTTCCGATGTAAAAGCGGGCGAATATTACAGTAAAGCATTGCTTTGGGCTTCACAGCAGGGCATAGTAAAAGGAACGGGAGCAAATAAATTCAGCCCTGAAGCTATCTGTACAAGAGCACAGACCGTTACGATGCTTTATCGCTATGCAAAATCACCTGCGGTGAGTATCGGAAAAAATTTCGTGGATGTGAATGAGGGAGCTTATTATAGCAATTCCGTTAAGTGGGCTTTTGAAAATGGAATTACATCAGGTACCGACGCCAATTTGTTCAGTCCCGATGCAATATGCAACCGTGCTCAAATCATAACATTTTTATATAGGTATATGGGCAGGTAGCCATAACAATTTTCAAATCAATAATGATAAAAAATTATTTGAGCAAAATTTTATTTTAGATGAATGTACAAGCATATCGTTGGAAGAATATGAAAAACAACCGCATAATATCATTGAATTGTTTTACCAAAGTGAGTGATAACACCGAAATATATAAGCTGCGTCTCCGGTTGTGAACGCCTCTAAACAGAAGATATTCAGCGAGTATGGCCATAGGAACTCGATTTGAACGACACATATATCTGTACATCTGCTCTTTCAAATCCTTGAAGGAGTAGAAACTTAGAAAGTTGTAGAATCTGTAATATGGATCATTACATCAGAAGGGAGAATTTACCATGAAAGTTAGCCGTTTTAAAAGGCAAACAGTCTATGTGCTGGCACTTGCGCTGATATTCACAAGTGTGTTTGCAGGCAATTTTTCTTATGCGGAAACGATTGAGGATATAACAATTAAGGGGCTTGATTATTCGAGCGGGAAGCTACCGACAGAAAACAAAACTTACAAGGCGGGAGACGGCAGCATCGCTTACGATGTGAGTAGTAAAACGCTGACGCTTGAAAATGCAACTGTAAATATTACTGAAAAGCCGGATACAGGCGAAGCGGTACTGGATCTCAGCGATAATAATGATCTTAAAATAGTATTAAAAGGCAAAAACCTAATCACAGTCGGAGTAAAAGATATACATGCACTCAAAAGTAGAGGTATTGAAATAAAGGGAGACGGTGAGCTTGATCTGACATTAACCGATAAAGGTACCACGGCAAACGTAATTAACGCAGAGGCCTTGGTGGTATCGGAAAGTGCCCATATATATGTCACCAAAGAAGGTGGATATGGAATAGATGTTCCGTCAGCTGTACATGTAAACAGTTTAGAGCTGAAGGACAGCGCAAAATTTACGGTAAAAGATGGTATTTTATCCAGTTATCAAACGTTAGAATTGGGAAAAGATACAGAGTTAAACGCCAAAATTGTTGTGTACGGAGACGAATTTATTACAGCCGGCGGAAAATGCAATTTTATCGCAAGGAAAAAGGGAATTTATACAGTATATGGAAATGTTGCATTAAATGGAAAACTGATTAGTTTAAATAGTTTCAGTAATGACGATCATAAAATTATAGTACCCCAAGATGCGACTCTTGAATTTGAAGGTGCAGATACTCAAGATGTACCTAATTTCAGTATAGAAAATAGAGGCATGATTAGTTTTGTAAACGATGCCGAGTTTAAAAATTCCGGTGACTTGGATTTTACAATAACAAACAACGGCAATATAAATGTCGCAAAGGGCAAAAAAGTGACTTTTGACTTAAAAAAATTACCTACTATGCAAGGAAACGGCAAGCTTGTCAACAACGGTACAGTGGAGTTTAAGATAGCTGAATCGACAGGTTTGAACCTGGAAAAGGTTGTTGCGCCGAATACTCAAATTGTTAACAACGGTAAATTTTTAATGCAGGTAGAGCCTCTTGAAAAAGCGGATTTAGATAAGAAAGTGAAAGAAATCGCAACGTATCTAAAAATGCAAGGAAACGGAACGATAGAGGTTGCGACTGCGGATAATCCTGTTGAGTTTTATTATTACGGTAACGATGGAACACCTAAAAATACCGTAGATGGCAGTTTTAATCTCAATTTTAGCGAAAATACAAACGACAGGGAAACGGCGAGCAAAGGACTTTCTTGGAAAAGAGATGATGCTACCGATAGCTATATATTAACGTTAAATGGCGTTTATTTGGAGAAAACGAAAAACATAACTCTACCTACGGATAAAAAAGTAACAATCAAGCTTGATGGTATAAGCCAAATAGACGGTGCAATTGAAAGTGACGGGGCGGACGTATTACAGTTAGAACTAACAGGAAACGGAACGCTAATTACCAAAGGACTGCCAACCGGAGGAATAAATGGTGATACTATAACAATCGTTGACGGAGTAAAAGTATATGTCAAAGACAAGGTATCTTTCGGCGGTTCGGGTGGAGAAGATGGAATTTTGAATGTCAAAGGTAAAGGTACACTGCTTGATATAGATGTTACTTCATCATCTAATTCTAAAGGTACATATCTTCGAGATATAAATGTTAAAGACGGAGCAGAGCTAAATATACATTCAGACGTAGTGAGCGCATATGGAGGAACAGACAATACGACAGATCCGGCAAAGGCAGCTTCTATAAATGTAATAAACGGCTCTAAGTTAAAAGTGGCTTGCAAATACGGAGTGTATGTGTTTAACGGGAAGTTAACGGTGGATGAATCAAGTACACTCGAAACAGATGCTACGTCCGCCGGCATAGTAGTAGTGGACGCTACTAAGACCAAAACGCAGGATCAGATGTTAAGCTTACCGGGTATTCCTTCAGGCAGCAAGATAAAATATGCCGACAACGCAAATGCGAGATTTTGGACGATTGCAAAGAACGACTCAACAGTAAGTGTTTTGGGTAACAATGCAGACCCTGCAGATGATATAACAGGTGCAGCAGGTAAACTGATTATCAAAAAAGAAGAAGGATCAGGCGGAGATCCGTCAGGTGAAGGTTCATCAGGCAGAAAAACAAAACCGAATGATGACACATTAAAAAATGATGATAAAAAAGCAGATATCAAAAAATTTGATGATGTAAATAAAGATGATTGGTATTATGACAGTGTAACGTTCGTAGCAAGAAACGGTTATATGACAGGAATATCGGAAAACAAGTTCGCACCTATGATGTCTACATCAAGAGCTATGATAAGTCAAATCATATATAATCTTGAAAACACACCGAAAACGATGTCAAAACACAATTTTACAGACGTACCTCAAAATGCATGGTACGAACAATCTCTCAACTTTACATTTGATAAAGATGTAGTAGAAGGATTCCCTGATAAAACATTTAGAGGAGAGACCACCATTACAAGGGAACAGTTGACTCTGATATTATACAGGTATGCAAAGTACAAAGGCTACGATCCGGATACAGATGCAGATATGTCGAAATATGAAGACTTTAAAAATGCCGGAGATTGGTCAAAAAATTCGATCAAATGGGCAGTAAAGCATAATATCATAAAAGGAAGAACAAATACAAGCCTGAATCCGACATCAGCGCTTACAAGAGCGGAACTGGCAACAGTATTAAAAAATTTCCATTCAGAATTTGTGAAATAGGACTTGTAAAACAAATCAATTATGACCACCTGTAAAACGGGTGGTCATAATTTTGATCATTTATTCAGTTATTGAGTGATTTCATATGTAAAATTGTCAATAAGGCGTGTAGAGCCTATTTTTACAGCTAATGCTACAAGAACCGAATCGGTAATTGTTCCCTGTATAGTGGTAAGAAAATTTGAATCTACAATTGAAACATAGTCGATATTTGACAGAGGCTCATTTTCTATTGCCGAAATCATTGCTGTTTTTATTTTGCCTGCATCACGTTCACCTTCATCCAACATTTTTCTGCCTATGGCGAGAGCTTGGCTTAAAATTGTTGCAGCCTTGCGCTCTTCAGCACTGAGATATTTATTTCTTGAACTCTTTGCAAGCCCGTCAATTTCACGGACTGTCGGGCAACCGCATATTTCTATATCAATATTTAAATCTGTTACCATTCTTCGTATTACAGCCAGCTGCTGAGCATCCTTTTCACCGAAATAAGCTCGGTCAGCTTTTGAGATATTAAAAAGCTTGTTGACTACGGTGGTAACCCCTCTGAAATGGGTAGGTCGTGTGCGACCGCAGAGTATACCGGTAAGCTTTTCAACTTCAACATGGCTCATAAAATTGTCACCGTACATATCCGAAGGCTCGGGATGAAAAATTATTGCAACACCCTCCTCACGGCACATTGCGGCATCCGCCTCAAAATCTCTCGGATATGAAGAAAGATCTTCATTTTCACCGAATTGTATAGGGTTGAGAAATACACTTACGATAACCTTGTCATTCTCATGACAGGCTCTTTGTATCAAGCTTCTATGTCCGTCATGAAGATAACCCATGGTAGGTACAAGACCTATACTTATACCGTCCTTTTTCCACTTTCTTGCTATATTTTGAACCTCGTCAGGCTTTGATATTATTTGCATTTCATTTATTGACATTCATATACCTCCGGTTCGGTTTATTGAAATAGTGTGCATTACAATGTTATAATACAAAAATGATTCTAATCCGATTTGACTTTTACGTCAATTAAAAAATAGCATGGAGCTTGAATTTGAAGCCATACGGCATATAGAGTCTTCATGCTTTATTAATGATTAAATAATATGGAGTGAAAGTAACCTTGAGCATATCAGAGAATAAAACTTATTATATTCAAACCTTCGGTTGTCAGATGAACGAGCACGATTCCGAAACTATAGCGGGAATGTTGAAAGAAAAGGGATATGAGCCGACTCAGGAACGTGAGGGTGCAGGAATAATCATAATGAATACCTGCAGCGTACGTGAAAATGCGGATAACCGATTCTTCGGACAGCTTGGATTTGTAAAAAAAATCAGAGAAAAGCATCCGGGTACGATAGTTGCGGTTTGCGGGTGCATGATGCAGCAGCAGGAGATAGTCGATACTCTGAAAAAAAAATACAGCTGGGTGGATATTGTTTTCGGTACTATGAATATTCCTGAATTCCCGTCATTGTTGGATGATTATTTAGAGAAAAGGAAACGTGTGATTTCCATAAGGCAAAGGCAGGAGTCCGTGATGGACGGTAAAATTGCAGAGCGCAAGTATATTCATAAATCTTTTGTGAATATTATGAACGGCTGCAACAATTTCTGTACCTACTGCATAGTTCCTTATACCCGAGGACGTGAAATGAGCCGTACACCGGAAAGTATCATAGATGAAATAAAAGGGCTGATTAATGACGGAGTAAAGGAAATCACTTTGTTGGGACAAAATGTAAATTCGTATGGAAACAGCGGAGCGGACGGATACGATTTTGCCGATTTGATACATATGATTGATAGGCTTGAGGGTTTGGAGCGCATACGTTTTATGACCTCGCATCCTAAGGATCTTTCAGACAGATTGATAGCCTGCTTCGGTGAATGTGAAAAGCTTTGCAATAATATACATTTACCCGTGCAATCGGGAAGCTCACGCATATTGAAGCTTATGAACAGAAAATATACCAAGGAAAGTTATTTGAAGCTTGTAGAAAAGCTGAGGACGGAGATACCGGAGATTACAATAACTACAGATATAATAGTAGGTTTTCCGGGCGAAACGGAGGAGGATTTTGAAGAAACCTTGGATTTGGTGCGAAAGGTAAGATATGATTCGGCATTTACCTTCCTGTATTCCATTCGAACGGGAACTCCTGCAGCCGATATGGAGGAACAGATTCCGGACAGAATAAAGCATGAGAGATTTGAACGCCTGGTTGATGAGATAAATAAAATAACGGCAGAAAAAAATGCCATTTATAAAGGTAAAATTGAAAAGGTGCTCGTAGATGAGCCGAGTCAGAGAGGCGGAGACGGTATGTGCGCAGGTCGAACCGATGGCTTTAAGCTTGTAAATTTCAGATGTCCTGTTGAGCGCATAGGAAGCATTGCAGAGGTTCGTATAACGGATACTAATACTTTCAGTCTGGTAGGAGAATTGATATGATTCGCATTGAAAACGACGACGGTAAAATAGGTTTGGGAAAGCCGGTATTTGCACGCATAGCTGCCGAACAGGCGGCAAAGTTTTCAGATAGAGCGGTTTTGACAAATTCTAAGGGTAAGCCTGTAAAAGTAGGATTGAGCGGGAAAGAATCTTTAAAGTATATCGAAGTTACCGAAACGGAATCAGGGGATGCCGTAGATTTGAAGCTGCACATAATGATAAGATTCGGAACCGGCATAAAAAAGCTTAGCCATGAACTTTCCGATGCCGTCAGACAGGAGACCTTGAAGCTGACCGGGATAAAAATTCCGAATATTTATATACATATCACAGCGGTAAAATCCAAACGTGTAGCAAAACGTGATTTGGAGGTCAGGTGCTGATGCTGGTCAGTGAACTTAAAGGTGTGGGAAAGAAACGTGCGGAGCAGTTTGCGGCTGCGGGAATAATTACAACGTCGGATTTGCTCTCATTTTATCCCGTATCCTTTGAAAATTGGACAGATATCCGAAAAATATGCGATTTGCAGCCGGGTATTAAATGTACCTTGAAGGTTTCTCTGCTCAATGCCAGAAATCATTTTCTGCGAGGGCAGAGAAAAATGATGATGAGATTAAAGGTCTCGGATGAAAGCGGCGTAATTGAAATAATATATTTCAATTCTAAATTTTATCAGCAGCAGGCTTTTATTCCGGGACATTCATATGCATTTTACGGGAGCATTTCAGAGGGCAAAGACGGTATGATGCAGATGATCAATCCGAATTTTCAGGATATATCGGTAAATGCCGAGCTTAACATAAGACCCGTGTATCATACTATAAAGGGTATATCTCAAAGCATGCTCAGAGGGTTGATAGACCAAGCTTTATCGGAAGGAATTGTCGTGGAAGAAACCCTGCCTGAAGCTCTGCAGTCGGAGCATAAGCTTTGCAGCAGAGATTTCGCATTAAAGAATATACACTTTCCTGAAAACAGAAAAGCATATGCGGCGGCAAAATATAGATTTATATATGAGGAGCTGTTGTTTTTTCAGTTGGGCTTATTTTTGAAAGGCAACACAAGATGCAATCGGGGCGGCATATCTTATCCTGCAGATAAAAGTATTGATGATTTTTTGGATAAACTCAGTTTTCAGCTGACAGATGCTCAGCAGAGAGTATTGGCTGAGATAAATCGTGACATGGAGGCTGAAATTTCCATGCAGAGGTTGGTTCAGGGAGATGTAGGTTCCGGCAAAACCGTAATAGCAGCTGCAGCTTTATATAAAGCTGCAAAAAACGGTTGGCAGGGAGTACTGATGGCTCCTACGGAGCTGTTGGCAATGCAGCATTTTGAAAGCTTTTCAAAATTATTTGAAGACAGCGGCATAAATATAGGCTTCCTTTCATCTCATTTGTCAGCTTCTGAAAAAAGCTCCGTCCTGTCAGGTCTGAAAAATCATGAGATTGATATATTGATAGGGACAAATTCCGTGATACAGCCGGATGTTGAATATGACAAGCTGGGACTTGTAGTTACGGATGAACAGCACCGATTCGGGGTAGGGCAAAGAATTGCTTTATCGGAAAAAGGTGAATCTCCCGATGTGCTCGTGATGACGGCAACTCCTATACCGAGAACTCTGGCTATGGTTTTGTACGGAGATTTTGATATATCGGTTATAGATGAGCTTCCTCCCGGCAGAAAGCCTGTAAAAACCGAAGTGAAGCCGCTTTCATCGAGAGCGGCTGTCTATAGATCGGTAAAAAAGCAGTTGGAGCTTGGACGTCAAGCATATGCGGTTGCACCGCTGGTATCGGATTCCGAGGTTGTAGATGCGATGTCATCGGAAACTTTACGTGAAGATTTAATAAAACGCTTTCCTGCTTACAATATAGGTCTTGTAAACGGCAGCATGAAGCAGGAGGAAAAAGACAGGGTGATGTCCGAATTTGCAGCGGGACATATACATATTCTTGTTGCAACCGTGGTGATAGAGGTCGGAATCAATGTGCCGAATGCTACGATTATGGTTATAGAAAATGCCGAAAGATTCGGGCTTGCTCAGCTGCATCAGCTCAGAGGCAGGGTCGGCAGAGGCGGAGAACAATCATACTGTATGCTGCTTGTAGATAAGAATCAGGAATTGGGATACAAGAGGGCGGAGGTGATTGCCTCAACCACAGACGGCTTCGAAATTTCAGACAAAGATTTGGAAATGCGAGGTCCGGGAGATTTTTTCGGAACCAGACAACACGGAACGGCAAATCTGCAGCTCGCCGATTTAAGTAGACATGCAGGTATATTGAATGAGCTTAGAGGCAAGGTTAAGGAAATATTGCAGGAAGACCCTGTATTGGCAAAGCCGGAGAACCGTTTGCTTGCGGAGGGCGTGAACAGAATTTTCGGTAATACGGACAGACTTACAGTGTAGATTAAATTTCCGGCGGCATAGGGACTGTCAAGTCTACGCTCGCCTCCGATTGCGATGCGGCGATATTTTGTTGGACATGCGAAACGGTAAGAGGTGAAAAGACAAACGTTTGTTTGATTTTTCACCTCTTTCATGTTATTCTTAATGAAGATGATAATTTTTAATGAATACAAGGCGTTGCAGCATTTACAGCTATCGCAACACCTTAATATTTGTGTTAAAATATCATGTACATTTTTGCTCCTTCAGAGGATTTGATATGAAGATAATCGGAATAGATCCGGGCTATGCGCTTATGGGCTACGGAATTATAGAGAAAAAGGGAAACAGCCTTTCCGTATGTGATTACGGGAGCATTTCCACAGAGGCGGGAACGCCTTTGCCGGACAGATTGAAGTTTCTGTATTCATCGCTTATGGATATAATTACGGAGCATCAGCCGGAAGCGGCTGCCATAGAGGAATTGTTTTTTAATAATAATGCAAAGACCATTATAAATGTAGGTCAGGCGAGAGGTGTCGCAATACTTGCATGTGTAAATTCAGGATTGGAAATTTTCGAATATACGCCTTTGCAGATAAAGCAGGCGCTTACAGGCTATGGCAGAGCTGACAAGACGCAGGTACAACAGCTGGTAAAAATTCTATTGGGTTTGGATAAGGTGCCGAAGCCGGACGATACGGCTGATGCTCTTGCCGTATCTATATGCCATGCCCATTCTGCAAGGGGAGCATCACGTCTTGCAGACAGCATAGAGAAAGCTCTTTTGAAGGAAAAAAAACGTTCCGTGCGCAGGCATGGCAGTGTAAATGAGGTAGTTTCCGGATATATCAGAGATAAAGAAAACAAGAATACGGCTTCCACCTTGAAAAAAGATGAATTCCGTGCAAGAAGAAAATCTGCAAAAGAGGATTCATTCAGAATTATAAAATAGCTGACAGGTATTAATATATTAGGATTATTTGATTTATGATAAATTATATAAAAGGTAAAATCACAGATGCTTATGAAGGTGTATTGATTATAGAGCGGGACGGCATAGGCTATGAGCTGAATGTACCTGCATCATCACTATATATGGCAAATGAGGATGAGGAAGTTACGGTTTTTACATATATGGCGGTTAGAGAGGACGATATAAGTCTGTACGGCTTTCATGACAGGGAGAGTCTTAGAATATTCCGAATGCTTATAAGCGTAAGCGGAGTCGGAGCAAAGGCGGGAATGTCGATACTTTCGGCTCTTACTACTGATGAAATAAAGCAAGCTGTAATGTATGACAGACCTGAGGTTTTGGCAAGAGCGCAGGGTATAGGCAAGAAAACCGCTCAGAGATTGGTGCTTGAGCTTGCAGATAAGATGAAAGACGAAGAGGCAGCTGTTATCAGTAACGTAAGCAGTGATGTTTCAGCCGGCAATATTAAAGAAAATCTGATGATTGTAAATGAAACGGTAGAGGCTTTGCTTGCATTGGGATATATGAAATCCGAGGCTTCGGATGCGGTGGCTGCGGTTGATGAAAAGGATGCGAAGAGTGTTCAAAGCTGTCTGAAAGCTGCACTTAAAATCATGGCAAGAAGATAATAATTTTTAAACAATAGTAAAGGAAGCTGTCTGATATGGAAACGGAACGCATTACAAATGTCGGATATATTGATGAAGATGTCGATATAGAGCTAAGTTTAAGACCTAAGCGTCTGGCGGATTATATAGGTCAGCAAAATGTAAAGGAAAATCTTGCTGTATACATTGAGGCTGCAAAACAAAGAGGAGAGCCGTTGGATCACGTTCTTTTTTATGGACCTCCCGGACTTGGAAAGACAACTCTTGCAGGTATCATAGCAAATGAGATGAATGTTGATTTGAGGATAACCTCGGGTCCTGCAATAGGGAAAGCGGGAGACCTTGCTGCAATACTGACCAATCTCGGAGAAAACGACGTGCTTTTTATCGATGAGATTCACAGACTTAACCGATCCGTAGAAGAAGTATTATACTCTGCTATGGAAGATTTTGCGATAGACATAGTTATAGGAAAAGGTCCTTCCGCAAGATCGCTGAGACTTGATATTCCGAGGTTTACGCTTATTGGGGCAACTACACGTGCAGGCAGTTTATCAGCCCCGCTTAGAGACAGGTTCGGAGTTATAAGCAAGTTTGAGCTTTATACTCCGAGAGAGTTGTCACGAATAATTCAGCGTTCTGCAAGTATTTTAAACATTGAAGCGGAGAATACGGCTGTATATGAAATGTCGCTGAGATCCAGAGGAACTCCGAGGGTTGCAAACAGACTGCTTAAACGAGTGAGAGACTTTTCACAGGTTGAGGGTGACGGCAGGTTGGATATGGATATCGCCGACAGAACCTTTAATGCTCTGGGTGTTGATGAGTTGGGGCTTGAAGGTTTGGACAGGGATATATTGACGCTTATAATAGAACGCTTTCACGGCGGACCTGTGGGCATAGAAACCATAGCGGCGGCAATAGGTGAAGAACGTGTTACAATAGAAGATGTGTATGAGCCATATTTGATACAGACGGGCTTGCTGAATCGGACTCCGAAAGGGCGAACAGTTACGGATATTGCATATAAACATCTTGGAATACAGCATGATGATTGAGGTTTTGATTTTGCAGGCGACAAAGTTGATTCGGAGATGAGGGCGAGCAGTATTTTAAAGCTGTCGGTTGTGAGGGCGCTTGCTGCGGTGATGCCCGGCGGCAATGTCAGAGTTGAAGTTTTCCGACAAGCCGAACGGTAAGTGTTGCAGGACGGTATAAAAATGCAGTACGGTATATGAATTGTAAAAAGAAGGAGCAGGTACTTTATGAAAATTTTCAGATATATGATGAGGGACGATTCTGCTTGTTTCGGTGACGGCAGAGTTGATTCGGAGACGAGGGCGAGCAGTATTTTAAAGCTGTCGGTTGTGAGGGTGCTTGCTGCGGTGACGCTGACGGCGCTGTTGACAGTGTCGGGATTATGCATGGCGGACAGCAGCGCCGCCGGCAGGTCAGGCGACTTTATCAAGGTCGGACTGAGGTACGGTACTGCGGACAGGGCTGCGACCGTCGAGTCGCCTGACGGTTTCGCCTTGTATGATGTGAGGGGCGAAACCGTCACCGCAGGTAAGAATTTAAACAACTATAAAAAATTAAATCTGGTGCTTTCATCAGGAAAAGTTATACTGCAAGATACAAACGGACAATATATATCCGACATAAAAACTGACGGCTCCCAAATTATAGCATCCGCTTCCTATATTTCCGACAACGGATATTTCGCTTTTGAAGGGAAAAAATATAGAGGCGGTATAATGCCGTATATTAATGCTTCAGGTCAAATGAATATAATAGATTTGATAGATATAGAAGATTATGTAAAAGGCGTCGTCAGTGCGGAAATCGGATTTAAGACGCATATGGAAGCACTTAAGGCTCAGGCTGTGACAACTCGAAGCTTTGCAGGCGCAAAAGGCGGTACTCATGCTTCTCAGGGCTTTGATGTGTGCAGCACGACACATTGTCAGGTTTATTCCGGAGTAAGCGCAGAATACGATACTACAAATGCTGCCGTAGATGCAACTGCAGGGCAAATGATTTATTACGACGGAAAACCTGTAACTGCATTTTATTTTGCAAACAGCGGAGGGTATACGGAAAATAGTGAAGATGTTTGGGTTTCGCCTTTAGGTTATCTGCGAAGCATCAAGGATGAATTTTCACCCGAATATAATTGGGAAGTTCGATTGACCGGAGCACAGCTCACATCGGCGCTTGCTTCAAAAGGAATAGGAAAGGTTACAGGAGTAAGTATTGACAGCAGAAATCCGTCAGGCTATGTTTCATCCTTGACAGTATCGGGAACTAACGGCTCTGTTACGGTTACAAAGGATCCGATACGATCTGTATTCAAATCGGCGGCATCTTTGAAATCCAGAATGTTTAATATTTCTACTGTAGGCGGTCAGGTAATCGGAAATAACAATAATGCAGTTACAGCTTCCGAATATTATTATGCATATAATGATTCAGGAGTATCAAAGTTAGATAACAGTGTAAATGTGATTTCAAATTATGAAAGCACCAGAATTTCTTTGAACGGCATGAGCATTCTCGGCAGCGAAGGAATTAAAAAAGCTGTTTCGGGCGGAGCAGCTGCAGCGCCTATATCAGGAGGTACAACCGTAAAGCTTAACGGAGACAACGATGTCCTGATAATATCAGGCAAAGGCTACGGTCACGGCGTGGGAATGTCTCAGCAGGGTGCACAGGTTATGGGACAGCAAGGTTACTCCTACATTGATATTTTAAAATATTATTATACGGGAATTGATGTCAGATAGCTATCATAAAGGTATCTTATCCATTATTAGGATAAACTATAGCTGTGATAATAGATGTTAGGATGTATTTCATAAAGCTTGTTGTTTATTATTTAAATTAATTGTGAAAGGAAAATTGTTTGTTACTCAGTGATTTTGATTACGAACTTCCGGGAGAGTTGATAGCTCAATACCCGAATCAGAAGCGTGATGAGGCGAGGCTGCTTATAGTCGACAGAGCTACGGGACAGATAAGTCATAGAAAATTTTTTGATATTACGGATTATCTCAAGCCGGGAGACTGCCTTGTCATGAATGATTCAAAGGTAATACCAGCAAGACTTCACGGAAGAAAAAAAGAAACCGGTGCAAAGGTGGAAGTTCTTCTTATAAAGCGTAAGAATAACAATATATGGGAAGCTATGGTAAAACCGGGAAAAAAGCTTAAACCCGGTGCAACAATAATATTCAGTGATGAGCCTGATAAACTGTTTGAAGCTGATGTACTTGATTACAGTGAGGACGGTACACGTTTGTTACAGTTCAGATGCGACGGCGTATTTCATGACAGGCTGGAAGAGCTGGGTAATATTCCTTTGCCGCCTTATATATACAGGGAGGCGGAAGCACTTGATAAAGAAATGTATCAGACGGTATATTGTCGAGAGGAAGGCTCCGTGGCATCGCCTACAGCAGGACTCCATTTTACGGAGGATCTGCTTGAAAGGGTTAAAGCGGCAGGAGTAAATACGGTATATCTTACGTTGCATGTAGGCATAGGTACATTCAGACCGGTTAAAACGGAATTGGTGGAAGAACATCACATGCATTTTGAAGAATATCATATTTCTCAAGAAGCTGCTGATTTGATAAACAGAACCAAGGCGAAAGGAGGGCGTGTTATTTCTGTAGGGACCACATCTACAAGAACGATGGAAAGTGCTGTAAATGACGAGGGAATTTTGATAGCTGGGAGCGGAAGTACAGATATATTTATCTATCCGGGATATGAATTTAAAATTGTTGATTCGTTGATAACAAATTTTCATCTGCCCAAATCGACCTTGTTAATGCTTATCTCAGCTTTATATGACAGAGAAAAAATTTTGGATGTATATAGAGAAGCGGTAAATATGAAATATCACTTTTTCTCTTATGGAGATGCTATGCTCATAATTTAAATGAGATTAATAAGAATAATACAATATTGATAATTGATTTTCGAGAAAAATATTACGGTAAATATATGAATGCGGTAACATATGAATTTATAAAGAAAGATAAACATACAAATGCAAGGCGAGGCAGGATACACACTCCTCACGGCAGCATAGAAACTCCGGTATTTATGCCTGTGGGAACAGCAGCTACAGTCAAGGCTATGCGTCCCGAAGAAGTTAAAGCCATGGGAGCTGAAATCATCCTTTCAAATACATATCACCTGTATTTGAGACCCGGTCATGAAATAGTTAAAGAAGCCGGAGGACTTCACAAATTTATGAACTGGGACAGAGCAATATTGACTGACAGCGGAGGTTTTCAGGTATTCAGTCTCGGGGCTTTGAGAAAGATTACAGAAGAAGGGGTGAAATTCAATTCTCATATTGATGGCTCTACACATATGCTTACACCTGAACGTTCAATAGAGATACAAAATGCGCTCGGAGCGGATATTATAATGGCATTTGATGAATGCGTTCCATATCCTGCCGACCGTTCGTATGTGAAAGATTCTCTGGAGAGGACGACAAGATGGCTGAAACGCTGTAAGGATTTTCACAAGAATGTGGAAAGGCAATCTTTGTTCGGCATCATGCAGGGCGGCATGTACAAGGATTTGCGCAGACTCAGTGCGGCGCAGATAGTTGAACTGGATTTGCCGGGTTATGCCATAGGCGGATTGAGTGTTGGTGAACCAGGAAAAATTATGTATGAGATTTTGGATGATGCCGTTGATCTGCTTCCGGAGGATAAGCCTCGTTATGTTATGGGCGTGGGGACTCCCGATCATCTGTTTGAAGGGGTGCAGCGAGGTGTTGATATGTTCGATTGTGTTTTACCTACAAGGTTGGCACGAAACGGAGCTGCTCTTACATCTACAGGGCGAATTTCTATTAAAAACAGTAAATTTGAAAGGGATTTTACACCTTTGGATCATGAATGTGATTGTTATACTTGCAGAAACTATTCTCGTGCATATCTGAGACATTTATATAAATCAAATGAAATTTTATCATCAATACTCCTTTCAGAGCATAATTTGCATTTTCTTATAAATACTATGGGCAAAATTCGCAAGTCTATAGAAGAAGACAGATTTCTTGAATATAAAAAGGAATTTTATTCAAAGTATGAGGATTACAGCAAAATGCTTTGAGATATTTCAAAGCATTTTGTCTGAAACATGACGAAACTGCAGCGATAATGCAGCGAAGTCGCGATAAATTTTCGAAACTATCTTGTCCAAAGCAAAACTCAAAAATATAATTTTATGAAAAATAAGGAGAAAATATATGCCTATATTGGTACAGAAGGGATTGCCGGCGTCAGATATACTTAGAAAAGAAAGTATTTTCGTAATGACTCACGAGCGTGCATCCATTCAGGATATAAGACCTCTCAAAATCGGTATTGTAAACCTTATGCCTACACTTGAGATAACGGAGACACAATTAATAAGAATGCTTGCAAATACCCCTTTACAGGTTGAACTTTATCTCTTGAGAATGGATTCAAAATGGCTTCAAAAAAAAGATTTACCTCATTTGGAAATGTTCTATAAAACCTATGATGAGATAAAACGTGAGAGATTTGACGGATTGATTATAACAGGTGCTCCCGTTGAAATGCTTGCATACGAAGAAGTGGACTATTGGAAGGAACTCACTGAAATTATGGAGTATACGAAGAAGAATGTTTTCAGTACACTTCATATATGCTGGGGAGCATTGGCAGGATATTATTATCATTATGGAATTGACAAGGTTATGCAGGATGAAAAAATGTTCGGAGTATTTCCTCACAGGGTTGCAGAAGAATGTAATCTTACCAGAGGCTTCGACGATGTTTTCTATGTACCTCATTCACGTTATGCATCTATTCCTAAAGAGGAAATTGAAAAGACTAAAGATTTGAGGATAATTGCTGAGTCCGAACAGGCAGGTGTACATATTTCAGCTACAGATAACAAGCGTTGGATTTTTATGCTCGGACACGGGGAATACGACAGAGATACATTGCGCTTTGAATATGAAAGAGATTTGGCAAAAGGAAAGAATATAAAGGTTCCTGAAAACTACTTTGTAGACGATGATCCTTCAAAGGAAATAAAGGTAAATTGGAAGGCGCACTCAAATCTATTTTTTGAAAACTGGTTAAATTTTGTTTATCAGGAAACACCTTATAATCTGGAAGATTTGGATACGCTTAAATGGTAGGAGGCACTATGACAGGTTCGGAAAATGTTCTTGAACTATGTCCACATATGGACGTATGTGGAGGATGTATATATCAGGGAATTCCTTATGAGAAGCAGATTGCCGAAAAAAATGCCGAGGTTGAAAAACTGTTTAAAGATAAGAAACTGAGACCTAAGGAAGTTTTGGATTTTGAAGGGAGTCCTTCGATTACGGGATACAGAAATAAGATGGAATACACCTTCGGCAATCTGGAAAAAGGCGGAGAAATGCAGCTGGGAATGCATAAGAGAGGTAACTACCTGTCGGTGGTTACTGTCGATAAATGTATGCTTGTTGATCCTGATTTCAATATAATTCTAAGAGCGGTGTTGGAATTTTGCAGAAGCAAAGAATACACTTTTTATCATAAGAAATCACATTTGGGATTGATGAGAAATTTAGTTTTAAGGAAAGGTCAGCGCACAGGCGAGCTTTTGGTAAACATAGTGACTACTTCAGGTGATAAGCTGATTTCGGGAGGCTTTGATGAAGAGGGTTTCAAGGATATGCTGCTTGAGTTGGATTTGAATAATACAATTATAGGCATTCTTCACACTGTAAATGACAATATCTCAGATACCGTAAAAAATGAGCAGATGCATGTAATATACGGAAGAGATTATTATATGGAAAAGATAATGGGGCTCGATTTTAAGGTGAGCGCATTTTCTTTTTTTCAAACCAATGTTGAAGCAGTGGAGCGTCTGTACCGTGAGGCGCTGAATATGCTTGAAGATGTGAGAGGAAAAACCGTGTTCGATCTTTACTGCGGTACGGGTACGATTACTCAGGCTATGGCGGTCGGGGCAAAAGCGGCAGTCGGTGTGGAGATCGTGGAAGATGCGGTGGAAGCGGCACGTAAAAATGCAGAGCTCAATAATCTGGATAACTGCAAATTTATTGCTGGTGATGTACTGAAGGTATTGGATTCCATAACGGAGCGACCGGATGTAATTATAGTTGATCCTCCTCGAGCCGGTATAAATTATAAAATACTTCCCAAACTGTTGAAATATGGAGTTGATGAAATCCTGTATATATCATGTAATCCGAAAACGATGGTAGACAATTTGGCATTCATGCAGGAAAACGGATATATAATAAGTAAAATGAAGGCTTATGACAATTTCGCTTTTACAAAGCATGTGGAGTGCATAGCGTTGATACAAAGAGTGAAATAGTAAAAATCCTGCATTTTAAGCAGTTTTACAAGCATTATTTCTTTAATGAAGATGGCGATGGAGGACGAAAAAAAGTCCTGAAAAATTATATAGATGTGAATGTTTGTATTGATATGGTGTGTGGAGATACAAAGA
>JBQNCA010000028.1:0-21178 GCA_052169645.1 Anaerovoracaceae bacterium
TGTAAAATTTGTAGAATCAAAAATTTTGTGAAGTTGCTTTCCTTCCAATACAAATATACCGGTATCTTCATCTATATAAGCATAAATCTCCCTGTAATCCGGATCCTCGTCCTCAGCTTCAAAATCGAACATGTCATAATCAGGCACATAGTCCGGAAGCTCCGATACGATACGTGCCGCCTCCGATAAGATTTCTTTTATTCCTTTACCTGTAGCCGCAGACATTGCAAAGAATTTATAGCCTGAAGACTCGACATATTTTTTAAAATCTTCAATCAGTTCATCATCATATATGAGGTCTGTTTTGTTTCCTGCAACAATTTGCGGTTTATTCGAAACTGCAGAAGAATACTTCTTGAGTTCATTATTTATTTTGTCAAAATCCTCTTTCGGATCTCTGCCTTCGGAGCCTGCAATATCGACTATGTGAATCAGCATCTTTGTACGTTCAATATGTTTTAAAAAGTTCAGACCCAATCCCGTGCCCTCATGAGCGCCTTCAATCAGTCCAGGAATATCCGCCATTACGAATTGCGTGTCAAATATATTAACAACTCCCAGATTCGGTGTAATAGTAGTAAAATGATAGTTTCCTATTTTAGGCCTTGCACTCGTAGAGCTTGATAGGAAAGTGGATTTCCCTACATTCGGGAAGCCTACAAGTCCTACATCGGCTATAAGCTTGAGCTCCAATATTATACTGCGTTCCTTTGCGGAGCCTCCGGCTTCAGCGAAATTAGGAGCCTGTCTGACGGAATTTTTAAAATGAACATTTCCTTTTCCGCCTTTTCCACCTTTTACAGCAACAATCCTGTCACCCTCGTTAACCAAATCTTTCATAACGGTTCCGGTCAATTCATCTATGACCACTGTTCCTTTAGGAACCATTATGACAAGATCCTCTCCGTTTTTGCCGAATTTTTTCTTTTTCTTACCGTCCTCACCGTTTTCAGCTTCATATTTCTTCTTATATTTAAAATCCATAAGAGTACGATAGCTTCCGTTGGCTTGAAATATAATACTTCCGCCTCTTCCGCCGTCACCGCCGTCAGGACCGCCTTCAGGGACAAAAGGTTCTCTTCTGAATGAAACGCTTCCATTTCCGCCTTTACCCGATTTTACATTTATTTTTGCACGATCTATAAACAATACTCTCACCTCCTGTCTGTTATAATTATTTTATGATAGATTTTTACAAAAAATTTCTTTATAAAATTATTGCCGAGTTATTAAGCTTAATTTATATATCTAAAAAAGCCCCTATATGATAGGGGCTTAAAAGTCTTCTTAGGCTTCCTGCGAATATACGCTTACCTTTTTTCTGGTTTTTCCGACTCTTTCGAATTTTACGGTGCCGCTGACTTTTGCAAATAAAGTATCATCGCCGCCTCTGCCTACATTGTTGCCCGGATGGAACTTTGTTCCTCTCTGACGAACAAGAATGCTTCCGGCACTAACGTACTGTCCGTCCGCTCTTTTTACACCAAGTCGTTTCGATTCACTCTCACGACCGTTTTTGGAGCTACCTACACCCTTCTTACTTGCCATAGACTTTACACCTCCTTTTATAATGAATGTGCTTAACCTTAACCGTTTGCCGATTACCGGCCTCTGATTTTCTTTACTATAATGTTTTCAATCTGATAAGTTTAAAGTATGATCTTATCGATTTTTACCTGAGTATAAGGCTGTCTGTGACCGTTCTTATTTCTATAGTCTTTTTTGGCCTTGAACTTGAATACGATAACCTTAGGACCTTTGCCATTCTCAACTACAGTTGCATTTACACTGCAACCGCTTACAAAAGGTGCACCGACTTTAATGTCGGACCCTTCGCCTGCTGCAAGTACCTGATCGAAAACAATACTTGCACCGGCTTCTACGTTAAGCTTTTCAATATTGATAACATCGCCTTCCTGCACTCTGTACTGTTTACCACCGGTTTGAACAATTGCGTACATCTCTTTTACCTCCTCTGTCCGGACTCGCCGTATGGGTTGCATATAGCATTATAAACCCTTTCCGTGCGGCTTACCGCAATATTTTACTACAAAGGAATATATACAGTCAACGACTTTTTTATGGATTTATCAGATTTTTCAATTAATAATTTTACCGAATTTCAAGTTTAATTGTCGCACATTTTCCTCAAATCTTTGTAAATGGAATTTCCATTCATAATATACAAACCGCGAAAGCTTTCTATATCAAAAGAAACACTCAAAAAGAATTTTTTGTTCGAATACATTTTGTATTACATACCTTTATTATTTAATAAAGGTTATATAGTCAATTATAAAATTTCACCGGTTTCAGGATCTATATTATGTACATCATCAATATTTTCAAATGCTCCACCCGAATTCGCAACAAAGGTATTTTGCGCATTGGTATCAGAAGCTGCAGAAGGTTTAAGCGTAGCCATTATCAAAGCTTCCAATTTATCCATAATTTCAGGATTTTCTGCAAGATAGTTCTTTACATTTTCCCTGCCCTGTCCTATCCTGTTGCCTTCAAAGCTGTACCATGATCCTGCCTTATCTATAATTTTCATATCAACTGCGCAATCAAGAACATCTCCTTCTCTTGATATGCCGTGACCGTACATTATGTCAAATTCAGTCTGTTTGAATGGAGGTGCGACCTTATTTTTCACTATCTTAATTCTTGTGCGATTGCCTGTAATCTGATCTCCTACTTTTATACTCTCGATACGTCTTACATCTATACGCATTGTCGCATAAAACTTGAGAGCTCTTCCTCCTGTAGTTACCTCCGGATTTCCGAACATAACTCCGATTTTTTCTCTAAGCTGATTTATAAAAATTGCACAAGTGTTCGATTTATTTATAGAACCTGCAAGCTTACGGAGCGCCTGTGACATGAGTCTTGCATGAAGTCCTACATGAGAATCACCCATTTCGCCTTGTATTTCAGCCTTTGGAACCAAGGCTGCTACAGAGTCGACGACCACAACATCCAAAGCTCCGCTTCGAACAAGCAATTCACAAATTTCTAAAGCCTGTTCTCCCGTATCAGGCTGTGAAACAAGAAGCTCATTGACATCTACTCCGAGAGCCTGTGCATATTCAGGATCCAATGCATGCTCCGCATCTATAAAGGCTGCTTTTCCTCCGGTTTTTTGAGCTTCTGCTATTATATGAAGCGCCAGAGTAGTCTTTCCTGAAGATTCAGGTCCGAAAATTTCTATTATTCTGCCTTTAGGTACTCCGCCTACACCTGTAGCCAAATCCAAAGAAATAGACCCGGTATGGATAGTTTCTATATTGAGTTTTGAATCATCGCCCATGCGCATAATTGCACCTTTGCCGAACTGCTTTTGTATCTGGGCGAGAGCCTCATCAAGCGCTTTGTCTTTTTCACTTATATTATCTGCTTTTGATTTAGTTGCCATAAATAATCCCCTTCTCCAAGTTCGGATGAAATTTTCCGAACATTCGTTCAAGAACATAATATCATGCTAAAATAGTCCGGTCAAGTATTTTCAGTCAGTATGCTTTCGCATTTTAATACTATCATATTTTACATATAATGTAAATATTTCTTTTTATTTCCTTATTGTGCCTTGGCTGACATGATAACTTATAATTTATGAACCAATTAATAGATTTTAGGGATTTCGGTATCATCCAATATGCAATTTAACATAAAAAACATTGTATCTGCCATAAATCTGCGATTCAGCTGACGAGTACGTCCGTTATGATAAAATGATTTTGTATGTAACTTTCCTTCATACATAACACTTATATTGAAAGAGCCTTTGGATATATCTCCATATCCGACAGGACCTGCCAGTCCTGTAATTGCAACACATATGTCACTGCCGCTTTTATCAAACAGTGACTTTACCATTTCCTCCGCCATATCAGGAGTGTGTTGAGTGTAAATGCTGCATATATCTTCCGGAATATTCAGTTCCAAATTTAAAAACTTTTCTCTATAAGGGACTATGCCATAATCAAAAACCTGAGAAATTCCGGCATTATTTACAAGCATTGAGGAAAAAAGACCTGCTGTAGGACTCTCACATGCGGAAATAGTCAGATTTCTTGCCATGAGTTTTTGTGCAAGTTCTTCGTGAAGTTCTCTGCCCTCAATGCTGTAAATATTGTTTCCCATGATATCGCATACACTTTCAATCATTGATTTTACAGCATTTTCAGCGGTTTTCCCATCTCTGCGCTTGGAAGTAACCCTTACTTCCACAACGCCTTCCTTAGCATATGTAGCAATAGTAGGGTCTGTCTGATTATTTATTAAATCAATCAACCTTGTTTCAACCATTGATTCACCGATTCCGAATATCATGACTGAACGGGAAACTATATATGCACCGCTTTTACCCATCAAAAAAGGTCTGACTCCGTTTTTAAAAACAGCCTTCATTTCTCTCGGTACACCGGGCATACATATTATAGTTTTATCATTTTTTTCAATAGCAAAGCCCGGAGCAGTACCTGCATTATTACTGAAAACTACAGCGTTTTTCGGAACATATGCCTGCTTTGTATTATTTGATGTATATTCCATATCTATGGATTTAAAATAATTTTCCATCTCATTCAGAACATCTTCGTCTAAAACAAGCTCTTCCTCAAGCATTTCACATATAGTTTCTCTTGTTAGATCATCCTCTGTAGGACCCAAACCTCCGGTCAATACAATCAGCTCGCAATCGTTCAATGCTATTTCCGCTATATGCTTCAAACGATTTGCATTATCCCCGACCGCATAATGGTAAATAACGTCTATACCCAACTCATTGAGTTCTCTTGACAAATATTGAGCATTTGTATCGGCGATATTTCCGAGTAATAATTCAGTTCCGACTGAAATAATTGCAGATTTCATTTTTATACCTCTTTAAATACATCAGATAAATCTGAAAATATAAATTAACAGCGAAGCACAAGTATAAAACTATACTGCACTTCGCTAAATTCATTAAAATAATTACATATCTGAAAAAAGCTTGCGATTTTTCATCATATATTCAACTCCCGAATATATGGTCATTATAACCGCTATCCATAACATTATATCGGCAAACGGTATATTCACAAGGCTGAACGGCCAATTCCTCAAAAGTAAAAATATTATTGCAATCATTTGAGTAACTGTTTTTACTTTTCCCGACCATGCAGCGGCTATAACAGTTCCTTCACTGGCTGCAACAGCTCTAAGTCCTGTAATTGCAAATTCTCTTGCAAGGATTATAATAACCATCCAAGCCGGAACAAGACCTGTCTGAACCATGCAGACAAGTGCAGATGTAACAAGCAGTTTATCGGCAAGAGGATCCATTATTTTACCGTAATTTGACACGAGATTATACTTGCGTGCCAGATATCCGTCTAAAAAGTCTGTAAATGAAGCTGTTGCAAATATTACAAGAGACACAATTTCATAACCGAGCAAATATATTATTATAAATACAGGAACAAGGAGCATCCTCAAAGTCGTAAGCTTATTTGGAAGTTTCATAATTTATTCAACCGCCTTTCCCACAAGATCATAATCAAACGCATCCGTTATCTCTACATTTACGAATGTTCCCGGCTCCAGCACATGCTCCGATGTAAAAATCACTCCGTTATCTATCTCCGGTGCGTCAAATTCGGTTCTGCCGTTGTAGGTTTCGTCTTCCAAAGCCTCTTCTACAAAGACCTCAAAGATCCGTCCTATCTTAGATTCATTTAATTTGAGTGAAATTTCTCTCTGTATCTGCATGAGAGAATCTCTGCGAATTTCTTTTATTTCATCATCTACCTGATTCTGCATATCGGCAGCTACGGTATTTTCTTCCAAAGAGTACGAAAATACTCCCATTCGATTAAATTCAGTCTTTTCTACAAAATCGACAAGCTCTGAAAATTCTTCATCGCTCTCTCCCGGAAATCCTGTGATAAAGGTAGTTCGAATATGCACATCGGGTATCATCCTTCTTATCCTGTTTATAGTCCCGTTTATGGATTTTGATGTGGAATTTCTGTTCATATCGTACAAAACTCTGTCATTAACATGCTGTAAAGGAATATCCAAATAGTTACATATCTTTTTTTCTTCAGCGATAGTTTTAATAAGCTCGTCGGTTATAGAATCCTCATAGCAATATAACAGTCTTATCCAATGTATGCCGTCTATTTTACATAAATCACGCAACAGCTCGTGCAACACATACCCTCCATAAAGGTCGAAGCCGTAAGCCGTTACATCCTGAGCTATGATATTAATCTCTCGAATTCCTCTTGCTGCAAGCATTTCGGCTTCCGCTATTATATTCTCTCTGCGTCTGCTGCGATATGCTCCTCTGATTGAAGGAATACTACAATATGAACATGCATTGCTGCAGCCTTCGGAAATTTTCAGATATTCGCTTGCCGCTCCCCGCTCCGTTCGTCTTACAGGAATCTCATCAAAAGTCTCAGGTGCTTCAGAGATTGTCTTTATCCGTAAACCCGATTCATGAAATTTTAATATTTCGTTTATTTTATTATACTCATTGACTCCAATAAATATATCAACCTCAGGAATTTCATTATACAGTTCTTCAATATATCTTTGCGAAAGACATCCTGATACTATAAGCAAAAGTTCCTTGTCTTTTTTAATCTCCGCCATTTCGAGTATAGTATCTACAGATTCAATTTTTGCATCTTTAATAAATGCACAAGTGTTAACGATTACAGCCTCTGCCGATTCAGGATTGTCAACTATAATATGAGAATTTCCTTCAAGTAATGCCGCCGCATTTTCAGAATCCACCGTATTTTTTGAGCAGCCCAAGGTCTCAATATATACCTTCATCATTTACCTCCTGCTCATGAGACATTTCCTTTTCAAGATCATCGTTGCCTTCGTTAATTTCCTCAATAGATGTCGAAGGTTCAGCTTTCAAGCTGTTAATATCTTTTATTTTATTCTGCTCCGAATTTAATCTGAGCTCATAATCCGCCTTTGAAATCAACACTTTTCGAGGCTTACTACCTTCGCTTGCACCTATAATACCTCGAGCCTCCATAAGATCTATAAGACGCCCGGCCCTGTTATAACCTATACGAAAGCGTCTTTGCAACATCGATGCCGATGCTTGATTGGCATTTAATACCAATTCTATTGCATCGTTCATCAATTCATCCTCATCATCGGAATCCTCCGTGAAACCTGTATCTACTGTTTCTATTTCATTTAAAATAGCTTTAGCCGCCTCTTTATCGGCATTTTCATCCATTTGAGATTTCCAGAATTCTATAACGGAGCCGACTTCATCATCGGTCACAAACGGGCCCTGAAGTCTCATAGGCTGAGCCTTACCCAAAGGATAATACAACATATCACCCTTTCCTACAAGCTTTTCCGCACCTGCCCGATCAAGTATAGTTCTGGAATCTACCTGAGATGAAACCGCAAAGGCTATCCTGGAAGGAATATTTGCCTTAATAAGTCCTGTAACAACATCCACGGAAGGTCGCTGTGTTGCTACGACAAGATGCATGCCGGCAGCTCTCGCAAGCTGAGCCAGACGGCATATAGATTCTTCAACCTGCTTTGCAGCAGCCATCATTAAATCGGCAAGCTCATCTATGATAATTACAATTTGAGGCAAAGGTTTAAAATCTTCTCCTTCAACCGACAATTTTTCATTATAAGCTTTCAGATCTCTTACGCCTTTTTCAGCAAATTTCTTGTATCTGCTGTTCATCTCCTGTACAGCCCAGGCAAGCGCCGCCGCCGCTTTTGTAGGATCGGTAACCACTGGTATCAGCATGTGTGGAATACCGTTATAATTTCCAAGCTCTACAACCTTCGGATCTATCAATATGAGCTTGACCTCATCCGGAGTAGCATTATAAAGGATACTCATAATAATAGAATTAATGCATACGCTCTTTCCCGAGCCTGTAGAACCTGCTATCAACAAATGAGGCATGTCCTTTAAATCTCCGACTATAGAATTGCCGGCAATATCTTCGCCTACAACAAAGCTTATTTTTGACTTTGTCTTACGAAAAGCATCCGACTCTATCATTTCTTTCAGGGTTACCAAATCGGAAACATCGTTTTCAACTTCTATGCCTACAGCAGCTTTCCCCGGAATAGGCGCTTCTATTCGTAGACTTTTGGCTTCAAGATTAAGTGCTATATCGTCTGAAAGACGCACTATGCTGTTTACCTTTACACCTGTATCCGGTTGAATTTCATAACGGGTAACCGACGGACCTTTCTGTACATCCTTAACATGGGCGTTTACACCGAAATCATGCAATACCTTTTCGAGCCTCGAAGCTTTTTCTGCAAGCTCGGCTTCTTCATTTTCACTGTAATTGTGTGTAACACTTCTTAGCAGGCTCGTCGGAGGAAGTTCATAATGCGTATCGCCTTCGTCTATCTTAATTTCAGAATTTAAGGCTTCAGCTCCGGCAGCTATTGCAGCCTTCGCCTCCGATCTCGTCATAATCCTCGCATCTGCATCCCCCTCATTTACACCCGAATTTTCAGGCGAAGGCTCTTGCACAGTCTCCGACTGCAAAGGCTCAGCTTCAACCGAAGCCTTTGTTCGTTTCATCGACGGCGCTTCATCACCTTTATGCGGCAGATAGCCATGTAAAAAACTTACATCCGATTTCACCGTATCCGAATCCGGTTCACCTGCCATTCCCGACGCAAACATAGAATCATCATTCATATATTCCATTATAATACGTTGATTTGTCCTTTTATCCGCACCCTCAGCTTCCACATCGGCAGTCTTTACATTTTCTATAAACGAAGGTAGCGCCGTCTCAGCCGCAGCCGCACCTTTAGGCGGAGCTTCATAATCGGTGCGACCTTTCGATTCCGTCTTGGCTAAATGGACTGCCGGCAAAACGGAATCTGCATAAGCTTCCTGTGAAATTTCAGTTTCTTGAATTTCATCTTCTTCCTGCTGTTTTTTAAGCTGTTTTTCTATACGCTTCTTTCTGCGATTTTCCAAAAATACCGATATAGGTGTATTGACTATGAGCATTATAGAAATAATCATAATCAATATGCCTATAATTATTAAGCCGGCCACAGCAACAAACTTGACAAGAAGCCATGCCAGAAACATGCCTATCACGCCGCCGCTGTCCAAATTAACTCCTGCGGTAAAGCTTTCTTTTATAAAGTTTATGCTGAAAAGCTCCTGATGCACGGCAGGAAATCTCGCCGAATTCAACATACATATGTCAACAAACATCAGCAGCGAAAAAAATACGGTTCGTCCGTTCAGATGCGCCATATAATTCATAAGAACAAACAGAGAATATATTATCACATAAAAAGGCAATATATATGCTCCAAGCCCGAATATACCCTTAAGAGTCATACTCAGTATCGCACCGAATTTTCCTGTAACATCGGTCATAACGGAAAGTATAAGAAATATACCTGCCGCTACCATACAAACTGCGATAAGCTCATCTAAAAGGCGTTTTTTTCTATAGATTTTATCTAATGATGCCTGTATTTCTTTTTCCTTTTCTTCCTTGCTCTTACCTTTGACATTTGATTTTGCCGAAGCTGATGTCTTTTTCTTATTTGCATAAGAAGCGTTCTTTCCGACTGATGATAAAGATTTTCTTGAGGATGAAGTATCAGTTTTTTTATCGTTTTTCTTTACGGCCATTCCTCATTATCCCCCTATACAAAATTTTCTACACAAGAATTGAATAACCTACAAGCAGTGCTCCTACAATCCACGTATAGAATGAAAAATATATCAATTTTTTATCAGTAACCGCTTTGATCATTATTTTGATTGCAAAATAACCTGAAATTGCGGCTACCGTTATACCTGCAAGCACTATGCCGAGGCTTATACCTGAACCGTCAGCGGCATGCTTAAAAACGGTTGACAATTCCATTAAAAAAGCTCCCAGAACGGACGGTATGGAAATTAAAAATGCAAATCTAACTGCATGAGCCCTTTCAAACCTTGATGCCAGACCTCCTATCATGGTCGCTCCCGATCTGGATATTCCCGGACATATTGCTATCGCCTGACACACGCCTATAAGTAAAGCATTAAAAATGCTCATTTCCATTACGCCTTTATCTCCGCCGCCTTTATTCTCTGCAAAGAAAAGTCCTGTTCCTGTTATTATAAGACTGACACCTATAAATGTTATATTTGAATAAAAACTCTCAAACAAATCATTGAATAAAAGACCTATGATTGCCGTCGGAATCGTTGCTATCACTATCATAATTCCGAGTCTTCGAGTCTCGTTCTTGTTCATCTGTATTCCCTGCCCCGTAACTATATCCTTTATAAGTGCGAACAGTTCTTTAAGAAGATCCCATATATCATGTCTGTAAGCAAAAAAAATGGAAATCAAAGTTCCGAAATGCAGCATGACTGTAAACATAAGTACGTTATCGGTATCAACGCCGAACATGTGTTGCAATACAGCAAGATGTCCCGAACTGCTTATAGGAAGAAACTCCGCAAGTCCCTGAACCAACCCCAGTATCATAGATTCAATCAATGTCATTTTAAAAATTTCCTTTCATTAAAAATAACTTATAAATTCTACATTCATGATATAAAAAGCATCCTGTTCATTTATTTTTTACCATATAAATATGAGCATACAGGAATATCATCTGATTGTATACCGAAATGCACAAAAATTACATATTATTATAGCACAAAAATTTCTTTAATCATATTGCTAAATACTCATGATTCAACTATTTTGAGTTATTGACATTTGCCTTTTACTCTAAGGTATTGTATAATAGCGTTAAAGTACAATGCACAAATTTTCTAAAACGGAAAAGGTGATTTATATGGCAAGACCGGAAAAATGTAAACAGATATGCAATATTCCGAAAAACAGCCGGTTTTATTGTGAAAATTTAGAAAACAGCAATAATTTCACTGTATTGACCCTCGAAGAATATGAGACTATACGCCTCATAGACTATATAGGACTTACTCAGGCGGAATGTGCCGAGCAGATGCATGTAGCCCGTACAACAGTCCAACGTCTTTATACGGATGCTCGCAGAAAACTGGCAGAATTTATTATTAACGGTACTACTCTTGATATTTGCGGCGGCAATTATAAGATATGTGAAAATAATGAAATTTGTTGTCAGGAATTCAGCTGTGTAAATAGAAAATGCGGCTGTACCTGTGATCTGCGGATATCTACTTTATGTGACAAAAGCATGCCCGATGTTTTTGTTACCGAAAAATAATAAGTTTAAAAATAGTATTTATGTCAATAAATATTATTGACATATGTTCAAAATTATGTTTTAATAGTTAAAGAAATCTTGATGAGCATTTGCTCCATTATAAAATACGAAAGAAGGCGAACATCGTGGGAAGAATAGTACATACAACTGACAGTATAGGACGTAGAGGTGTAGCTCAGGGCGAGATTTGCAAGACTTGTCCCGGAGGATGTAAAACTGATTGTCTCAGAGCAGGCGTAAATGTTGAATACACTCGACTTGGTGATTATGATTTCTCAATTAATTTTAAACACATCGAACCGAGCGACGATGAAAACGCAGAATATTAAATAAATTTGCACTATTACCTTACTTATATAAAATCGCTTATGTCCAAAATGAAAAAGCCGCAGTAAATCTGCGGTTTTTTCATTTATTTTTCTTTAAGCCTGTCCATTATTATATCGTAACCTCCCGCTCCGTATTGAAGAGTACGATTTATACGACTTATTGTTGCCGTGCTTGCTCCCGTAGATTCCTCTATGGAACTATAGGTCATTTTTTCAAGAAGCATTTTGGCAACTTCATACCGTTGAGACATGGCTTTTATTTCTTTCACCGTACAAAGGTCTTCAAAAAAGCGATAACATTCCTCCACATTCTTCAACGAAAGAATTGCTTCAAAAAGATCCTCTGCTTCTCTGCTTTCCAATTTTGAATGATATTTCATTATTATACCCCTGTTTGACGTCGACACGAACGATGTTATTCTCAACTTTAACACTTCACAGCAATATAATACTATATTTCCGATTTATTAACAATAATTTTTAAAAACAAATTACATATATTTATCCGATATCAATAATTTTTTTAATATTAAGCTGAACAGTTTTTTTATTATTCCAAATATTAATTTCTATTTCACCTAATATATTCATGGTATTTCCTTCTGAAATCTGTACCTGAGATGCCGAAACGGTATCAAACAGTACTGCATCAAAGCTCACGCCGGCTCCGTCACTGCAAACATATTTTCTGTATTGATTTTCCTTTCCAATATGCCAAATTCTATGAACGAGTATATCTTTAACCTCAAAAATAGGCTTTTTATTATCCTGTCCGAAAGGTTCCATCGCTGATATCTGCTCTGCAAGCTCAAGGCTGATATCTCTCGAGGCTATAACAGCATCCGGCTTAATCTCATATTTAAACAATAAAGGATTTAATTGCAGGAGTTGGAGCATATCCTGATTAAGTGCATATGTCAGATATTCCATGCGATTCCTGTACATTGTAAATCCGCATGCTCCGGCATGTCCTCCGAATTTAAAAAAGCAATCTTCATATTTTTTTAAAATATCGTAAAGATGAATATTATCCGTACTTCTTCCTGTTCCCTTTATCAATTCCTTATCGTCCATCTCGGTAAGGACTATCACTGGTCTGTCGTACTTTTCACGAAGCTTACCCGCCACTATACCGGTTACACCTTCATTTGCCGAGCCTGCATAATATACAATAAAGTTATCTCTTTCGGATTTTGCTTCAATTTCTTCTACTGCCGAATTGAATATTTCGTTTTGCAAATTTCTTCGTTCTTCATTCAAATTGTTCAGCTCCGAAGCAAGTTGTACAGCCTCTTCCATATTTATGCTGCTAAGAAGCTCAACGCTGAGATTGGCTGAACTCAGTCTGCCTGCTGAGTTGATTCGAGGTACTATACCGAAAGCTATATTATATGAATCAAGATTCTTCGAATTTATTTTTCCTACCTGCATAAGAGCTTTCAAACCGATTCTCTCCTGCTTTTTCATGGCGGCAATACCGTACTTAACCAGAGTTCTGTTTTCGTCAAGCAAAGGTACTATATCCCCTATGGTTGCAATACCTACGATATCAAGAACCTCTTTCAAAACATCTTTTCCCATATCCAGACGTCTTGCTATAGCCTGTGTCAGCTTAAATGCCACTCCACATCCGCATAAAAAAGGACACGGATATTTATCATCCTCCTGTTTCGGATTGAGAATTATACAATCTGCAGTCTTGTCCGTCATGCTGTGATGATCGGTAACCACAACGTCCATTCCCAGCTCCTTTATACGAGCGATTTCCTCTACTGCAGTACATCCGCAGTCAACGGTTATAATCAGATTCACATCATCTCTCGCCATTTTTTCTACGGCTTTCATGTTAAGACCGTAACCTTCATCAAATCTTGAAGGTATATAGTAAATCACATTTTCCGTAAGCTTTGTCAAAATCGTTCTCATAACAACGACAGATGTAACTCCGTCCGCATCATAATCACCGAATATACAGATGCGTTTTCCTGAATTTGCATATTCTATTATAAGATCTACAGCCTCTTTCATTCCCTTTATCAAAAAAGGGTCATATGTCAGTTTAGGCTTATCCGAAAAATATTCCTCTATATCCGCTTCAGTCTCAAATCCTCTTTTTTCTAATATTTTTCTTATAATTTCACTTATTTGCATAATATATTCCTAATTTTTTATATTTTCAATGCATATAATCTGTTCTATAAAATTTGATTACAGCTTTTAATATCAACAATACACTAACAAGTGCCTACTTAAATCAACTTAAAAAGCAGGCTGTTCGTTTTGCGAAGCAACCTGCATATTTATAATATTTGCTACACTGTTAATTTCATATCGCTACAAATATGCCATCGGATCAGTAGTAGAACCGTTAATTCTAACCTCAAAATGGCAATGCGGTCCTGTAGATCTGCCTGTACTGCCTACCGTTGCTATGGTACTCCCTCTTGAAACGGATTGACCCGAACTGACCGATAATTCGTTACAATGCCCGTAAAGTGTAATTATTCCGCCTCCGTGGTCAATTATGACACATTTTCCGTAGCCTCCTCGATTACCCGAAAATATAACAGTACCTTCATTTGCCGCTACTATAGGTGTTCCGGTAGGTGCAGCTATATCCACTCCGCTGTGGAATTTTTTAGTATGCAATATAGGGTGTATTCTATAACCGTAAGGAGATGTTACTCTTGTACTTCCCGGCACAGGCCATGCCATTACTCCGCCCGAATATGTAGATGTGGAGCTGTTACTCACGGAATTTGACTGTTGCAGCATCCGTGTAAGAGCTTCCGCATCTGCATTCATCGCATCAATCTGCGCTTGCAATGCTTCATTATCATTAACAATCGATGCTTTTAAGGACTCAACCTCCGTCTTTTGAGATTGCAGCTGATTTTGCTGAGATTGTCTTTCGTCCTGCTGATTTTTCAGATCTGCTTTTAAAGCTTCAAGATTTGCCTTTTTCGCCTCTATCTCCGCATATTGAGCTTTTATTTCCAACAAAACATTCATATCATTATCGTAAATTTTTTGTATCATATCCATGTTGGTCAAAAAATCTGAAATATCGGATGATCCGAGCAAAATTTCAAGCATACTCGTTTCACCGTTTTTGTACATATTTCTAAGACGAGTATTCAGAGCATCATTTTGCAAATCCATATGCTCCTGTGTTCGCTCCAGCTCTGCCTGCGCATCACTGATTTCCTGCTCTTTTTGCGTAATCTGATTATCCAATTCGCCGATTTGAGCTTCCAAAGCATATATCTGCGAATTAATATTGTCTATCTGCGCCACCAAATCATTTTCTTTTTTCTTACCCTCTTTTAAATCATCCTTTGCAGAGCTTATCTGCTCCTGTAAATTTTTAAGCTGCCTCGAAGTTCCCGCAAAAACCGTAGTAGTCAGCAAAGCTGCCAGAATAATAGTTATAACTGCAATATTCGCAATACGTGATTTCTTCTTCATATAAACAACTCCTTTTAAAGGTTATTTCTTGAAAACATAAAACTTTATATATCATGTATCAAGGAATCTTCTCATAGAAATCAAACTTCCTATTGCGCCTATGCTCACTCCGAGTGAAAGGAATATGATTAAAAGATTGTAGGCCATAAAGGATGCGGGAACCATTCCTGTAGATAAAATTACAAGAAGCGTGTCGGAAAAATGATTTTCAATCAACATATACAGCCCCAGCACTATTCCCGCCGATATCAGCGCGGCAATGATACCTATAATAATGCCTTCAACAAGGAAAGGACCTCGTATGAACCAGTTTGTAGCGCCTACATATTTCATAATGCTTATTTCTCGCCCTCTTGCAAGCACCGTAAGCTTTATGGTATTTGAAACTACTATCACCGATACAAATATCAAAAATGTTATGATTACCAATGCTCCAATCTGTATCCCGTCTGTAATTTTCAATATTTTTTTTACTTCCGATTCACTATATTTTATATCTTCGATGCCGTCAAGCTTTTTAGCAAAATCCACAAGCTTTTGAGAATTTTTTATATCTTTCAGATGAACCCTTATTGAGCGGGGCAAAGGATTAGAAGCAAGCCCGTCCAAGAGATAAGCATTATTTCCCCATCTTTTTTTCATTTCCGCCATAGCGTCATCTTTATCAAGATATTCAACATCATCAACATATGACAAATTTTCAATTTTATTGCTTATAATTTTTACTTCTTCATCTGTAGCCTCATCAAGCAAATATATTTCAACAAGGTCAAAATGTTCCTTTGCACTTACAGTCAAAAGATTGACATTAACTGCCAATATAAAGAACATTCCCAAAATAAGAAGCATTGCTGTTATCGAAAACAAAGATGAAATCGTCATAGTCATATTTCGACTTATCTGAATAAATGCCTGCTTTATGGAATATATAAAAGATCTAATCAAACAAATCGCCTCCTCTGTCACTTTTCTGCTGCTCAAGCTCGGCTACCTGCTGTATGAGCTCTTCCGTTGAAAGCGATTTTTTATGATTATCGGAATTTTTGCGATTGCTCTTTGGATTTCTTTTGCTTCTGGCCTGTGCATTCATCGCCTGTATCTGCAAAATCTGAGTCTTTGTAATATCCTTTGTCTGATCGTCTATATAATTTCCGGACTCATCATCCCTTACTATTCGTCCGTTTTCTATCTGTATAACACGTTTATTCATACGATCGACTATCTCTCTGGCATGAGTAACCATAACTATAGTAGTGCCTCTGAGATTGATTTGATTCAGAAGATTCATTATTTCCCATGATTTTTCCGGATCAAGGTTTCCGGTAGGCTCGTCCGCTATCAGAACTTTAGGATTGTTTACCATAGCCCTTGCGATTGCCACTCTCTGAGCTTCTCCGCCCGAAAGTTCATTCGGATATTTATCCGCCTTTTCACTTATACCTACTAAATTTAATATATGAGGAACCTGCTTTTTGATCAACTTACGTTTTTGGTGTACAGCTTCCATTGCAAATGCAACATTTTCATAAACGGTTTTTTTAGGTAAAAGTCTGAAATCCTGAAAAACGATACCTATATCTCTACGATATTTCGGGACCGTTCTGTTGGATAAAGCTCCGACATCATATCCGTTCATAAAGATATTCCCTTCATCCGGCTCTATCTCTTTTAAAATAAGCTTTATAAATGTAGATTTGCCTGAACCGCTCGGTCCGACTAAAAACACAAACTCACCGTCATTTATTCTGATGCTTGCATCATACAGTCCTATATTATCGCCATACTTTTTTGAAACATTTTCTAATAATATCACTATATTTCCTTCCGCAACAAATCTGTATCGGTCAATACAATCTATATGCATATATTAAAATATTATAATATAATTTATTTTAGAATGAAAACTTGGTTATATCTTTAAAATTACTACCCATTCATCAGCAAGCTTCCTTATTTATATCTGTATATCTTTGTATTGAATGATCATAATATAGCGAAGTTTCATCTTCCTTATTGTAAACTTCATCTGTAGTTTCCTTTAAATTAAACCTGCTTTTATCAAAATCGGCATCAAATTTTTCAGATGCTTCTGACAATTCCGAATTTTCAAAAATTTCGAAGGCTTCAAAGCTCCCGTCTGCAAAGCCCTTTGCTTTCATCGCAAGTAAAATGTCTGAAAGTCGCATAACCAAAGCTGTCAACTCCTCTCTAAAAATATCATATTTATCACCTTTAGTAAAATCATCATCTTTTAAGTTACTATAGTCCAGTGCAATATCTTCTATACATCTTATCATCTCTCTGATTTTTTCAGTTATTGTAAATATGCTTATCATCTCGTTTTGTTGAGCTTTATCAAATCGGATAAGCTCAACATCTTCTGTATTTTTATCCGTTTCCAATCGCTTAAGTCCTGTATTGCAACAAATTTCATATATTATAGCTTCAGGATGTATAGGTGCTGCAATTATATAATATTTCTTCATTTCAAATTTTCTATATCTGTTTAAAATTTTATCATCCGTCTCAAGAAGCTTGGGATCCGCTATAAGCACATCATCCTCTGCAATCTTAAAATCTCCCTCCATATATACGGACTCTGAAATAAAACGTGAATTGCAATCATAATTTTGTAATAATTTAAGCAACTTACAGTACGCCCATGGTCGGTTTGTGTAAATATTTATATACATAATCCACCTCCGTTATTGTTAATTTTACCTTTAATGTAATAATATGTCAATTAGTTTTCAAAAAATTTCCACATAATAATGTGGAATTAAATCAAAGATATTTTATTTAAAGCTCCTTTAAATATTTTATTTCATTGCTTGAAAGCTTTCTATAATGTCCCTGCTTAAGATGACCCAATTTCATATTGCCGACAGCCGTGCGTTCCAATCTGATAACCTTATGTCCCAAAGCTTCAAACATCAGTCTGACCTGACGGTTCTTACCTTCCCGTATACTGATTTTTACAGTGGAAAATTCCTTTTTCTGTCCCAAGATTTCGACCTTTGCCGGCTGCGTAAAATATTTTCCGATATTTACACCCTTTGAAAGTCGCTCAGCCTCCGATATGGAAAAAAAACCGCTCACCGTCGCTTCATATGTTTTGTAAATATGTTTGCCGGGATGCGTCAATTTGTATGCCATATCTCCGTCATTTGTGAGAAGCAGCATCCCCGAAGTCATATAATCCAAACGTCCTATCGGATAAATTCTCTCACTGATATCCGGCATCAAATCCAATACTGTGGGTCTGTCATGCTCATCATCCACAGTGGTAATAAATCCCGTAGGTTTATTAAGCATATAATAAACAAATGTCTTTTCCGGCTTTATTAATGTTCCGTCAACCTCTACAAGATCACCGTCCGATACATCGGTTCCGGCATGCGCAAGCTTCCCGTTTATTCTCACAGCACCCTTGGAAATAAGCTCATCCGCTTTACGCCTGGATGTAACGCCGGAATGAGCTATATATTTATTTATTCTCATTTTTTTAATATTCCTTATTATCGTATTATAGTTTTAATTTTGAGTCCAATTTCGCAGACGCTGTAATAAAGATGCCTGAGTTTGATTTGTAATCCTTGAATCATCGTTCTCGTTTTCAATTTCAAATTTATCTGTAATACGAGCTTCATCATCAGCAAGTTCATCTCTTTCTTTGAGAACTTTATTTTTATTAAAGCGTTCAGCCTGTTCTATTTCCAAGGCTCGTCTAAGCTCGTCCATATCAAGCGGATGAACAGCTCTCTTTGTATCACGCCTTGCAAACATTTCTACCGAAGGCATCTGATTCTTATATGCGACGGAATCATTTTCAGTTTTTGTACTTCGATTTACAGCATTGAAAGGGGAATCCGGCTCATCGGAATTCTCTGAACGAACATTTTTCCCCGCTCCGCTTTTTTCAGCTTCTGCAAGTTTTAAAATCTTCATCGCTGTTTCCTCGGCATCCGAAGTATTCCTGCTGCGTCTTACCCTTCTTCTGCTCACAGCATCAATATCTATATTTGCCTGCTCCAAAATCTCGGGGTTATCTCTGCTCAACTGATTGAAAATTTCTTCTATGATTTCATTTCTTTCATTTCCTTCGGCACTCTTTATAAATTCAGGATCTTCATCCTTGAGTTCCGCCATAGCTTCTTCAATAATACGCCTGCGCTCCTTGAGCTTGCTCGGGGTGCTCCCGTAACCTATAATACCGTAACTGAGTTCGATAAGGATTTCGTAGGCATAGCCGAAATAAAATATTATCATGGTAAGAACGCTGTCTATAATTGATTCCAGCTTTTCACGGTTGCAGTTTTTTTCTATAACCTGAGCACTTTTGAAATATACGCTCGCATTTTTAAAATCAACGCCGAAAAATCCGATTTGCATGGCTTTATTAAAATCACTGCAAAACTTTTGTATATCAAGCAAACGATTTTCCGGAACCCCGTTGCTCACAAAGCACATTATCTGCAGCACATCAAAATCAAGTTCCCCGTCATTCATCGTACCGTTTGCAAATGCTACTGAAATATTCGGGTGCTCATTCGGATATTTTGCTGTCACATTTGGGATTCTGAAAATTACCATCCTGCTGTTCAGCCCCGCAGCCACTATGGCTGCGTCATCGTAGCCTTTCTTCTTTATATAGTTTTCACAAATTCTAAGCTTTTCACCGAGATTCATAGCTGTCCTTCGTATCGGGATTGGATAACTGCATTTTTCTCATAATCCCGCATTTAATAGTGATATAACCTATAAAACCATATACATATATAAAGCATATCTATTCGCTTTGAATAATCATTTTACCATAAATATGTATATGTATGTTAGAATTAGACTATAAATTCTCCGTGCTTATGGCGAATATATAAATAAAAATGATTAAAGCTGACAATTCAGCCTCAAACAGACAGAATTTAAATTTATTATGATAATGGAGTAAATTCGAATGAAAATAAAAGATTTCTATACGGAAATGTGGCTTAACATATATGAAAATAAATGCACATACAATCTCTCCGAAACCTGCGTGTCGGCACTGAGTATCAAGGAACTTGCAGAGCTTTCAGGTATCGGTGATAAAATTTTCGAAGCAATGGCTGATATACGCATGGATTACGGATATATAACGGGTTCAGAAAGACTCAGACATGCTATATTATCCTTATACAAAAATATGAAATCGGAAAATATTACAGTTGCCCACGGCGGTATAGGTGCAAATTCTCTTGCACTTATGTCTCTCGTAGAAAGAGGCGATCATATAATAGCCACTTCTCCGTCATATCAGCAGGGACATTCTCTGCCGGAAGCATTGGGAGCGGAGCTTTCTACAATCAGATTGAAAGAAGAAAACAATTGGGAGTTGGATATCGATGAACTTCGTTCTTTAATCAAACCGAATACAAAGCTTATATGTCTGACAAATCCCAACAATCCGACCGGCAGTATAATGAACGAAGCACAGCTTGAAGAAATTGTGAAAATTGCACGCAGCTGCGGAGCATGGATATTTTGTGATGAGGTTTACAGAGGCCTTAATTATGATGCTCCACATCTCGGTACGGCTATTGCTGATATATATGAAAAAGGAATTTCAACCGGCAGTATGTCGAAAACTTTTTCTCTCGCCGGTCTGCGCATGGGTTGGATCGCAGGTCCTTCCAAATTTATATCCGATATAGATAAATGTAGAGATTATCATATTATCAGTATGTCCCCGATTGACGATCTGCTCGCTGCCATTGCACTCGAAAATGCTGATATGCTTATTGAGCGCAGTACATCCATATGTAGGCACAATGCTCAGCTTATATACGACTGGGTTTCCGAAGAACCCTTGCTTTCTGTAGCAGCTCCCGTCTCAGGTTCAACAGCGTTTATTAAATATGATATTGAAAAGGAAAGTGAAAGCTTATGCCGTGAAATATTACAGCAGAAAGGTGTTCTGCTTGTTCCCGGAATCGCCTTTGAATGTGAGAATCATTTCAGACTCGGCTTCGGTAAATCCGCATCGGAAATTTCTCAAGGTATGGAAAAAATTTCCGATTGGCTCAGACAATTTTAGTTTTAACAAAGTTGATTATAAAACAGACTGCTTTTTTACTAATTATGAACTT
>JBQNCA010000029.1:0-19439 GCA_052169645.1 Anaerovoracaceae bacterium
CGGTTACGGACAAAGCGCAAAGCATTTTGGATATCTTTATAAAAGAATTAAAAAAAACGGATGTAAATGTGCTGTACAATGAAACCGTATCCGATTTACTGACGGAGCACGGGAGCATCTGCGCTGTAAAATCCGCTTCAGGTAAGATATTTAAGGCGTATAAGGTGATAATAGCCACAGGTGGAAAATCTTATCCATACACAGGCTCCACAGGTGACGGATATAAGCTTCTCCGTGACATAGGACACAGTATAACGGAGCTTTACGCTGCGGAGGCCCCTTTGATATCCCATGAAGATTTTATTAAGAATCAGGTACTCAGGGCTGTGTCTCTCAAAGAGGTTGTTCTCAGTGTTTTAAATAAAAAAGGCAGAGCGGTGACGAGGCATAAATCGGATATGATTTTTACTCATTTCGGGATTTCAGGACCTGCCGCCTTGCGTTGCTCTACATTCGTACATTCTGTAAAAAAGCTTGAAAATACGGATTTTGTGTATATGAAGCTGGACAGTCTTCCGGATTATGACAGGAGTGATTTTGATAAGAATCGCAGCATATGGCTGAAAACTTCACCGAATAAATCTGTAAAGTCGTATTTAAAGGAACTGCTGCCGGAGAGGTATGTTATACTTTTAATGTCATATGCAAAGGTGGATGCACAGCTTCCGATTAAACTGCTGTCGAAGTCCGCCTCAGAAAGAATATTTGATGCGATTCATAATTTCAGGTTTAAAGTTCACGGAACCGTGCCTGCGGAAAAGAGCTTTGTTACAGGTGGAGGAGTCAGGCTGAGTGAGGTAAATCCCAAGAGTATGGAATCAAAGCTTATATCGGGATTGTATATATGTGGAGAACTTCTTGATATAAACGGATATACAGGAGGCTACAATATAACTGCAGCCTTTGTTTCAGGGCATGCAGCGGGAAGCTTCGCTGCAGAGCGTATATATTTAAAAGGAGATTGTTAAATGAAACTCGTCACTATGAAGTGCCCGAATTGCGGTGCAATGCTTAAAATTGATAAGGACAAGGAGACAGCTGTATGCCAATATTGCAATCAGAGTTTTTATATAGATGATGAAAAAAGTTCAGCTCCGTTTATTCAGATAAATATTGAAAAATCCGAAGAAACTCCATTTAAAGCTGCTTCAGCCGGTACAAGTACGGCTGCCGGCAAAATTGTTGCAATTGTTATTTTCATATTCGCAGCAATCATTATGTTTACAATCTTCGGTGCAATGCACAGCTTCAATAACGGATTTATATTTGAATCGGATACGGATGCTCCGGGAGATTACAGGAGCATACCTGAAAGCGCTGCCATATGTGAATTTTCAGAGAAGATTTTTGGAAAACCTTCAGAAGAAATCACTGAAAAAGAATATTCTTCAATTAAGTCGATAAAACTTGATAAAAATTTGGAGGATAACAAAAATTCCGAAGAAAATGTACCGTGGACAATATCTTATGCGTTTGAAGTCGATGATGACGGAATAGCCGGTGATACGAAAGAAATTGTTCTGTCAGCTACTGAAAGTATTGATTTAAAAGATTTACAGGCGTTCAGGGGTCTGGAAAACATCGTTATCGGCAATAACGGCAATTATTCATGGAATTACGATGTTTACGCATATTCATATGATTTTACAAATCTTAAAAGCATAAAAAGATTTTATATAAACGAGCCTATTTCAAGAGTGGAAAATGCATTTGCAAATCCGGAAAAGATACTTGCAATTTCAGCAAATATCTATGATGATAATGATTTGGAAATACTAAAAAAATTTACAGGAATTAAAAGCCTGAATATGCCGTATATAAGTCATTCATACATTAATAATTTAGAATTCTTAGCCGTATTCAGAAATCTCCGTTCATTGAATATCGGTTTTAATGTTGAAGAAAAATGGGATTTATCGCCATTATCGGCACTTGTCAATCTGAGAGAGCTGACGATTAACGGATTGTCAGCCGATTTACAGGGAATTGAAGTTCTTAAAGGCATGCCGATGCTTGAAACCTTGCAGTTTGATAACGTAAAACAGCTCAGAACTCTGGATTTTGTCAATAATATGCCTCATCTGGATAAGCTTTCGATAAATCATTCTCCTATAAATGATATTACACCTTTAAAAAACAAGCTTTCTCTGCAATATTTCAGCCTGACTTATTGTGATGAAGTAACGGATATCAGTGCAGTATCAACTTTGAGCAATTTAAAAAAATTTGAATACGACAAATATTCAGGAATACCGAGCTATGCTGCAATAAATAATGTTAATCTTATCTCGGCAAAGATTCCGTGTAATATGTTGAACATGTTGTCGGGAGCATCGAATTTGGAAGAACTTACATTAACAGGCAGCAATGAAAATGCTGATACATCTCTGTTGCCTTCTTTTAAGAAATTGAAGAATTTGAATTTTAAAACCTCAGCCTTGGTAAGCTACAGTACCGCTTTAGCATCTCAGATTTCAGCATCTTCTGCTGAATCTGTAAAAGGTCTGGCATCACATCTGTACGACAGCCTTCAGGAAGAGCAGGATGCAAATCCCGTATTTGCCGACAGCGGGATAAGTTCATTGATTTTTCCGGATTACAGTGATACTACGACATATACCGCATTTGAAATCAGTTTAAGCAAAATGCAGAATAATAACAAGATTAAAGTTTTGGATATCAGTAATTGTTATATGAGAAATATAGATGAAAACGGTGAGCGCAATTATTTTGTTTTTGAGCTGAAACCGCTTGGAACTTATGCTGATGAATTTTTGAAGCATTTTAAAGCTGTGGAGGAATTGAAGGTCACTGACAGTCATTTGAATGACATAGAATTTGTGAGGCATATGCCTAATCTCAAGAGCATAGACTTATCGAATAATTATGTGCAGGATTTATCGCCGTTGAAGGCTTGTCCGAAGTTGGAAAAGGTTATATGCAGGAATAATGCAGTTTCCAATGCTAATGTTCTCTCGGATAAAATCACGATTATACAGTAAATTGTATCCGAATTATTCAGATACTTCCGCTACGTCGCAAGGAGCGGTAATTATACCGAAACATTATTAAAATTAAAAACCCCGTGATTATAAACCTGATCTAAATGTATTATACATTGAGGATTAAGTTTATCTGCACGGGGTTCGTTTTATAAATTATATTGTTATCCCTTAACTGTTTAAAGTATCAGTGTAAACACATCTGTCATTGACTTCGGAGCACTCGCAGATAAAGAAGAAATTTAAATATTTTAAGGAAGTATTTGTTTATGCGCATATCCGAGCTGATTTTCTGATGTAATTCCATGACAATCTAATTATTAATAAATATTATTGTCCTCTTTCTTCCATGATAAGTTCAATTTCATCTGCATTTATTCCTACCATAGCGGAGCCCAAATCCTCCGAGAGCTTTGCGATTAAAGCGGCATCCGTGTAATTTTTGACAGACTGCACTATTGCAGTTGCACGCTTTACAGGGTTTCCGGATTTAAAAATGCCTGAGCCGACAAATACGCCTTCAGCCCCGAGTTGCATCATAAGTACCGCATCCGCAGGAGTAGCTACACCGCCGGCAGCAAAATTTAAAACAGGAAGTTTTCCGTTTTCATGAACATATTTCAAAAGCTCAAACGGAACCCGCAGATTTTTAGCCGCTTCAAATAATTCATCCTCACGCATAGAGCTTATTCGCTGAATATCGGCATTCATCTTACGCATATGACGAACTGCCTGAACTACGTCACCTGTGCCGGCTTCCCCCTTTGTCCTTATCATGGCTGCACCCTCGTTTATTCTTCGGAGAGCTTCTCCGAGATCTCTTGCCCCACATACGAAAGGTGTCTTGAAAGCCCTTTTGTTTATATGATAGGTATCATCGGCGGGAGACAGCACCTCGGATTCATCTATATAATCTATTTCAATCGCTTCCAATATGCGGGCTTCAACAAAATGTCCGATACGGCACTTTGCCATGACAGGGATACTGACAGCTTCCTGTATGCCTTTTATCATTTTCGGATCACTCATTCGTGAAACCCCGCCTGCAGCTCTGATATCGGCAGGGATGCGTTCAAGTGCCATGACTGCACATGCACCCGCATCCTCAGCTATTTTTGCCTGCTCGGGAGTGGTGACATCCATAATTACACCGCCCTTTAATATCTGATTCAGATTATCATCCGATTCATATTTAGATTTATCCATTTTGAAATCCTCCTGTCTTGTTATATTTTTTATTTGATGATATATTTAATCTGGTTATAAATAAATATCCAATTTGAATAAATAATGAATGTCAGATAAGGAATAAAAATGTTAACATATGATTTTGAAAATGTAGATATCCCATTATATGAGCATATTTACAGATGTATAAAAAACGACATTATTGCAGGAAATTTGAAGCAGGGGGAACGATTGCCTTCAAAGAGAAGCTTTGCCGAGAATAACGGCATAAGTACCATTACGATACAAAATGCTTATGACCAGCTTATGAGTGAAGGATATATATATGCTGTTCAGCGAAAAGGATATTATGTATCGAAGTTTTCAGATTTTTCCGGCGGCAGCTTTGAAAATGAATTCTCAAGGGATATAAAAATTCCCTCAGATGATGAAAAAATTGAAATCGATCTTTCCGGAAACAGTATGAATCCGAAAAACTTTCCGTTTTCAATATGGGCAAGACTCATGAGAGCGACTATTGCAGAAAAAAATTCGGAGCTTATGATTCCTTCTCCTACAGGAGGTATCAGAGAACTTCGTGAAGCTATATCATCACATCTGAAATCGTTTAGAGGCATGTCGGTGGATCCGAACCAAATCGTTGTAGGAGCGGGGACCGAGTATTTATATACTTTGATAATACAGCTTTTAGGTAATGATAAAATTTATTGTCTGGAAGATCCCGGATATAAAAAAATTGCCCAAGTATATATGCAAAATAATGTGGAGATAAGATTTTCTGAAATGGATGAAAACGGTATAACCGTTGAAGGACTTGAAAGCAGCGGTGCTCATATTGCACATATAAGCTCAACACACCATTTCCCTACAGGTGTTACAATGCCCATAAGCAGGCGCTATGAGGTTTTAGGCTGGGCTAATAAAGCGAAGGGAAGATACATTATAGAGGATGATTACGACAGTGAATTTCGTCCGAGCGGGAAACCCATTCCTCCTATTCAGAGTATAGATGCGGCGGAAAAGGTTATTTATATGAATACCTTTTCAAAATCTCTCGCGTCGACGATTCGAATAAGCTATATGGTTATGCCCGTTCATATTGCAAATTTGTTTTATGACAAGCTTTCATTTTATTCCTGCACGGTTTCAAATTTTGAACAGTATACCTTAGCTGAATTTATTAAAAAAAATTATTTTGAAAAGCATATAAATCGTATGCGTCGTTATTATGCAGGGCAACGTCGAAAAGTTCTGGATTGCATATACGGCAGTAAACTGAATAAGCTGTGTGAAATAATTGAAAATGATTCAGGCTTGCATTTTCTTATGAAGCTGGATACGAAACTTTCCGATGCGGATTTTATAAAATTTTTGAGAAAAAAGGGAATAGTAATAAATGCACTTTCAGGTTATTTCAGCTCACATAAAAATAAAAGTGAACATATATTTTTATTAAATTATTCAAATGTTGATATTTCAAAGCTGTCAAAGGCTTTGGATATCCTATATGAAGCGGCGGTTTGCAGATATGTATAATTGCACGATAATGGAAATTATAATATAATCAAAACATAATATAAATTCAGTGAAATTTTATGGATGAGAGGGAATTAAGGTATGAAAGGTAAAAAAATACGTTTACTGACATGTTTTGTTATGGCAATGATGCTGATTACATTAACAGCTTGTGAAAAAATGCCTATAAAAGTTGACAATACGTCTAAAAGCACAAGTGAAAAAAAATCCGATATGGTTGAATTGGAAAGGAATAAGGGTGCAAAGCTGTCTGACGGAACCGTTTGCAGGTTAACCGAGACTCCGTGGATATATGATGAAATGTTATATGTTTCATATGAAATAAAAAATCCGGGTAAAAAGGCTGTGAAGGTGGATTCTTATTCAACAATAAGCATGTATGCTGATTATCAGGCAATGGAGTCGGGATACGAAGATATGCCTTATGAGGATAGTGAAATATTGTTGAAACCGGGGAAAAAATTATCCGATATTGCAGCTTTTTATCATCCGCAAGATTTTAAGATAATTGAAGTTTTTGTCGAAAATTATTATTGGACTTTCAAAGTTGATGAAATAGAAGTTTATAACGAAGATAACGAGCCTGAAGAGGGAGACCCTTCCGAATGGGATTCCGAACCTCAGATAGAGGATGTTTCAGCATATTCCGATACGGAAATTTGTGAACTGGCTTTAGATTATTATGAGCGTAAATATCAATACAGACCTCAGGTTGCAAACGTTGATAATGCTGATGAAGATTGGGTTACAGTTCATTTATATGATGACGTGGATGATCACACGGCTACTTCCGCAATATATACTATAAACCGATACAGCCTATGGGGTACGGATGTTATAAACTCGGAAGATGTAGATTTAAATTTAAAGGGATAATAAAATTTTATAAATTTAAAGATATTGAATATATAATTTTCAAATAGCAGGAGATTTCGATATATGTATATCATTGATATATAAATTGGAATCTCTTTCTATTAAGTTTATGCTATAATGAACGCATTGAGATGAAAAAATCTTATATAATGAATATTATTTTAAAATTATGTATTGTTTTAGAAAATATTTAGTATACAAGCTTGCGGATTATCAATAATAAAGGTATAGTATACATAAAAGGTACAGTATTAAATTATAATGTATCAAGATAATGCTTTATATCGGTTTTTTCCGATAATATATAAAGATATTGGACTTTTGCCGTCATTATATAAAGTGCAGAATTAAGAATGTACTTTAAAGCATATTTACAAATGAAATATCGGCAAAAATTAAACAAAACATTGAACAATAAAATTTAAGGAGGAAAAAATGAAAAGCTTCAGATTAAACGACAGTCTTACATGGAACGGTGTTCTTGATCCTGATTTAAGAACCTTTGACATAGTTATGATGACTGAGTTTGGAACAACTTATAATTCATATGTATTGAAAGGCAGTGAAAAATCAGCACTTTTTGAAACTGCCAAGCTTAAGTTTTGGGAACAGTTCAAAGAGAGAGTTGAAGATGTAGTAAGCTTTAAGGAACTGGATTATATTATAGTAAACCATACGGAGCCGGATCATGCAGGCTCACTCGAAAAGATTTTAGAAATCAATCCTACGGTACAGATAGTCGGTACAGCTACTGCTATAAGCTTTTTAAAGGAAATTGTAAATCATGAATTTTACAGCATAATTGTTAAGGACGGCACATGTATTTCGTTGGGAGATAAAACTCTCAGCTTTATGATTCTTCCTAATCTGCATTGGCCTGATACCATGTACACCTATGTTGCGGAAGATAAGCTTCTGTTAACCTGCGATTCCTTCGGCTCACACTATAGCCATGAGGGTATACTGAGAAGCACTGTTACGGATGAAACAGGTTATCTCAAGGCTACAAAATATTATTTCGATAATATTATAGGACCTTACAAGAATCCTTACATGAGAAATGCTCTTGAAAGAATTAAGGATTTGGATATAAAGATGATTTGCCCGGGACATGGACCTGTGCTCGATTCCAAGCTCGATGAAATATTGTCACTATATAATCAGTGGTGCGCACTTCCTCCGGCAAGAGAAAATAAGCTGGTCGTAATTCCTTATGTAAGTGCATACGGATATACGAAGGAGCTGGCAGAGCATATTGCAGCCGGTGTCAAAGAATGTGGGGGCATAGACGTTCATATCTATGATATGGTTGAAGCAAGTGCTGAGGAAGTTCTCGGTGAAATCGCAGCTGCTGACGGACTTTTGTTCGGAACTCCGACTATAATAGGGGAAGCTTTGAATCCTATATGGCAGCTTACCATTTCAATGTTCCCTCCTGTACATGGCGGAAAGCTCGCAAGTGCTTTCGGAAGCTATGGCTGGAGCGGTGAAGGCGTACCTCATATCATTGAGCGTCTTAAGCAGATTAGGCTCAGAGTCGTTGACGAGGGCTTCAAGATCAGATTCAAGCCGAGCGATGTAGAGCTTATGGATGCATTTGACTACGGTTATAACTTCGGATGTATACTGTTGAATAAGAACAATGACAGAGCTGCAAACAAGAGCGGCGGAAAGCAGCTTGTCAAGTGTCTGGTATGCGGTGAAGTTTTCGACGCATCGATAGAGGTTTGTCCGGTATGCGGTGCAGGTACGGACAAGTTCATACCGGTTGATGATACTACCCCTGATTTCAGAAAGGATACTCAGGAAAGATTCGTAATAATCGGCGGCGGTGCAGCCGGCTTTAATGCTGCCAATGCTATAAGAGAAAGAAATGCTTCAGCTTCCATTACATTAATAACTATGGAACCTGAACTGCCTTATAACAGACCTATGCTGACAAAGGCTTTACTTGCAGATTTCAATGACAATCAGCTTGCTATCAACGGTCCGGAATGGTATACGGAAAACAGAGTCAATATAAAAGTATCTACCACTGTTCAGAAAATAGATATTAAATCCCGTCAGGTTATTACGGATAACGGAACCTTTGATTATGACAAGCTTATATATACTTTGGGTGCAAAATGCTTCGTAGTTCCTATTCAGGGAGCAACTCAGGATCATGTAATATCTGTAAGAAATATTGCCGATGCACAGAATATTCAGAAGAGACTGGCAGCAGGTGCAAATGAAGTCGTTGTTATAGGCGGCGGGGTCATGGGTCTTGAATCGGCATGGGAACTTAAGAAGGGCGGATGCAAGGTAACGGTTCTGGAAACAGCTCCTCGTCTGCTTCCGAGACAGCTTGATACAGGCGCTTCAGATATGCTTGCCAAGTGCCTCGAAAGAGCGGGCATCGCATATGTTACAGGTGCAAAGATTACGGAGATTACACAATCCGCAGTATTGCTCGAAGAGGGAAGCAGTTTCCCTGCACAGCTGGTGATACTTTCTACAGGCATGAGACCTTACACTGAGGTTGCAGCCGATGCCGGTATCAAGATTGATAAACTTATAGTTGTAGATGATCACATGCGCACAAGCGAAACAGACATCTATGCGGCAGGTGATTGTACCGAATTTGAGGGCGGTCAGGCTGCGTTCTGGGCACAAGCTGTGGAGATGGGTCGCATAGCAGGTGCAAATGCGGCAGGCGATGATCTGTCATATGAGACAATACCGCCTTCAATGGTTATAAATGCTATGAATACAAGCATATTTGCACTTGGAGACAACGGCAGCGATCCGAATAAGCAGTATAGAACCGTTGAAATCAAGGACGAAAAACGTCTCACATACGAAAAGTTCTATTTCTACAACAATATTCTCACAGGTGTTATGCTTATAGGCGATACCTCAAGAATGATAGAGCTGACTACAGCTATTCAGGAACAGAATACATTCAATGAAGTTATGAAATAAGTATTAGTCGAGCTGATTAAAGTCTGATAAAATAAGGTCGGGGTTTCCGACCTTATTTTTACGCTTAATTTTTATAAGTTGAGGAGGTTGATTCATATGAATAAAAAACGAAATATGCGTCCCGGAACTATGCTTAATCCGGTCCCGGTAGTTTTGGTTTCATGCGGAGAGGGCAAAAATAAAAATCTCATAACAATAGCATGGACGGGTATCATTAATTCCGATCCTCCAATGACATATATTTCTGTGAGAAAGTCCAGACATTCACATTCTATAATCAGCAAATCCCGTGAATTTGTAATAAATTTGGTTGATGAGAATATAGTTAAAGCAACAGATTTCTGCGGGGTTAAATCAGGTAGAGACGTCGATAAATTTGAAGCCTGCGGATTCACGGCGGCACCGAGCAGTCTTATATCATCTCCGATTGTATATGAAGCGCCTGTAAATCTGGAATGTGCGGTAAAGGATATAATAGAGTTACCTTCACACGATATGTTTATTGCAGAAATCGTAAATGTGCATGCGGATGAAAGTTTATTTGATGCGAGTGACAGAATTCGTTTGGATAAAGCCGGAATGGTAGCATATAATCACGGAGAATATTTTGCTTTAAAGAAATCTCCGATAGGAAAATTCGGTTATTCGGTTATGAAGTCGTCTACAAGGAAACGTATAAACGGAGAAAAGCGCAGCAGGGCAAATTCACGCAGAAAAGGAAAAGATAAGGATTCTAAATGACAGCTTCACTTTTAAGATATTTCAAACCTCACAAAAAGCTTTTCATTATAGATATGATATGTGCGGTCGTTGCCGCAGGGGTGGATTTGAGTTTCCCTCTGATATCGAGACATTCAATGTACCATTTGCTGCCTGACAAAAAATTTCATTTATTTTTTGTATTGATGTTTACAATCTTCGCTTTTTACGTGATAAGAGCTCTCTGCTTTTTTGTAATGACCTATATAGGGCACACTTTCGGAGTGAGAGTTGAAACGGATATAAGACGCGATCTTTTTAAGCATATGCAGCAGCTTGATTTTGAATTTTATGATAAAAATCGTACAGGGCAGCTTATGAGCAGACTTACAGGAGATTTGTTTGAAATAACGGAGTTGGCTCATCACGGGCCGGAAGATATCGTGATTTCTTTATTTACGATCATAGGAGCTCTCGGATTTATGTTTCATATAGAGTGGAGGCTTGCACTTATAGTTGCGGTGTTGTTGCCTATATTTATTTTGATTGTAATGAGTCGACGCAAAAAAATGTCCGAGGCCTCTATTGAAGTAAAAAGAAAACTTGCAGAAATAAATTCCGATATAGAATCCTGCATTTCAGGAATCCGTACAGGTAAAGCTTTTGCCAATGAAGCGGAGGATCTGGAGAGATTCTCTTCATCAAATCTGCGCTATAGAGATGCCAAGACCGTCTATTACAAATCTATGGGCGGTTTTATCTCAATGCAGGAATTTTTTATGGGTATAATTCCGGTAACCGTTATAGCATTCGGCGGTTTTCTTATAATGGATAATCGTCTAAATTATATTGAGCTCATAACATTTACTCTGTTTGTAGGTACGTTTATAACACCTATAAGAAAGCTTTCCAATTTTTCGGAGATATTTATAAACGGTTCGGCAGGATTAAAACGTTTTTCGGAAATCATGGCAATAGAGCCTGATGTGCATGAAAAATCGGATGCTGAGGAGCTTAAAGTTAATGAAGGCAGCATAGACATCAATAATATATCATTTTCATATAACGGAAAAACAAATGCTATAGAAAATATTGATTTACATATAAAGGGCGGGAAAACCGTCGCTGTCGTAGGTCATTCAGGAGGAGGCAAAACGACATTGTGCCGACTTATTCCGAGATTTTATGATGTAAGTGCGGGAAGTATTTGTATAGATGGAAATGATATACGAGATGTGAGTAAACATTCCTTAAGAAAAAATATAGGTGTAGTTCAGCAGGATGTCTTTATTTTTGCAGATACCGTGTATAGGAATATCCTATACGGAAGACCCGATGCTTCTTATGATGAAGTTATAGAAGCAGCTAAAAGAGCGGAGATTTTTGATGATATAATGGAAATGTCGCAAAAGTTCGATACTTATGTGGGTGAGCGGGGTACACAGCTTTCAGGAGGGCAAAAGCAGCGTATATCCATAGCCAGAATATTTCTTAAAAATCCCAAAATTATTATATTGGATGAGGCGACCTCAGCTCTCGACACCATAACCGAGGAAAAGATTCAAGGCAGCTTTGACAGACTGTCGGAAGGTCGAACAACCATTATCATAGCACATAGGTTGGCTACGGTTCGCAATGCGGATGAGATAGTTTTGATTGACAAAGGTAGGATTATGGAACAGGGAACCCATAAAGAGCTGATTGATAAATCCGGATACTATGCAGCTCTTTATAATACACAAAAGCTTTTTGTCGATTAGGATGATATATGACAAGCAGTATATATGGAATAAAATTGACAATTAAATAACAATCTGAAGTCCCAAATCCTTTGGAATTTCAACTCTTTTGTTGACTTTTGCCGTAGCGCTGGTTTAAAATATTAACAGTTTGTAAATCCGTTCGATTATGGAGGAATCAGAATTATCATGAGTAATAACCCTTATAAGACAAGAGAGGGCGGAGCTACCGTAACTGTCTTTGTTCCTTATGACTGTCATAATAATTGCCCGTTTTGTGTAAATAAAGAAGAGTATGGCGATATGAGCGATTTCAGCCTTGAAAAAATTTGTGAGAGCATAGACATCATGGATGCAATAACACCTAATTGTGATTTCGTATTCACAGGCGGAGAACCGTTTGCAAATTTGGAATCCCTGCAGGTTCTTTTAGATAAGGTTCCCTCGACGCATAAAATTTTTATAAATACAACATTTCCTGTATTTGATGATCGTAAACCTGAAGATATGTTGGCTTTTTGTGAAAAGAATAAGGATAAGATTACATGTATAAATATTTCACGTCATCTTGTGAAATATGTTGAGGAATCAGATGATGAATTAATTGCTCAAATTCCTGTAAACACTCGCATAAACTGTGTGCTTTACAGAGATTATCCGAGAGAAAAGCTTACAGGCTATATGGACAGGTTCAATAAATATCGTATTCCGATACAGTTCAGATTTGATTATACAGATACAACACCTGAAAATCTGTATGAGGAGGAGAATGATAAAATTCTTCAGGATCTTAAGGAATTTTGTGAATATACGGGTCTTGACGGATGCAGGATGAGATGTGGTTTCCATTTTAATTATAAAGACTTGAAGCTTACATACCATAAAACACTTCCGTACAGCACAATTGTAGAAAACGACGGGAAGCAGACTTACGATATCCTTTATGATATTCTCATTAAGCAAAATGGTGATATTCACGGAGATTGGGACGGGAAGGTTCTGGATGTTGAAAAGTATAGGCATGTCACCTATGAGCCATATGATCTGAAGTGGATTGAAGGTCATGAATAGAAGATTATAGTGAGAAGCTTATGAATAGAATTTCTTATGGAGCTTGCAATTATTTTTTTCTGAGCTTCTCTTTTCAGCTCATATAAATAACAGTCATGATGCGGTAGCTTGGGTTTAATAATTTCAATAATTGGACACTGAAATAGTAAAAATTGAAAATTATACCTACAAAGAAGATGTCTTGTAAAAAAGCAGGACATCTTTTTTATAGGAAATAAAAAATTTTGACTGAAAAATAACGAATCTCTTATTGGATATTATAAATATCCTTGATATAGGTTAAAAAATACATTAAAATTAGACATGAAGAGGAGTGAATCATGGATTGTGATTCACTCATTTAGAGTAAATACTATTTATTAAGGATACCGATAGGCGAGGGACGATATCGGTATCCGGATTCTGTGCGCTCCAAGTTCAGAGTTTTGTGGAGGAAATAAATTGAAAAGAGAAACTATACGAGTCGAAGACGCGGTAGGAAAGATACTTGCACATGATATTACAAAGATTGTTAAAGGTGAGTTTAAAGGCTCACTTTTTAAAAAAGGACATGTTATAGAGCCTGAAGATGTTGATCTTCTGAAAAATGTGGGTAAATATAATATATTCGTACTTGAACTTGATGAAAACGAAGTTCATGAGGATGAAGCAGGTATCAGGCTCGGAGAAGCTATACACGGCAAGGGCACATATACAGCCCCGCCTAAGGAAAGCCGAGTAAACATATTTGCAGAATATGACGGACTTTTAAAAATCAATCGCGAGGTTATAGAACGTATTAACGATTTGCCTTATATAATCTGCGCCACACTGCCTGATAATATGAAGGTTGAAAAGGGACAGATGTTGGCAGGAACAAAAGTTATTCCGCTGGTCGTAAACGGTGAGGACGTGAGCGCGGTGGAAAAAGTCTGTTCAGAGGCTGATTGGGTGATAGAGGTTAAACCTTTTCAAAAAAAGAAGGTGGCATGTCTTATTACAGGAAGCGAAGTGTTTTACAATAGAATTCCTGACGGATTTGCTCCGGTTATAACTGAAAAAGTGAAATCCTACGGTTCGGAGATGATGGAAATAGATTATGCACCTGACGATTTGGAAATAATAAGAGATAAAATTTCAGCTTTCAAAGATAAAGGTGCGGAATTGATTTTTACTACAGGCGGAATGTCGGTAGATCCTGATGACCTGACTCCGACAGCAATAAAGGAGACAGGTGCGGATATTGTAAAATACGGAGCATCGGCATTGCCTGGCGCCATGTTTATGATGGCTTATTTAGACGGTGTTCCTATTATGGGAGTTCCCGCCTGCGGAATGTTTTTCAGAACTACAGTTGTAGATCTGTTGCTTCCGAGAGTTTTTGCAGGTGAAAAAATTGAAAAGTCGGATATTGTTAAATTCGGTGTCGGCGGTCTGTGCATGCAATGTGAAGAATGTGTATGGCCTAATTGCACTTTCGGTAAATAGCTTATATTTGTAAATTTGAGTAAGGAGAATTATATAAATGGCTGAAGAATATACAAGAGAATGGAAATTCAGAGCATGGGATCCTGTAAATCAGAAGATGTTTTCACCGGAAGCTTTGGAGGAACCTGATACGGACGAGGAAGCTCCTAAGAGTATTTTCGGTATGTTGGTAAACGGTGAACTCATAATAAAAAACATAGCAAACGGAACTCAGACAGAGCTTTTGCCTATGCAGTCTACAAATTGGTTTGACAGAGAACAGTACGAAGTATACGAAGGCGATATACTTGAAATAGACGACAGGTATTATCAGGTTATATGGGATGAGGATACTTCAGGATATCTTCTGTTGGGAGACGATATGAGCGTTTCTCCGGGCGGAGCCTATCTTACAGACGCAATCAAGATTGCCGGAAATATATTTGAAAACGGAGATGCCGAGGTTTCGGAAAGAAAGAGATTGCTTCGTTTCCGTGCATGGGATCCGGATTCAAAAAAAATGTATATGCCTGAAGATATAAAAGATCCTGAAACTGATTTCAAAAGCTCGATATATGCATATTTATCATTCGGAGCATTATACATATATGACATAAAAAATGATCCGCCTATGGAACTTATCCCTATGCAGGATACCGGTTGGAAAGATATCAACGGAACGGAGCTTTTTGAGGGGGATATAGTTAAAATAGGTGAAATAGAGTCTATAGCGGAAATTATATGGAGTGATGAAATAGGGCAGTTTGTATTTATGGCAAATGACGGAACTCTTATGCCGGGTAATCTGGCAACTGCAGCTCAATCGGAGTTGACAGGCAATGTTTATGAAAATTCCGATATGGTAGTTCGCATATAAGTATTTTAGAAAGGGTATATAATAATATGATAGATTTCAATCTTGAAGAACAGCAGAAGCTTGATTTAACGAATCCGGCAATAATAAAACAAGTAGATAATATGTATGTGGATTTCTATCTCGAAGATGATATGTTTGAGTTGGAAGGTCAGTTTTTTACAGTAGACGGAGAATTGTATATTGAGGTACATGATGCTGTTATGCATATTCTGGAAATGGCAGGTAAGGAACTCAAGGTCGGAACTTATGGAAATTTATTTACAGCAACCAGACCTGACGGACATCGTTTCATGATGGAAATAAACAGAGTATATTACAAGCTTCAGGATCCTGATGCTGCAGACTTGCAGAAGCTTCACGATGAAGAAGGGATAAACGAATTCTTCCTGAAGCTCACGGATGTAATGACAGTTTATCAGCCTGAAAACAAAAAATGGCAGTTTACAAAGAATAAGATTAATATGTATTATATAGGAGATCGTACGGAGTATGATACTTTGGAAGATCTGTTTAAGGATAACCCTGAAGATATAAAAGGTTTGTGGCAGGCTGTCATATATGAAGCGTATGAAGAGGAATCAGATTATACTTTCAAATTTTAAGGAGGTATGACATGGGAAAAATTATTTTAGAAAGCGGAACTATAGATTTTGAGCCTGTAGGAAGAATGGCAGGCTGCGGGCGTTGTCCTTCAGGCTGCAGAACCGTTTGTCAGCGTCAAAACGATATAAAATTCGACATGACAAAGGGCGAAATGGATGATTTTGAGCTTAATGATTATATGCCGGATTACGGAACATTCAGAAAGAAGAATTCCGATACGGATAGTGAGTCGAGGTGAAAACATTGCTATCTGAAGATAATAGGGCAGCAATAGCTTTTAAAATTGTTGAAGTTGAGAGCATACCCTGTGATTTACGAGGACAGATTATTGTATTTGACAAGAAAGCAAGACTTTTGTCAGAACCCATAAAAACTCCGTGGCCCATGCCTTGGGTAACTGATGAAATATCAAAGTTGGCAGCAAATGCCGAGTCAATTCCCGATAAGCCTGTTTTCAGAATCTATAATCCTGAAGAAGATGATCAGTATGTGCTGCTCTCAGTAGAAAAATATTAAACTATAAAAGCTGCAGGTCGAAGAATTTTCTACGACTGCTTTGCGATACAAAAACCTGCTAAGAAAAGTCAAATTTTAACTTTGACTTTTCTTAGCAGGTTTTATTGCAGATATCTATGATTATCTTTATATATTATATATAATTTAATAAATAAAGGTACATAATATATTTAACCATATAATTGACAAACAATATTGCATTGTCTATAATTTCTATATAAAGTTTGCATGCGTATGTTTAAAGTGCCGATTTTCACTTTTATGTTTTATGAAAAAATTTATTTAATGCAGACTTTAAAGCTGTAAATTCCAAAGTGTTATAAACGCAGGAAGGAAAAGGACGATGGGTTTTATAGATGAAAGACGTAAGGTTTTTTGTACATTAGATGAAAAAACCTGGTGCTTCAGTGCAGAGGACGGAAATGTAATATCAGAACCTAAGGAGGCAGATGATGATATTACAGAAGCACTTTCAAAGCTTGCAAAGGAACAGGAAAAAATTTCGGGGACTAACAATTCCGAGATTTCGGTAAACGGAAAATCATATACAGTTGAGGTTGAGCGTTTGCTCGATTTGTCTGTAGGGGATTTACTGACGGAAATCGCAAAAATTTATCCCGATCAGACTGCATTGATTCACAAGGACGGGGTGGATAAAATTACATATAAGCAGTTTGATGAGGACTCAACGGCATTTGCAAAGTATCTTCTAAGCATAGGTGTAAAGAAAGGAGAGCATGTAGGTCTTTGGATGGCGAACGGTATAGAGTCCATGACAGCCTGTTATGCCATAAGCAAAATAGGTGCCGTGGTTGCTCCGTTCACTCCATACGAAAAACAGGATAAGATGGAAGAAATGGTAAGGCGTGCTGACGTTTCGACTTTCATCTTATATAGAGGAGCAAAGGTTCACGAAAATATAGAGATGCTGGCAGATGATATGTATCCTGAAATCAAAACTCAGAAATACGGTGAACTCAATATAGAAAAAGCTCCTAAAATTAAAAGAGTCATACTTGTAGATGCTACAGATGAATTTGCATATCCGGGTGTATATGACTTCAAAACCGCAATGGAAGAGGGTCGTGTCATGCCGGACAATCAATTTATTGAAGCCCAAAAGAATATAAGTGTAAAGGATTTAGCGTATATCATATTTACATCGGGCAGCACAGGTTTCCCTAAGGGTGTTATGCTGTCGCATCTCAATGTGGTTGAAAATTCGCATACAATGAAGGATCTTATGGGACTGGATCATAGTGATAAGATGTGTATGCAGATTCAATTATTCCATACTTTCGGTTCCGTTGCTTCCGCTATGACAGCTATACATGTAGGTATTCCGATTCTCCTGCTGAGCAGATTTCAGCCGTCAGATTCCCTTAAACGTATGGAGCGGGAAAAATGCACTGTAGTAAGCGGTGTTCCTACCATGTTCATAGGATATATCGATGAAATGAAAAAGAATCCCGATAAATATGATATATCATCTCTGCAAAAAGGTATCGTTGCAGGAGCTCCTTGTCCGGAAAAGATGGTTCGTGAAATCAAAGATATTCTGAATATGAACGATATCATAATCTGTTACGGATTGACAGAAACGTCGCCGTGCATATCGGCAACCCGCCCGTCGGATTCGGTATCGATAAAGGGTACTACTGTAGGCAGATTGGTTCCGGGCGTGGAACTTAAAGTCATAGATCCCGAGTCTGAAGAAGATATTCCTATAGATCAGACAGGAGAGCTTTGTGTAAGAGGATACAGTCTTATGCTCGGATATATGAACGATCCCGAGAAAACGGAAGAAACCTACACTAAAGACGGTTGGCTTAAAACCGGAGATATGGGATGTTTACATGATGACGGATATATAAGATTGAGCGATCGCCTGAAGGATATAATTATCAGAAGCGGTGAAAACATAAGCCCGGGCAATGTGGAAATAGTTTTGACTTCACACCCCGATGTTGAAGAAGCCTATGTTATAGGGGTAAAAGATTATAAATACGGTGAAATTGTAGGATGCTTCTGCAGGTTGACTCAGGACTCCAAGCTGACGCCTGAAGAGTTGCGCGCATTCTGTGTAGGAAAGACTCCGACACTTTCAATTCCTTCTTATTATTGGTTTGTTGATGAATTTCCGCTTCTTACCAATGGAAAGGTTTCAAAGCCGGAGCTCAGAAAGATTGCGGAGGAAAAGAAGGAGAGCACACCTAAGATTGAAGCTCCTAAGAAAAAATGATTCGTTTGATTTAGTTATAAAAGATAGTTTTAAATATAAAATGCAGGGTTAAAGATTATGTTCTTGAATCCTCGTTTACAAATGAAAAGGATTTTAAAATGTTTGATATAAATGAACAGATGACATATTTAGTTTATGTAATGCAAAAAAGAATGCGAAGACAGATGTCTATGGCATTGGATCGTGATGATATAACGCTTGAACAGTTTGTAGTTCTTTATAACCTAATAAATAAGGACGGCATCAATCAGAAAAGTCTTTCTCACAGAGTCGACAAGGATCAGGCAACCCTCGCCCGTATTCTGGATATTCTTGAAGGAAGAGGTTATGTATCTCGCCGTACAACGGAAAAGGATCGTCGTGCATTTCTCATATATATAACTGACAGCGGCAGACAGAAGGTTAAGGAAATAGCTGTTTTGCTCGGAGAAGTTCATAATAAGATAATTGAAGGCATTCCTGCGGAAAGAGTGGATTTGTTTATAGACTTGATTAAGCTTATGAATGAAAATTTAGCTAAACAAATTGCAAAAGAGAAATAATTACAGTGAGAATTTCAGAATTTTTTATTAAGAGTCCTCATATTATTATTATGAAGGGCTCTTAATTTTGGTGATATTTTTCATCTTGAATTTACAATCTAAGTGCAACAAATGAATAATGACTCATTACTTCTGGTA
>JBQNCA010000030.1:0-17960 GCA_052169645.1 Anaerovoracaceae bacterium
GCTTCAAGCATCGTCATACCGCCGTTGGTGGATTTTGAAGTAGGGCTTGCGATTTCATTAGGACTTTCTGCAACAACAGCGCTGTAGCGAGAATGATTATCCGCCGTTACCACTGTCCAATATACGTTGGCGGGTAAATCCGTCAGCATGCGGAAGGTCATCTGCTTGCCGTCACTTTCGGAATCAACCGCCTCCACATAGAAGTTGGTTCCCCCCGATGTGGTTACAATCTGGAACACAGGGGCAATCAGTGCGGTGGTCTGACCTTTTACAAACTGATTGTTTCCATGGGTATCCTTGCAGGAAGCACTGTCCTTTAAATCATAAACGGTAAATTTGTCGGAGCTTTTGCTCTTTGCAACAAAGTAAACGGTATATTCCGTCTTTGGTTGCAATCCGGTTATTTGAACGATTTTAGGACTTTCAATTACCTGCAGCGGAGTGCCTGAATAATTATATACATTTGTTTTATCACTTTGAGCCTGTATATAATTAAAGACCTGATTTGTTGTTTTCCTTAGTGAAGGATTCAATTCACCCTGTACGGCAACCCAATAAAGTGTTACGTCTTTATCACAGGTAACCTGTACATCCATCGTCGTAGCTCCCGTTTTTATATTATCGAAGGTCAGTACAGGTTCTACTTCATCCGTAAATGCGACCTTGTCATCGGCACTTCCCACAGAAGTTACATTGCTCGCTGCGTTATTCGGCGAATTTGCTTTTCTGTAAAGATTGTCGGCAAGTCCGGTAACACAGGAAAGTCGTGCAGTCATACTGCCGTTCCAAGTTTTTCGTTCAGCATTGTAATTATACTGCGTTACCTCAAGGCCTATTACAATTGACCCCGAATCATAGCCTTCCGCCATGGTTCGGAAGGTTTGACTGCTGTAGTCAAGAGAGGACACCGGAGCACCTTTTGAGGCTCTCATTACGGAAACGGATTCCTCAAGTGACATATTGGCGGATGGCTCAAGGGTGACATCCTTAGCTATAAGCTCCCAACTTCCGGCATCCTTTGTCTGTCTGAAAATATTTACTATGGAAGGCTTGTCTGAAGCTATATAAAAGTCATATTTAACATCGGAATCAGTTGCTTTATTTGAATCTGTAGGTGTTACACGATAAGTGAGGTCGAGATTGTGTGTCTTACCGTTTGCATCCGTATATACACTGGACACTCCTGCCGGAGCTGTTATGGATACACTCGGTTCCACGCATTTGAAAGTGTCGGTAACGGAAGTGAAATTGCCTCCTTCTGCGGAGTTTGTCACAATTTTTTTCATTGCATTACCTGATAAATCCGTTATGTAAATATTTGCGGCAGGATTATAGGTGAACAGGAAAGTATATTGTTTCCCTGAGTTAAGTGTAAGTGCAGTATTATTGCCGTTGGAAACCGTGAATGTAAGGACGGTTCGTTCAGGAGCTTCATTTGTAGCGGGAGTTACTGTTCTTTTTACCATGCTCCAGTTTATAGGAAGGAGCTTGGAAGAGTCTCTTATCGCATTTTCATCTCCTTCATACAGCTTTATCCATGCCGACAAATCGGTCATATCGGCGGCATTCAGATATTTGGATGTGCCGCCGTTGTTACCGAGTACGGTTTCACTGAATACAATACTTACAGCGGTAGGTGATGCCGGAGTTCCTACGTAGAGATTCTTCCCGTCAGTTGAACTGAATTGCAGCATCTCTGTAGGGGCATCAGTATCAATAGTGGAAGATTCCATAGTATACACTACGGATTGATTTCCTGCCGCATCTTCAAGTACCATATACATTTTGTAGTATCTCTGCTTTCCAAGATTTGAAACTGTAAATGTGGATTCCTGTCCTGCAGTTGCTTTGAGATTTGATGATGCACCGGTACTTTGAATTGCACCGGTTCCTTTTATGATAAGACCTTGATTGGTTTCATACCATAAAAGTCCTTCCTTGGAGAATCTGGTTTCTTTTTCTATCTCCGCAACGGTTGATGAGGTTGTATAGTATATAGCCCAATAGACCTTTGCACAATCCTCCGTAGGTACATATCTGAAGGTTATGGAGTTGGAACTCTTATTATCTATGAGCGAAGTCAGCTCAGGCGGAGTGGTATCGCTCATTTTTACAGTCTTTTTGACTATAGGTGACTGTCTGCTGTTTTCATCTACCGCTAAAAGATATAAATCATATGAAGCGGATTCCTGCAGGTTTTTGATAGCAATGGTATCCATTACATTTTTTGAAAATTTGACGGAACCTTTACTTACCGCACTCATACGTTGATTTACCAGATCGCTTGCTACAGGTGCGGTACTGCCCGCCTTTAAGAGCATGTAATATACAGTAGCGTTTTTAGAGACTGTAGCACTTGCATCCAAGTAATAGCTGTATTCGCCCGTGGCATCATTTTTTGAAGTTTTTGCTTCTGCATAAGTATAGGTGAATACGGGAGCGGTATTGTCAACGGTAGAAAAATCCGCATAACGTATGCTTGATTGAGCGTCTCTGTTATCGACCAATATTCCGTATATGGTATATTCGGTACCTTGTTTAAGACCTGTGATAGCAATAGTGGTTTCTGTCGCTCCGGATATATTCTGATTTCCGGAAGCAACTACGCTGCCGTTGAGTTTAGGATTTATAAGCTGAGCGGCGGAAGGTTCCGCAAATCCCTGAGGGATAACCGCCCAGTACAATTTGCCTGCTTTGTTGCTCTTGAAGGAAGCTTTTGCAGAAGTGAGATCCTCATCACTTATTTTAGGATAACCAGGTAGAATTTCAGGTCTGACGGTTGACTCCGTGCCGTCGGCGGCGGTCATGTCCTGTCCCTTTATCTTAGCCGTAACGCCAGGTCGTATTGTTATTTTATCAGGCAGCTGTTCGATGGATGTACCCGGAGCATTGATAACAGCTTCGCCTATATTGCCCTTTCCTGTTACTTCGGCTGCGGTGTCGAGGAAAAGCTTTGATACGTCTGTGCCGGCAGCTAAAAATACTTTGCTTCCCGCAGCGTCCTCATCTACTGTAAGATTGGAAATATAGCCTTTCTGAAGATTAAGAGTGTTAGGTTTTCCTTTGAGTATAACATTGCTGAATCCGCCGACAAGATCCACTACGTCATTCGGAGCGGCATCTATAGTCAGATTTGCAAAAGGAGTTCCCGATTCATTATTATTTTCAATAAAGGCTTTACTCTTTATAAGTGTGTTGCCTATTATGGTTTTACCTTGTGTAGATATACTGAGTTTTTTGGTATTAGGTGTATCTACTATCATTTCATTTATATCGCAATTTCGGAGAATTACACTGCAAGCTCCTGAATTGCTTTCACCCGCACCGCTTATTATAACCTGTCCGAGAACGGTTACATTATCCAACAGCACATATCCGTTGCCTATGCCGTCAGTTATATATAAATCACCGTTGATAACGGTATTTTTTAATCCGCCGCCGGATGCACTTATAGTTACATTGCCTGTAACATAGTCAAGCCTGTGCTGGCGTTTTTCATCGACAATATTTCCGACTAAAGAGCTTAAAATCTTTGCAACCTCGGCTCTTGAAATCTGACTTTTCGGAATAAAACGACCGTCATTGTAGCCTGAAAGTATGCCCTTATCAACAATAGCATTTACATAATCTCTGCTCCAATAGCTGATGTCCTGTGCATCTGCGAAGTTATTGGAAAGTCTGGAATTTGTCTGTATCTTGAGAGCTCTTCCGAGCATGGTGACAGCAGCTTCACGAGTTATGCTCGAATCAGGAGCTGCGAGATTGTTGCCTACTCCTTTAAAATAGCCCTCTGCAGCGCCGGTATTTATGGAGCTGTAATACCATGCATGCGGTTCGACATCTGTAAATGAGATTTCCCCGCTTTTTGTAAAGCCTAAAGCTCTGTTTATCATCGTTGTGAATTCGGCTCGGGTAATTTGATCCGAGGGGTTTAAATTACCCTTTTCATTGCCTGTCATTATTCCCTTATTTACCATATCCTGAAGATAAGGTGTAGCCCAATAGGACGTTTCCGCAGCCTGAGCCTCGGAACTGAATGTCGGAATCGATAACGGCAACATCGCAGTAATGAGCACCGAGCAAAGCAGGATGGCGTGAATCCGACAAAAGCCCTTTTTCATCATTCGTGAAAAATTCATTTAAAATCCTCCTGAAATAAAATTTAAACTTATGTTGATAAACCCTTGTTGGGGTCGGTAAAATACTATTTCTTATATTTGCTGCTTTCATCATATCCTGCATCGGATTTCATAAGAATATCAATTTCAACGGAGTGATTTCTCATATATCTTTCTTCAGGAGAAATGTTGAGCTGCTTTTTAAAAATAAAGCTGCGCAGTTCCGTTTCAAATTTTGCGTTCTGATTATAGAATTGTGCACCGCAGTGCATCTTTCCGTCTTTACCCAAATCAGCTCTTAATATATGTATAGAAGTATCGTACATATTTTTTTCATCAAAAGTAAATCTGAGATTGAAGTCGTTTGAAATGACGAAGCGTTGGGAGTCGGTGATATCGGGCATGGTAAAGCCTATACCGCCTGCGCTTATATTATTAAATTTAACCGAGGACACAAAGCCTGTCGTTTCATCGGATAAAGTTCCGATTCCTGAAAATGAAACTTTGAGATCTCTTCGACGTTGTATTGTTCCGACATATGCGATATCATCTATATGGACACGATGCCCGAGCACATATGTAATCAATGCGTTAAAAACCAACAGTCCCTTGCTGGGCCATATGATATTAAGAACTATGTTCTGATACGGAGTTATCCATTCGGGGACGGTATCATCCACATCAAGATTGAGTATGAGACCCTTTCCTCTACTTAGAAATATAAGCTCCGCATTGAGCTTTTCCGTAAGCTGCTCATTTGAATTTTCTCCGCAGAATACTATTGAAGCGGCACTGCGTACATTGGAGTCATTATTCATTAAAATCACCTTGATTTCTTTGTCGTTAAACAAAGAAATAAAATATAATAATTAAAATAAAGTATTGATTGTTAAAAAAATACGACGCTTGTATTATTACTTTTTCAAATTTTTCGATATTAATTATAGCATGGATGTAAATGAATGAGAAGTACGGACAAATTCAGATTACATTTCAATTAATTCCATAATCAGGGTTAGGTTTATATATCAAATAGTTTGTTATATAAAAATTATAGAGAATTTAAAGGGAGAAAATCATGGACAACAGTATGCAGAATATGCTAGAAATGTATATTTTCGAGACAAATTCACTGATAGAACAGCTGGACGGTATCCTGCTTGATGCTGAGAGAGAAGACTCGTTCAGCGAGGACAGCATCAATGAAATTTTCAGGATTATGCATACGATTAAAGGCTCTTCTGCTATGATGGAATTTGATTCACTCAAGACAGTTGCGCATAAAATCGAGGATTTGTTTTTCTATATTCGAGAAAAGGGTATGAATCACGACCACAGCAGAGATCTTTTTAATCTATTGTTTATGGCAAGTGATTTCATGAAAGAAGAGATTGAAAAGGTTCAAAATGATGAGACCTTGACCGAGGACATGACTCCGATTACGGATAAAATACTGGAAGTTTTGAATCTTATATCAGAAAGTTCCGATGCCGGAGCTTCAGTAAAGACAACGGGGGAAACTCTTTCCGAGGCTCCGGCAACATCTGCCGAGGATGCTGCGAATAAGAGTCTGCCTATTTTTGATGATAAACATAAATACGGAATAACGGTGTATCTTGATGAAGGTCTCGGCATGGAAAATCTCAGAGCCTTCATGCTTGTGGAGATTGTAAATGAAGTATGCGAGGATGTCAGATTTTATCCTGAAGACGTGGAAACCAATGCCGATACCGCAGCTTATATAATAGATAAGGGTTTTACCTTTGCATTATCTTCGGAAGATGAGCAGAAGATAGCATCCGATGCTTTGATGAGCGCTATAAATGTAAGATCCTGTGAAAGCTTTTTAGGAGAAGCTTCGGCGCCCGAAGCTCCGGGCACGGCTGAGGTTGAAGTTGAGAAAGTCGAAGTCAAGGCGGAAAAAGTGGATTCGGCGGCGCCTCCTGTCGAATCCGCACCTGAAAAGCATGAAGAGGCAAAGAAGCAGGAGGTAAAGAAAGAGAATCATTCAAATAAGCAGAGTTTGATAAGTGTAAATCTTTCAAAGCTCGATACGCTTATGGATATAGTGGGAGAGGTGGTAATAACCGAGTCCATGGTTACATCAAATCCCGATATAGCAAATCTCAAATCCGAGAGCTTTGCAAAGGCTGCACGTCAGCTCAGAAAGCTTACCGACGATTTGCAGGATACCGCAATGTCGTTGCGAATGGTTCCCGTATCCGGAACTTTCCAGAAGATGAACCGCATAGTTCGGGATATGAGCCAAAAACTCAATAAAAATGTCAGCTTGGTAACTGTCGGAGCCGATACCGAGGTGGACAAAACTATAGTCGACAGTATAGGCGACCCTATAATGCATATGGTTAGAAATTCTATGGATCACGGAATTGAAGAAAATGTTGAAGACCGTGTAAGGCTGGGCAAGCCTGAGCAGGGAACGATTACGCTTTCGGCGCAGCATACAGGCAGTGAGATTGTAATAAGTATATCCGATGACGGTAAAGGCGTTAATTCGGAGCAGGTACTTGCAAAAGCGAAAAAGAACGGCTTGCTTACAAAACCGGAAAGTGAATATTCACGAAGAGAAATCCTCAATATGCTGTTGATGCCGGGCTTTTCCACAAATACAAATGTAACTGAATTTTCCGGCAGAGGCGTCGGCATGGACGTTGTAAAGAAAAACCTTGAAAAAGTGGGCGGTACTATTACAATGACAAGTGAAGAGGGCGAAGGAATGACCACTACGATGAAGATTCCTCTCACTTTAGCAATAGTTGACGGGATGCAGGTAACCGTCGGGGATTTGATGTTTACAATTCCTATTTCAAATATTCGTCAGTCTTTTAAAGTTAAGAAAGAGGAACTTATCTATGATGAAGCCAAGGGTGTAATGATACAGAAGGAAGAAGGCTTTTATCCTATGGTAAGGCTCGCTGATTTCTACGATATAGAAACAGATGTGGACGATGTTGAAGAAGGTACTATAATGTGGTTGGATTCCGGCGATAAAGCATTTTGTCTGTTTGTAGACAAGCTTTTAGGCAAGCAGCAGGTAGTGGTTAAGGCGTTGCCTCCGTTCCTTAAGGATTATGATGTCAAGAATTACGGTATTTCCGGCTGTACCATATTAGGTGACGGCAATATAAGCATAATTCTGGATCCTGTAAATATGTATGATGCAGCAGTTACAGAAATGTAGTATGGGAGTGAAATGACAATGGCAGATACAGATATGGATATCATGACAAAGGATGTCGCAGATATAATGAGAAACAGCTTCAATCCGGCAGATGATGAGGAGGTAATACCTACAAAAAAATTCCTTGCATTTGAATCTGACGGACTCAGCTATGCAATAGATGCGGATTTTGTAAAAGAAATAATAATGGCAAATACTATAACACGTTTGCCGAAGCTCCCTTCATTCATCAGAGGAGTGATAAACCTCAGAGGACAGGTTGTTCCTATTATAGATATAAGAATGAGAATGGGGAGAACAAAGACCGAATTTACGGACGACACCTGCATAATAGTTATGAATATTAATGAGATACAGGTAGGTCTATTGATAGATGCAGTATCTCAGATGGTCGATATCCCTGAAATGAATATAAGCACACTTCCGCTCAGCAAGCACCAGGAGCTGGTTGACGGTATAATACGAATTAACGGAACCGTACTTCTCATAATCAGTATAGACGAAATTATGAAAAAAGTGGACGATGTTCCTCCATTGGTATAGAGTTCGGGGAATAGGAGATATTCATAAATATGCTTGAAGTAAAAGACGCTGATTTTGTCAGACTTGCAAATTATATGATGGACAATTACGGCATAAATCTGACAAAGAAAAAACATCTGATACAGAGCAGATTGAATGCCATTCTTTCATCGGGGAAATATGAAACCTTTAATGAATATGTTGATTATATAACCGGAGGTAATGCCAGTGTTGAAGATGTGCGTGTAATTCTTAACCGTCTTACAACCAATCACACTTATTTTATGCGTGAAAGCTCGCATTTTGACTTTTTTAAAAATAAGATTCTGCCCGAGCTGGAAAAAAAATACAGTTCAAATAAATCCATTGCAATCTGGAGTGCGGGATGTTCAAGCGGACAGGAACCTTACACACTGACAATGCTTCTTTTCGATTATTTCGGGACTCGAAGAAAGGAATGGAATTTAAAATTACTGGCTACCGACATTTCAAATCATGCCATGTCGATTGCAAAAAAGGGATCTTATATTGCGGAAGAACTGAAGGATGTTCCGGAAAGCTGGAAAAAAAATTATATGACGGAAAAAAACGGCATATATACGGTTACGCCGGAGGTTCGCAGCAATGTAGTATTCAGAGAATTCAATCTTATGGATGATATAAAATTCAGAAGCAGCTTCGATGTGATATTTTGTAGAAATGTAATGATTTACTTTGAGCCTGATGTTAAAGCGGCTCTTGTAAAAAGGTTTTACGGAGCTTCAAATAAAGGAGCATATCTGTTGATAGGGCAATCGGAAACTTTGGATAAATCATCAAATCCTTACTCATTTGTAAGTCCGGCAACATACATTAAGAAAGACTGATTTTAATTCGGTAATTTTTTTGATATAATATCATGCATAGGCTATATTTTTTCTTATATTAAAAGGAGAAAGAGTCTGATTTATGAATAATATTAAAGTGTTTATCGTAGATGAATCATTGCCTTACATGAAATTCATGGAAGATGGTCTTTCAAAATATGAGTATTTAGAAATTATAGGGAGCTCCACCGATTTTGCGGAGGCTCGTACCGGAATAGTTGCGTTGAAGCCTGACGTCGTGATTTGCGGCATTCGCCTCATGAATATTGACGGACTGAAATTTATCCGAAAAATTATGAGGGAGCATCCTATAAAAATAATTACGGTGAGTACGGTGGAAACCGGCAAATATAAAGCTCTTTCTGCCGGGAGTATATCCTTTGTGCAAAAGCCTTCAGAAATGATAAAAGAGTCAAACGCCACATTTTTTATGGAGCTTGCATCAAATATAGTGCAAACTTCAAAGATGTCTTTAAATCAATTTCTCGGAGGAAAGATGCGAGAAAACAATTCTTTGAGAAAGCCTTCCGAAAAGGCGCCCAAGCCCGGTGAGCCGTCCGATGATAACTCATTGTCAAGCGGTTCGGGGTCGGGAGAACGCAGAGCTGATATGTTGACAATAAGTTCGAAAACAAGTAAAGAAGTTGTAATAGCTATAGGAGCCTCTACAGGTGGAACGGAGGCTCTTCTTGAGGTTCTGAGAGATTTACCGGAAAATACGCCGGGAATAGTTCTTGTTCAACACATGCCTTCAGGCTTTACAAGCATGTTTGCATCGAGGCTGGACAGCCTTTGCAAGATGTCCGTAAAGGAAGCGCAGAGCGGAGATCGCATAGAACAGGGGAAAATATTGGTAGCTCCGGGAAATCTGCAAATGCATGTCATAAATAACGGATCGGGATACAGTGTAAGATGTGTTCCGGGCGATAAGGTCAGCGGACACAGACCGTCCGTCGATGCACTTTTCACCTCCGTAGCAAATGTGGTGGGAGCATCATCTATAGGAATCATCCTGACGGGAATGGGTGGTGACGGTGCTCAGGGACTGCTGGAAATGAAGAAGAAGGGTGCGTATACCATAGGTCAGAATAAAGACACCTGCGTAGTATACGGGATGCCTATGGTGGCGTTTAATTTAGGTGCGGTTTGTAAACAGCTTCCGTTAAAGGAAATTTCATCTGAAATAATGAGACAGCTTTCCAAGATGTAAATCATTTAGAGTTGACAGGATATGATTTGTTATGAGTAATAATATAGAAAGCTACAGAGACAATCTTATATTTTCTTTGGATATAGGAACACGCTCCGTGGTAGGGATACTCGGAGTTGTGGCTGACGGAGTCTATAAGGTGCTCGACTATGAGCAGAGATTTCATCCTATAAGGGCTATGCGTGACGGTCAGGTTGAAGATATCGAATTGGTCAGTCGCATATGTAAAGATGTAAAGGAATCTCTGGAAAACAGGAACGGAATAAAACTGACAAGAGTTTCCATTGCAGCGGCGGGAAGAGCTTTGAAAACTGCAAAGGCTTCATATGCGCAGCCCTTGCCCGACGGTGAAGAAATCACCGTGGAAATGGTGAGAAATCTCGAATATTCGGCTATAGGAGCGGCTCAGGAAATATTTGAAAAAGAAATCGAAAATAATTCGGGAATGCTTTTTCAATGTGTAGGATACAGTATTTTACAATATTATATAGATGATTATAATATCAGCAATCTTGAGGGGCATAAAGGCTCTGAAATGAAGGTTGATATAATAGCTGCATTTTTGCCGTTCAGCGTTGTTAAGGGTTTGTACTCGGTTACCGCCCGTTGTGAACTTGAGGTATCAAATTTAACGCTCGAGCCTATCGCAGCGATAAATGTGATAGTTCCGCCCGATGTGAGATTGCTCAATATAGCCATAGCGGATATAGGAGCGGGGACTTCGGATATTGCCATTTCAAGAAACGGCAGCATAGTTGCATATGATATGGCTACCATAGCCGGAGATGAAATTACGGAAGCTATCATGTCGATCTATCTTACAGATTTTGATACGGCTGAGCGCATAAAAAAATCTCTTTCTGAAGAGAGAATTGAAAAAATAGAATTTGAAGATATTTTGGGAATAAAGTATAATTTTGATTCTTCGCAGATTATTGATGCTATAGAAGATACTGTAAACAGCTTGGCAAAGGCTATATCCGACAGTGTTATGAAATGCAACGAGGGTACACCTCAAGCGGTGTTTCTTATAGGTGGGGGGAGTCAGATACCCGGGCTTTGCAGAAAGGTTGCAATGAATTTGGATATGCAGCCTACAAGAGTCGCGCTGGGCGGAATGAAAAAGCATAAGCTGATAGAGCTTTGTTCAGAGGAGCTTCTCAATCCTGAATTTGTTACGCCTATAGGTATAGGCAATGTGGCATCGATGTATAAAGGAGCCGATTTTTTCTCCATAACCGTAAACGGCAGGCGTATAATGCTTATGCAGACAGGAACCATAAAGGTTTTGGATGCACTGCTGTTGGCAGGAATAAAAGCTACTTCCATGCTCGGACGTTCATCAAGAGGTATAGTTTATTTTATAGACGGTCAGAAACATCGACTGAGAGGTACTACTGCAATACCGGGAGAGGCACTTTTAAACGGAAAACCCGCCTCGCTTGAAACCGAAGTGAAGCAGGGCGATGTGCTGGTTATAACGGAAGCGATTGACGGCTCGGATCCGTCGGTTCGCATTGCGGAGCTGCCTGAGCTCGATGAATATAAAGACATGGACATAAGCTTTTCCGTAAACGGTCAGACGGTTTCACCGGATTATATAGTATCAATGATGGATGAAATAACGATTCTACCGGCGGATACGGATCAGGCTGATGTTCAATAATAAAATATAGCAGTGATTGTTTTGATGTAAAAAGAAAAACAATTGAAAACTTTAAATACCGTAATTTTTATTAAATTATAGGCTTATAAGACGAAATGCGTTGGTAAAAAGCGCCGAACAGCTTGAAATACCGGGTTGTACGGCGCTTTAATTTTGTTTGAAAGCAGATTGAAAGGTGGATGAAATGCGTTGGTAAAAAGTGCTGAACAGCTTAAAATATCAACGTTAAATCATATATAGTTTTATTTAGAAAACAAGTAACATTATCCGACGGAGATTCCGATATAATAACACCGTGTAAATACAAAATTAATATTCTAAAAGATTAAAAATATTACTTAACTCACAGTTTAACGGGACGATATATATCTTAGAACGAAAAAAATGGGGGAATCCCTTATAGAGCAGGAAGGGTGTTAACCTGAGGAGGGAAATATTATGAGAATAAATCCAAATGATGCGGCACTGCACATGAATAGATTAAATTCCGAGAATAAAAAGATTAACGAAAATAAAACGGCAGAGTTGAATGAAGCCGCTGCGGCAAGCTTCGGCAATACTTTGGGTGCAGCAAGAATGGACAGAGTTTCTATCGGAAATAAAGAAATGAGTGACGATGATTTTATCAGAGAACTTGCAGGAAGCATTTCGGCGGAGGTAAAGGCGGGAAAACCTCAGAACGTTTTGAATGATATAAAAATGCAGATAGCGCTCGGTGAATATGATATCAACGCCGATGACATAGCATCAAAAATACTTGGAGAGGGCAAATAATAAAGCAGGAACGTAGCTTTATATGTCTTATGGGTTTAACTGCAAATATAGGGCAGATTCAGGAGAATTATATATGGAAGCGTTTGGAAAATTTGTTGATTTAATGGAAGAATATGATGAGCTTCTTACAGAACTTCTGGAAATTGAAGATGACAAGATACATGCAATCTCGCATGAAGAACTTGATTTGCTTAATGAATGTATCAGAGATGAAGAAGCCGGCATGCTTAAAATGAAAGGCTTGGATATGAGGAGAGATGCGATCACCGAAGAAATAGGATATGTAGGAAAAACTTTTAGACAGATCTTGGAAGTAGTGGCTGCAGATTACAGAGATGAACTGCAGCCTTTATTTAACTCCATATCAGAAAAAACACGCAGATTAAAGGATATTTCGGACAGCGTGCGAAATATGATTGAATCAAAGATGATATTGAATAAAAGTATGATAGAAAGTCTGAATAATCAGTCAGGCGGCATATATGACAAAAACGGGAGTCTCGTACAGGATTTTTCCGGAACACGAGACACATCCATTTAACAGGGGGATAATCCGATATGATAAGATCCACTTTTTACGGCTTTACAACAGCGTTGTCCGGATTAAAGGCAAGTCAGACATCATTGGATGTCATAGGTCAAAATATATCGAATACAAATACTGACGGTTATACAAGACAGAGAGCTTTACAGAACAGCCGTGCAGTTTCCATAACAAAAGAAAAATACGGTTCAAATAACGGTCCGCTTACAGGTCAGGGAACTAAAATAAATAAGATAGGTCAGATCAGAGATAATACGCTTGATACAAGATATAGGGTGGAAAATTCTTCGGTGGGCAGATATAGTGCTGAGCTTAATTCTATGAAGGATATGGAATCCATATTTGATGAAGCTATAAAATCAGGAATGCGTAAATCCATAGGAAACTTTGAAAAAGCTTTTCAGAATTTGTCGCTTAATACAGGCAGCAATGAACATGATGCGCTGACTCGAGCATCTGCAGAATCAATGACAAAGCTTTTTAATCAATATTCCAGACAGCTTTCGGATGCTTATAATGCAGATCTTTATGATTTTAAAAACGGATATGTGGCGGATGCGAATGATCTTCTTAGAAATCTTGCGGCGATTAACGGGAGCATACTCAGTGCGGAAGTTTCCGGAGGGAATCCTTTGGAGCTTTATGACAAAAGAAATACCATGCTCGATAAACTTTCTTCATATTTTGATATGAACTATTATTATGAGGAAAAGACCTTGGCACCTAATATTCGTACGAGTATATTGCATGTGCAAATCAAGGATAAAGCAGGTGGATATATAGATGCGGTAAGCGGTCAGAAATTTGCTCAGTTCGGTGTGGATGCCGGAGTTAAGGCTCGAGTGGCATCCGTAAAGGACAGCATGGGCAAGCCTATTTTGGATGGGGGCGGAAACCCTATCACGAATCCTGTATTGCAAAAGGATTCTGAGGGAAATAATTTAGAAAAAACACTGTTAACCTTCAATATGGTAGATGATAAAAATAATCCGGTAAGAGCTACCTTTGACGGAAATCCGAACAGTAAGGATTATATCTATGCCGTAGAAAACGGATTTGATGCGAAAACAGGAAAAAAGTCTTATATATACGGAAGAATTGAAAAAGGGGCTGACGGAAAGTTTTCTTTTAAAGAAGAACCTGCATACACGCCGCCTGCCGATAAGGAAATTCAATATCTTACATACGACAGCGGCTCTATAATGGATAATACCGTGTCGCTCAAGGTTTCAGCATTGACTGAAAATCCTACGGCTACCTATGAGTCCATAGAAGCGGAAATGTTTTCAAATGATAAATCTTTTCCTATAGACCTTACTCCTGTTTACGGTACGGATGCTACAGGGATTCCGTTGGAAAAAAAGACCGCCGTCACCAACGGTATATTCTTCGGAGCATTGAATATGTTAAATGCCGCCGGAGATTATGAGAAAGGCGGCTCCACGGTAAGAGGCTACAAGTATTATGTGGGAGCTTTGGATACCCTTGCCAATACAATGGCTAAAGATATGAACAATCAAAACCGTGTCATAAAATATACCGCCAAGTTCAATGATATTGAAGCGGGGCAGGTTTTATACAATGTTGTCAATAAGACCGGTACAGGTGTCAATACCAAGTATGAGGATGTAACGGTAAATGCGGGAGAACAGTTGTATGCTATAAAGGACGGTGTAGACGGTGCGGGTAAACCTAAATATAAGTTAGGTACGATAAGTCTTGCAGCCGACGGCAAATCTTATAATTTCACACCTTATACCGGAGGCGGAGCTGCTGCTACCTATGTGTATGAAGAAACCGACAGATTTGATGAAAGCAATGCTTTATTTACAACTACCGACGGAGTCAGCACCGAAGGTATAACCGCTGCAAATATGTCTCTTTCACATGCATGGTTGCAGGGACATACTAAAATTGTAAATTCAAATAAATATGTAGCGAGCAATGACGACAACTCCGGAGATAACAGCAATACTTTGAAATTTATAAAGCTTTTTAAAAAGAATACCAAATTCATGACGAAAAGCGACATAAATATTTTCACCGGCGGCTATGAAAATTTCCTTTCAGCCATGGGTGACACCTCGGCTTTGGATGTAAAAACTCAGTCTACAACTCAAAACAGCTATAATGTAGTGCTTCAAAGTATAGACAACGACAGGATGAGTGTATCGGGAGTAAGTATAGATGAAGAGGCTGTGGATATATACAGATTCCAGAGAGCCTATGAAGCATCCTCAAGAGTCATGACCACTATGGATGAAATGTTGGATAAGCTTATAAACAGTACGGGTGTTGTAGGCAGATAGAAATAATTTTACAAAGTTCCTAACCGATGTTTTGTAAAATTACAAAAATTTTCTTTAAGGAGAAAACGATATGTATACCAGAATCACATCAAATATGATGATGTCTAAATATAAAACCAATATGACACAGACCATGTCGGATTTGAGCGCTGCCGGGGATGCAGTTATGAATGAGCGCAAATATCAGAATGATTATGAGGATCCGGTAAGTGCAACGAGAGCCTATCAGTATAGAAGAGAGCTTTCAAGAAATGAGGATTACTCGGAAAACAGCTCTCAGATAAGCTCGATGCTCGTTTCAAGAGAATCCATAGTCCAGACATTGTCCGAAATGGGACGTACAGTTAAAAGTAATATACTGGGAGCGGTTACGGACACTCAGAGTCCGGAATCACGCAAGGCATTTTCTCAGCAGATTGAACAGATACAGAAGGCTGCTATACAGTCGCTTAATACCTCTTACGGAGATAAATTTATAATGGGCGGAACCTGTACGGGTAAAGTTCCTTTTGCCTTGCAGGAGGACGGGACTGTAACTTACAGAGGAGTTCCCGTTGACGGTGTTTCCAAAACCGACATCAAAAATTATCATGACGGACTTATGACTCAGGCTGAGTTCCAAAAGCTCAAAGCTGATAATATGAAACGTTTGAGAGAATATGATGTTGAAAAACAATATGCCGATTTGGGCTTCGGTTTGGAATATGATGAAAAGGGAGAGGTCAACTCAAACAGTGCTTTCAACATGGTTTTGAACGGAATATCATTTCTCGGCTTCGGTCAGGACAAACACGGAAATTCCAAGAATTTCCTTCAACTTATGGGAGATGTAGCGAAGGCGCTGGACAAAGAACAAGCACCGTATGATGCGGAGCATATAAAGGAATTGTCCGAAAATTTGGAAAAATGTGCCACTGATATAACCATACAGATGACTCAGCTGGGCAGCGACAGAAATTTTATGAAAACAACCATAGACAGATTGTCAAGTGTTGATTTGAATCTCAAGTCGAAGCAAAACGACACCGAGTTTCGTGATCCTGCAGATGTAATAACAGATTTTCAGGCATCAAATTATACCTACAGAGCTGCATTGCAAATAGGAACAAAGATTTTGTCGCAGTCATTCTTAGACTATATGCGCTGATTGTAGGCAGAGGTTGTTAAAATTCATGTTTTATAAATTAAATTAAACATGATTCGGAGAAGAAACCTTTTAAAGAAAGACTGACAGTTATGTTAATGTTAAAAGATAATGCTACAAGGAGGAATGAATATGACACAGCTTCTAAGTATACATACTACATGGGGACTGATTGATATACATTCCACTAAAGGGCATTTTGAAAAGGTGGGAGCGGACGGCTCGGGACTTCCGAAGCTTGAAATTCAGCGTCAGAAGGGGAAGGGTCTGAGTATGGAGAGAACTCCTTCTCATATGGAAACAAATATGGAAGAGGTTTTGGATTCTGTCAGACCCTTTAAAATGTCAACTATTGTAAACGAAACTGCTGCTAAAGGGAAAGAAGATGCGGAAAATGCGACTGCAAAATATGCGGAATTCGGCTGGGAAGCAATGTCAAGCGATCCTGATATAGCAGGAATGTCATCAGAGGATTTTATTTATAAAGATATAAACAAGGAATTCGGTCTCGACTTTACTCCTAAGACACGCTTGGAAACAAAATTCACGCCGTCTAAACTCAATATTAGTTATGACAAAGACAAGATAGATACAGATTTGAAGAGAGGAACAGATCCTTACAAGTTCGTAAAGGGCGGAGTTGAGATAAGTCTTAAGCAAAAGCCCGGGGTGACGATAGAATATATTGGAGGATGGAACCTCTTTCCTACAGGAAATGCTTCCACAGGAGCACATATCGATAAACGGGTTTGATGCTTTAAATTCATAAAATAGCAGAATGGAGCTGGATATAGCATGAAGATAAATACTAAATATTTTGGCGAAATGGATTATGAAAGAAATGAAGTGATAACATTTCCGGAAGGATTATTCGGCTTTGAGGACGAAAATGAATACCTTTTGATTCGCTTTGACAATGATGACGATACTCTTTTGGCATTGCAGTCCGTCAAAACGCCGTATCTTTCATTTATCACATTAAATCCGTTCAGGGTAATGCCGGATTACGAGCCGTATGTTTCGGATGAGGATTTGGAATTTCTGGGCGTAAATAATCAGGAAAACGTCGCCATATATACTATAGCCGTAGTAGGTGACGAGGTAAAGGATACCACCGTCAATCTGAAGGCACCGTTGGTAATAAACCCTGAAACAAAGAAGGGACGTCAGGTAATACTGGAAGACCCTGCTTATACTTGCAGACATCGTTTTCAATCGCCTGTTGCCTAAAAAATAGCGGAGGTGATACGATGTTGATTTTAACGAGAAAAAAAGGTCAGTCACTGTATATCAATGAGGATATCTGCATATCTGTCAGAGATATAGGAAATGACAGCGTACGAATAGCGATAGATGCTCCCAAGGATGTAAAAATCCTGAGAGAGGAGCTTATGGAGGCGGTAAAATCCAATGAAGAGGCTGCCAATCAGCAGACAGTTGATATAGCCGCAATTAAAAAAGCTTTTATGCATGACAGGTAATCACACCACCGATTCACGCCTGTATGTATAATATACTCCTCGTATGTTAAAGCATGCGAAACGCACAACTTACAATCGGAAAAGCGGCGAGCGAAAGCTCGCCGCTTTTCTTGATGAAGCTTAA
>JBQNCA010000031.1:0-17801 GCA_052169645.1 Anaerovoracaceae bacterium
CGCTTTATGGAGCTCAGCAAGCTTGAAGCTGAGAGAAACGAGATAGAGAAACGTTTGAACGAGCTCAGAGAGCCGGTGTTGATAGAGCAGGGATATACTGAAATTATTAACGGAAATCATGAGGCGGGTTTGGCAATTTTAGAAAAATATATAGATACCGAGCATATGAAATGGTGGCCGCTGCCGTATTATCTCGGTATGGCATATAATCGAACGGGAAGATTCGAGGATGCACTTGCGGTTTTGAAAAAGGCTTTTTATGGAAATCCTTCGAGCGGTGAAATTTTAGCGGAGCTTGTTATAGCAAATCAAGCATTGGGTGATGAGGTAAATACCGAAAAATACAGGAAGAAGTTGGATATAATCAGAGAATCATCCGGCTATGGCAAATAGAAAATTAGAACATAAGAATTTTATTTTAAATAACTGATTTGTTTGTAAATAACAGAGAGCAGCTTATCAATCACCTATGGTGACGGCTGCTCCGATTTTTTGAATGCAGATTAGTCAAGTCTAATAAATATCAGCTGTTATAAGTTTATTTCTATAGAGGGTGATATGAAAAATTCATTATTGAGAAAAATTACTGTTTCGTTATTATAAATTGAACTGAAAAAAATATTTTTTATAATCGTTAACCAAGGTTACACATCGAATTAACGTTGAAAACAAGAGCTTTATATAGTTAGTTAGGCAAAATAATATTAGAATTTGTTAACGAAAGTTAGCACTTGCTAATTATCTTTTAAGGATGTATATTAACGATAAGTATTAAGGCTAAGCGGAAATTTTCCGTATGATATTATGCAAAGGACAACAGATAATAAAAAATGAAATTAGTATACTTAATAATCGGCGGAATTTCTTTGCTGCTGGGGATAACGGGAATAGTTCTTCCCGGTTTGCCGACAGTACCGTTTCTGCTCCTTGCTGCCGGATGCCTTGCAAAGAGCTCCGATCGCCTACATCGTAAACTTGTCGGTACGAAGCTTTATCAAAAATATGCGGCGGAATTTGTCGAACGGGGAGGTATGAGCAGGTCTATAAAAATCAGAATACTTATTATGAGTACGACTATGATGCTGATTGCCATGCTCTTAGCACCTGTATTCTGGATGAAGATGATAATAATAACTGTAATTATCATAAAATATTATGTTTTTTTAGTGCGGATTCCTACATTAAAGGAATAATAAAGGGAAATTGATACCATGATGAAACGTCTTTTAACAACTGTACCCGAGGCGATGAAATATATATCGATAATAGTACTGGCACAGCTTGCAGCTCTTGTTGTAAATATTGTAATGATTTTTATAATAGCTGATTTTGCTCAGGCTTTATTTTTAGGTAATGGAAATATAGTCTTCCTTATAAGTGCTATAATAGCAGCTGTTTTGTTGAGGATGCTTTCACAAAAGATTCAGACCTTGGCAGTATTTAAATCCTCTGAAAAAGTAAAGTCGTATTTCAGATCTTCATTATTTAAAAAAGTATATGGCTTCGGACTCGGCTACATAAATCATGTCAAGCCGGCGGAGCTTATACAGATAGGTGTTGAAGGGATAGAGCAGTTGGACAGCTTTTACGGACGGTTTGTGCCTCAGCTCATATATTCAATACTGTCACCGATTGTACTGTTTGCTTTTCTGGTGAAGGTTAACGCAACGGTGGCAATATTATTATTGGTATTTGTTCCGCTCATTCCTATGGCGATAATGCTTGTGCAGAAGCTTGCAAAAAAGGTTATGAGTGAATACTGGGGCTCGTATATCAATCTTTCTGACAGATTCCTCGACAATATTCAAGGGCTTTCCACTTTGAAGCTTTACGGTGCGGATAAACACAGGGGCGACATTATGGATGAGGAAGCCGAGAATTTTCGAAAAGCTACTATGAAGCTTTTGCGTATGCAGATTGCAAATATAATTGTTATGGATGTGGTAGCATATGGCGGAGCCGGTTTGGGTACGGCAGCAGCGCTCGGGCAGCTACAGAGCGGACAGCTTGGCGTATTCGGAACAATATTGTTTATACTGCTCGTTGCGGAGTTTTTCCTTCCGCTGAGGCTGTTGGGATCTTTTTTTCATATAGCAATGAACGGAATGGCGTCTGCTGAAAGGATGTTCAGAATCTTAGATATAAAAGAAGACGATGATAAACCTCGTGCAAAAGCGGATAAAGGTTCTATCGTATCAATAAAAAATCTTAGCTTCGAATATGTTTCAGGGCAGACAGCATTGAAAAATATAAATTTAGAAATTCCTAAAAAAGGACTGACGGCATTTGTAGGTCCGAGCGGATGCGGAAAATCCACACTTGCAGCGATAATAAGCGGCAGCTGCAAAGCCACATCCGGAAGCGTAGGATACGGTGAAGAATTCGGAAACAGAATGAATTCGGATATTGCAGAGCATATCGCTTTTGTGGATGCATCGCCGTGGTTGTTCACCGGAAGCGTTGAGAAGAATTTGCGCATGGCGGCTCCGGAGGCGAGCGACGATGAACTTTGGGAAGCTCTTAAAGCTGTAAGACTGGACGGATTTTTGGCTCTGAGGGACGGACTTAAAACGGAATTGACTGAAGGAGCTTCAAATCTTTCAGGAGGTCAGCGTCAACGACTTGCAATAGCAAGGGTACTTTTAAAAAAATCGGAACTCTATATATTTGATGAAGCCACTTCAAACATAGATGCGGAGAGTGAAGCCATCATTCTTGAACTTATGAAGGAACTGAAAAAAAGAGCTTCGGTTATACTAATAACGCATCATATAAGCGCAACTCTTTCAAGCGATAATATCGTTCTTTTAGAAAAAGGGAAAATGACGGATAGCGGTTCTGCCGAAGATTTACTTAAAAAGAAAGGTTTGTTTGCAAGTCTTTATGAAGAACAGCAGCGTCTCGAAAACTTCAATTCAAAAGAAAAGGAAATAAGACAAACGGAAAATTTCGGAAATGTTAATTCCTTTAATCCTCAAAAGTCGGAGGTTGTGTTCAATGTATGAACGTAAAGAATCAAATCAAAGCTACATAAAAATAAGTATGCGTTTGATAGGTTGGGTTAAGCCTCTTGCAGGAGTTATGCTTCTTGCGGTGGGAACCGGAGCTTTGGGACATATTGCAGCAATTTCTATCCCTGTGATAGGAGCATGGGGGACGGTACGGATAATGGGCGGACATTCACTGAATATATATCTAATGGCTGTCATACTTGTCGGAATAGGTGTAATCAGAGCAATATGTCATTATATCGAGCAACTTTCAAATCATCATATAGCATTTAAGGTATTGGCGATTATAAGAAATCGTGTTTTTCTCGTGCTGCGTAAACTGGCACCCGCCAAGCTTGAGGGCAGAGACAGCGGAACTTTGGTTTCTGCACTTACATCGGATATAGAATTGTTGGAGGTTTTTTATGCACACACCATATCGCCTGTATCCATAGCCACAGTCGTGACTGTCGTGATGTTCGCCTTCATGTTTCATTATCATTGGAGCTATGCTTTGCTGGCACTTACATTTTATTTGATATTGGGAATAATCGTTCCGATTATAACTTCAAAGCTCGGACGTGAGGTCGGGAGAGCGCAGAGGGCTGATTTGAGCAGATTAAATTCTTTCCTGCTTGACAGCTTTCGAGGAATAAGAGAATGTATACAATTTTCACAGGAAGATAAGCGATTGGAGGAACTTGAATCATATACAGATAAGCTCGTTACATCGACACGCCGTCTTTCTGATACTTCGGTGCACAATCTGAATTTGAGCCTTGCTGTAGTATTATCGGGATATATAGCGTTTTGGAGCCTTGCAACATATCTGTATGTCAACGGTTCGGTAAGCTGGGATGCTGCGGTTATACCGAGTATAGCTTTCATGAGCAGTTTCGGTCCGGTTTTGGCACTCTCAAATCTTGCAAATAACCTTTTACTCACCTTTGCCTGCGGGGAGAGAGTTTTCGGGATAATAGACGAAAAGCCTGCAGTAAATGAAAATACCGACGGACGTGAGGCAAAATTTGAAGAGATGAAGCTGGAACATGTGGACTTCTCTTATGACGGGAAGCCTATACTTAGAAATTGGAATTTGGAACTCAATAAAGGTGAAATTTTAGGAATAAAAGGACCGAGCGGCTGCGGCAAATCGACGGCGCTTAAGCTTATGATGCGTATATATGATCCTTATGCAGGAAAGGTCATGCTCAACGAAGACTCGTTGAGCAGCTATCGAAGTGAAGCTGTGCGAAAAATGGAAAATCATATGAGTCAGTCTACTCATTTGTTTGACGACAGCTTGCTTGAAAATGTAAGATTGGCACGATTGGATGCAAGTGACGATGAGGTTTATGAAGCTTGCCGAAAGGCAGCCATAGATGAAACAATAAGAAGCTTCCCCGACGGATATTTGACACCTGCGGGAGCTCTTGGCGACAGGCTTTCAGCCGGTGAGCGTCAGCGCATAGGCTTGGCAAGAGCATTTTTGCACGGCGGTTCGGTGACATTGTTGGATGAGCCTACTGCAAACCTCGACAGTCTGAATGAAGCGGTTATTCTCAAGACAATACGTGAAGAAGCAAAAAAAGAACAGGCAGTAATAATAGTTAGTCACAGGGCATCGACTCTTCGCATAGCCGATCGTCTGCTGGAAGTTCAGGCAGAGGGTCTTTCTTAAGAACAAAGAGGTTATATGAAATGTTTGATATTACTATAACGAATCAGCAAAAGCAATATCTTCTTTACTTTCTTGAAAATCAGTCGGCAGTTACTCTCACAAAGGCTGCAAACCATTTCCAATGCAGCAAAGTCAATTCAAAGAAGATAATAGACCGTATGGTATGCATAGGATTGGTGTATAAAGACAATAACAAAATGTACCTCACTGATCTCGGACAGCGCATGGCTGAAGAAAATCAAAATGAAAGAGCGGGAATGGCGCTCGTTTTGAATGAAGGACTGGGAATAGAAAAAGATGTATCTTATAGACTTGCATCTACTCTTTTGACGGAAGAAAGCAGAGGTATGAGGAGCAAGCTTCTGTCTATGGCGGAGTATTTCGGCAAATTGGCAGACAGAAGCAGCGACTCCATAAGCTCCGATGAGATGATAAAAATTTTAGGAGTAGGAGATTTCAAAACATACTTTGTTATATTCAGAGAAGCGACAATGGATCCGAGAGATGCATTTATGCCTCTTTCTATGGCTTTGGAAGGCTTTTACAAGGATGCACTGATAGTTATTGATGATAACGACAATGCCCATATAGAAATCAGGACGAAAACTGTTTTTAAAGAAATAGGAGGCAAAGCCTACAACAGCGAAGCGAAGCTGCTTGCGTTTTATGTGAATGGAGAAAAGATGGAATACCCTATAAATAAGGTTTGCCATCTCCCGTTTTCCCTCGTCAAGGAATGGTATTACATAGGCGGCGGAATATTGCAGGCATCTCTGGACTTATGTGTAATGCCGGAAAACAGTATAAAACATCAGCAATTTGCTCAATTTGTTTTCACAATAAACCTTTTCAATCTTGTATAAATATAGCCTTCAGCAGCTGAAAAAATATGCAGCAAGCCTGAAAGCTTGCAGTTGATTCAGGTTAACTAACTTAAAGATGATGAACTTATGGTAAAAGAGATGAAAGGTCGGAGTTTATTTTGAAAGCTACAAAATTGATTCTATTGATTATATCTTTGATAATAGTGATTTTTATCGCCGCAGCCGCATCGGCTACCGAGAATCAGCTGCAGGACGGATGCTATGAGGTAGATATCAAACTCATGCATGCGGAGAAGGACAGACTTTCCATGGGAAGCAAGGGACTTTCCGATAAGGCTGAGCTGGTAGTAAACGACGGGAAAGGGCTTTTATACATGAAAGCCGTTCCTATAAAAGAGGAAAGCTTGACAACCTCGTTAATAAACTGCTATCTGCTTGAGGGCAATTCTTATAAAAAAGCTGCAGCCGGAGATTGGAGTCTTGAGTTGCCGGAGGTCAAAGGAGAAAGACCTGCAGTATTTGAAATCCCGATTGATGAAAAAACGGAATTTTTAAAGGTCCTTGTAAATCCTCAGGTAACCTTTATGGGAGGATTTCCTCTGCCTGCCCGTCTGAAGATAGATTGGAACTCGTTAAATAAAATAAAACAAAGTCCGTTGTACGAACATTTTAAAAACGGCAAAAAATTTACGGATACACAGGAATTGTGGATATCCGCTTCAGGGATATCGGTTATGCCTGAACAACAAAATTTTGAAACGATGCCTGAGCTTGTAGTGTCGAATGTATTGCCGGATGAGGCGAAGAAACTCAGAACGGAAGCAGGAGCGGACGGAGGACAGGCATGGGAGATTTCTTTAAATGAACCTTTAAATGAAATACCGGAGAATAAGATAAATTCAATTCCTGAGCTGATGAAACCTTTAACTCAGGAAACTATGACCGTGCTGCTGCCGAGAAGTCAGGATGAAGATTCGGCTGTTTTATATGCATTTTCTGCGGACGGCGGCAAAAATAAAGTGGAGTTGAAAGCAGAGGGAAAGTTTTGGAGAGCGGAACATATAAGTTCGGGAAAATTCCTGCTGACAGAGGGTGCAAATTCCGGTACTGAAAAGCTGCAGCTGAACGATGATAATACTTCATCGACGGATACACTTTTGTCGGGCGATTTGTCTCAACCGGAAAATATTGCCGATTCCTCGGAAATGCCCATATTGTCCGGGCTGCCTGCAAGTAATATCGCGGGAATATCAAAAAATACGGTTTTGCCTACAGTAGGCAAAAAAAATACGACAAATTTATCGAATAATGTGAATAAAAACCATTCGAATACGGACAATTATATTCAGAGTGAAAAGGAAAGACCCGGCATTATTATAACGGTAATTGCCATATTCCTGATAATGACGGTATCGGGCTTTGCCGTTTGGCGCAAACAGCTTCCACATCTTATGGATGAAATAGAAAGGCGCAGATATCTGCAATACTTTGAAAGGAGAGTGCTGAAATGAAAAAGAAATATAGGATAATTTCATTGCTGTGCTGCCTTTTGACGGTGATTATGCCCAATACTGTTTCAGCTGCACAAAGTCCGGTCGGAATTTCGGCTCATTACGGGCATCCTGTTACGGGAGTTATTGCAGATTCGGGAAATAATGCGGCTATAGGGCAGGGAATGGCTGAATCCGTTTTAGACCCTGCAGCGGTTTACGAGCAGACGGAAAACGGAGCATGGGTAACGGTTACTCTGCATATGGCAAAGAGTCTCGGCAAGGTTTCTTTTGCGGTTCAAAACAGAGGAGATACTGCTTTTTACAAAGCTGATGCTCAGGAAGTGGCAAGATCGGGTGAAATTGTAAAATATCGTTTTAAGGTTCCCGGACCCGATGCCGTTATACGTGTAGGAGCGGAAGTTAAGGAAATGGGGCGTGAGGTAATATTTTACGGACTTATGGACGGGAATGTAAATTTGTCTGAAGGAATTGCATCCGCATCAGCCGATTCGGAGTTGTCACAGACGAAAAACGATACAGGAAGTACGAGTAAGACCGCTCAGGTTGATATACCTGATGATACGGATACAGCTGTCGGATTGCCGCCCGAAGCAATCGGCAAGGATGATGCAACCCTTGAGTCCGCTTTAGACAATACAGGAAATGAATATGGACTTTTGACAAAGGAAAGTCCCGAATTGGCGGCAATTACGGGACATGCTCCCGATAACAGCCCATGGGGAGTTATAACAAGAGCCTTCGTGACAGGCTTGGTGATATGTCTGTGCGTACTGACCTTTATCAGCATATTCGGAGCTTTTGCAATTTGGGTGATTTCACGAAAATTGAGATTACTGAATGATTGGAAGGAGGCTGCGCTGTATGATGAAGAAGAACGTTTATAGATTATCGATTTTGATAGCTATGCTTTGTATAGTGCTGTTATTATCCGGCTGCAGCTCGGTATCCGCTTCCGATAATAAAAATTACAGCAAATCCAAACCTTTGAATTGTGAGCAGCGAATAGCCGCAACTTCAATGGCGACAGTCTACATAATGGAAAAGTTGGACTTGGATTTGGTTGCGGTTCCTCACAGTGATGTGGACAAGCTGCCTGAGCGATATAAGGATGTTCCTGATATAGGCTCTCCCATGAGCCCGGATCAGGAAAAGCTTGCAATGATTCATCCAAGTTGGGTGATAGGTCCGTCAAGCCTTGCCGGAGATTTGATTCCCGTATATGAGAAGCTCAATCTGAATTACGGTTTTATAAATTTAAATAATATACCGGGAATGTACAAGAGCATTGAGGATCTTGGAGACTTGTTCAACAGGAGAGAGCAGGCGATGCAGCTGGTGAATGAGTATAAGGCTTTTATGAAAGAATATGAGGCAAAGCACCCCGGAGGCAGCGATAAGCGTGTTTTGATACTTATGGGATTGCCCGGTTCATATGTTGCGGCTACGGAAAATTCATATGCAGGCAGTCTTGTAAAGCTCGCAGGAGGACATAACATATACGATGATCAGAAAGAAGCTTTTATAAATGTAAACGTTGAAGATATGCTTACCAGAGATCCGGATATAATATTGAGAACTTCGCATGCAATGCCGGATGAGGTTAAAGAAATGTTTTCAAAGGAATTTAAAGAAAATCCGAACTGGTCACATTTCCGAGCCGTTGAAACAGGCAAGGTTTATGACCTTGATCATGACCGTTTCGGAATGAGTGCGAAATTCAACTATACTGAAGCGTTGGATGATTTGGAGGATATACTTTATGATTCATAAAAAAACACATCTCAAACGCGGATTCGGCGCAATAACGGCAGCCTATGCAATAGTAACCGTACTTCTCATATTTTTGATATTGAAAGCGTCTGTGGTTGGAGGAATAGATATAGGCATACGACAGCTGCTTGAAGGGCTCTATAAAGGAAACGATACCGCTGTAAATACGGTTGTGGATGTGAGAATGCCGAGAATAGTGATAGCGGTTATCGCAGGAGCGGCTTTGGCGATAAGCGGTACATTGTTGCAGGCAGTTATGAAAAATCCGCTTACGGACCCGGGAATCATAGGGATCTCGTCAGCCGCCGCATTGGTAGGTACGCTTGTCAATGTGCTTTTTCCGATGCTTTTTTTCAGCGTTCCCTTACTTTCCGTTTTGGGAGGGCTGTGTGCATATCTTTTGATATACAGTCTTGCATGGGACGGAGGTGTACAGCCCACAAAGCTCATACTTGTAGGCGTGGCGCTGAATCTCACCTTTACGGGAATAGCGCAGGCTGTTTCCTCGGCGGGAGGCGGAGCGATGACCGGTGTTCAATCCATAGTTAGCGGAAATATCGCCCAAAAAACATGGGGCGATGCGAGGATGCTCGCCATATATGCAGGAGCAGCAATTATAGCGGCTCTTTGTCTGAGCAATATATGCAATTTGCTTAATCTTGATGATAAAACTGCAAGAGGATTGGGCGTGGCTGTGGACAGAAACCGATTTATAGTAGCTTTTGTAGCTATCATATTGGCTTCGATAGCGACCTCGGTTGTAGGAATAGTCGGATTTTTGGGATTGCTTGTTCCTCATATAGCAAGGCATATGGTAGGAAGCGACCACCGTGTACTGCTGCCTTTTGCCATACTTTTAGGAGCATTTACGATGCTGCTTTCGGATACAATAGGTAGGGCAGTGTGTTATCCGTATGAGATACCGGCGGCTGTAATTATGGCGGTTTGCGGAGGTCCGTTCTTCATAGCACTGCTTAAAGTGAAGGGAGGTAAGCATGGATATTAAACATCTGAGCTTCGGGTATACGAAGAAGCAGTTGATATTGAAGGATATTTCTCTGAGCTTTGCAAAGGGTAAAATTACTACACTTCTGGGGAGCAACGGCTGCGGAAAATCCACACTGTTCAATCTCTGCACAAGAAATCTGCGCCCCAAGACGGGGATTATAGAACTTGAGGGTACAAATGTATTTCATATGAAACCCGTAGATTTTGCCAAAAAAGTAGCTATAGTGCATCAACAAAACAGGATTACCGGAGATATAACGGTCAGACAACTGGTCAGCTATGGCAGAACACCATATGTAAATGTGATACGTCCTTCTTATAAGGAAGAGGACAATGCTGCAATAGAATGGGCGATAGAAAAAACCGGACTGGAGGAATTTGCGGACAGACCCGTGATATTTCTTTCCGGAGGACAGCGTCAGAGAACATGGATAGCAATGGCACTGGCACAAAAAAGCGAGATGATATTTCTGGATGAGCCGACCACATATTTGGACGTGCGTTATCAAAAGGAATTACTTGAGCTTATAAAAGCTTTAAATCACGATTTGGGCATTACCATAGTAATGGTTCTTCACGACATAAACCAAGCTTTGGGATACTCCGATGATGTAATAGGTCTTTCAGAAGGCAAGGTTGCATTTAAAGGCGCCGCCGAGGATGTAATTACATCTGAAAGCGTGTCCCGGCTGTTTCATGTACCGCTTGAAGTAGCGGATTTTCAAAATAGAAAAATAGTTATCACATAGAAAAAGGAAAGGAGGTGTGTTAAATGAACGGAGCAATAATATATTCATCCCTTAGCGGGAACACAAAGAAGCTGGCTGAAAAATTGGCGGAAGGACTGTCCGATGCAGGTGAATGGACAGTGTCCGATTTAAATGAAAAGCCGGATTTAAGCGAAGCGGATTGTGTGCTTTTGGGAGCATGGGTAGACAGGGCAATGCCCAACAAAGCTGCAATGGATGTGTTTGAAGCTTTGCCGGATGTTCCTGTAGGACTTTTTGTAACCATGGGTGCCATGCCCGATTCTTTTCACGGATCAAGAGTAGGTGAAAATCTCAATAAGCTTTTGGAAAAAAGAAAGAGCTTGGGATATGTCATACTGCCCGGGAAAGTGGATGAAAAAGTTATTGAAAGAGTAAGGCGTATGCCTGAGGGGGCACTGCCTGAAAATGTGCGAATGCAAATGATAGAAGCAGGAGAAACTTCACGATTGGCAACAGATGAGGAATATGCAGCTGCAATCGATAAAGTGAGAGCTTCAATAAAAAATTATTTCTAAAAGTTATTTACAAAGAAAGGGATTGTATTATGAAACGAATTCTTGCAATTGCATTGTCATTGTGCATGATGATCACACTTATGCCGATGAATGTTGCGATGGCGGATACGGAGAAGCCTGTACCCCAAGGGGTATTCGTAGGATACGATGATATGGAGGAACAGCTCATCGTATCTGTTAAAGAAGATAAACGCAATAACGAGACTTTGGCATATCTGAAGGATATAAAAGTTATCGAAATAAACGGACAGTCATATTCGGATATTAACGAAAACCCGACGGAGCATTATACCTTCAGCTTGGATGAATCTGAGTATACCATTAATTTCAGTCGCCCGTCGGATACTCTGAGGGTGAATAAAATCGTGATTCTTACCAAGTCATATGCCGATTATTCCGTTGATGTGGAAAACCCTTATTATGAGCCGTACGGTAATATGTTCAGGATTCTTACAAGCAAGGAAATGACCGTAGGCGATGATTTGGCAAAAGCTCAGTGCATAGCTATAAATATTGCATACGGGGTTGACGATGCAGTGTTTAACAGGGCTTTCAGAGAGGATATAGTAAGCACCTCTATTGACGGCAAGGAATATCCTAAATACTGCGAGTCCGACGGCAAGTCTTTTCTTACCCCCTTCAATAAGCAGCTGCTCATATTTGATAAATATAAAGAAGGTAAGGAAGCTCTTGAACGTTACAGACTCAGCGATAAACACGAGCTTATAATTAAATTTTCCGACGGTTCACAAATTATGAAAAGAGATGAAGGCTATGTGGAGCCTTCCGTACCTGAACCGGGAACCCCGGAAGAACCGGAAGATCCCGGTGATATACAATTTGATAATATGGCGGGAGACCTCAAGTGCGTACAGATTTCAGGTATTCAGGGAGTAGGTCAGGCTATAAAGCTTCAAAGTAAACTACCGAAATCAAAATGGTATGATACCTTTTACAAGAATATCAGATATGTGGTAATTGATGATAAGGAAATAATCGACAAGAATGAAAATCCGGGAGATATCAAACTTGTTGACGGGAATCTGGTAGTTGCCACTTTTACTCAGATTAAAGACGGTACTCATGATGTAAAGATATATTTTGCAGATAAATCATTTGCAGAATATAAACCGGGAATGTATACACAACCGGAAAATCCGGTTAATCCTTTTGACAAGCCGCAAGAGCCTGAGGGAGATTTCGGTAAGAACTTTACGATAAAAGATATGTACTTTATAAAGGAGTACGGTACAGATACATTTAAGGTAGAATTTGAAAATTGTGACAGCTCAAAATTCAGTTCAAATATTGATAAGGCAAAAATAGTCATAAACGGCAAATCTTTTAAAAGCAGTATCTTTGTATTCAGCGGATGGAGATCGACACTGTATACATCCGATGAAAATGTTCTGGACATTATAAAAAAAGGAGGTAATGTCGATTTTAATATAGTTTGGGAGGATAAATCAAAAACATCATTCTCGAAAAACATTGAGATTCCGAAAAGCAACGAATTCTTCCCTATAGCAAATTATTTTGTAGTTAAAGAAAATCATAAGCTCATTCTTAAAATAAAATTCAATAAATTTGATAAGACTGAGGTTGAAAAGCAGATTAAAGAGTTCAGAGTAAACGGAAAAGTGTTTGACATATCAGTGCTGAACTTTGGAAATTTAATCACGGAGGTTTCCGATGACGGCGTTATTTCCGAGCTTGTAAATAAACCCGATTCAAAAATTGAAATAGAATGGAAGGACGGATCCGTATCTTCCAAATCCGAAAATTTGGATATCCCTGATATAAGCAATGACAAGCCTGTAAGTCAGAAGGATGCTAATACCGGTATAGAAGTTGATTACTACAGCTCTGATTTTGATACCGATGTAGAGCTGAAGGTGGAAACAGTTGATCCGAATGCTGAAAATATTTCAGACAAGATTACGGATCTCGATTCTCTTCGCAAAATAAAAAAGAATATAGAGTTGTATGATATCAGCTTTGTAAAGGATGAAAAACAAAAGACTCCTGCAAGCGAGGTTACGGTTAAGATTCCTGTCGGAATACATGATACCGATATGCAGTATTTTGCCGTATATCATGTAAATGAAGAAAAAACTCGTGATCAGATCAGCTCCGTAAAGATAGAAGACGGATTTATCACATTTAAGACAAAAGAGCTTTCATTGTTCGTAGTAGCATCCGGAGATGCCAATGAAAAGCCTCTTACTCCGGGCAATCTGGCGACCGATATCGGGATTGATAAAGTCGTTCTCAGAGATAACGGGACGGAATTGTCCATATATATAAGTGATTACAACAATAAAATTAAGGTTTACAAAAAATCTGTTTTGAATGCTCTGTCAAAGGCTGAATATCGTATAAACGGAGTTGACTTTAAAAATATAACTGAATCCGGAGTACGGATTTATCCGAGCTACGAGGCGCTTTCCGTCAGTAATTGCAGTGCCTTGATAAAGGCATATAACAGAAAGCCTGACGGATATATAGGCATAACTTTTGAAGACGGCACACATTGGGATAACGGAAAGCCGGATGTCGAAGTACCTGCAAATGAGTTTGAGCTTGGAGAAAAACTTTCGGACGGAGATTATACCCTTACATATAAGGCAATCAACAGAGAAACGGGAAAGAAATCTTCATTTGCCGGATATTTTTCAAATAAGGTTCATTTAAAGGCTGAAAACGGTGTGTATACACTGACTTTCCTGGGCAACAATTTTGCAAAAAATATATTGGATTTTTCCGTTCAATCCGACAATAAATTTGCAGATGCAAAGATTGAGCCGTATAAGGGCTTAAAAAATAAGAAAATCTTTACAATGCCCGTGAATAAGCTTGACGAAACGCATCTCGGTGCGGTTCTGGTAGGTATAGACGGAATACAGGATTCGGATATTAAGGATTATACGAAGTATAAGACCTTCGATATCGAATTTGAAGGGCCTGTAAAAAAAGGCTGGGACGACTTTGAAAAAGATCAGGATGCTGAACAACTGAAGAAAGAAAACGATAAAAATTTGTACCTCAAGCTTACAAGCGCAGGGGTTAAGGATGCTAATAACAACGGTATTCTGGAACCGGAAGAATTAATGAAAGCGGAGGGTACGCTCAATCTGACCAATGAGATATATCCTGCCACACCTGATATTTCCATGCTTAAGGATTTGGGTCCGGGAGTAAACACTTTGTATCTGAACGGAAATCAGATAGAAAGTATTCCGGAAGGTCTGTTCGACAATATGACAAATCTTACGGTTCTGTATATAGCCGGAAATAAGCTCAGCAGCTTGCCGGAAGATATATTTAAGAACAATTCAAATCTTTTAGAATTGGATTTGGCTTCAAATTCGATTCAAAATCTTTCAAGCAAGACATTTGAACCGCTTAAAGAGCTTAACATATTGGATTTATCATCATCCGGATATCAGTCACTTCCTGAAGATTTACTCAAATATAATTCTAATCTTCAAGAAATTTATCTTTATGATAATGAATTGAAAACAATACCTGAAAATTTCTTTGCCGATAAGAGGTATTTGAGAGATGTGCATTTAAACGGAAATATGCTGACAAAGCTGCCGGCTTCTCTTTCAGGATGCAAAAGGCTCAACAAGCTGTGGGCTTATGAAAACAAGATTACGGAAATTCCGGAAGGCTTAACCAATCTGAGACATTTGTGCAATATAGATTTATCAAATAATCTTATCAGTAAGGTTCCTGAAAAATTCTGGGTTCAGATTTCAACAAATGTTAAAAATCACGGAGATACCGAATCAAAGCTTGATATATCGAATAATCTGATAAGCGATATTCCTTTTGAAAAGATGGCGAAGGCAGGGTCGAAGAAATTTGTAAAAATTGATGTGAGCCGAAATCTTTTGAGAAGCGATATTGACGATAAATATAAGCAAGTGCTGGAATCTGCAGGCATTGTATTGTCAAACGAAAGTAAGAACTTCTATCAACCTCAGAAAACAGTCATAGATGCAAAGGCAACTGCAGCTAAGGGCAAGATAGTACTCACACAGGATCTTGATATGGTGGAAGCGGGTATATGGATTACCACCGAAGGTGTAAACGAAACTCCGCTCTTCCTGACAAAAGAAGATTTCCGTAATTTCTTCGACAATACGCTTAAAGTAAAGTATAACATCCGTACTGAAAACAGAAATCGTGCGGCGGCAGAGGTATTGGACGCACAGGGTTTTGACTGGAAAATACGTACCGTTATCACCAAGAATACCGATGAAGGCGGTAAGGTTATTTACAATCGATATGCCGACAATACGGTGCATAAGGGAAAGACGGGAGATATCGATCCGGTAGACGGGCAGAAATTGGAGTTTGATGATCCTGATATGAAAAAGGGTGATGAATATACTCTTACCAGAGTTATTATGACAAAGGCGGGAGCATCACCGTTCAAAAATACTCTCACATATGCCGTTAATTTCAGTGCGACGGAAGATGCTCTTTCGGGTTCTGAAGCTGTAGAAATGCCGTTTGTTATAAGAAAAGCCGCAGGCGAAGGCATATCGGGAGCTTCGGGAGCATTTGAACCTTCAGCTCAGGTGAGACAGATAGGAGATAAGTGGCAGGTTACTCTTACCGCCAAAGCTATGAGCATGGGTAACAGCCCGGTTAAGGGACATGTGGAAAAATTCTATCTTTATGATAATAAGGATGCCATGCTTTCCGCAAAGCCTGAGGATCGCAGAGCTGTGACAGTTGTTTCAAAGTATACCGATGCAGGAAAAGAATATCCTGAAAAGATACAGTTTACTTTGAATGAAAAGCCTGCCCAAGTATATGCAGGTGCATATGTAGATATAATGGGACGGGATGTCGAAATGATATTCGACTTTACAGGAAACGAGTCTCCGGAAACCGCAAATTCCTGGAAGGTTCCGCTCAAAGTGGAGAATCATGATAAAGGCGGAGTATCAATGGCTGACGGTTGCTTAGGTAAATATGTAACAGTTAAAAAAGTTGAAGGCGGATATGATTATATATTTGAAACACCTATATTCAACATTGCAGGTATGAATATAGAATCATGGCTGACAAATATAAAAATGTTCCGTTCGGAAAACAGGTATAAGGTAAAGGATGCCACCGAGCATAGGATACTGAATAAAGACGGAGATCGTTTTACAAGCATAGGTGTAATATTCCCTGATAAAGAGAAACGTCTTGTAGCGGAAATAAGTGCTAACGGTATGCCTATGAAAGATATTCCTATCTTTGTATCGCTCGATTGGGATAAGGCTACTGTTGAAGGCAGTGAACCTGAAGAAGAAAATAAGACTTTAGCCGAGAAGCATCTTGCAAGAAGAATTGCGGAGGCTGAGCTGCTGCTTGCGAACGGCAATAAGTATACAAGCGCTTCAAAGAGCGGACTTGAAAAAGCATTGGCGGCAGGCAAGCTTGCTATCCAAGCCAAGGTCGATGCGGATATGGAAAAGGCTGCCAGAGATCTTGAAAGAGCGATGAATGCACTTAAAACAGAAGGCTCATCGGGCGGCGGATCGGATAATCCGAATCCGGTACATCGTACAGTTAACGCTTATTTGAAGCATGCAACAAAAGACAGAGCTTCGATGGCGGACAAAGGTATGGACCATAAGGTGGACGTTACTGAAGAAAATGGCAGAGCTACCTACACCGTATATTTCAAACCTATAGAGGTAAATGGAATAAAGGGTGATGTAAACAGCATTATCGTAGGCGGTACGGCGGCTGAAAAGGTTGCAGGTCGAGGTGATTATACTCAAGGTTTCAGATTTACCAGAGCTGCCATAGGAGAAAAGGAAATACCGCTGAGCTTTGTCGTAAGCGTAATGCCGGGAGAACAGGAAGCTATACTGTTAATAGAACCTGATTCCATACCTTCCGGAAATGGAGGCGGAAGCGGCGGTTCAGGCGGCGGAGCCTCAAATCCGGATAAAGCTGATTTAAATAAACTTATAGAAAAAGCGACGGAGCTTATCAAGGAAAAAGATAAATATGATGAGAAGTCTGTTGAAGCGATAAAGAAGGCTATTGAAGCTGCAAACAAGGCTAACACCAAGAGTGAAATAGACACCGCAAAGGCTGAATTGGATAAGCTTGTTTCGGAACTTCTGTTGACGACAAATAATCCTACACCTCTTTCAAATGCAGACATAGCGGGAAAAGCATTTACGGAAAAAACCGTGGAAGCTGCATTTATAAAGGGCTATAATGACGGGACATTCAAACCTGATGCTCTTATAACACGTGCAGAGGCGGCATCTATACTGACCAATTTTGTACAGGCGAATGTCGCTTCCGACAAGAGCTTCAGCGATGTCAAAAATGGAGCATGGTATAAATCCGCTGTAGAGAACCTGATAAGTTCCAAGATACTTTCAGGTTATACCGACGGTACGTTTAAACCTGAAAATGCACTCACAAGAGCGGAGCTTGTGACTATCATAGCTCGTATAAAAGGTCTCGATACAGGTAAAAAGACCTTTGCGGATGTCAGTGACAATCATTGGGCTTCAAATGCGATTAAGGCTTGTGCGGATGCAGGTTACATAAACGGATATGAGGATGGAAGTTTCCGACCTGACAAAAATATCAGCCGTGCGGAATTCGTAGTAATAATCAATCGTGTATTCGGAATAAAGGATAAGGCAAATGTCGCCAAGACCTTCAAGGATGTAGCCCCTGATCACTGGGCTT
>JBQNCA010000032.1:0-15085 GCA_052169645.1 Anaerovoracaceae bacterium
ATGTAACAGCAGTGAATAGAGAGCTAAAAACTGATAGAGATAATGCTACGATTGACGGAATAAACGAAAAGATTTAAAACGTTGCAGTTATAAAAACTGTAGCGTTTTTTCTTTGCATTCTTTGGCAAAGAAAAACAAAATGTAATTTCAATTCGTATTTGAAAAATTTTATCATCTAAATGGAATAAAAACGACTAAATAGAATATACATAAATGCAAATTTGATGTTATACTGGATAAAAAATATTAGTAATGCCTAACTAAATGTAATTTAGAAAGGATTAAATTATTATGAGTAAACAGGAATCAATAAACAGATTGAACGGACGAGACTTTATAAACATTGGTATTTATACGGCTATCTATTTTATTATCGTGATGGTATTGGTAAGGGTACAGCTATTGTCGGTGCCAATGGTACGGGAAAAACCACATTTTTGGAATCAGTGTGCGGTATCCGAAAGAATGACGATATCATGGTGCTGAACGGAGTTTCATACACTTGCAAAAAGCGAATCGGCATAATATTCATGGTTATGCAGGACGTTAATCACCAGCTGTTCACTGAGTCGGTTCTTGGCGAGGTGATTATCAGTCAGCCGGAGGAGAATAAGGAAGCGGCAAAGGAAATCCTTGCCGAGGTTGGATTGGCATCTCTTGAGAATGGGCATCCTATGTCGCTTTCCGTAGGGCAAAAGCGGCGAATCGTGCTTGCCTGCGCCATTGCGTCCAAGCTGCCGATCCTGCTGTTGGATGAGCCGACGAGCGGGCTGGGGTGTGTGCATATGCTCGTTATAGCGGGTATTTTGGATAGACTAAAGGAAGAAGGAAGAACTATAATCACTGTGACACATGACAGCGAGTTTATCAAGCATTGCTGTGACGATGTCATTCGCATGGAGGAGGCATAGCATGAAATACGATACCTCAGTCTTTAGGGGATCAGAAGAGGATCCTAACAAGGTGCCGGGTGCACTATGGAAAACCTTCCACAATTTCGGAGAGCTTGGTGAATACCGTATCCTTGCGCAGACAGAAGAATGTGTTGTCATACGACTTGAAAACGAGACCGGAGAGGGTGATATGGTTCTTTACCAGGTCTTTGACGGTATTTTTCTGATGTATAATGATTTTCATATGTCGCAATACCATTCCATGTACCAAGCGGTGGATACGATGCTTGCAGTAGATTATTGCCGTGAGGGGAATATTACCATGGAGTTGGATAATGGGAGATGCTGCATGAAAAAAACGGGAAACATCTGCATCGATTCCCGCGTCCACCATAAAGGAATGTCATACTTCCCGACGAATCATTACCACGGTATCACAATAGGCTTTGTTAGTTCTCTTGCAGAAAAAGCCTTGGAAGAGAATGCGGCAGGTATTCCAATCGATTTGAAAGCCATACGAAAAAAATTCTGCGCCAATGACGGCTATTTCATTATTCAGGAGAATGAGACCTTAAAGCGTTTGTTTACCGATCTGTATCGTGTGCCGGAAAACGCGAAATTCCCATATTTCCGCACGAAAGTTTTAGAAATGCTGGTCTGCCTTTCCGTGATGGATGCAAAAGAGGTGAAGGATGGCGGAACTTACTTCTACAAGGATAAGGTTGAAAAAACACGGGCAGTGCAGAAGTTGATCTCTGAAAACATAGATCGGGATTACACCATCAAAAAATTGTCGATGATATTTGATATTTCACAGACAGCGCTTAAGGAATGTTTTAAGAATCTTTACGGGAAACCACTTTACACATGGCTGAAAGAATATCGCATCGGAAGGGCCAGAGAGTATCTGACGGAACGTGGCGATATGACCATCTGCGATATCGCGGAGGCGGTCGGTTACAAAAGTCAGGCGAAATTTGGTGCGGTTTTTAAGAAAATATGCGGTATGACGCCGAATGAATATCGAAATCAGAAACATTAGGCAAAGGAGAGATTTTATTATGGATGTTGAAAAGAAAAAACAGAAAGGAATATTAGATTACATCTTCCAATTTGCGGGTGAGTACAAGGGCGCATATATCAAAAGCGTAGTCTTTGCCGTAATCGGGGTAGCATTTTCCCTTGCACCCTACGCTTTGATAGGCGATATGGTAAAGAAACTTTTGTCGGGAGAGCAAGATTTTAATATTTATCTTAGAGAGGGACTCGTTATGGCGGCATTTTGGATTCTGCGTGTGTTTTTTCACACACTGTCCACTAAAACATCGCACAAAACGACATTCAAGCTGATTGGAAATGTTCGAATTGCACTTGTCGATAAGCTGTCCCGTCTACCACTTGGAACAGTACAGGGAATGCCATCCGGAGCGCTTAAGAACATCATCTGTGAACGTACGGATTCAATGGAGCCGACTTTAGCACATGTCGTACCGGAGTTTACAGCTAATCTCTGTGCACCAATCATGCTGTTCATCTACATTCTAACTATCGACTGGCGAATTGCGTTGCTCTCGCTCGCCACACTCCCTGTTGCGGTGATTGCAATGGTATGGATGTTTAAGGACAGCAGTATAAGGTTTCAAAAGACACAGGATACCACGAAAGAGCTAAACGATACGGCGGTAGAATATATCGGTGGCATCGAGGTCATTAAGGCATTTGGAAAAGTGCAAAGCTCGTATCAAAGGTTTGCAGATGCCGCCCAAAAAAACTCAAACAGTTTTATTGATTGGATGTATGACTGTATCGTACCGTTCTCTCTTGGTATGGTAATAACTCCGGCTACACTGCTTGCTGTTTTGCCGATCGGTGCAATATTCACAATGCACGGGTCCTTGTCACTGCCCGATTTCATCATGACTGTAATTCTATCCTGTGGACTGATTACACCACTTATTACGGTGATGAGTTATAACGATGATGTGACAAAGGCGACATCCATTTTTAAAGAAATCAGTAACATTTTAGAACTGCCGGAACTCGAACGTCCCGGTACAAGTGTGGGTCTGCCTGAAAACCACGGTATCACTCTGCAAAATGTTCATTTCGGATATGGGGATAAGGAGATTCTTCACGGAATTGATCTCAACATCCCGGATGGTAGCGTTCTCGCTCTGGTGGGTCCGAGCGGCAGCGGAAAATCGACGATAGCGAGACTCATTGCATCACTTTGGGATGTCAAAAACGGAAGTATTAAAATCGGGGATGTCGATATAAGGGATATGTCCATTTCCGACTACAATACACAAATTGCATATGTTTCGCAGGATAGCTTCCTGTTTGATATATCGGTTCGCGAAAATATACGAATGGGAAGACCTTCTGCCACAGATGCCGAGGTAGAAGAGGTCTCCAAAAAAAGTGGATGCTATGACTTTATTATGGATTTGGAGAACGGCTTTGACACGGTCGTGGGTAACAGTGGAGCGCATTTATCCGGAGGAGAAAGACAGCGAATTTCTATAGCACGGGCAATGATGAAAAACGCACCGATTTTGATTCTTGACGAAGCAACCGCTTATACCGATCCTGAGAATGAAGCCATTATTCAGAAATCGGTTTCCGAGCTTTCCAAGGGAAAAACACTGATCGTGATTGCGCACAGACTATCTACAATTACTGATTCTGATCAGATCGTTGTGATAAAGGCCGGGAAGGTTGAGGCGAAAGGTACACATACAGAACTTCTCAACTCTTGCGGACTGTACCGAAATATGTGGGATGCTCATGTTTACGCAAAGGATGCAGATGAAATGGAAGGAGGAACATTCGCATGATTTCAATCTTAAAAAAATTCTTTAATTTTTGTGAGGACAAGAACCGCCGCATGTTTTATAAGACACTTGTTGTAGGCGTGTTTATTGCCGTCTGCGAAGCGGCGAAGTTTCCGGCGATCTATCTGGTACTTGACGGATTCTTATCCGGCACAATATCCGGCGGCAGAATACTTGTAGGATTTTTGATTTTGCTTGTTTCCGTTGTTTTGGAGTCCTTCTTCCGTGGCATTTCGACAATGCTGCAGTGCAAAGCGGGATATCGTGAATGCGCAGGAAAGAGAATTGAAATAGCGGAGCATTTGAGATACCTGCCGATGGGATATTTTAACGAAAACAGCCTTGGTGAGATCACGACTATCACGACCAATATTATGGAGCAGCTTGGCGATGTAGCAACCCGTGTTGTTATGCTTACGACACAGGGTATTTTGAACACGGCAATCATTGTTCTTTTAATTCTCACTTTCGACTGGAGGATTGGACTCATCTGTATTGTCGGAATTGCCGTGTTTGCTTTTATCAATAGAGCCATGCGCAAAGCAAATGAGGAAACATCCGTGACAAAAGTAGCGGTAGATACAAAGGTAATCTCCGGTGTTCTGGAATATATTCAAGGGATCTCGGAAGTAAGGGTTTACAACATGATCGGTAAAGCAAGGAAAAAACTTGACAATACCATTCGAGAGGCATCTGATACGAATACGAAGCTTGAAATGATCTGCAATCGATATATTCCGTTCCAAAATATCGTGCTGAAGCTGACCGGCGTTTCTATCCTGATTGCCTCAATAAAATTTCATCTGAATGGCACAATGGAATTGCTTACGGCAGTCATCATGATGATCATGTCGTTTATTGTTTTTTCCGGATTGGAATCAATGGGTGCGTATTCCTCGCTGCTTCGAGTAGTTGATCTGTGTGTGGATCGCGGCAGGGAAGTACTGGATCTTGAACCAATGGATATTACCGGTGATAGTGTTGTGCCTCAGACGTACAACATTGAGGTATCCGACATCGATTTTGCGTATGACAAAAAAAAGATTATTGACGATGTATCGCTCTGTGTACGGGAAAAAACAATGTCTGCCTTTGTAGGACCGTCCGGTGGGGGAAAGACAACGCTCTGTCATTTGATCGCACGATTTTGGGATGTGGACAATGGTAAGGTGTCGCTTGACGGGAAGAATGTTAAAGAATATTCGATGGACTCCTTGATGGAGAACTTCAGTTTTGTATTTCAGAATGTGTTCTTATTCCATGATACGATCGCCAATAATATCCGCTTCGGGCAACCCAATGCACCGATGGACGATGTAATCGCCGCTGCAAAGAAGGCCTGCTGTCATGAATTCATTATGGCTCTACCTGACGGATATGATACAATTATTGAGGAAAACGGTGCTTCTCTGTCAGGAGGCGAAAAACAACGAATCTCCATTGCAAGAGCTATCATGAAGGACTCACCTATTATCATTCTCGATGAGGCCACTGCCAATGTCGATCCTGAGAACGAAAAAGATCTAATGGAGGCTATTGAGGCGTTGACAAAAGAAAAGACAATTTTAATGATCGCTCATCGCCTGAAAACAGTACGAAATGCGGATCAGATCTTAGTTGTGGACAAAGGACACATTGCACAGCGCGGCACACATGATGAGCTGGTAAAACAGGACGGTATCTATCGTCGTTTTATTGATTCCAGACAGAAGGCAATAGGTTGGAAGATTGGATAGTTTGCTCTAATGAGATCAATTATATAAACAACGAACGACAATGGTTACTATGCCTCGTTTGTTGAAATAAAACACGGGTGCAAATCAGAGAAGATACGAAGTTAAAAAATTTCCGTTGTTGAGGGGTTACGAAAGGGGGAAATTCTACCCGCTTTCGCGGCTGCGAGCAGATTTAAGAAAATATGTGAGTATTTCCCGATACACAAAATGTCGGGAATGGCTGAACAACAGGCTGTACCGGCATATAAGAAATTTTGAAAGGTTGTCAAAAATTATATTAGAGTTTTATTTAAATGTGAAATAATTATTGCAGGCAGTAATGAAAATCGCATAGACAGAGATCTGACAAAAAGCTGCGACAATTAAACTTTCAATTCGGATATCACAGAAGCTTGTGAAAACCTTTTGATTGTACTTGCGATTAGTGTTATACTATTAGTCTAAACTAACTTATATTTGAATTTATTAGGAGGAATATATGAAAGTTGATTATAAAAACTGGGTTCCAAAGGGAATGATTTTAGGATTGTTTATCGGTGCGGCGGTGTGTTTATGCCTGTTTCTCGTTTTCGGTGCAGGCAGTTTGTTGTCTCCGGGCATATTGAAAACCGTTCTGACAACAGTGTTTTTCATTGGAACCGTTATTTTCATCGCTATGGGATTCTGGATGTTTATGCTGAATCGCAGATTTTCATATGACGGTAAGCGTCAGATGTCAAAGCAGATCATAGACGGGACGGCTGATTATATCCGAATACCCGACGGCGGAAAAGGGCTGGATGTCGGCTGCGGCAGCGGTGCTCTTACTATTGCCTGTGCAAAGCGAAATCCGAAAGCTGAGGTTATCGGTATAGACCGTTGGGGTAAAGATTATGCTTCCTTCAGCAAGCCTCTGTGTGAGAAAAATGCAAAAGCGGAGGCAGTGTCCAATGTGGGTTTTTCTCAAGGAAATGCCTTGAAGCTCGACTTTGAAGACGAGAGCTTTGATGCCGTATGCTCAAATTATGTCTACCATAATATTCAAAGTCGCAACAGACAGGCGATTTTGCTTGAAACACTGCGTGTACTTAAAAAGGGCGGTATATTTGCCATACATGATATTTTTTCCAAGGCAAAATACGGCGACATGCAGACTTTCGTGAATAAACTCAAGAATATGGGTTACGAAGAGGTTGAACTGATACCCACAACAAACGGGAAGTTTATGGAAAAATCCGAATCTGTATGGATGGGGCTTTCCGGTTCGGCGCTGCTCGTGGGAAAGAAGTAAAGCTTTACGAGAATTAGAAAGCAATAGGATTGCGGGATACAGGATATTAACATATTTCATTCTATATATTCGGAATTTTAAATCCCGCCGGGGATAATGCCTTTCAGGTAGTCGTTATATTCTTTATTGTGCTGACGTACGTAGCTCATCGGAACGCAGTCGTCGTGTCCGGGAAGTATAAAATAATCATCGGTAAGCAAAGGATCAAGCTTTCTTATGGAAGCCATCATCTCGATTCCGGAACCGCCTTCAAAGGTTACATAGCCTGTGTCCGTTGAAAATATAGTGTCACCGGTAAATGCATTACGGTAAACTTTATCTATTATGCAGATGCTACCCTTGGAATGTCCGGGAGTGTGGATGATATCGAGATATGTTCCGTCAAGCTCAAGTTTTTCACCGTCTTGCAGAAGCTTGTCGATATTGCAGTGTCTGACGTACTTAAGTTCTTTTTCATGGATCATAACGGGTGCTTTTACGATGCGGCAAAGTGCATCACATGCAGCTATATGATCAAGGTGGGAATGAGTAAGAAGGATGCCTTTTAGATTTAGCCTGTGCTTTTGCAGCTCGGAGGCAAGTTCCTCGGGAGCGAAGCCGGGATCGATGATATAGGCGGAGCCGCCGTCCTTCATGTAAATGATATATATGTTGTTTGCAATATCGCCATAGGTTTTCTTTATGATTTTCATGTTCTGATACCTTTTGTCACTGCTTTGCGGGATCGACGTAAACGGTACGATTTTGCGTAAAGGTCACATAGCCGGGTTTGGAGCCGTTGGGTTTCTTTACATGTTTTACAGTGACGTAGTCCACAGGAACGTTTCCTGAAAGCTTTGCCTTGCTGTGTGCGGCAGCCAGAGCGGCGGCTTCAAATATATCCGTTTCACCCGGTTCTTTTCCTTCTGTAAACAGTATGACATGAGAGCCGGGTATATCTTTTGTATGCAACCAAATATCGTTGGATGAGGCTATCTTGAAAGTAAGAATGTCATTTTCTCTGTTATTCCTGCCTACGAGAATGCGCTTGCCGCCGGAGCTGCGATATTCATAAGGTGAAATTTTACTGCTGCGTGCTTTTTCTTTGGCGGGCTTTCGTTTTAAAACGCCGTTTTCTATAAGCTCTATGCGTATGTCGGCTATATCTTCGTCGCTATGTGAATTATCTATAAATGTAAGTACGGAGTCCAGATACGCTATCTCGGCATCGGTTTCCTTAAGCTGCTTGTTCTTTTCCACTATAGCAGTGCGAGATTTTGCATATTTTTTAAAGTAGCGCTGTGCATTTTGAGCCGGAGAATAGCGAGGATTCAGAGCTATTGTTATGGTTGTGCCGTCGTAGTAGTTTGAAACTTCGGCTTCGGTACGTCCGTTTTTTACGGAATGGAGAGATGCCGTAAGAAGCTCACCATACAATCTGTATTTTTCAGAGTCCTCCGCCTTTAGCAAATCTTCGGAAAGGCGCTGCTTCTTAAGCAGCATTTTATCGAGAGCTGCTGATACATGGTGCCGCATATCATTGGATTTTTGGCGAAGTCTGTTTGAGGAGCTGCGCCCTTCAAAGTAGTGAAGGCAGGCTTCGCTTACAGTATCGAAATGCTGCACTTTGCATGAGCCTTCATATGCTGCCAGCGAAATTACATGAAATTCTGCGGGAGTTCCGTTTTCGTCAAGGTAAATGTGTGCTCCCGAATTATGAATTGCAGATTCGACGGCAGCGTTCAGCTCGTTGTAAAGTGCATCTGCAAAGGCCGCAGCTGTGCTGTGCGGGTCGGAATCGGAATTTTCGCATGCGTTTGTAATTTGGGGATTGCCGGCGGTCGGCTGTATTTTTTTTGCCGCACGGTCGCACAGCTCCGCTGCGGCTGCCGGACTCAAGCCCTGAACAGCGTTCATAAGGGCTTTGTCAGGCTTGTAATGCGAAAGCGCCTCCATTGTGGCGAGGAAGTCGGATTTTTCGAGTCCGAAGTATGGGATTTTGTTATGAGAGGGAGGCGCTACATACTGCAGACCCGGCAATGTCTGTCTGTAACGATTCACGTCTCCGGAAATACGCTTTATACAATCGAGTATCTTATCGGTTTTCAAATCTATGAGCAAAATATTGCTGTGCTTTCCCATTATTTCGATTACCAGCTTGTGATTTACGTTAAAGCCCAGCTCGTTGACAGCATCGGTATGTATTTCGACGATGCGCTCGGAATCAATCTGTTTTATTTCATGTATACGTGCACTTTGAAGGTGTTTTCTCAGCAGCATGCAAAATGCCGGCGGATTCTGCGGATTCATACCCTTATCATTTATAAGATACAGTCCGGAATTGTTGGTTCCTGCTGATATATACAGGTGCAGCTTTTCTCTGCCGCTTCTTATATTCAATATTATCTCATCAGCTGCAGGCTGATAAATTTTATCTATTTTGGCTCCCGTGAGCTTTTTCGAAAGTTCAGTTACCATGGCAGTGGTAACAATTCCGTCAAATGCCATTATATATCTCCGTTTCTCCGAAGCATAAAGCCTCGCTATAGTCGAAATTGCTTGAAAATAAGCATTGAAAGTCGTATAATATTATAACGTATTTTATTGGATATCAGCATATCAAATTAACTGAAATCATACCATATTTTGTAGTATAAGGAAAGGCGGATTCTATTATGATCAGAAGCATGACCGGCTTCGGCAGAGGTGAATTTTCTGATGGGAAGAGAAATGTAACAGCTGAAATCAGATCGGTAAATCACAGATATAATGATATATCCGTGCGTATTCCTAAAAGATATAATTTTGCAGAGGATGATATAAGAAAAACTGTAAAAAAATATGCTCGTAGAGGTAAAATTGAAATCTCTGTAATTGTCGAAAATTCTTCTTCTGAGGATATAAACATAGTTCTTGATACGGAGCTTGCACAGCATTACAGCAAAAAACTGCAAATTTTGGCTGATATATTGGATTACGATAAAACCGTTTCGCTCGAATATATAGCATCCCTGCCGGATGTAATAAAAACAGTTCCTGATGTAGAAAACGAGGAGGCTGTAATACAGGCGATATGTGCTGCAGTTGATGAAGCTTCAAAAAGCTTGGATTCAATGAGATGTGTGGAAGGTAAAAAGCTTGCCGAGGATATTCTTCAAAGAGCGACAACTATAGATAAGCTTGCATACGAGATAGAGGAACGTTCACCTTCAGTAGTGAAAGAAAATACGGAGAAACTTCGCAAACGCATAGCGGAGCTTGCAGGTGATTCGATCAGCGGCTCGGAGGAGCGAATTCTTTTGGAAGCTGCCGTATTTGCCGATAAAATCAATGTTACGGAAGAAACTGTGCGCCTTCACAGCCATATAGCTCAGCTTACCTCAATAATAAAAGCAGGCACGGATTCCGAGGGCAAAAAACTGGATTTTATAGCTCAGGAAATGAATCGTGAGGCAAATACCATAGGCTCAAAAGCGAATGATATTGAAATTACGGACAAGGTTCTTATCATGAAAAGTGAAATTGAGAAGATTCGTGAGCAGGTTCAAAATATAGAGTAGGAGAAGTGAATGTCTGAAGGCAGATTATTTGTAATATCAGGACCTTCCGGAGTAGGAAAAGGTACTATAGTCAATGAGATAATGAGCTCCGCATCAGCTGTAAAGCTTTCAATATCGGCAACCACACGCAATCCTCGTGAAGGAGAAATTGACGGAAAATCATATTTTTTTTTGAGTGAAGCCGACTTTGAAGCCAAGATAGCTGATGACGGTTTTTTGGAATACGCATATGTTCACGGGAACTATTACGGAACCCCTAAAAAGCCTGTTATCGATGCTTTGAAAAAAGGTTTTGATGTAATATTGGAGATAGATGTTCAGGGCGCTATGCAGGTCAAGTCTTCATATAAGGATGCTACATATATATTTGTGTTGCCGCCGTCCATGGAGCAGCTCGAAACCCGCATACGAACAAGAGGAACCGAATCAGAGGAGGATATTTCATTGAGACTCGGAAAAGCGCTTGAAGAAATCCGATGTCTGAATGAATATGATTATTATGTTATAAATGATGTCTTGGAGCTTGCAATACATGAAACCGAGGCTATAATGAAGGCTGAGCATTGCAAAATAAGCGATGCTTCAATGCTGATCGCAGAATATGAGGAGGAATTTAAATAATGTTATACCCATCTATAAATCTTTTGAGAGAAAAAGCAGATAGCAAGTATACCTTGGTAACTCTTGCTGCAAAGCGTGCCAGAGACTTGATAGACAATAAACCGGCATTGGAAGATATAGATATAAATAAGCCTGTATCCATAGCCACTCACGAAATTGCCGACGATCTTATAACTTATAAACGCAGGACTGTCAGCGATGAAGATTTTGAAGCTGAGCAGGAGGCTTATGAAGAATCTGAAGTTTCCGAATTTGACAAATAGTTCAAGGAGATAAAAATGGCTTTCAATGCGGTACTGGGTGTAACCGGGGGAATAGCAAGCTATAAGGCTGCCGATTTGACAAGCAGACTTGTAAAACTGGGTATTAATGTAGATGTGATTATGACCGAAAATGCCTGCGAATTTATAAACCCTCTTACATTTCAGACTCTTTCAAAGAATCCTGTAGTAATCGATACTTTTGCCTCACCTCGGCATTGGGAGGTTGAGCACATATCTTTAGCGAAAAAGGCGGATTTATTTTTGATAGCGCCTGCAACTGCAAACATTATAGGCAAGGTGGCAAACGGCATCGCCGATGATATGCTTACTACAACTGTAATGGCGACAAAGGCAAAGGTTATATTCGCACCTGCCATGAACGTAAATATGTATGAAAATCCGATAGTTCAGGAAAACATTTCTAAACTCAGAGGCTTGGGATATGAATTTATAGAGCCTGATGAAGGACTGCTTGCCTGTGGTGATACGGGCAAAGGACGTATGGCGGAGCCTGAACAGATTGCGGATTACGTTATTTCTTTGAGAGACGGCGGGATAAAAGAAATTCATAAGGAGCTTGCAGGTAAACGAATTTTGGTTACAGCAGGTCCGACAGTTGAGGACATAGATCCCGTTCGTTATATCAGCAACAGATCATCCGGCAAAATGGGCTATGCGATAGCTGAGGCTGCGCATGAGCGAGGGGCGGAGGTTATTTTGATTTCGGGTCCGGTTTCGCTTGCTTGTCCTGAGGGTGTAAAGGCGGTGAAGGTCAGATCGACTCAGGAAATGCTGGAAGCCTGTCTGAAGATTTATGATGATATTGATGTAGTCATAAAAGCTGCAGCTCCCGCTGACTTCTGTATGGATGTGCAGGAAGAGCATAAGATAAAAAAAACTGATGATAATGACGGCATAAGCTTATATTTGAAAAAAACTCCCGATATTCTGGCTGCTTTAGGAGAAAATAAAAAACAACAAATTCTTGTGGGGTTTGCAGCGGAAACTCGTGAGCTCGAAAAATATGCAAACGAAAAAATCAGGCGTAAGAATCTTGATATGATAGTTGCAAATAATGTGGCTGCACCGGGAGCGGGATTTGATTACGATACCAATATTATCACTATAATAAAGCCGGACTCATCTGCCAAAGAGTATCCCAAGATGAGCAAGCATGAAGCTGCGGAAATTATACTCGATAATGTTTCGGATATTTTAAATCATTGATTATGTCGTACAGTACGCTGTGTAGCACATGACTGCAGCGTATTTTTTAATTTATGTATTTCGCGTATTAATTAAGAAAGCTGTATAAATATTTGTAAATTGAATTTTAAATATTTATGTAATATCTTTGTAAGGTTGGTTTGAGGAAAGATTCGTCAGAATCATGCCGCTAAAGGCTGACAGCTTTGACGATTAGAGGAGCGGTTCTCAATCGGATGCAGGGGTAGAGACCGTTGTACTTTATATATTTAGAAGGAGTGATTGAAATGCAGAATTTAGCAGATTATTTACTGGGACTTGATTTTCCGGAAGCGCAGACAAGAAGCTTTTTTGAGCACAAGATTTATACGCTCGGTGATTACAGACAAACTGTAGAAGAGATTGTAAATATATTTGAAAATAATAATTTTCCTAAAAATGTTTCGGCAATAATGATTTTGCAAGATGCTCCGCTGACGCTGGCGATGTTTTTGGCTTGCATCAAATATGGAATAGTTCCGCTGCTTATCAGTACATATACCATGGATGATTTACTTGATCAGGCGATGACAGCTTCCGATGCCACGATTTTGATTACTGACGGAAGCAGAGATTTAAGCCGTTTTAATAATACTTTGCTGATAGAGTTGAAAGGAAACTGCGCTCCGGGAGCATTTGAACTTAAATTTACAAACAGCTTTAATATCGAAAGCAAATTTGTCGATGCGAGTGAAATCGCTTTTTTTCTTATGACATCAGGAAGTACAGGTTTGCCTAAAATCGTGGTTCATGTTCATGAAGCAATGATTTTTACTACTGATGTTTATGCAAAGGACACTCTGGAGCTCAGTCCGGACGATATTATTTATTCGGCTGCAAAATCGAGTTTCGGATACGGTCTTGCAAATAATCTGTTTTTTTCGTTTGCAACAGGTGCTCCTGCCGTTTTATTCAGAGAGGATTTTAGTGTGGAGCTGATGTTCAGGTATATGGAAGAATATCATCCTACCGTTATTTTTGCCATTCCGTCTATATATCGCATGATTATATCACATCTTGAAAATAATGTTGCTGATATGAAAAAGCTCGATTCGGTACGCAGCTATCTTTCTTCGGGAGAAAAGCTGAGTGCGGAATTGGCAAAGGAGTGGAAGGAGTTTATCGGAAGCTTTCTTATGGATAATATGGCGAGCAGCGAGGCGAGTGCGATACTGTTGAATAGGGGGAATGTCGATAAATACGGCAGTGCCGGCAAACCTGTAAAAGGCTCTGAGGTATTTTTGCTGGATGCTGACGGCAATAATTCAAATGAAGGAATTTTATATTTTCGCAGTGTGGGCAATGCAATCGGTTATTATCACAATCAGGAGGAAACCGATGCGCACTTTGAAAACGGCTGTCTAAAAACAGGAGATATTTTCAGAATAGATGAGGACGGATATTATTGGCATATAGGTAGAGAAGATAATTTGCTCAAGTACCATGGATTTTGGATATTGCCTGAAGAAATCGAAAGGAAGATAGAAGCTTTTGGAAGAGTAAAACGAGCTGTAGTGTTCAAAGTTACTGTTGATGATTATGACCGAATGGCGGCGGCTGTTGAGGTATCATCCGACTTTGTAGGAAGCGAAGCGTTAAGGAGATTCCTTTTAAATGATATGGATGAATATAAATGCCCTCAATTTATAATTTGTTATGAATCTTTGCCTGTGAACGATAGAGGAAAGGTTGATCTGAGTGTGCTTCGTCGTGCTGCCGAAGATAGCATAAGAGGTTAGATATGTCGGTAGAAATAAAGCTCTTGAGCGATGCTGAGAAAGAAGAGTACTTTGAATTGTGGGAAAATTGCTTTGGAGATTCTCGTGAGTCGGTTGAAGAATTTCACGAATGTTTTGGAGATGATTTGCAGTGTTTTGTGCTTATACTGAACGATGCAGTCGGAGCGGAATTGAGTTTGTTTAAAATGGGGGAACTTGAAGGACACGATTTGTTGGCGGGAAGAAATCTTTTTGTCAGTTATGCCGTATGCACCGATTCTAAAAGTCGCAATCAAGGCTTAGGCTCTGAAATCACTGAATATGCAAGAAATTTTACCTTGGACGGAGGATTTGTTTCCGCTCTGAGTCCGGCTGACAGGAGCTTGATAGAATTTTATGAACAGTTACATTATAAAAGCATTTTTAAAGAAATTGTATATAGGGCGGAAGCTTGCAGCGGAGAGTTTTTGCCTGAAGATATGATTGAAATTTCAGCCGAAGAATATAATGAAAAAAGAGAGAAATTTCTCAAAGATCGTTTACATATTAAACTCTCTGAGAATACATTGCGCTATGTGAAAATTTGCAGCGGAAGCATCGGTTTATGGAGTTTGGACGGAGGAAAGGCGATATGTGCATGCGAGGATACCGGAGATGAGGATATTTTAGAAGTGACGGAGCTGCTGACAGATTATAGGGACAGTATGGATCAGTATGCTGTGTCTGATATGATGTCGAGATTTACGGCTTACTTGGGTAAAAAAAGCTGTATATACCATATGCCGTCAGATTCTGAGGAGGGGAAAGTTCAAGCTATGATTTCATTGCCTCTGAAAGATGAGGATTTGCTATATGAGCTGAAATCCTGTACAAAAGCGCCATGGTTCGGATTTTCTTTTGCTTAAGAGTAGTAAACTGAAAAACAGCCACGCAGCAAGCTGCTGCAGTTTCTGTATACACTCTGCG
>JBQNCA010000033.1:0-14843 GCA_052169645.1 Anaerovoracaceae bacterium
TCCTTTCGCTCAAATTCTTCAATAAAAAAAGAATTAAGCAAAACATCTTTCACTTAAATAGTGATGAAGTGTTCTTCTTAATTCTATTACTTCAGTAGCAAGTTTATAGAAAACTTGTAGGCTGGAAATCGTCTATGGATACGATCATAAGCTATGTGCTTGCCCTATATTCGCTTGGTGTCTTTTTATACTGTTTCTTAAAGGCTGCAGAAAACTTACTTGTATTGGCATATCCAACTTTTTCTGCAATTTCGGCAATGGATAAACTATTGCCAGACAGCAAAACAAGTGAATGTTCTAATTTGCATTGCTGTATATATCTTCCAAGCGGAATACCATATACTTTTTTGAATAGTTCTCGTAGTTTTGTTTGGCTCATAGCCGACATTTTACACAATTCTTCAATACTTGGAGGGCACATAGGTGTTTGCCGAATGACCTTATCCACATTTTTCAATATATATATTTCATCTTGAGAAATAGTGAGATACGTATTTTCGTAATTATGTTGTTGTTTTAAGCAGTGTCTTTGAGATATTAACGACAAAATTTCAAGAGTCTTACTTTCATAGTATACTGCCGATGTAATTCCCTCTATCATTTTCTCGCGTATCTGCATGAAAATTCTGGTTATTTCAGGGGTGTTATAATCCTTGTACATCCACAAAAAAGCATCTTTCAGCGAAAGTCTGTTTTTAGGAAAAGCTGTGGTAATCTTATCGAAATATTCACTATGAATAAGAATTGAAACATAGGAAATTGGCGTCATAGCATCATAAAGCACCCGTCCACCGGCAGGTCTGTTAAGATATAAATTAACACCATGCTGGATAATAGATGTTTTCTTTCCATTTTGGATTAAAATTACATTCCCATTTTCTAAAAAATATAGTTTTATAAATTCTTTTGGAATATAATACTTTCTCTCCATATTTATTTTAGGTGTCCAATTTGCGCAAGAAAGATACAGGCCTTTCCATGGATTAATTTCGACTACGCCCCCTGTCCCTGTATTCTCTTTTGGATTGAGTTTAAGAAACTCTGCCCTTTTTTCACGATAGAAACAATAGTCTGATACAAAAAATGATGCATCACTTATATATTCATACTGTTTTGATGTGCTCAATTCGATCTACCTCCATCCGCCTTGGATACTCCATTCTATCAAATTATTTAACCCGAAATTAAGATATTATAAAGAGAGTTGACACAAATCTTTTGCTTTCATACAACTTTTGCAAAATGGTAATAATTTTGAGCTTTTCCCAGTGAATTGACAGCATGACAATCCAATGATACGCTAAAATTGAAAACGAGTTAGCTTTATCTAAGCTATAAATTATACACTCATTATCTCATATTATCAATGATTCCGAGCAAATAATTTCTAAGATTATTATAGTATTGAAGGAGGATATGCTATGTTGACATTAACTCAAGCTGAGGAGGGACGAGAATATACTGTAAAAGACGTAAAAGGTGATGCAAGATTTATCAGTCGAATCACTTCTATCGGTCTTACCACAGGTGCAATGCTGAAAATTGTGCGTAATGTAAAACGTCTGCCTTTGCTAATTTATTCACGCGATACGATGTTGGCAATCAACAAACAGGAAGCTGACAATATTCACGTGGAGGTGAATGACAGATGAAACAAGGTGAATTAATATCGGTAAAAAATGGTCCTCTTATTGGTTTGCTCGGTCAACCAAACACAGGAAAATCCACATTATTTAATGCCCTTACAGGTGCACGGCAACACGTAGGAAACTGGCCTGGAAAGACTGTCGAAAAAAAGGAGGGTGTCTTCAAATATAAAGGAAAAGCATATACCTTGTTGGACTTACCCGGTACATACAGTCTGTCCGCAAACTCGGAGGAAGAATTAGTAACACGCCAGAATATCATTGGAAATGACATTGATCTTGTTTTTGCATTGGTGGATGCATCGCAGCTTGAACGGAGTATGTTTTTACTTTCGGAAGTCGTCGGCATAAAACAGCCTGTTGTCGTTTTATTGAACATGATAGATGTGGCGAAATCTCAGGGGCGTGAAATCGATGATCGTCGTTTGTCTGAATTACTGGGTGTCCCTGTATTGCCTTTTGTAGCTTCACACGGTATGGGAATGGATGAACTTTATGCCCTTTTGGAAAACGGCAATTATAAGCAGTATATTTTGCAGGAAAATGCACTCAAAAAGGAATATGAAACACAAATTGGTGAAGTGTTCACAGAACTGGAACTGAAATTAAAGCCATTCCAGACTGACACGTACACAAGTGTGTGGTTGGCGAGCAAATTGCTCGAGGGTGACAAAGAAATAACCGAAAGCATCAAAAACACCGCAGAAGGAGAGGCTTGGAACAATATACAGAATCTTTTGACACAAACTACAAGCAGTCTTTTGAAGTCTGCTGACTGCAAGTTTAATTGGCTGCATCAGATTGCAAAAGATGTAATAGTAAAGCAACGGGAAACGGGGACGTTGCTGAATAAATTTGACAAAGTAGCCACAAGTCCGGTTTGGGGTAAAATCATCGCAGCATGTGTGATGATTCTCAGTATTTATGCTTCCTACAAGCTTGGCTACACACTTTCTAATTTATCCGGCATTATCTATGGATATGCTTATTCAGCGGCCTATACAGGACTATCAGCAATCAATGCTCCGGCATTTATGATAGGTTTTCTTTGTGATGCTGTGCTCACAGGTTTCTTCTATGCAATCATGATGACGTTTTTTGTTCTTGGTGCGATATTGATTTTTGGATTTATAGAGGAAGTCGGATATATGGCGAGAATAGCCTACGTATTCGACAATACTATGCAGAAGCTCGGTCTGCATGGAAAAGCAATCATGCCTATTCTTATGAGCTTTGGTTGCACTATTGCCGGAGTAAACGCCACGCGCGTTTTGGATTCCGGTAAGCAAAAGCTACTTTCGATCATAACCAGTTGGGTGGTCCCTTGCAGTGCTGTATGGGGCGTTATCACACTAATGGGTTCGGCCTTTTTCGGAAGCAATGTGGTATCGGTAATACTACTGTTGTTTGCGGTCACGCTTTTACATATGAAACTTACTGCAACATTGTTCGGACATGCTATCATAAAGCCGGAGGATCGTGCCGGACTGATTATGGAACTTCCGCCATATCACAAGCCTAACTTTAAAACTCTGTTTAAGCACGTTTGGCTTCGTGTAGCCGGATTTCTTCGCCGTGTTATAAAACTGATTGTATGTATTACGATTATATTTTGGCTACTATCCTACACACCTGACGGGAATATCACGGGCAGTCTAATCTACAAGTTTGGAAGCGCAATCGAACCGTTTACGATGCTTTTTGGTTTGAATTGGGAACTGTTTATCGCATTTCTTGTTTCCGCAATCGGAAAAGAAAGTGCTCTCGCCGTTGTAATGACACTATTTGAACAACACGCTGCAATGGGAAATATTTACAATGCTGCATTTATGGGAATTGGTGTTGCAACTACTGATGTAACCGCTAATATGCTGGCAAGTGTTTCTATCCCACAGGCTTTGGCTTTCATGTTTGCGTTCTTCTTCAATGTTCCTTGCTATATTACGGTTGCTGCCACCTACGCGGAAACGCACAGCATAAAATGGACGGTACGCATTGTCGCTTACTATATTGCAAGCGCTCTATTGCTCGCTGCGATTGTATACAGAATTGCACTGCTGTTCTTTTAAACGGAGGTGAGATTATTGCTACAAAATATATTAGCAGAATTAAGGGGTTCTTCTGTTATTTCGGTGATAGATTTGGCTAATAAATTGGGTACAGACAGACAAAGTGTTATGGCGGCATTGGAACAGCTTCAGAGAATGGGCTACATCATAGATATGACAAAGCTATCATGTGGCAAAAGGTCTTGTGAGGGTTGCAGCGGCTGTGGTAGTGATTTCAACAAAGCCGTGGGGGCGATGTATATCCTTCGATAGATTTAATCCGATTTTAAAAAATATATCTAAAGATAAAATAATGAGTAATCTGATTTTTTGAGTGATTTGCTTTTCAGCAATCATCACGATAGGTAGCTTTATAAAATGAAGGTAGAAAAAGATGAATATATAAGGGAAAGACAATGGTTATTATGCCCTGTTTGCGTAAATAAAACACGAGTGCAAATTAGAGAAGATACGGAGTTAAAAAACTTTCCCTGTTCTGCCCGAAATACAAACAGGAAATACTAATCAACGTCAAACAACTTAATGTATCAGTCATCAAAGAGCCGGATGCAAAAACACAGAACCGGTGATTAACAGTTATAAGACTGTAATTGCGTCTCTTTCTATATAGGAACAAATTTATTATGCAAAAACACAAGCAGATTTAAGAAAATATGTGAGTATCTACCGATACGCAAAATGCCTGAAACAAGAGGCTATACCGGCATATAAGAACTTTTGAAAAGATAGTCAAAAAATATATTAGAATTTATCTTAAAGATTATGTTGTCTTTTAATTTGAACTCCTGCCTATTAACCTTTTACTCATAAAAAATCCGCATCGGAAGATGCGGATTTTCTTATAATAATCAATCTTTTTATTATCAAGTTTTAATCAAGCTATTTTATAGCTGTTATAGCTATAGTGACTATAAAGAATATCACTGCGCAAACAGTAGTAATTCTGCTGAGAATAGTTTCATAGCCCTTGCTCTTTTTCTTTCCGAACAGCTGCTCTGCACCGCCGCCTATAGCTCCTGAAAGACCGGCGCTATTGCCTGACTGGAAAAGAATACTCCCTGTCAAAACAACGGACGATATGATTAACAAAATCATAAGAATCAACTTTAACAAGCTCCAAACCCCCTTTTTATATGTTCATCTATGAACGGGAACCGTTCGTATTTAAATCTTTATAACGATTAATATTAACCTGTTTTTCAGTTATTGTCAAGCACTTATCCGAGGTTGTAAAAGCTGTCCGCGCCCTTATAAACTGCCGTGTCAAGCAAAAGTTCTTCTATTCGCAGAAGCTGATTGTATTTTGCAACTCTGTCCGTACGTGAAGGCGCTCCTGTCTTTATCTGTCCCGCATTGACCGCAACCACCAAATCAGCTATAGTGACATCCTCTGATTCACCTGAACGATGAGACACAACAGCCGTATAGCCTGCTTCACGAGCCATTTGTATAGCATCCAAGGTTTCTGTCAAAGTACCTATCTGATTCAGCTTTATAAGAATTGAATTTGCAACACCGTTCTTTATTCCTCTTGCCAAACGTTCAGTATTTGTAACAAAGAGATCGTCACCTACCAGCTGAACCTTATTTCCGAGCCTTTCGGTCATAAGCTTCCAACCTTCCCAATCGTCCTCGGCAAGACCGTCTTCTATTGAAATAATCGGATACTCCGCACAAAGCTCTGCATAATAATCAATCATTTCCGCCGCTGTTTTATTTACACCCTCTCCTGCAAGTTCATAAATACCTGTTTCGGCATCATATATTTCAGAGGATGCGACATCTATGGCAATGCTTATATCCGCACCGGGCACATAACCTGCACGCTCTATTGCATCTACAATGTTTACTATCGCATCGGCATTGGATGAAAGATTCGGAGCAAAACCGCCTTCATCTCCTACTGCGGTATTCATACCTTTTTCTTTAAGTACGGTGCGAAGATTGTGGAACACCTCTGCACACATGCGAAGTGCTTCACGAAAGGACGGTGCCCCTACAGGCATTATCATAAACTCCTGAATATCGACATTGTTGTCCGCATGCTTTCCGCCGTTTAAAATATTCATCATAGGTACCGGCAGATGCTTTGCATTTACACCGCCTATATATTGAAAAAGCGGAAGTCCTGTCGCATCGGCTGCAGCTCTTGCTACTGCAAGTGATACGCCGAGAATGGCATTGGCACCCAATCTGCTCTTATTCGGCGTACCGTCCAACTCGATAAGCTTGTTGTCCAGTGCAACCTGATCAAAAGGATTCATTCCTATAATTTCATCTGCAATGATATCATTGACATTGGATACAGCCTGCATAACGCCTTTTCCCAGATATCTGGAATTATCACCGTCTCTGAGTTCTACAGCTTCAAACATTCCCGTAGAGGCACCTGAAGGAACTATAGCTCTCCCTGAAGTGTCGTCATCAAGATAAACCTCGACTTCAACTGTTGGATTACCTCTGGAATCCAGTACCTCTCTAGCTATCACTTCTTCAATGTAAGACATTTCAAACCTCCCACTTATAATAAACACATAATTGCGAATATGGATACATTGCCTCAAACAGGCATTTTCAACAATTCACAGATAAAATTTATTATAGCACAATTGCTTTTAGCTTCCTATAGGATATTTTGTCTTACTTATATGCTGTTTACCATATTCAAAAATCTTTTTTGTTATTTCATGTAAAGAGCGGGCTTGATATTGCCGAGCTTGATATTAACTTGTTCATAAGATAAATGCATGATAGAATTCACCTATAAATATAGGATAAACAGATTATCAGGGATAAACCGTTCGAACGGAACACATTGATAATATCATTGCCGATTTGGAAAACATTTTTCAGGCGGTTAAAGCTTAAATAATACAAGAAGCCGACTAATTTTCAAACACATTCAAAGCTGTCATGCTGACATATTTCTTACCTTTAAAGCTGTACTCAACTGTTATGACACAATCATACCAATCCAAATCTTCACTATTGTACATCACGGTGTCCGGCTCAAACTTCAAGGTCAATCTTCCGTTGTCATAGGTATATTCCAAGTTTTCGGTACTTTTTTTCTCTGTTACTACATTTCTAAATTCAGTCTTAACGCTTTTTATATTAGGAGCTATATTTTTATAATAAAGATCTTGAAAATGTAAATCTACGGACGGTGAAGCATCTGTAAAAATCGCAGGAATATCCCCCTCAACCCTGCCCTTTACCTTAGCTTCGTTCTTCATCAATTTCTCCGGCAAAGTTTTATTATCCCTAAAAAAAGTCACCGTTATAGCTGCTGACGGTGTTGAATCGGGAGTGTCGACAAACATTCTGATATCAGCATCGGTAGTTATCCTCTCTGCATCAGGAGTAGCATCAAATGCATGAATAAATGTATGTATCACCAATGCAAGCAGTAAAAACGGAATTAAAATTATTCCCGCCAATATTATTCGTTTTCTGCGATCAGCCTTTCTGCGAGTTTCATCTATCTTATCTATAAGCTCCATATCATCCTTGATGAGTTCATCAAATGAAACATCAAATTCATTACTTATATTTTTTAATGATTGCAGATCAGGATAATTTTTATTATTTTCCCAATTCGATACAGTCTGTCGTGTTACATGAAATTTTTCTGCAAATTCCGCCTGACTCATATTGCAATCATTTCTAAGCTTTTGAATTTTATTGCCTATATTCATTATTCCCTCCTAAAAATAACTTATTGATTTGAAATTATTATATTCCACGGATATAAAAAGATAAAGCAAGCGTTATTTTACATCTTAATTTTCCAACAATATTTTCAATTTAGTATAGGGATACTTTTTAAATACGAAAATTAAAAAAACATATTACATTAAAGTAAAGAAGCATTATCATTCAGCATAAATATTCTCTAAATTGCCGGGGAAAACATATTTTACTGTAAATAATATAAATTGCAAATAAAAACATTTCTCATTTTTATGTAATTCATATATGTTTACTATTTAAATAATTAGTTTCACAAATTTATGCGCTTTCAAATAAAAATTATTTTTTGTATACAAAGCAGTTGAATTTACGGTATGCATTTTGATATTATTAATAGGACAATTTCACCACACAATTTGGATGGTCAAGTATTACCATATCTGACCGTTATTTTTGTGTGCATTTTCAAGTTAAACTATTTCAAATTTTATTGAGGTGAAGAAAAAATGTTAGATAAATTTCAAGAAATGCTCAGTACATTGGACTCTTATATGTACTATCCGATTCTCATCATTATACTGGCGCTCGGCGGTCTTTACTTTTCTTTTCGCACACGCTTCGTACAAATAAGATATTTTATAGAATCAATCAGAGTTCTTAGGGAAAAACCTTCAAAAGATTCCAATGTTTCATCCTTTCAGGCACTCATGGTATCCACCGCTTCCCGTGTAGGTACGGGTAATATAATAGGAGTTTCCACAGCCGTATGCCTTGGAGGTCCGGGTGCTGTTTTCTGGATGTGGATACTCGCCATAATAGGCGGAGCTTCCGCATTTATAGAGAGTACTCTTGCTCAGATTTATAAAAAACGAAATCCCGACGGCACAAGCTACGGCGGTCCTGCCTACTATATAGAACAGGCTATGAACAATCACTTCCTCGCAGGATTGTTCGCTGTATTCCTTATATCAACATATGCGTTCGGTTTCAACATGGTGTGTTCTTACAATCTTCAATCCACCTTCGCAGAATACAGTTTCTATAATGAAAATATTACACCGTGGATAATAGGCGGGCTCATGGCTGTCCTTGTGTGTATATGCATTTTGGGAGGCGGCAAAAGCATTGAAAGAGTATCAAGCATAATCGTTCCTTTCATGGGAATTTTCTACCTCGCCATAGCACTCATAGTAATATTTGTGAATTATAAGAATATTCCGGGAATGTTCGGCATCATATTTGCAGATGCTTTCGATTTCCGCTCTATCTCAAGCGGTATAGCAGGCTCCTGCTTAATTTACGGAATCAAGAGAGGTCTGTATTCAAATGAAGCCGGCGTAGGTTCGGCACCGAATGCCGCTGCAGCTGCGGATGTTTCTCATCCTGTAAAGCAAGGCTTGGTTCAGACTCTCTCCGTATATATCGATACTCTGATTCTCTGTACTGCTACAGCCTTCATGTGCATAGCATCAGGCGCTGAACGTACCGAAGCTGTTGCAGGTGCACCTTATGTACAGAATGCGGTATCATCGGTATTCGGCAGTATCGGTCCTATATTTATAACCGTAGCCATGATACTGTTTGCTTTCACTACTCTTATAGGAAATCTGTACTACACTAATAACGCTCTGGCTTTCCTAAATAAAAAGAAGATGCCTTCAAAAACTTTTATGACTGTATACCGCATAATCTGTGTAATTGTAATATTCATAGGAGCGGGACTCTCCATGGAGGCAGCTTGGGCTTTAGCCGATATAACAATGGGACTTATGACACTGATAAATATTCCTTGCTGTATAATCCTCGGCGGAGTTGCATTCAAAGCATTGCGTGACTATGAAAGCCAGAAGAAGGAAAATATTAACCCTGTATTTAAAGCTAAAAAAATAGGTATTGATTCAGAAAAATTGGACTTCTGGAAATAAAATTAATAATGCGGTATAAAGTCAAATTACCGGGCAAATTCCTCGACTGTCCGTCGGACAGCTAAAAAAATGAGAGATATCCTTAGAGTGCTCTCTTAAAGTCGGATATTTCAATTCCGACTTTAAGAGAGCATATACGGAAAGTCTCTCATTTTTTTATCAGATTACAGCCTTTATATGTTTCAGTATAATTTCAAAGTTTTTTACCGGATCCGGTATCTCCGCCCTGTATATCCTTCCTGAAAAAGCTTCATGCGGATAGGATATGAATTTTGAATTTTCAGGGCAGATAAATCTGTATAAGGGATCCGCCACAACTGCAACAGCATCTTGCAACATTGGGATGATTTCAGTTTCATCCTCAGCTCTGAAATCACAATTTCTGAGCAAGGCTTCTTCAGTATCAAGAGGCGAAATTACCGAAGTTCTTATACTAAGCTCTGCTTCGCAAGCAGCCGCCATCGATGCATTTATAATCTGCTCGCCTATGAAAACGATCAGCGGCTGCTCTCGCACATTACAAGCACTGTCTCGATTTTCAATCTCGTATCCCGACTGATTTTTTACGTCAAATAATGGTTCCGACAGCGCTTTTCGCACCTCGGAAGCACTGCCTCGATCATTGCACTCATACACCGTACGATTTTGTCCGTCCGATGCCGATTCCGACAGCGCTTTCCGAACACCGCTTCGGCAGATTTCTCCGACAGGAAGCCCTATAACATACGGTATGCCGAAGCGGTCATACAAAATGCGGGCGGCTTGCAATCCGGATGATGAAACTACGAGGTTCACCTCAGCAAGAGCCGCCCGCTTCAAATCCTCCAAGCAGCTGCCCATAGCCCAGCTGCTGATTACCTCCATGCCGTTTTCCGACAGAAAACGCCTTATCGATAAATCGGTACCGTTTATGGAAAAGTCCAAAGGCGTAAGTCCCATTATATTTACGGCAAGTTTCCGCTCTCCGCTTTCTTTAATCAGAGCTTTTTCAAGCACTTTTATTTTTTCCGGTTTTTCGACAAATCTATCCGCTATGGCAGCCAAAGCAAGCCCCGCACCGTGAAAATAACAATGCATACTGTTGGTATTTATACCGAAACACGGTATTCCCGTATCCCTTTCTATGATTCGGGCTATCGCCTTAAAATCCGTTCCGGTCATCATCGGTATGGGAGTTCCCGCAATTGCTATGAATAAGGGCGAAAGCTCCGCAGCAGCTTCCTTAATATCATTTATAAGCTTATGGTCATCTCCTATAACGACATCCATTTCCGTCATTCCTGATATAAATACCATGCTGTCCATGTCATACCAACGAGGTTCATCATGTGTATTATATGTTGAATTGCAGCCTGAAGCATCATGCATTACCGTCATTCCGCCAAGCTCAAACAGTGCCGATGCTACACCTGAAATATCAGCCGCATATATAGAAATTATACTCGCTACCTGTTTCATGAGCAGACACCGCACCCCCAACCTTTTATTTGAATAATATTTCTCGTCTCCTTTGGATGCATATAAGCATCTTCCAACATTTCAACCAGTCTGCATATTCCGTCAAATCCGTACATGCCGCCGCCCTCTATCATATTTACAAAATATTGAGTACCCGTAAAATATGCAGCCTTCTGACCTATTGCCACAGTTTTTCTGTCAGTAGAACGTTCAAGAAATCTCATCTTTACATTCACGGTGGCATATATATCTATATAAGGGCAATGCTCTCTGAGCCATTCAAAATCTTTTCGTTCTTCTCCATTGAAGCTGTCAAGATATATACGTTCCACCCTCATTCCATGCTCCGATAGCAGACGAGCAAGCCCCACAGGTCTCGGAGTAGCCGAATAATCTATGGCTATCGGTGTATCTCCGAAAAGCCCGGAAATTTTCCACAAAGCTGTTTCGCAGCTTTCTCTTTCATGCACATAATTCGGGACTTCTATATTCAGTTCTTCTGCAAGCTTTTTCATATTATCTTCTATCTCGTCATACCCGTAGCTGAGCGGCAAATACAAGCATTTCTGTCCCAGACGCTTTTCCATATCCTTTGCCGCTGCACGGGCGGGTGGAAAGGTTACTATATTCAGTTCTGCCGATGACATTTCCTGAAATTCATCATAGTTTTTGCATAAGGTCAAATCACTTACCTTGCAGTTTCCTAGCCTGAGCAACTTATGCAGCTCACTGCTTTCATCTATACTCAGATCATTCCCTACTATATTTACATGATGCTTTTCAAATGCTTTAGGCTTCAAAAGCTGAAAAATGGAAACTCTTGTTTCCTCATCGGGATTAAGCCCTCTCTTTCTCATAGTCGGATCCATATAACAACGGGCAAAATCTATATCCGGATATTTCTCACGCAACTGTCTGTAAACCGAAGCTAAGTCACATCCCATAAAATGATGTACGCACGATGTATATAGCAATATAGCGGGCGGACGTGAAGGGAGCCTTTCTATAACATCGCTTACGCCATCTATGATAAGCTTCTCCATATCCCCTCTTATAAAATTGTTTTCTCTGACGGATATACTGGAAAATCTGTGTTCAGCCTTCATCTCAGCCGCCGTAAGCACAACTCCTCTAAGGCAGCCGGCTGCGCACACATAAATCTGATGCCCTCCCGGTACGAGCATTGCGGTATGAACGATATTCCATGCTCCTCTCGCCGGAGAGCCGTACTCCAAACCGGATTTGAAAGGTGCCGAAAAATTTACCTCGCAAATATTAACACGAGCACCCCTGTCATCTTCTCTCCCGTTTATTCTCTTTAACATAAATTTTCCCTTTTTTCGTGACGGAAGTTTCTTCTTAAATTATCAGCCGTTAAGCTGCTTTGAATATGAAGTCTTAGCACTCACATTCGGCAGACTGCCTATCTTTCCCGATATCGCACTGATAATGTTTTGAGGAGCATCTATCACAACGCTTATAATATTTATATTACGCTCTCTATACGGTAATCCCATACGACCTATTATATAAGATCCGTACTCATGCAGCACATCGTTAACCTTTGCAGCAGAGCATGGATCTTCTATTATAATTCCTATTAATGCCACTCTGTTTTCCATTAACTTGCTCCCTATTAACATATGCGAGGCAACAGTTCTCCTCCGGGAGGAGGAAGCAAGGTTTCCGAGCCGATTTCGGTTTTCATTATTACACGACCCGGCATATCCGATATAACCTCTCCTATAACAGCTGCGTCCTCTGAATACTTATCTTTTCTCAAAATTCCAACTATAGTTTCCGCTTCTTCCTGCGGTGCAAATATTACAAGTCTTCCCTCACAAGCCAAATAGAGAGGTTCCAATCCCAGCATTCCGCATACACCCTTTACGGCACCGTCAACGGGTATACTTTCCGCATCAAGTTTTATACCTACATTGCTCTGTTTCGCAATCTCATAAAGAACTGTACCTACTCCTCCTCTGGTCGCATCTCTTATGACATGTATATTCTTTGTATATTCAAATATGCTCTTTACCGCATGCCACAGCGGAGCACAGTCGCTTGTAATGTCGGCATCTATCCCATATTCACCTCTTGCAAGTAAAACGGTGCAGCCGTGTCTGCCTACATCACCCGTTACTATTACAGCATCTCCCGGTCTTGCATATGCGCCCGAAGTGTCTACTCCCGGAATAATCTCGCCTATGCCTGTAGTTGTTATAAAAATATTATCTACTTGCCCCTTACCTGCAACCTTGGTATCACCTGCAACTATTTTAACCCCTGCTTCGGCTGCAGTCTTTTCCATAGCCGCAGCGATTTCTTCAAGCTTTTCCATAGAAAAGCCTTCTTCTATTACAAATGCACAGGTCAGAAATTTAGGCTCCGCTCCCATGCATGCAAGATCATTTACCGTTCCGCAAATACTCAGCTTTCCGATATTTCCTCCCGGAAATTCATACGGAGAAACTATAAATCCGTCAGTCGAAAACGCCAACTTACCCTTTTCCACCTCAAGAACAGCCGCATCATCGGCTGTCAGATGAGGATTTGAAAAGTGCTCCTTAAAAACCCTGTCTATAAGCTCCGATGTTTGTTTGCCGCCGGCTCCGTGAGCCAAGGTAATTATATTTTCCATTGAAAATTCCCCTTTGTTAATAAAAATTCCATATATTGCTACTGCCGTCAGCTGTCGGACGGTAAATACTGATACTGATAATATGCCGAACACGCACCTTCGTTTGAAACCATGCAGGCACCTATAGGATTTTGAGGTGTGCAAAGCTTCCCGAATACCTTGCATTGATCGGGGGTACACTTACCCTGCAGTACATCTCCGCAGCGACATGCCGGATTGTTTCTTCCCTCTATCAATGGAAGTTCAAATTTCTTTCTCGCATCAAACTTCTCATATTTGCTCCGGAGTATAAGTCCCGATTCGGGAATTACACCGAGTCCTCTCCATTCGGAATCGCAGGGTTCCATGATTTCTTCCATCATCCTTTTACCGGGTATACTTCCTTTGCTTGATACTACCCTCGGATAGCAGTTTTCAAAAAACGGTTTGCCTTCTTTCAGACGGGTAAGCGTAACAGCTATAGCTGTAAGCAGCTCGCTTGCCGTAAAGCCTGCCACTACACCGTAAATCCCTTCATTTACGAGCTTTTCACAAGCTTCCGTTCCTGTTATTGCATTTACATGACCCGGATATATGAAAGCATCCGCACTTCCCTTCAAAGCTCTGTACGCATTTGTCATCGTCTTATTTGCGGTAAGCAATGAAAAATTTAAAATTCCGGATTTTTCAGCTTTGTCCACCGCCATACATGCGGAAGGCGTGGTTGTTTCAAATCCGACTGCAAGGAAACATACCTCTTCCTCTGGATTATTTTCGGCATATTTCAATGCATCCAATGCCGAATAAACTGTTTGTATCCGTGCTCCCTCAGTTCTTGCAGATGCCAAGCTGTGTTCCGAGCCCGGCACTCTGATAAGATCTCCGAATGTACACAGTGTTACATCCTTTTCCGAAGCAAGCATAAGTGCTTCATCTATAAAGCCGACCGGTGTTACACATACAGGACATCCCGGCCCTGAAATCAAATTTACATTTGACGGAAGAATATTTCTTATTCCCAACCTGAAAATTTCATGAGTATGTGTTCCGCACACTTCCATTATTCTTACTTCGGCTCCGTCATAATTTTCAATGATATTTCTCGCTTCAAGCATGCTGCCGTTGCTCATGAAAGCGCCTCCATTACGATATCGGCTTCAGTTTCATCATCAGATGTAATCTTTGCAATTGCCACGCCTGCATGAACCATGACATAATCACCCGGTTCGAGACTTTCAATCAGCTCAGCCGAAACCTCTCTCTTTGCACCGGAAGCATCCACGATTGCAGTTCCCTCTTTAACCTTTACAACCTTTGCAGATAAGCCTACACACATTTTTTTACCTCACTTTCGTTTATTTGCTGTTAAGTCTGTACATGGCTGCAGCTGCCTGACCCAATGCTATACCTCCGTCATTTGCAGGTATCATAC
>JBQNCA010000034.1:0-14262 GCA_052169645.1 Anaerovoracaceae bacterium
TTAAGGATTGACAAGTTTTCTATATGTAACTATTATTTAACTGTATTGAGTATAGTGTAATTAAATGCGCAATGTAATAGAAAAAATAATATATATTTAATATATATTTATATATTTTATATTTAATAATTTTAAGAATAGTTAAATGATAATATTGAGATATAAATATACATATAATAGAAATCAAAGTTTAGATTAAAATAATGAAAATTCTATTTAATAAATTTTTAAATTATATGAGATAAAAAGCACTGATAAAAAACAATACATAATTTTGAAATAAGAAATATGTACTGTAAATGCACATATTTCAGAGGGTATAGGATCAATCAACAATAATAAAAAATTATAATTAACTTATTTTAAACAATATAAATTGAAATTGCGGAAGGATAGAGAGATGATATGGGATTCAACCTGATGTTCAGGTAAGTATAGAAATGAAATACAGTGAAAAATTCAGATAAATTTTAATTTCGGTTAAGAATGATAGCTAAATACTTATTTTCTGAAAAAGTGAAATAAATTATATTGACAAACGTTTAAATTTGACTGCGTAAGGAAGCACTTAAGTTATAGAAGATAATTTTTCAGATATCATTTTTATATTTTATAAGTGTAGTTTATTTTTATGAAAGGAGAAGGAAAATTTTAAATGGTGTACTTAAAAATTAATAATTCTGTTAAGCGAGTGCTTGTACTTTTAATAAGTATAGCAATGCTGCTGAATTATAATATGTATGTACCTGCAATGGCTGCACCGACAAATCCTGCCGTTGAAACGCCCGCCCCTACAGAAGCGTCTGCATTTACTGTTGAGAGCGGGATTCTGACGGGATATTCGGCGTCAGCGGCTCAAGATACATCCGTTGTTGTGATACCGGCTGAGCTGAACAAAGAAAAAATCACAGGTATAAAAAAAGAAATGATTCAGGGATCTACCGATTTAAAATCGGTAGTGATACCTTCCACTGTTGCGTCTATAGGTGAATATGCCTTCGGAAATTGCTATTTTATGGAAGATGTGTATTTCTACGGTGATATAGGCACGATAGACGGAACAGCTTTCGGATGCGATTATGATGATGAGAATTATTCAGGTGAGGTCACTTTTCACTGCAAGCCGGAATACCTTGAAAATTTTAATGCTGCAAAGAAAAATTTTTATGGGACTATAACGATAAAAGCTGATATAAATTCGGAATTGTCGGATCCGGCATATCCTCAGCAGGAAGAACCTGCAGGTGGTGAAAAAGACGGTAGCGATCCTGCATTTTTCAGCTATGATATAAGAACCTTAGACGCCGGTAATAAAGTTGCATATATAAACGGGTATAAAGAAGGAGGTACCGGCGGTGATATAACCCTTCCTACAGAATATACAGATGTAGACGGCAATAAATATGATGTAAAGGGTGTGGCTGCCAGAGCTTTCAGCGGATCGAACGGAAGTGTTCAGGGTGTGAAGGATACGGTAGCTCTTTCAAAGATAACAAAGATCACTGTTCCTGCCGAAATTACCGACATTGAAGACTTTGCTTTTAATCATGTAGGAAAATATTCGTATTCCAACCCTGCATATAATTTGAAAGAAATTGAGTTTAAAGGCAATACCGCCGATTTCGGAAAAAGTATTTTGTCAGGTAACCCTAATCTTGGAAAAGTCGTACTTCCAAGTGAACTAAAAATAATTCCGAATAATACATTTTCGAATTGTGAAAAACTTTCTGATATAAATATACCGGAGTCCGTTGAGACTATAGGATATGCATCATTCAAAGAGTGTACAGCATTACACAAGCTCAGATTCAAGAATGATGTTCCTCCTGATATGCTATTTGATAATGATCCATGGTCCAAGGCATGGCCTTTTGCAGGTTGTAAAGCTCTTACACTCGAAGTGCCTAATGCAAAGATAAATGTATACAAAGAAGCATGGAAGAATATGCTCTCCGAGACGAATGTGAAGGCTAAAGGTGACATAAGTCTGGTAGGATGGGGCGAAGAAGGAACTATAGTAGTCTCTATTCCCGACTTTAAGATTCCTGTTGGAGAAGATGAAAGTAAGTATCTCGAATATCATGTGATAAACTTTGATAATGATACAAAAACAGGAAATATAGAACTTAAATATGTAGGATATAACGGACAAGGTCTTTTAAGCATACCTGAAAATGTAACACATAAAGTAGAAGGAAATGACTGGAACTTTAAAGTTATAGGAATCGGTGAAAAAGCGATCGATACCTACAGAACAGGATCCGGTTCATCAAATTACTTTTTTACAAAGGTGTCTTTCCCTGACAGTCTTACGTACATTAAAAAAGGCGGATGCTGGAGTCTTGAAAAAGTGGATGAATTGGATTTCAGTAAGACAAAGCTGAATGATATAGGTAAATATGCTTTTCATAATTGTAAGAGTGTAAAAACTGTAAAGATACCTGCAACACTTGAGAAAATGGGTCATGAGGTTACGGAAAAATCACCTGAAACAGGTGGTGAGGGTAATCATAATTCTCAGGTAACTTACAATGAAAATGTATTTTCCTGCTGTGACAAATTAGAAAATATTTTTGTTGATCAGGATAATCCTGCGTTTAAAGATATAGATGGAATACTCTTTACAAAAGACGGCAAAAAACTTATACGCTATCCTAATGCAAAGGCATATACTCATTATGATATTCCTGTCGGAGTTGAGGTTATAGCCAGTGAAGCATTCAGACAATCAGATACAGGAAGCAGTGTATTGGAAACGGTTTCATTTCCTGAGTCGTTAAAAGAAATAGAGAGTGTGGCATTCAGATATGCAAATCTCAAATCTTTAATTTTGCCTCCAAATGTAAAATTTGGAAATTGCGCATTCGATCTTTGTAAAAATCTTGAGAAAGTAGAGATTACTGAAGGGGTTACGGAGATCAGTGATTATATGTTCTGGCGCTGTGAGAAGTTCAGTGACGTAAAATTACCTGATTCGTTGAAAAAAATAGGAAAATGTGCTTTTGAAAGCAATCCTGTAAAAACCCTTGATTTGAATCATGTAGAAGAACTGGGCGATTATGCTTTTAATCGTTGTAAAGAACTTACCGAATTGAAGATTCCGGCAACCGCAACTGTAATAGGCACAGGAACATTTGCCGATTGTACAAATCTTAATAAGGTGGAAATGGAAGACGGTTGTAAGACTATCGGGCGTTTTATGCTGTTCCATGACGTAAACATAAGCGAACTTAAAATCCCTGATTCGGTAGAGTCTATCGGAGACTATGCATTAGCTTCATGCTACGGTCTTAATAAAGTGACAATACCGAGAAGCCTTTCAAAAATGGGAACTTATGTATTTAAGGGATGCGTTTTGCTGGAAAAGCTTGTTTTCCCGGATGAAGTTACTATTGCCGAATTGCCTGAAGGAACCTTCAATAAGTGTTCAAAGCTCAAGGAAGTATCTTTAGGTCACAATATTGTGAAGACAGGAGCGGTGGCATTTTCAGAAACTGAAGGATTGGTTGTAAAATGCGCAGCAGATGAAAGTGCTTTCACTCGCAGTCCTTTTGATAATTATGCATTTGATTTGGACAACAAAAAGCTTTTCCTTAAGTATGAAAATACGGGTGAAAATGATTTAAACGGATATCCTATATATAAAGTTTGGATAAAGCCGGACTATGCTCAAGGAGGAGATGTTTCGGAAGACGAATGCAAGATTGCACGTATAAGTGCGGATTCATATCCTGAGTTCATATTTGAATCGGCAAACGGGGAAATAGATCCTTCCAAGCTTTTGAATATCCCTGATGAGAATTTCAGAGATTGTATTCTTAAGAGTGTTTTGAATGTTGAAAGAGAGCCTGTTAAAGTTAAAGGACAGACTGAAGACTACAAATATCCGATATTCGTTTCCGATCTGAATGCGATAGAAACAGCAGAAGCGCTCGAGTTTACCGGATCGGGTAAGACTAAATCAGCAAAGCAGATCAAAGATTTAACGGGTATTGAAAACTTCAAGGCGCTTAGAAGCTTTTTGATAAAAGGTGCAACGGGACTTTCCGCAATTGACTTGTCGGCGAATAAAGAACTCGTAAGTGTAACTGTCGTTGACTGTGAATTGAATAATGCGCCTGTCTTGAAGGATTTGACAAAGCTTGAAGTATTGAAGCTTAATAAAAATAAATTTAAGACTTTGGATATTTCAACCAATATAAATTTGAAAAAGCTTCAATCTACAGGTGTGCCTATAAAGAATGCACATAATGAGTATGAGGGTCTGACAGAAATAGATTTATCCAATAACATTAATCTTGAAGAGGTAAATCTCAGTCAGAATCAGATAAGTTCATTGGATGTTTCGAATTTGAAGAAGATGAAAGAGCTTCTCTTTACATGGACACATGTAGAAAATCTGTCTCTTGAGAATTTGACGTCTTTAGAAAGGGTAACGGGAGAGTCCAAGCAGCTCAAGGAGATGTCAGTAAAGAACAATCCTGAGTTAAATAGGATATCTGTGGACAATTCCGGACTGGAAAAAGTTACCTTTAAGAATAATCCTAAGCTTGAATATATAAGCTTGGAAAGGAACAAGTCGTTAAAGAGTATTGATGTTTCGGATATCACCTCATTAAAAAAATTGCAGCTCAGAAGTTCTGCAGTGGAAACTCTGGATATTTCTAAAAATTCCGAGCTTAAATTACTTGATATAGGTCAAAATCCTATCAAGGAATTGAATGTATCAAATAATAAGGAGCTTGAAGAATTCATTGCAAACGGTTCAGGTTTGGAAACGCTTGACGTGTCGGGACTTGATAAGCTTGATAAATTAGAAATCAGAGGTACGGATGAAGTCGAATTTTCCGGAAAGCTCCATAAGCTTGTTTTAAAAGGAAACTCCAAGCTCAGAACAATGGATGCAGGCAACAACCTGCTTACAGAGCTTGATGTAAAGCAGGCACCTATCCTCTATAAGCTTTATTGCAATAATAACAAACTTGAAGCCTTGGATACTGAAGGACTGGCACTTTCGTCGATAAGCCTTGACAAAAATGCATTAAAAATACTCAATCTCAAAGATTCCAAGCTTAATAATCCTAATAATGCAAAAATCAAGGATCAGAATATAACCATAAAGTATGCGGTACAGGACAATGCCTATAATATTAAAATGGCTGATATAGTCGGCAGTGAAAATGTCAAAAATGTCAAGTCCGTAGAAGGTGCCGATTTTGATAAGGCAACGGGAATTGTAAAGGTTTCATTGCAAAAGCCGGATTTCAAGTACATATATCGTGCCGCTACTAAGAATGATTGGAGCGGTTCACCGTTTGATGTAGAACTGGAAGTCAATGTCAAGGTTGAAAAACTTGAAGAACAGGGAGGAGATGAAATAGATCCTTCCAAGCTTTTGAATATACCTGATGAGAATTTCAGAGATTGTATTCTTAAGAGTGTTTTGAATGTTGAAAGAGAGCCTGTTAAAGTTAAAGGACAGACTGAAGAATATAAGTACCCGATATTCGTTTCCGATATGAATGCGATAGAAGCTGCAGAAGCGCTCGAATTGAACGGATGGGGTAAAACTAAGTCAGCAAAGCAGATCAAAGATTTAACGGGTATTGAAAACTTCAAAGCAATCAAGAGCTTTGTTATAAGAGGTGCAAAGGGGCTTTCCGCTATAGACTTGTCAGCTAATAAAGAACTTGTCAGTGTGACAATTGCGGATTGTGAATTGAATAATGCACCTGTATTAAAGGATTTGACAAAGCTTGAAGAATTGAAGCTTATTACGAACAAATATAAGACTTTGGATATTTCAACCAATATAAATTTGAAAAAGCTTCAATCTACAGGTGTAGAGATAAAAAATACAAGTGGTGAGTATGAAGGTCTGACAGAAATAGATTTATCCAACAACACTAATCTTGAAGAGGTAAATCTCAGTCAGAATCAGATAAGCTCATTAGACGTTTCAAAGCTGAAGAAGCTGAAAGAACTTCTCTTTACATGGACACATATAGAAAAGCTGGCTCTTGAAGATTTGACATCTTTAAAAACAGTAACGGGAATATCAAAGCAACTCAAGGAGATGTCCGTAAAGAACAATCCTGAATTAAATAATATCTCTGTGGATAATTCAGGACTGGAAAAGGTCACCTTGAAAAATAATCCTAAGCTTGAAAAGATAAGCTTAGAAGGAAATAAAGCATTAAAGGGTATAGATGTTTCGGACAGCCCTTCATTAAAAACGCTGCGACTTAGAAGCTCAGCAATAGAAACTCTTGATATTTCAAAGAATTCCAAGCTTAAGGGAATCGATATAGGTCAAAACCCTATTAAAGAATTGAATGTATCAAACAATAAGGCACTTGAAGAATTTATTGCAAACGGTTCGGGCTTAGAAAAGCTTGATTTATCAGGACTTGATAAGCTGGATAAATTAGAGATAAGGGGTACGGAAAACATCGAATTTTCCGGAAAGTTGCAAAAGCTGGTTCTGAAAAGTAATTCCAAGCTCAGAACAATGGACGTAGGTAATAACCTGCTTACAGAGCTTGATATACAGCAGGCACCTATCCTTTATAAGCTTTATTGTAACAACAATAAGCTTGAAGCTTTGAATGCTAAGGGAATGTCGCTTATATCTTCATTAAGTCTTGACAGTAATGCGTTAAAGATTATCAACCTTGAAGATTCCGTTCTTAATAATCCTAATAGTGCTAAAATCAAGGATCAAAATATAGTTATAAAGCATAAAGTACAGGACAATGCTTATAATATAAAAATTGCTGATATTGTCGGCAGTGAAAATGTCGTAAATATCAAATCCGTAGAAGGTGCTGATTTTGATAAGGCAACGGGTATAGTAAAGGTTTCATTGCAGAAACCTGCTTTTAAGTACATATACCGTGCTGCAACGAAAAAGGATTGGAGTAATAAACCTTTTGATGTGGAATTGGAAGTCAATGTAAAGGTTGAAAAACTCGAAGAGCAGAATGATAAGCCGTCGGTAGAGTCACCGAGAAATACCGGTACTTCTTCAAATAATACTAATGCGGCAGAAAATCCTACCGTGATAGTAGATAATCCTGAAACTCCTAAGAGCGGCGGTGTAGGAACAAGCTTTAATGATATAATCGGAAAATGGTATGAAGATATAGTGAAAAAGGCTGTAGAAATGGGTATTTTCAAAGGCACATCGGAAAATACATTCTCACCTGAAAATCCTATAACAAGGGGTATGACTGCTACCGTTTTAGGAAGATATGCCAAAGCACCTGAAAGTGTCGAGAGTAATATTTTCTCTGATGTAAACAGCAATGAGTACTATGCTCCGTTTGTTGTATGGTGCAACAAGAATGGAATTGTGAAGGGTATAGCTTCCAATAAATTCGCACCTGACGAGAATATCACAAGAGAGCAGATGGCAGCTATAATAGGCAGATATATAGAATCAAAAGGTAAGACTGTAGAGGCTTCTAAAAATATGTTTGCCGATGATGTTAAAATTTCTGCATATGCAAAGAATTATGTATATATTCTTGTAGGCTCGGGAATTCTGAAAGGTGATGACGTAAATAACTTCAGACCTTCAGACAGTCTCACAAGAGCGGAAGCTGCAGCAATAATAGTAAGAATGGACGAATTTCTTACATCGGGCAATTAATTCTTAGATAAATAAACAGAAAATGTGCTGCTAAACTTAAAAGGAGTCGGATATTCCGGCTCCTTTTAAGTTTAGCAGCGTTTTTCTTATATATAATATTTTCATATTATAGCGAAAAGGATAAGATGTTATACTACTTATAGTTATAATAAAATTTCAATTATCGAATTATTGCAGCTTCAGCATTGAAAAATAAAAATTCTGATTCCGAATCGATTTTTCAGCAGAGTATAAAGATTTGAAAAATAACAGCAGGATTTGTATTGAGCATACCTGCAAGCGGTGAAATTGAGAAATGCCCGCACGGGGCATTAATAATCTCGGTTTAAACTGAATGTAAGTTGACTTTGAATTTCGCATCTGCATATTATCAAATAGCATAGGGGTTAAAATATGGAAGCAATCGAGACATTATTACCGGTATTTATAATGATGTTAATAGGTTATATTTCAAAGAAAAGAAATTGGTTGACAAGAGAACAAAACGACGGGGCAAAGCGAATTGTTTTTAATATTCTTTTTCCATTTTTGATTTTTAATATTATTGCATCTTCAAAGCTGTCAGGAAACTTGCCTACACAGATTTTATTCCTTGATATTGCATGGATATTGATATACTTTGCAGGGCGTAAATTGACAGGCTTTACGGGGCGTAGATTCGAAAGGATATCTCCTTATCTTTTGATGACCTGTGAGGGTGGAAATGTTGCTCTTCCTCTTTATATTACCTTGGTAGGCAGCACATATGCCGTAAATATCGTTACTTTTGATATTGCAGGCATACTTATAAATTTTGGAATTGTTCCGATACTGATTTCGCATCAGGTATCGGGTACTGCAGATATAAAAAGTTTAATTAAACAAATTTTCAGCAGTTCATTTTTAATTGCTGTGATTTCGGGTGTGGCGATAAATTTGACAGGTTTATATAGAGTTTTAATTGCAACCGAATTCGGGAATTTATATCAGAATATCATTACCACAGTTACATCACCGATTATGGGAATAATACTTTTTACTTTGGGATATGAATTGCGAATTGACTTGTCTATGATAGGTCCGTTGTTTAAGCTGGCATTAATGAGATTGACAGGTTGCTTCTTCATCATAGGCGGATTTTATTTATTATTCCCTAATCTTATGAATAATGAGATATTTCGAATAGCTGTATTCTTGTATTTTATGTGTCCGACGGGATTTCCGGTTCCGCTTCAGGTGCAGCCGCTTGTAAAGAACGAAGAAGACAATAATTTTATGTCGGCATTTCTGTCATTATTTATGGTATCGGCTTTAGCGGTATACACTTTACTTACCGTTTTATTTATATAGTTGAAAAAATATTGTTAAATATATTTATACTGTTCTATTAGTAAAATTTTTTTTAAAACTATGAACCTTTTCCCGCTTCAAATGCTCTTATATATAGATGCATCAATAAAAATGAAAGGAAGATAGCCGGTGACAGATAACAATGCTTTTATAAAAATGCTTGAAGCTGGTGATATAAACGCTTTTGATGAACTGTATGACAGATATAACCTCATGCTTTACAGAAGTGCCTATTTGATGACGGGAAATCAATATGATGCTGAAGATATAATTCAGGAAACCTTTCTGACGGCATTTCAGCATATAAAAGAGCTGCGTGATAAAACGAAATTAAAATCGTGGTTGTTTCGTATCATGATTAATCTGACTCATAGGCAGCAGGCGAAGAAAAAGCGGGAGATATCGGATGAAAATATCGTAGAATTCATTGACAGCAAGGATTTCAGAGGCTCGGATTATGAAGATGAACCGGAAAATATGATGTTGAAAATGGATTTTCAGAATTATCTTATGCAGATAAATGTTAAACGTAGGGAAGCACTCATTCTTTATTATTATAATGAAATGTCGGTGCGTGAAATAGCAAAGATCTGTAATTGCTTTGAGGGCACGGTAAAATCGAGACTTCATAAGGGCAGACTGGAATTAAGACAAAAAATCAATGCAGCGGAAAGCGAATATAATTGTAAGGAAAGGAAGGCTCTGAATAATGCTTAATAGAGATAAAGAATCTTTTGAATCTCTGATACGTAAAGAATTACATCAGGCAGCGGAAAATGTAAAGCCTTCAGAGTTTTGCAGGCAGCAGATAAAGGCTGAGCTTGAGTTGCTGCGGAATAATAAAAAACGGAGAGGAGTATACGGAATGAAAAAATTACATAAAGTGATAGCGGTGGTTGCAGCGTGTATGGTACTTGGAGGCATGGGTGTGTATGCGTCGGGGGTTATAACAGGTAAAATGGCGGTAAGCCATTCCGGATATGATTATACAAAATATTCCGATTTGGAAAAGGCGGAGAAAAAAATAGGATATGAAGTAAAGGCGCCGGAAAGCTTTTCAAACGGCTTTGAATTTGACGGTATAACTGTGGTTTCAATTGCGGATACGGATGATGACGGTAATAAATACAATCAGAGAAAAGGTCTTGATATCAATTATGTAAACAAAGACGGAGAGAGTATACTTTTATTTGTGGAACCCGATAAAGGTGAAAATGAAAGATATCAGGAAAAACGAGATGTAAATAATGTCAGCTTATATTTTTCAAAAATAGAAAATTTGTTTGTTCCTGCCGATTATAAACCTACAGCTGAAGAACAGCAAAGATTGGAAAATGATCCGTTCTTTAATATAGGTTACGGTAGTGATAAAAAGGAAACGGAATTTTCTAATAATTTACAATTCGAAGTAAACGGCATAAAATATTTGCTTATGAGTGACAATTTGTCCTCGGATGATATGTTTGCCATGGCGGAGGAAATTGTCAAATAGGGTTTTATATAATGTATCAAGCAGCTGACTGAAACTCTACTGCCTGATAAAATGAAGCGGATAGCTTTCGCACAATATATTAAGCAGGTGACTTTAATAAAAAGCACCTGTTTTTTATTAGTTTGGAACTATATAATTTTTTTAAAATTTACTGTACCGAGCTTGAAATATTTCAGTTTGTGATAAAAATAATGCGGTATATATTAATAATTACTTAAAATGCTGTTATTGTATATATCATATTTTGCAATTAAGGTATTATCAAATTATAATATAAAAGATACGGGGAGAATATTGGAAAGACCTATTTTAAGTAAGATGTATATTTTTATTTAATAAAACGGAGGCTGAGCTTAATGAATATAGAGCAAAGATTTGAAGAGCTGATCAGCGTATATAGAGAATCTCCTATAATTAATCAAATGAATGAGTATATTCAACATGGAAACACCACTACATTGGAGCATTGTGAAAATGTTGCATGGATCAGCTTTCTCATAAACAGAAAATTGCATTTAAATGCGGATGAAAAGCAATTGATAGAAGCGGCGATTCTTCATGATCTATATTTATATGATTGGCATGATAAGGATCCTGCGAGGAAGCTTCACGGCTTTAATCATGCAGAGCTTGCCTGCCGAAACGCAATAAAATATTTTGATATTCCTGAGCCCGAGCAAAAGGCTATAAAAAGCCATATGTGGCCGTTAAATATAACAAAGATACCGTCGAATAAGGCAGCGATCATTATATGCATAGCAGATAAATATTGCGCTATAGCAGAAACTGTGAGCTTCATCAATATTATCAGATTTAAAAGAGTTTTACAGTACAAGAAATAATAATAATTAACCCTGTCACAAATTCAAAGGCAATGAGGTAGAGGAATATGGAGATACAGAGCAGATTGTTTGAGCTGCAGGATAAAGCCTATGCCGAGTTTCAGAGCAGGCTTACTCCTAATATACCGAGAGAGCTGTTCATAGGAGTGCGTGTACCGGAGGCGAGAAGTTTAGCTAAAAAATATATGAAGGAAGATGAGTCTGAAATCTTTTTGAACAGCCTTCCTCATCATTATTATGATGAAAATATCCTTCACGCCCTGCTCATCTCCGAAATAAAGGATTATGAAAATTGTGTTGAGAAGATTGAGATTTTTCTTCCATATGTAGATAACTGGGCTGTATGTGACATAATCTCACCCAAGGTTTTTAAAAAGCACAAGCCTGAATTACTGGAAAGAATAAAAGTGTGGGCGCTTTCGGAGCACTCATATACCTGTCGATTCGGTCTTGAAATGTTGATGAGTCATTTTTTGGATGAAAGCTTTAAGCCTGAATATTTGGAAATCCCTGCGGCGGTTGAATCCGAAGAATATTATGTAAAAATGATGATTGCGTGGTTTTTTGCAACAGCCTTGGCAAAGCAATGGGGAGATAGCATAGTTTATCTGGAGAATAACAGACTTGATGTATGGAGTCATAATAAAACCGTCCAAAAGGCCTGCGAAAGCTACAGGATAAAGGATGAGCAAAAGCTATATCTTAAAAAGTTGAAACGATAAGCTTCATTCGTGTCTGAATATTTCTATAATATTTTAAAATTTTATTTATGTGATATTGTCACGGAAAGCCTCTTAAACATGGTATAGAATGAACATATAAATTAAGAAGCAACATGAATGAAGTATAAGGAGGATAATATGTCTGCTATAAATATTACAAAGGATACTTTTCATGAAGAAGTAATGAATTCCGATAAGCCTGTTTTGGTCGATTTCTGGGCATCGTGGTGCGGACCGTGCCGGATGGTTCTTCCGCTGGTAGAACAAATTGCTGAAGAACGTTCGGATATAAAGGTTGTAAAGGTTAATGTGGATGAGCAGCCGGAATTGGCAAGACAATTTAAGGTTATGAGCATACCTACATTGATGACGGTTAATAACGGCGAAATAGTCAATACTCAGGTAGGGGCTTTAGCAAAGCAGCAGATTTTAGATCTTTTACCGCAGTAAAAATAGAAGCTGTTTTAAGAAAGGAGTTTACCATGAAACAGACGGATTTTGTTGTAACACTGTTTGAAGGAAAAGAAAATCCCGACAATCTCACAGTTGCAGTTGTGATGGCGGTCAACGCTTTAAAACAGGGACATAGTGCAAGCATTATACTTATGGTGAAGGCTGTGGCGCTTGGTCAGCCGGATGCGGCGAAGGGTGTGGATATCGGAGCACCTTTTCCTGAGGTCGGCGGTCAGCTTGAGGAGTTTCTCGATATGGGCGGTCAGGTGTGCATATGCAGTTCCTGCATGGAGCATAACGGTTTCAAGGAGGACGAAATGGATCATCGATATGTGCTTATAAAAGCACCTGATGTTGTAAGCCTCTTGATGGGAGCAAAAGGTTCATTGCAGATTACCTGATACAAATTAAAAAAGATTCTCACTTAAAAATATAAAAATAGCAGGCGAGCCGGGAATGCAAAGCTTTTCAGAATTCAAATCTCGAAAAGATATTCGGATAAGCTTTTCCCCGCTCGCTTTTTGTACGGTCTCCTTTCATGCTGTGAAGCTGCAACCATGCTTTATTTTGTAATATAGAAATCAGTAATGTGCTCAAGCATCTGCAAGTGCAGAAATTTTGTCTTTGTCGACTATCTCTATAGTGCCGCGAGAAAGCTTTATCATACCTTCACTTTGAAAATATCTCAGCATACGTGTAACGACCTCACGGGGATTTCCGAGATGATTGCCTATCATTTCATGAGTGATTTTGATTGAGGAGCTTCCCTCAATAGAGGTCTCTTCGAGGATAAATTCCGCCAAACGTTTATCAAAGCTCCTCCACATTATTTGTTCCATAAGCCACATCACATCTGAAAATCTGGATGCCATAAGCTCATTTGTAAAGTTTGCAACAGTCAGGGATTCCTGCATTATCTGTTTGTAAATATCAGACGGGATAATCCAAAATTCAGAGTTTTTTTCAGCTTCAACAGTGATATCAAATTGTATGGAGTTCATTATGCAAGCGGCGGAAAATAAGCATATATCATATTCAAACAATCTGTAGATACTGATTTCCTTGCCTTCATCCGAGATTATAAAAGCTCTGAGCTGTCCGGTTTTTACCAATAAAAGTCCCGTACATTCTATATCACCGTTATGAATTATGCTGCCTTTTTCAACCTTGCGCAGTATGACATTTTCTTCAACTATTCGTTTATGCTTTTCGGATATTTTATCCCAAACAAGAAAATATTTTGAAAATTCCATAGCTGTATGCTCCTTATAAAGCGAAAAATATCGTAATGATTTTTATGTATATAAATATCATAGCCATAGTAAACGTCAACTGCAAGATTGAACGGCATATTTTAAATCCGAATTTTTTATATAGTTTTTAAGATTTGCTTAATTATCCCTTTAATCAATTTAATTGAATTGCAGAAGTTTTTAACGGAAGTTATACTTATGTTTGGATAAATTATATACCATATGGAGTGTCAGATATGATTTATGATGTGATAGTTATCGGCGGCGGTGCAAGCGGGCTTATGGCAGCGGTCACAGCCGGAGCCTGCGGAGCGAGAGTTTTGCTGCTGGAAAAGAACAAGACTCTCGGAAAGAAGCTGCTTTTGACCGGCGGAGGCAGATGCAATGTTACAAATAACTGCTCGATAGATGAAATTGTGGCAAATATCCCCGGAAACGGTAAATTCCTCTACAGTGCTCTGTCCGAATTTGATAATGTCGATATCAGAAATTTTTTTGAAAGTCGTGGAGTAAAGCT
>JBQNCA010000035.1:0-13998 GCA_052169645.1 Anaerovoracaceae bacterium
TTTCAGAATATCGTCGCACATAGCGAGCAGCAGTTTATTTTGAAAAACACCTCCGCTTAACACCACAGTATCTATACCGCTCCGCTTATATGCTTGATTACATCCCTCCGCTACAATCCATGCAAGCTTTTCATGAAATTTAAAAGCCAATTCATCAGCTTTCTCTCCCGATAATTTCTTATTCAACAACTGTTCGAAGAGCTTCAGCGTACCCATTCTGAAAATCGAAGTATCCTCATTGTTTGAGAAATATTCATCACTTACAGCCGACATTTTATATTCATTTATAGAAAACTTTAATTTATCATCCGAACTTCCGGAATATACCAATCCTTCACGTTTCATATAGGATTCGGCTGCAAACTGTAAAGCAATGGATGCTTCACCTTCAAAACCTGAGCTTTTGCGTATTCCTAAAACCGCACTTACGGCATCAAACAATCTTCCTACACTCGTTGAAGCTACACTGTTCAGGCTGTTTTCAGACATTTTATATATCAGCTTCAGCTCCTGACTGCCGCAAAGTCCTGTTTTTTCCGAAATTTTCAGTGCTCTTTCAAAATCGGGCTGTATACGAGTCAACATGGAAGCGGCTATTCGCCAGCCTTCACGTGCGGAAATATCTCCGCCTATCTGCTTAAACGGATCTATGCTGCCCAATCTTGTAAATCCGTCATAAGAAGCTCTTAAAATTTCTCCGCCCCATATTGTACCGTCGCTTCCGTAACCTGTGCCGTCAAACGATACACCTATAACCTCTCCTTCAAAATCATTTTCCGCCATACAGGAAAGTACATGTGCATAGTGATGTTGAAGCTTGATAAGAGGTATACCTTTCATATGCGATAATTCTTCAGCGATTGCACTCGTATTATATCCGGGATGCAGATCGCAGCATATAATCTGAGGCTCTGTTTCCAACAGAGTTTCCATTCTTTTAACAGATTCACGCAAAGCCTTTACTGTTCTAACGTCCGACATATCACCTATATAAGGAGATTGATAAAAAAGCTCATCTCTTCCGAGACAAAATGTATTTTTCAGTTCTCCGCCTATCCCGAGCACCTGACCTTTCCAATCATTGGAAATCATAACCGGTAAAGGCGCATAGCCCCTTGATCGCCTTATCATATAAGGTGCTGCACGATAAAAGTCCATTACCGTATCATCAGCTCTTAATCTGATAAGACGATTATGTGTCAATATCACATCACAGATATGCATTATCTCACGCCTTACATCTTCTTCATCTCTACATATAGGCGCACCGGAAACATTCGCACTGGTCATCACCAGTAAATCTGGCATTTTTACATTATCATCATAGTCAAACAGGAGAAGCTGCAAAGGTGCATAAGGAAGCATAAGCCCCAGCTTCGGGTTATCAGGTGCTACGGACGGAGCAGCTTTTCCTCCCTCACACTTCTCCAATAAAATTATAGGCTTCTGATGTCCGTCCAAAATTGCTTTGAGGCTTTCAGGAATTATACATTCCCGTTCGGCTGTCTCCATATTGCGAGCCATTACGGCAAAAGGCTTTGAAGGTCTCGGTTTCAAAGCTCTCAGACGCTTTACCGCTTCATCATCTGTAGCATCACAGCATAAATGAAAACCGCCTATGCCTTTTATAGCGGCTATTCCGCCTTTACTTATAACTCGTCTTGTTTCGGTTATGGCAGCTTTTCCTCGCTTATCGCCGTCCAATATGTAAACCTCGGGACCGCAGTCATTACAACAAACAGGCTGTGCATCATATCTTCTGGTTTCGGAATGGGTATATTCATAATTACATTCCTCACACATAGGAAAATCTCCCATGCTTGTGCGCTCCCTGTCATACGGCATCGAATCCAAAATCGTAAGTCTCGGACCGCAGGCAGTGCAGTTTATAAAAGGATGCAGATATCTTCTGTCTTTAGGATTATAAAGCTCCTCCTTGCATTTCGGACAAACGGCAATATCCGGCGATACGAAGATTGCACCCTGTTCTCTTGAACTTTCTATGATTTCAAAGCTTTCAAAGCTTCGGGAGCCTGACAGCAGGCTTTCATCGATCTTTAAAACAGCTGAACGTTCAGGCGCTTCATTTCGTAGAATACAGTCAAAGGCATCGAATGCTTGTTTATCACCCTGAGCGATAATTTCAACATAAGAGCCTTTATTACATACGTTGCCCTTAATACCGCTTTTTTCCGCTGCCCTGCTTATAAAAGGTCGGAATCCGACACCCTGCACTATTCCGTATACACAGATTTTTTTTGTTGCAATATCACGCTCATCCATAGCTAAACTGTCCTTCCGGATACGGCAAAGTGAGCCCAATCTATAAATTCCCCTGAAAATCCGTTCAGCGCCTTAACGAGAACCTTATCGGCAATCACTGTATCAAATTTACCTTTTTTCACAAGATTTATAAAGTCGTCTTCCTCGGTCATGCGTATTATATCGACAGCGGCTCCGTTCGGTCTGATGCTGCTGTTAAACATACTGTCCTGTCTTGTAAACCATGTAGCAATCGAAATGTCAACATTTTTTCCTACTTCCGATGCTATCTCATCAGCAAGCTCCTGTGCCGCTATTATCTGATTTACAATCAATATTTTTTTACCGGCAAGCTGATTGTATTTCACTCTCAGATACTCCGGAATCAACGGATATTTCAGCTCAAACGGGGTTCCGTATTTTTTTTTCAACCATTTGGCGGTATTCGTTCCGCAGGGCGATATCACTATATTTATTTCCGCCGCCGCCGCTTTCCTTATATCTTCAAGAGTTCCGTTCATACCGTAGCAGCAGATTTTATTATAGCCGTCAGCCTTAAGTCTTTCATTAATAAGAGCTGTACCCGTATCAGCAGGTATATCCAAAGGCGTTGCGCCTATTACTCCGATTCTTCCTTTTTCGACAGGATAATTTTCCTCGGTAAAGCGTTTAAAAAGCTCGAGATATGCCTTAGATGCTCCTATATCATAGAGCTCCATTCCGTCCGTATCGACTGTAAGCGCCGGTATTCCTATACTCTTTTCAGCCATTCGCTTCAAAGCCTTATAATCCGTAGCTATAACCGCAGGCACGGGAGTTCCTATGATTGCTGCAAAGCTCGCTTCCACTTTATCTGCCGTATCCTTAAGCTTTTCTACCAGCTTTTCGTCTCGTCCCAATATGGCATCCATATCTCTCAAGCCTGCACTGAATATAGCACTCTTTCGGGTAAACCAGCGAGGCTCGTCAAAGCCGCAGACATTTCCGGTACAACCGCCCGCATCGCAGATAACGATTATTCCTCCCAATTCATAAAATACAGCGGTAGCACCGGAATGATCCGGAGCAAAAGGTGAAATGTATTTCCATAAACCTTTCATCAGCAATAGCCTCCTTCCATAGCCTCGGACATTTCTTCAAATAAATGCCTGAGTCCTTCGTATCCGAAAGGCTGAACCGCATCCCACCACATCACATTTGGACATGATGTATGATAATAGCCCGCATCCTTTCCTATAGTGAGATCCGGCTTTGCGATACTGCTGTCATAGTAAAGCATGGTAGGTGACAAATTTGCATAAATCCTTGTATCAGGGCTTAGTTCCGCCAGCCTATTTATAAATGCCATATCTTCCTGTACAGGATTTCCGTATATTTCCTCGACCTTTAATCCGTATTTTGTCATTGCTAATGCCAGTTCAAATGAATTTGCATTCATAAGTTCTCCTATAGTAACGGAAGCTCCCTTCCATTTTTCAGTAAATGCATCCACTGCGGCTCGGGCTTTGAGTTTAAATTCCGTATCATCTAACTCCGCTCCCAACACGGCGGCAAGGCTCTTGTATTGATTCTCAATCTTATCTATTTGATACATTCTCGCCATTTCTATCATAGGTATGCCGAGACGCTTTTCCAAGTCCTGCCCTGCCAGACGTGCTTCGGGATTGAGAACAAGGTTAAAATTTGCAGATGCCATATTGAGATAAGAATCATAATCAGGACATCTTGAAATTTCATTTATAGTTTTAACACCTATGCTTTTTAAAAGAGTATAAATTTCACTTTTATCCTCCAACGGTGAAAAATATCCTAAAATATTTACTGTTGAGGAAACCTTTTTCAAAGGCTTAAGCAATTCATATATGGATTGACGAACATGCACCATAGGAGGTTTTCTGCCTTCTCTTGTAAGCGCATACATATAGCAAGGCTGTACGGGCACTCCTGCGGCATCTTCCGCCTTTCTGCACACACGCTCCATATCGGTACCCAAAAGAGCATCTACACAGGTAATGCATATCATCACACAGGACGGACGCTTAGGCAGGCTTTCCACGACCTCTTTTACAGCCTGCGGAATCATCGTAAGATGTCTGCCCGTAACCAGATCCGTTTCATCCATAAGCTGATAGAAGAATCGATTTTCATAACCTGCCACCTCTGTGAGTAAGGTTGTATTTCTGCCGCAGCAGCCCGGAGCGACCAGCAGCATAACGGAACCCGGCACGGCCAGACCTGCACGTTTAACACCGAAGCCCTGTGCTCCCGGAGAATTGAAAGCTATAGTCGCAGGTGAACTGTATATCATATGCTCTGTGGTTATCAAATCTGCAGGAGCATGCTCCCAACCTTTCTCAGCCAGTTCCGCCGCAGTTATAGAAAAAACATCTTTTGTCATATGATGTCCTCCTTTTCACATTCCTCTATAAGCCTCTTTGCAAGATCAAAAAATTCTTTGCTCACGGGAAGCTCCGGATTACCTTCTATTACAGTCTTTCCCTCATCTTCGCAGTTGATTATATCCTGACTTCGAGGAATAGTCGCAAGTATGCGTAAATTTCTTTCATCGGCAAAAGCCTTAACTCTTTCAACTTCATTTTCTACACCTCTGCAATTCAGAATGATACCGTGAACCTTTGCATAACTCCTGTCTTCGAAGTTTTTTACAGCGGAATTTATATTGTCCGCTGCATAGAGAGCCATCTTTTCGCCTGATGTCACTATCAGTACATTTTTTGCATAATCTTCTCTTATAGGAGCGGCAAAACCTCCACATACTACATCGCCCAAAACATCATACATGATTACATCAGGCTTATATTTTTCAAACAGCTCCAGATCCTCAAGCAGATGAAAGGTTGCGATTATTCCCCGTCCGGCACAGCCTAGTCCCGGTGTAGGACCTCCCGTCTCTATACATAGGACTCCGCCGTAACCGACCTTTGCAATTTCTTCTATGGTTTCCGGATCGGCATCATTTTCTTTTATATAATTCATAACAGGTTTAAGCGGTTCACCGCCGAGCAGATTTATAGTGGAATCAGCTTTCGGATCACAACCTATCTGTATTACTTTCCTGCCTAAACTCGCAAAAGCCGCCGAAAGATTTGCAGTCATTGTGGATTTTCCTATACCGCCTTTGCCGTATATTGCAATTTTTATCATTGTAGTTTTCTCCTTTAAACTTTTTTTATATAAAAAGCTCGTTTTCCGCCTGAGCGAAAAACGAGCCCTGATATACAAGCAGCACCGCTTCACAGATTTGCAAACTGATACAAAAATCTGCGACGGTCATAGGTTGCATGAAACTTACTGCTTGGCGGAGCTTGCCTTGCTGTCAGAGCCATCCAAATTTTATATGAACCGAAATGTCGGAAAACATACTATGCATCTGACATACGGAAATTTTTATTCATTATAAAATAGACTTCTACAATTATTTTAAAATCAAGTTTAGGCTTAGTCAATTTTAACTTTTTTTCTTCTTCTTTTTCTTTTTCTTATTTTTATTCGGATGCACAGGCTTCTTTTCAGCAGCCTTACCCGACGACATTGAAGCTCCCGTATCGGGCATTCCGTACATAGCTCCCGCTCCGGACATGATACCTCCAACCATAGAATTTGCAAACAAGGCTTCTATATCCGCATCCGCAGAATTTCCGTCTCCGGCTTCCGCAGCCCTGTCTTTAAGCGCTCTCATCACTGCAGCCGTTTTTTCCTGATCCAATATATAGCATAGAGATAACCAGTCGGAAAGCGGAATTTTTTTAAACGTCCGACCGAATTTTGAATTTTCATTCAGATAACGAGTCACCAGCTCATATCCTGTATTCTCCGACACGTCATCTTCATGCATCCAGCCCTTTACAGTCTTTTCAAACTGCTTACGCTGCTTGGGATCCGCCGCATTAGCCTCATTAAAAACATAAGGATTAATGCTCATCAGATATTCACCGAGCTCCTCGTCGGACTCCTCCTGATGCAGTACCGCCAAGCAGCGATACATAGCCACATACATATCATCTATATTCATTATGTCCTCCCTGAACTAAAGCTTTCTGTAATTATATATTAGAATGAACTTCAATGCTTTTGACTTTGTTCATTGCATTATTCCGTTTATTTTACAATTATGAAATCTTATTCTATGAACTTGACATCATTGGCTTTATCTATTGCGGTATTCCTGAAATAAAGACAAATATCTATCCCCACAAGTATCATATCGATAAAATAAAACCACGTTGATATAACAAGTTCCCCGATCTCAAAATATAAGATCAGCTTTCCTATCAGACCGACTAAATAAGCACTGAAAACAATAAGCTCAAATAAGACGCTCTTACCCTTTGCCGTTTTTGATTTCCAAGACTTGGCAATATTAAACGGCCATGAAATCCCGAAAAGTATCAGCATCATTATCTCGCAAAATTGAACCATTAAAACACTTCCTTATTTGATTTATATACTTTATTTAATTATATACTTTTTATCTATTTTTTCTTTTTTAACTGACCTGCACGCACAATAGAATTCTTACCGAATTCCAATCTTATTTTATCTATAACATCATCAGTTGTTGAAGACTTTGAATGAGCCTTTTGAATATCATTGCTGTCGTACAGACTGTCCTGATCAACAACATCCAAAATATTCATCTGCCTATATTCACCGTCATCAAGCTGAGTTGCGCTTACTCCTGCAAGTCTGATTTTTCCGCCTTTTGAAAAAAGTCCCGCTTCACCGAGCAAAAGTTTATCCATCAGTCTTGAAGCCGTATTATATATCAGCTCCGTGTTATGGGTATGCGCCTCAAGCTGAAGCTGCATGGAATGTCTTTCAAAGCTGTCCGTCTTTACAACTACACCTATAGTCTTTGCAAACATATTATCTCTTCTCAGTCTATAAGCTACACTGTCGGAAAGCTCTCTGATAACAGCATACATCTCTGCGGCATAATTATCCGCATCTATATCAAAGGCTATGGTAGTTTCATTTGAATAGCTTTTGGCATCATTATTTCCTATATTGACATGCGAACTCCCTATCCCGTTTGCACTTCTATATAAAGAAGCTCCCACGCTTTCACCGAGCAGGGAAGTCAACATTCGTTCATCCGCATTGGCTGCATCCCCTATGGTCTTTATACCGACCTTATGTAATTTTTGTACAGTGGCTTTTCCGCACCCGAAAAGCTTGCCGAGCGGAAGCCCCCACAGCTTGTTCTCAATTTCATGAGGATATAATGTATGGATTTTATTCGGCTTTGAAAAATCACTCGCCATCTTTGCCAGCAATTTATTTGTAGATATGCCGATATTTACTGTGAATCCTAAGCTTTGATAAATTTCATCCTTGATACGATTTGCTAAGGATAAAGGAAATTGCAAATTTCCGTAATCAGAATCGGCATACAGTCTTTCAAGACCCGTCATATCCATAAAAGCTTCATCTATTGAGACCTGCTGCACCGCAGGAGAGTATCCATGCAATATCTTTATAAAAGCCTTTGAATATTTTCTGTATACCGAAAATTCGCCCGGTATGACCAAAAGCTGAGGACATTTTTTTAAAGCAGTGACAACCGGCTCTCCACTTTTTACCCCCATTTTTTTTGCAGGTATGGATTTTGCGGTAACAACCCCTCTCCTCTTTTTGACATCTCCGCCTACTGCAGAGGGTATAGTTCGTAAATCAACAGAATCGGGATTTTTCTTAAGTCGCTCCACTGCACTCCATGATAAAAATGCCGAATTTACATCTACGTGGAAAATATATCTGTCATACCTCACATCATTATTTCACCCTAAGCAAATCCGATACCTCTAAACGTGTCGGAGGCTGAGCATCCTTTGCAGGACGACCGATAGCTATAACTGCGGATACTGTCTGATTTTCAGGAAGTTCTACAGCCTCGGCAATCTTAAATTCATCATAAATACCCATTATTACAGTTCCGAAGCCTTTTTCGTGAGCCGCCAGACAAAAAGTCTGAGCCGCAATGCCTGCATCAAAGGATTCCCAATGAGTACCCTTTGACGTTGAAAAGCTTCCGTCCTTTTCAAATCCCGAAACGGATTTTACCGTGCTCAAAATCACAATTGCAGGAGCATAATTTACTATACCCTGATTGAATTTAAAGTTCATCATGCAGTCATCTGCGATTTTCTTTTTTAATTCGGCATCAATAATCAAAGTATATCTTACAGTTTGTGAATTTTTCCAGCTCGGAGCATATCTTGCAAGCTCCAAGATCTGCTCTAAATCTGTTTTATGTACCGGATCGGAAGTAAAGCTGCGTACGCTTCTTCTGGTCATTATACATTCCTTAACATCCATATATTACCTATAATCCGATCATCTTAAATGATGTTGGATTTTTTCCTTTCTCCCGGTTATCACCGAGTATCTTTTCGCTTACCATATCAGAAATTTCTGAACGATTTATAATGATATTTTGAATGTTTTATTACTCAATAATATATCAAATTCTCCCGAATTTCAAGGCTATACAACCATCCCGCCATTTACTCCGAGCACCTGACCTGTTATATATGAAGCATTCGGAGACGCAAGAAACAGCACGGCTTCCGCAACCTCGGAGGCTTTACCGAATCTGTTAAGCGGAATTTCATCGCAGAGCAAAGCTTTGCTTTCTTTATCAAGTCCTACATTCATAGCAGTATCTATAGCACCGGGAGCTACACAATTCACGGTAATTCCGGATAAGCCGAGTTCTTTTGCAAGAGCCTTCGTAAATCCGATAACTGCAGCCTTTGATGCTGAATAGTGAACCTCACAGGAAGCTCCCTGCTGTCCCCACATCGAAGATATGTTGATAATACGTCCCGCTTTTCGGGAAATCATCTGAGGTAAAAAATGCTTACAGCAATTAAAAATGCTCTTTACATTGGTATTCATCATATTATCCCAGTCCGATTCCGTTATATCATTAAACATCTTAATCTGAGCAATTCCGGCATTGTTGACAAGCACATCCACTCGTCCGAAACGCTTTAAAACTTCAGATGCAAGTCTTTCAGTATCGTTATAATCGCAGAGGTTCGCTTTAAACGCAGCTGCATCGACTCCCATATTCAATAAGAATTCAAGTAATTTTTCGGCTTCGGATTCGGAATTTCTATATGCAATCGCCACTCTGTACCCTGCCCGTGCAAAAGCCTTCGTGCACTCGCTTCCGATACCTCCGGCTCCTCCCGTGATAAGAACCGTATCATTCATTTCTTTTATCGTCAAATGTTCTTTCATATCCCATATTCAGTCTTATGGCTCTAAGCTCCTTTAATATCATATTTAATGTATATTGAATCGAAAAAAGTATTATCAATAAAATGACGGAAATTACGATCAGTGTAGGTAAATATTGAATCATTGAAATCCTCCCCATATTTAAGCATGAAAAAAGGTCGGCTTACGCCGACCCCGATGGGTATCTATAATTGAATTTCCAAATCTTATGCATTCAGTACGTTCTTACCATCATAATAATTGCAATTAGGGCATACCCTGTGCGGCAACTTAGGCTCGTGGCACTGCGGGCAAATCGATACCCCCGGCGCTGTCATCTTCATGTTAGCCGATTTTCTCATATCTCTTTTTGATTTAGAAGTTTTCCTCTTTGGAACTGCCATTTATCACACCCCCTTGCTCTTTCAATGTAACATTAACATTATATATATGAGGCATAGCAATGTCAACAAATTACTGCAAATCGCTTTTAATTTTCTTTCTGCAATTTTTTCGGTAATTCATTCTCGATTTTTACTGCAAAGCAATCAGATTTACAATGAAAATCTTGAAACTTCCTCCTGTAAATCCGTAGCTATATGAGAAAGATTTTCACTTGCCTGTGAAATTTCTCTGATTGAATGTACCTGAACATCAACCGAAGCGGATGCCTCTTCCGTAGTTGCTGCATTCTCCTCTGCAATGGCTGAGAGATTTTCAACCATTCTTACTATATTTTGATTTTCCTCATTGATAGTATTTGAAACGGTCTGAATCTCATTTACTATAGTCTTGCTGTTTTCAACAGCCTCAGATATCATATCAAACTTCTCGCTTGTTTCGGAAACTTTTTCACTCTGTTTCTGTACAATCATATTGGAATTTTCCATCATGGCTACAGCGGATTCCGACTTGGTCTTAAGATCGTCTATAATATTTCTGATCTCTGTAGTAAAGCTGCTTGACTGCTCCGCAAGCTTTCTTATTTCATCGGCAACGACAGAGAATCCTTTACCCGCTTCACCGGCTCTTGCAGCCTCTATAGCGGCATTAAGCGCAAGCAGATTCGTCTGATCCGATATGGACTGTATCATGTCTGAAGCAACCAATATCTTTTCCGTAGAACGATTGGTTTCCTGTATAACCTCGCCGACCTGTTCTGAAACCTTTTTATTATCCTCCGTTATATTGACAAGCTCATTAAGCGTCTCGTTTCCTTCATTTTTGCATTGATCAATCGTCTCCGTCGCCTTTGACAGCTCCGTAAGAGTCTGCAGCATTTCCTGAAGAAGCCTGTCCGATTTTTCAATTGAACCTGCAGCCGATTGAGTATCCTGGGCCTGACTCGTAGCACCTTCGGCTATATTTGTAACGGCATTCGAAACTTCATCTGCGGAGCCTGATGTGGCTTGTGCAGTAGCTGTAAGTTCCTGAGAGGTTGCCGCCGTATTTTGAGCATGTGAGCTTATTTTATTTATAATATTTGTAAGATTTCCCACAAGAGTATCGAGCGCTCGCATGAGATTTCCCATTTCATCCTTTTGCTTCCTGTAACCCTTTTTATCAGCGGCTTCAACCAAATCCGCCAGGTCGAGATTATAGTTTGAAACCCGCAGCATAGCATCTTCAATCAGCTTTATAGGCTGTGAAATCTTACGATTCATCAGGATCAGAATTATAATGGCAATAGCTATAAGCGTAAGCAAATTCAGCAATATGGATACTTTTACGCTTGAAATAGCCGCAGCCGTAATGCTTGAAACCGTAGTAACGGATTCAAACACCCAATATTCTGATGTTCCGGCTGTCGCTACCGGTACAAAAATTAGTTCTGAAAGCTTTCCCGTGCTCGGATATACATCCTCCGTCATAGATTCCTCATGTTCCTGCGCCGCATCAAAGTACTTCTTCAATCCGGAATTTTCTTTCAGAATATTCTCAGTCAATCTCGTCTTATCAAGCGAATGTGCTACTATTGTACCGTCGCTTGAGAAAAGAACTACAAAATCATCTTCATTATTATTCGGATCGGCGGCAAGAATATCTGAAAAACTCGTCATATTGACATCCGCAAGTACCACACCTATATTTTCTCCGTTAACCTCAATAGGTATAACATAGCTGGACATAATCAAATTACCGTCTTCAACATCAATATAAGGATCTGTAAGTATGGGTTCCTTTGATTTTATACCTTCTACCCACCAATCCTTTTCAAAATAATTGTCCAAAGAATCTATAATTGTCTTATCGTCCTTCTTCAGTGCATACATGGATGTCACACCTGTATTGTTGGTATCGCTTATATACTGAGCGTCCTTACCGTCAAAAGCATCAGGTAAAAAATATACTCCGATTCCGAAAAGATCCTGATTGTTATTAAGAATTTTAATAACATTTTTTGAAAGCAGTTCTCTGCTGCGACTTTCTTTCGGAGTATTCTCGCACATGGTTTCTACTGTGGATTCAACAGCAGCTACAGCTTGATATGCTCCTGTAAATCTCTTTTCAAGACCTCTTCCGAGCTTACGAGTTTCTTCAAGCTCAAGCTTCCTGCTGTTATCTATAGTTGAATTATATATAGTGACAGCATCATATGCGGTCTTTGCACCGAGTACGATTAAAAGTATTATAAATATAATAATACTGAGCTTTACACCGACACTGTTAAAATTTAAACCCTTTAAATTTTTGTTTTTACTTTTCAAAGCTACACCCTCTTTAAAATTAATCAAAAAATATAAAATTTACTGCAATTCAGTACATTGTAAAACTTCGGACATTTTATTAAAAAACTTCCTTCGTTATTTCAATATTGCTGAAATATTCTACTATATATATTCGGAAGCTTTTTATTTGAATTAAGTAAAAACTGTAAAAAGACTCATTTCTTATTTTTAAATTTAAGCGGCAAGGTTTAAAACGCTTGCATAAAAATTCAAAATACAGGTTTGAGAAAATTAAAGTTCATTTTTTTTAATGTCTCAATGTATAGTAATATTATTTAAAATACCTGATCGGAATTATGCGCCTGTCTCTTCCTGAGCAATTTCCGTTTTCTGATAACATATCATATAGATCAACCGCTCTGCCGTCTATGGCAAGGCATCGCTGCACGGTTTCCGGATATCGACTGATTCTGTTGAGATTGCTTATAATAGGAATCTCAGACGTCTCAGTCGCCTTTCTTATAAGCTCCGCTCCTTTAGAATTAAAAGCCAGAATTCTGGCATAATAAGTTCCTTTAAGACTGTTAAACTCACTTTTTCCTATATTCATCAGAATATGCATAAGCATGCGCCTTATTCTTGACATAGTATATCTTTTAGATTTTATCGACATTATCAATTCATCAAATGAAGCGCTTTCAGAAATTGATTTCTTTATTCTGTTTTCAAGTCCTTCGTTGATTTCAAGTATGTTTGAAAGTTCTTCAAATGTAGATGTTATGCACTTATATACGAGCAGCTCATAAAGCTTATTCACCGCAGCTGCATTAAAGCCTTTGCCGAGCAGCTCGAATGAACTGTCGGGTAAAAGCTCCTTCACCGAATCAATACTTCCTCCGCTGACGGTCAAACGTCTGCGGATTTCACTTCCCGATGCAAAATTTTTGATACTGTCAAAAAAATTTACCTGCTCTGTTTGACTGTTGATAATGTCACCGTCATTTACAGCGGCTCGATCAAATTTCTTTTCTGTCGCTTTACTTTTTAGAATTGCCCCGCCATGCGCAGCCCCTCGTCTTTTTACGGCAATAGGCATAAAGCTTGCATCCGTAACACGCATAGCCCTGAGATACTCTATAGCAAGCAGGTTGTTCGGGTGTCTCAAAAGCTCCGCAATTTCCTTGCCGTACCTCAATTCAAAGGCGGAAGTAAGAGCCTCCGCATGAGAAACTCCTTCTCTCATCCTCCTGCGGACGGAAGCGCTCACATCCTCATCTTCCTCCGCTTCGGCAGCGGCAATCAAAGCCTCCGTATTATCGGTTTCAGCTCCGAATCCTATATCGGTGACACAACCCAGACCTTTTAATATGCCTATACCGCCTTTGGCAAATTCGGCACCGCTGTTACAGGCATATATATATGGAAGCTCAACAACCAAATCTATGCCGCCTCTCACAGCCATTTCCGCCCGTGTCATTTTATCAAAATAAGCGGGCATACCTCTTTGGGTAAACTCGCCGCTCATAACACATACTGCGGCATCAGCCTTAAGCTCGGCACGCAGCTTTTGAAGCATATATTTGTGACCATTATGAAACGGATCATATTCAGATATTATTCCTAAAATTCGCATATATTTATACTATTTAAAAATCTGCCGTATATATTTATACTATTTAAAAATCTGCCGTATATATTTTTTACAACAGTTCAAGACTGATACATTCATTCATTTCCTCTGCTATATGCAAAGATTTAATAATTCCCAAACCGAAGCGTCCCAAATTATCAACAATCATCATGGTATCGTCCAGCTTTA
>JBQNCA010000036.1:0-11162 GCA_052169645.1 Anaerovoracaceae bacterium
ATTATTATTGCCTGCAATCTCATTGCCTCTTAATTCCACAAACGGTTTCCATGATGACTTTGAATTGGCACTCCATGTTTCAGGTGAAGAATCGTCAATGTAATATTCGCCCGGTTTAATAGTCACATTTGTAAATACATCCCAGTTTACATTATTCCTGCCTGAGCTTGCGCGCCCGACTGCCTGCCATGAACCGATTTTATTACCGCCGCCCTCATATAAACTTATAGTGCCCGGTGCTTGTCCGTTACCGTTATTCCAGTGATATGTGGTAATGGATTTCAGATTGTAACTCTTTGTTATTTCAAATGCAAAGCGATTACCTTTAGGATTATTCTGAACGCCGTCCGTATTATAGCTTGTCAGAAAAATATCGTAATCATCGATATTTGCCGCAAACGCCATGCTCGGCATCATGCAGCACAGCATTGCCGCTGAAACTGCTATTGCTAAAAGCTTCTTTTTAACAGTCATAATAAATAACCTCCTCAATCATAATTTGTTCAAAAATATTACCGGTATTATATTTAATTTTACAAATAATATGTAAAATAACAATTCAATTTCATATTTTGTCAAATGACAAAATTGTAAATATTAATATATGTTTATTATGTGTCGTGCATTTTTGATTCATAAAACAAATTTTCAATCAGCAAGCTTAGACGAGGTGTCAGCATTCCTTTAACTAATAGCTACATAATATATACAGGAAAAAGAATCCCTAATTAATGTGAAAATTTAAGTTATGCAAGTCTTCTGTACTTCAAATTCTGCAAAAATTAATGTATAATTCTTTATTGTAGTGTTCTCCTGCTAAATTGCCATATTTTAAGCATTGGCGCAGGATGATTTTTGTTTTTAGAAGCGCAACCGTGATACATGACGCTTCAAAAGCAATTATTTAATTTTTTGTTTTTTTATTGAAAGGAGAATGTGTAATGGAAAAGCTTTTTAAATTGAAAGCTAATAACACAACCGTCAAAACGGAAATCAGTTCCGGTCTGACAACCTTCCTCGCCATGGTATATATCCTGGCAGTAAACCCTTCCATACTCTCTGCTGCAGGAATGGATCCCGGTTCCGTATTTACAGCTACCTGCATATCCGCAGCCATGGCGACTGCCTGTATGGCATTTCTGGCAAATTATCCTGTAGCTTTAGCATCAGGCATGGGACTCAATGCATACTTCGCCTATACAGTAGTGCCGAATCTTGCTGCCTCAGGTGTGGAAGACCCTTGGAAAATAGCACTTACAGCTGTACTTGTCGAAGGCATAATTTTTATTCTTCTATCCTTTACAAATTTTAGAGAAAAGCTCGTAAATGACATTCCAAGCAATCTGAAGTACGGAATTACCGCCGGCATCGGTCTGTTCATTGCCATTATAGGACTTAAAAATGCAGGTGTTGTTGCAGGTACGGGAGACAGCACTCTTATAGGCTTCGGTCAGCTTGCTTCTCCACAGGTTGCACTGGCACTCATAGGTATTTTGATTACAGCTGTACTTTACAATTTTAAGGTTCCGGGCTATATACTCATAGGTATATTGGCTACATGGGGACTCGGTATGATTGCAGAGGCCGGAGGCTGGTACGTTGTCGATATGGAAAGCGGAGTATTTTCAACATATCCCAATTTCCACATAGGCAGCATATTCCATCCGGATCACAATTTGTTTCAGTTTGATTTTAATTGGGTAGGATCGCATATTTTAGAGTTCGGCGTTGTAGTTTTCTCCTTCCTGTTTGTAGACATTTTTGATACCGTGGGAACTCTCATCGGCGTTGCCACAAAAGCAAATCTCCTTGATAAAGACGGAAAGCTTCCGAACGCAAAGGGAGCCTTGCTTTCTGACGCTATCGGCACGGTTATCGGTGCTTGTGTAGGTACATCTACCGTTACAAGCTATGTTGAATCATCTGCCGGTGCCGCAAACGGCGGACGTACAGGTCTGACAGCACTCACTACCTCCGTCCTTTTCATAATAGCCATTATTTTCGCACCTGTATTTCTCGCTATTCCGAGCTTTGCAACTACTCCGGCGCTTGTATGGGTAGGTCTTCTTATGCTTACCGCCATAAAGAATGTGGAGTTTGAAAAGGATACGGCGGACACTATTGCCGCATTTCTGGCTATCATAATGATGCCTTTCACATCATCTATTGCAAACGGTATAATGTGGGGAATGCTCTCTTGGGTTCTTCTTAAGATTTTCAGCGGAAAAATAAAAGATATTAAGCCTATCATGTGGATAGCATTTATTCTGTTTGCAGCATATGCTATAAAGCTCATAGCTGCTCCTACAATATAATTTCAGCTATACAATTATATTTGTTTTGTTCAAAGCGTGTTAATACTGCAAATTGCAGCGCATACCGTTTCGATTAATGAAATTAAAAATTTACGGGATTTAAAAAGAAAGGAAATAAAATGGAATACACAATGTCCATTGCAGGGCATGAAAGGCATCTTCCATTATGTGCCATAAATGAAAATCTATATATCGCCGCTTTCGTAATATTCGGAGATTCCGAGCTTACAGAAAGCGCAGCAGCACAGCTGTTGAAAGAAGCTCCTGAATTTGATGTTATAGTAACTGCGGAATCAAAAGGAATTCCTCTTGCACATGAAATGTCAAGACAGGCAGGTTATGCCGACTACGTGGTTTTGCGCAAGGCGCCTAAGCTTTATATGAGAGAGGTCATATCCACTACCGTTGATTCCATAACAACAGATCATGTGCAGACACTCTGCCTCGGTCGGGATGATGTAATAAAGCTTAAAGACAGACGTGTGCTGGTAGTTGATGATGTCATCAGTACGGGAGAATCTCTCCGATCCATGGAAGCCATACTTGCCCAAATTGATGCTCAAATAGTCGGTCGTATGGCAATTTTGGCAGAGGGTGATGCTGCAATGAGAAACGACATTGTCTTCCTTGAAAAGCTTCCGCTTTTCAACAGTGAAGGAAATCCTCTGTAAATTTTATATACGAATAAAAGCTGCTTTCCCTGAAATTATCAGGTGAGAGCAGCTTTTATAAACGCTGTTACAATTTAATTTAGGACTATTTTTAATGCAATTTATATTAAAAAAGTCTGTAAAATATCATTTTTGATATTTTACAGACTTCACTTTTAAATTTTATTTTTAAAATCTATAAACTTAAATTAAGAATTCATCTGCTTTGCAACTTCTTCTGCAAAATTTTCTTCCTTCTTTTCTATACCTTCGCCGACTTCATAACGAACCTTGCCTACAACCTTAATACTCTTTCCGAGTGCCTTAGCACAGTTGTCTATGTACTGAGCAACGGTTATATCATTATCCTTTACGAACTTCTGCTCTAAAAGACAAAGCTCCTTGAGTTCCTTTTTAAGACGACCTACCACCATTTTTTCAACGATTTCAGCCGGCTTACCCTCATTGAGAGCCTGCTGCATGAGTATATTCTTTTCATTCTCTACGAAATCCTCACCTATATCGGATTCATCGATGAACTGAGGATTCATAGATGCAACCTGCATAGCGACATCCTTACCCATTACGGCAATTTCTTCAGCAGTGGCATCTGTCTTGAATGTGACAATTACAGCAATACGTCCTGCACCGTGAATGTAGCCCACGTTTACGGTGCCCGGTTCAGCAATCTTACTGAAACGACGGATATTCATATTTTCACCGATTTTTGAAATTTTCTGAGTGAGTGCATCCTGAACGGAACCTTCATCCTTGAAATCCAAAGATATAAAAGCATCCATATCTGCTGCATCGCTTGTTAAAGCAAGCTCAGCTAAATCTTTTACAAATACCTGAAAATCTTCATTCTTCGCTACGAAGTCCGTTTCAGAATTAACTTCTATAACTGCCGCCTCGCTTGCATCTGCATTAAATGCAAAATCAACGAGACCTTCAGCTGCAATTCTTCCGGCTTTCTTTGCCGCCTTTGAGAGTCCCTTTTCTCTGAGAACCTCTATTGCCTTGTCCATATCACCGTCAGTTTCTACGAGTGCTTTTTTGCAGTCCATCATCCCTGCGCCTGTAACGGCACGGAGTTCTTTGACCATAGCTGCTGTTACTGCCATCATATTCCTCCTGAATATCTATCTTAAAATATAATTTTATTTATAATTTATTATTCTGCGTCTTCAGTTTCCTGATCATCATCGTTTTCAGACTCTACAGCTTCCGCCATAGATTCACCCTGCTTTCCTTCAATTACGGCATCCGCCATCTTTGAAGTTATGAGCCTTACTGCTCTGATTGCATCATCATTTGCAGGAATTACAAAGTCCACATCGTCAGGATCGCAATTTGTATCAACTATACCGATTACAGGAATTCCGAGTATAGCCGCTTCTCTTACCGCAATTTTTTCTTTCTTAGGATCTACGACGAACATAGCTGCAGGCATTCCTTTCATATCCTTAATGCCGCCGAGGAACTTCTCCAGCTTTTCTTCAAGAGCTCTGAGTTTAAGCACTTCCTTCTTTGTAAGTGCATCAAAAGTTCCGTCCTCCTCCATAGCCTTTATATCGTTCAGCTTCTTTATACGAGTAGAGATAGTCTTATAATTTGTAAGCATACCGCCCAGCCATCTCTCATTTACAAAATACATCCCGCATCTTTCAGCTTCTTCACGAATAGCTGCATGAGCCTGCTTCTTTGTACCTACAAAGAGAATAGGTTTGCCTGTGGCAGCTGCCTTCATCATAAAATTGTAAGCTTCATCAATCTTCTTTACAGTCTTCTGCAGGTCAATGATATAAATACCGTTTCTCTCGGTGTAGATGTATGGAGCCATCTTAGGATTCCATCTTCTTGTCTGATGTCCGAAATGTACACCTGCTTCTAATAACTGCTTCATTGAAATTACTGACATAATCTTCCTCCCGGTTAAATACTTCCGCTCCTGTCATCCCCGCCTGAAACCGATATTCCATAAAATCGGCACCTTCAGCAAGTCGTTGGAACGTGTGTTATATGCATGTCCGATTACATGCGTTAATTATTTTACACTAATATATGGATATAATCAATAACTTTTAATTTTATTTCTGACTTTCTGCCGTACCTGTAACACGATTTAATTTCATTTCCGTGATACATGCCTTATCAGGTTACATTTTAATTTTATTATCTTGATCCTCTATATCAATTTTTATGTTTAAGGATTCATATATAAATTCTTTTACGTTATGTCGGAAGCTTCTCGGTATATTTATTAAATCTCCGTTACTCATTTCCAAAGCATTTCCTTCCAATCTCTTTACAAATTTCACATTTACAATACTGGAATACGCACATCTGCAAAAAATATCCGCATTAATTTTTTTTAAAAATGTCTCCATGCTTTCAGAGTGGCGAAACAATCCCTCCGTGCTTATAATTTCCGTACCGTGTTTTATTCTTCTTATATGTATTATTGAGTTTTCATCTATCATATGAACTCCGGATTTCCAACGAAGTAAAATGTTGCGATTAAAAAATCCTTCCATTTGATGTTTATGAAACAGCAGTCTCTCCATTGCCGCAGAAAAATTGCTTTTACTCAAAGGCTTCTTTATCACATAAATATGAGGAACTGTATAGACAGAAATATTGACCTCTTCATTTTTCACAATAAATATAAAGATAAGATTATTATTTTTAAGCCAAAGATATTTACATAAAAGTAGATTTTCATCGACAGGAATTCGACCGGATACAAGTTCACAAAAAATCACATCATATTTATATGGATTTAATATAAGTTCATCTCTTATATCTTGTGTAAGATTAAGAAAATTGAGCTCCAAGGTTTCATCTTCAAAATAATATTTGAAAATCTTTCGCATCTCCTCTTCATTGCCTTTGATATTTAAAAATAGAAAGTGCATGCATATTCACCCTATAGCTTAAATAATGGCTTTTACAGCTTATTTTTCATTATCGGTTAAATAATTTTTAACGACTTGCCTTTCATTATTGGGGGATAATTTTTTATAAACTCAAACTCACCTTTCATTTTACAGAACAGTTCTATCCCTTTATTACCGGATCTTTCACTCCATTCAATTTAAATGCCTCAGCTCTGTCGAGACAGGTGGCGCAGACTCCGCAAGGCTCATCGCCGCCCTCATAGCAACTCCATGTCAATTCAAACGGGACATTCAGCTCAAGTCCCTTTTTCACAACATCCGCTTTATTCATATTTATAAACGGAGCTTCGATATGAAGCTGTCTGCCGCTGCCTTCAAATATTGCCTTATTTATTGCATCATTAAAAGCCGTTGAACAATCGGGATAAGCGTTTCCCGCCACATCATCGCTGTGAGCTCCGTAATAAATAATCTCACATTCCTTTGATAAAGCTATGCTTGCCGCACATGAGAGAAAAAGTCCGTTCCTGAACGGTACATAAGTTGAAACAGGTTTCCCTTTACTCTGATTTTGCTGTGACGAATAGCTTCCCTCGGGAATTTCTTCTTCTGAATTTTTTAATAACGAACTGTTGCTGAATCGGAAAATAGGAGTCAAATTCATTACTATATGCTCTACTCCGTAATGCTCAGCCAATTGCTCCGCAGCTTCAAGCTCACGATCATGCTTTTGACCGTAATACATTGACAAAGCCGTGACATTTTCTTTTCCGAATTTATTTGTCGCCAACGCCAGACAAGTGCTGCTGTCCACTCCGCCGCTGCTCAATACAAGTACTTTCATCAATTCTCCCTATTTGCCGGAAATAAATTTTTCATAATCTTTTTTTCTCAGACTGACCTTCTCCCCGGAGGAATAAATCTTACCTGTTTCCTGCTCTTTGAAAAGCTTAGCTGCCAAATCCGGTGCTTTGGGAATAAAGCCGTCAAGCTCATCCACCCCGTAGTCAAAAAACACGGGCGACATAACAGTTGCGGGTCCGACAAGCCCGACAAAGGCATCTCCCGCCAACTCAAGTATATGAGGTAAAGCCTTTTCCAAGAAGTATAGCACACCTACGAAAACATAGTCACTATCGGGTACAAGATATTCTATGGCAGTTTCAGGATAATCTCCTTTCCATGGAAATCTGTCAACAATATAAAGATCACATACGGGCTTTAGCAATTGTTCCATATATGGAAAATGCCCCAGTACAACGACCTTTTTGCCTTTAGCATCATTCTGATAAGTGATAAAAGGATCGGCATTTCTGTCCTCGGCATACAGACTGCGTGAAAGCTTCAAGCCGTTTTTCTCAGCCATAACAGGTGAATTGTAATAGGCATTCAAAGCCGCCACACCCATTGCCGCTTCTGTAAAATTCCATGAAGTCACACCCTTAGCCAATTCCTTTAATGTCATGTCGGGTTTATAAGAAGAATTGAGCATAGGTCTTGTATCGTATTCATCCCGGAATTCAGACAAGCCTATATTACCGTTGCTGAAGGCTATGGCTCCATAATGAGTAGACAGTACTTCATCAAGAGGAGCATCATCCGGAATTCCGTCTATTAAGGCTTCGTACAGTGATTTCAAAATCATATCTCCTTTCATACATTTTCAGGCATTATAAGTTCACCTTGCCTAAGCATATTTCGTATATTCATAATAGCATTATCGAGCTTTTCAATATGTTCAAGGCTCTTTCTCTCATCCTCGGAGGTTTCTATCATCTTCCAGATACCTCCGTTTTTTATAACGATTCGTTTATCCGCACTTAGTGCCAATAAAGGATCATGGGTTGACATAAACACTATCTTATCGTTTCCGGCAAGTATCCCTATCGCTTTTCTTCGATCAATACCTGCATTTTCGATTTCATCTATCAAAACTATAGGCGAAGAACTCATAAATGCAGTATCCGCTATCATCAATGCTCTTGACTGTCCGCCGGAAAGCTGCGTAACCTTGGTATCTATCGTAAATTGTTCACCTGCAAGCTCATTTGCACATATAAAGCAGCGTTCCGCTATGGCTTCAGGATCGCCGGAAAATCTGCTGCGAGCATGCATTTCAAGGAATTCTTTGACATTCAAATCCATTACAAAATTCATATTCTGGGAAAGCTGAGCAACAAGCTGGCCTTCCAATTCAAAGCGTTCATCATCGTCCGGAAATTTTCCGTTAAGCATTATTCTGCGTCCCGTAGGTGTATCTCCCTGAGCCATACATTCTATATCTCCAAGCAGACGACTTTTGCCCGAGCCTGTCGGTCCCACTATGCTGAGAATTTCTCCTCTTTTTACAGTAATCTCGACATTTTCGGCTATTCCTGTTTTATCAAAGCCTCCTTTTACGGTTATGCTTTCAATTTCTGACGCCTTATCCTGAGGAGATGAAAAAGCTTCTAAAAATTCGGCGAATTCTTCCAACAGCTCATCTATATCCGTTCCAAGCTCTTGTATCCAAACTTCATCGCATTTTTCCAAAGCATCCGGAAGTGGCAGACTGACATCCAAATCACCCAGATTCAAATTTGCAAAGAAATCCTCAGATATAGGAAACATGGAAATAATTTCTTTAACAGGTCTTTTTTCCGCAATATTATAAAAGTCCATTTTAAATCTCACCCTTGTGTCAAGTATTGGATACATATTTTTTTCAGAACTTGCTTTCTTTGAAGTAATGATTTTGTACTCACTTGCTTAACATTTATTCAAAGTTCATTTTGTACATTGAGGTATAACATAGCAATTAATAACTAAAATGCACCTTGATACTTCCTCTTTTTTACAGAAACAACACTTAATTCCATTTAGAAAGTAGGATTATAAATCAGTTTTAAGCGCTTCAACTTCTGAATCACCCTCAAATTATCATCAAAAAAAATCAAGTCTTCTTGACTACACTCAAAAATTCTGCATATTTTCCTTATATCTTTTGCCACATCCACTTTTTTACTGAATACAATATCCCTAAATTTTTCAGCAATTTTATAATATTCGAGGATAGCAATAACCCTAGTTTCTTCAGCACTCGTCCAAAGAATATTCCTACATTTCTCGTAATTCTTCAATTTAATCAAAAGTTCTCTTGCCGGGAAGGTTCTCTCCAAGTTATTCAGAAAAAAATTTTGCTTCAAAGCAATAATTTCATCTTTCCACTTTTCTACTTCTGGATATTTCTGAAAGACAACTTCCCTTGTAATTCTCTCTACATTCCGAATTTCAGATAATCCGAATTTCTTTAATACAAAATTATAGGCTTCATTATTGAGGGCATCTGTGAAAACCAAAGTATTATCAAGATCAAAAACATAGTACCTCATATGTTAAAACCAAGCTGTCCACACTCCGACGAAGTATGTGAGCTATCCAAATTCGGATTATGTAAAGTTGTAATATAATTAATAGAGCCTGTCATCAAGACTTTAGTACGATTGTCCACATTTTTACTTAAATAATCCCTATTTAGCCCAAATTGCGGATTCTTACTATCAGTTTTTTGATTAAACATGGTGAATCTCTCTATTCCATATTTTTTTGCTGCTTCCATCGCATGACGTGAACCACTATCCCCCTCACCCTTTCTATAACTCGCAATTAGGATGACTACCTTAGAAAACATCGCCTGCAATCTATCTCTTTCAATAAAACGTTTCAAAGACTCACTTCTTGACGTGGGATCTTTATAATATTCCGAGATTAAAAGTCCACCTTTTTCAACAATTTCCTCTGCAAACTCCCTGTGTCCGGCAGGATATACCTTACTGATACTGGATGGTAATATAGCAACAGTCTTCCCTCCCATATCTACAGCAACTCTATGAGCTATAGAATCACAGCCTGCTGCTAAACCGCTCACAATAATCAGATCATTTTTTACTAATCTTTTAACAATCTCTCTTTCTCTCTTTTGAATCTTTTCTTCCGGATTAATTAAACCTATCACTGCAACATTCTTATTCAAATCGCTTAAAAGAGAATAATCCCCCCTATAAAAAAGCAAAAAAGGCTTATCTCCTTTATTCTTTGCTTTAGGATTAATGTAGGGAAAGTCCTCATCAAAAGCACAAATTATTCCTATATCACTATCGTTATCCGAATATGCATCATACAATCTTTCATGTGTCATAGAAAATCCGGGAGCCTTACATATCTTTTCATCAAATTCCCGCCTATTAGGACACTTCGACCAAAATTCAGCATTTGTCTTTATAAGTCCACTTTCTTTTGCCGCCAACACCTTTAATGCTATATCTGAAAATTTCATTTACTACCTCTTTGTATATCCGATGGAATAAAATACTACACTTTTTGCACCCCAATCTAATAATGCTTGGATACAGTCTTCATCAATATTTACAGTTGCAGTATAAATGTCATCAATCAAAATGATATCTTTACCTTTAATCGTCGAGTCATATACACAAGTATCCTTAGTGATTCCCGGATACGGGAGGTCGCCATCATTATTAAATCCACTTATTTCTTTACGGATATGGGTTGTTTTCGTATTTTTGATCCGAGTAATCCACTCAGACCCATCAAACAATTTGCAAAAAGGAACCTTTTCACAGATAGCGGAAAAAGAATTTTTTATTGTTTCATTGAACAATAACTGATTATTAGAGTACATTGAATATGCTTTTGATCTTGGAACACTTACAAGAACGCATTCATCGAACTGATTCTCCTGAATGATTTTCGGTATATCTTCTACAAATCTGTCGTATATAGGCTCCATAGCTTTTTTTAAATCTATCGAAGGTTTATCATTAAAAGTATTTTTCAATTCATTCAAGAAATCGGGATTGCCCGGTCGTTTATACCCTACATAATAAGTATTAAAATACGCCTGAATATTAATACTCAAAAAGTCATTTCTTTGTATTATATAACGCTCCATATCATTAACTCCTCTTTTCCTTAATAGTATGTTATCTGATATCTATTTACTGTCAAAACAAGAACTGTGGTATTTATGTCAGACCATAATCCCCTTTGACGTCAAGTATTGGAAACATATTTTTTCAAATTTCCAATTCATTTTTTACTTCTATTTTAACTTCAACACTGGATTTTTCAATAGATTATTAATAAGGTCAGTATAAATCATCTGATCGACTACTTTCGTTATGCTTGTGATTCTTTGCCCTGCATCTTTAGAAGACGCACCACAATGATAGATTCTCTGGTATTCGGTATTCCAGTCGATAATAATGTATCTGTCATGAAACTCTCCACCGGATTTT
>JBQNCA010000037.1:0-9554 GCA_052169645.1 Anaerovoracaceae bacterium
TCGATACACTCTAACTTATACTCATGACTGTAACGCATGAAAATACCCTCCTTACCGGTTGTCCAGTAAAGAGGGTACATATCAGTAAAGAGGGTACATATCAGTAAAGAGGGTACATATCATATTCTCAACATGAATCTTTTTGAAATTGAGCTTAAAAGCAGAGTGGAGTGTTTGTCTGAGTTTAAAAAATTGCATTTGCGAGCTGTCACGGCTTTTACAAATATCTTAAAAGCTTATAAAGTCGAAATCACGGATTATGAATGCGAAGAATTTTGTAATAACTTTTGCGCATTTTTATTCGGAGTATACCCTTTTGTATTTCATACAGATAAGCAGAAAAAGGCAATGGCTGTTGCAGGCATAAAATTCAAAGAATCTACCGTTTATCGGATGGTATACGGGTGTCTTGTAAAGCTTATACCGTAAAAAATTTAAGGAGGATTTTGAAATGTATAATGAAACTGTAAAATTGTTGAATGGAGTAGATATTCCGGTACTTGCCCTCGGTACATGGTTGATTGATGATGATAAGGCTGCCGATGCCGTAAGAGAAGCCGTCAAAATCGGATATCGCCATGTGGATACGGCACAGGCTTATAGAAATGAACACGGTGTCGGAGAGGGAATTCGCACCTGCGGTATAGATAGAAAAGATATATTTATTACATCAAAGGTGGCGGCGGAGCATAAAAGTTATGAAGAAGCTGCGGCAGGCATTGATGAAACTTTAAAAAAGCTCGGACTTGATTATATAGATATGATGATTATTCATTCGCCTCAGCCGTGGATGGAAGTAAATCAATCGGAAAATCGCTATGTCGAGGGCAACAGGCAGGCATGGAAAGCCTTGGAGGATGCCTACAAATCAGGCAAAATCAGAGCTATCGGAGTTTCAAATTTTCTGAAGGAAGATATAGATAATCTTTGGGATGCGGCGGAGATAAAGCCTATGGTAAATCAGGTGCTTTGTCATATTTCAAATACACCGTATGAGCTTATAAAATATTGTCAGAACAAGGGTATGGTAATGGAAGCGTATTCACCCATTGCTCATGGGGAAGCAATGAAAAATGAAGCCATCGCACGGATGTCCGAAAAATATGGAGTAAGTATTCCGCAACTCTGCATTCGATATGATATTCAGCTGGGAATGATCGTGCTCCCTAAGACGGCAAATCCCGAGCATATGAGGAATAATGCCGATGTGGAATTTACTATATCCGATGAAGATATGGAAATATTGAAGAATTTTGAACAAATAAAGAGCTATGGGGAACATGTATTCTTTCCGGTATTTGGAGGTAAGCTGTAAGAAATACAAACGGAAATTCGACTGTATTCTATAAGGCTGCTATTTTAAAATGCGGCAAAGTATTTTCCGCCGATACCGATGAAATCGATTTAAAGTCGCAGGCGGAGAAGTTCGGTTAAGTAGAAAAAACGGATTGAAATACGGAGGATTTCTCAGAAATCGGATATTTTGTCGATTCGGGAAATCTTTCCGTATTTAAATGAGCTTTTCAGTTTTTCTTTGAATTGTTTGCGCACAGCTCCGAAAATTTGATATAATCATATGCAAATATATATTACTGAAAAGGAGATATTTGATATGGATAAAGAGGAATTAAAGGCGGTGTACCGTCATTCCATGGCACATATACTTGCAAAGGCTGTCATAGAGATATTCGGAAAGGACGAAGTGCAGTATGCCATCGGACCGGATATTGCGGACGGCTTTTATTATGATTTCCTGCTTCCGAGGGGTATAACCAAGGAAGATTACAAGCCGATAGAAGACAAGATGCGTGAAATCATGAAGCGCAGAGAGGACTGGATTCGACTTGAGGTTACACGCAGTGAGGCGTTGGAGCTGTTTAAAGGTCAGAAATATAAGATCGAGCTGATTCAGGATTTGCCGGAGAATGAGCTGATTACCGTATATCGTACAGGTGATGATTTTATGGATTTGTGCAGAGGTCCTCATGTTGAGAATTCTCAGGATCTTCTCAATGTTGCATTTCAGATAAGATCGGTATCGGGTTCATACTGGAGAGGCGATGAGCATAATGATCAGCTGCAGCGTGTATATTGCTATGCTTTTCCTAGCAAGCAGGAACTCAAGGAACATCTTGCTTTGGTAAAGGAAGCTATGGAGCGTGATCATAAAAAACTCGGTAAGGAACTGGATATTTTCATGTTTGATCCTACAGCTCCGGGGATGCCTTATTGGCTGCCGCGAGGCTGGAAGATGTTTAATGCATTGCTGGAATTTTGGAGACAGCTGCATGAACAGGCAGGCTATCAGGAAATTTCAGGACCTGTTTTGAGTTCGAGACAGCTGTGGATTCAGAGCGGTCATTGGGATCATTATAAAGATAATATGTTTATAACACCGGGTGATGATGATAATGTACTTGCGATCAAGCCTATGAACTGTCCTAATGCTATAAATGTGTATAGACATACTCAGCACAGTTACAGGGATTTACCGCTCAGATATTCACAGACGGATATAATACACAGACGTGAAAAATCAGGTGAGCTGAATGGATTATTCAGAGTTCAGGAATTTCATCAGGATGATGCGCACCTTCTGGTTACAAATGATCAGATTGCCGATGAAATAAAGAATATTATGGACTTGGCGGAAATAATATACGGAACTTTCGGACTTACATATGTTGCAGAGCTTTCAACCAGACCGGATGATTATATGGGAGATATAGAGCTGTGGAATCAGGCGGAGGCTTCTCTGAAGAATATTCTCGAAGAAAAATACGGTGCCGGAAACTATGAGCTTAATGAAGGAGACGGAGCTTTTTACGGTCCTAAAATAGATCTTAAAATGAAGGATTGTATCGGCAGAGAATGGCAGATGGGAACTATACAGTTGGATTTTCAGCTTCCTCTCAACTTTGATTTAAAATATGTGGCTGCGGACGGTTCAATGAGGCAGCCGGTTATGATACACCGTGCCCTATTCGGTTCGATGGAACGTTTCATAGGTATATTGATAGAAAACTTCAAAGGTGCTATGCCGTTCTGGCTTTCACCCGTGCAGGTGGGAATTGTACCTATTCGCACGGAGCATAACGAATATGCCGAGGAAGTTGAAAAGCTTCTCTTTAAGAATCATATCCGTTCCGAGGTCGACTATACCGACCGCAATATGAAGGAAAAAATCAAACAGTATAAGAATTACAAAAACCCTTATATAATAGTGCTCGGAGATAGGGAAGCTGAAGAGCGTACCGTTTCCATAAATCTCAGAGGACAGAACAAACAGATTCAGAATGTGCCGTTGGATACTTTCGTTCAGATGTGCAGGACTATGAATGAAGAATATTCTCTGGAATTGATGGACGAGATACCTGAAATTTGAGTTGATTCGATGAGGATAAATTAAAAATTTTAATTAAATAATATTAAAATATATATAATTGAACCGATCTTAAAAGTCGGACTGATAAATAGACCCCGCAAGCCGGACCTTTTCAATCCGACCTGCGGGGTTAATCTATAAGGAAGAATTATTTACCTGTGACTATGAAAGGCTGTATAGCGCCTGCAACCTGATTAATAGGCATAGTCTGGAGAATCACCTTTCCCGGACCGCTGATAACCGTATTGAAAATACCTTCACCTCCGAGGAACATATTTTTTAATCCCGGTACGGTTTTTATATCTATGGAACAGCTTGCATCCATAGCTGCGATATATCCTGTGTCAACTATAATCTGCTGTCCTGAAGCAAGTTCATATTCATGTGTAGAGCCGTCGATTTCTATGAAGGCCGTGCCGTTGCCGGAAAGCTTCTGCATTATGAAGCCTTCTCCGCCGAACAAGCCGCTTCCTAATTTCTTCTGGAAAGCCACTGAAAGCTCTACGGAAGCTTCACTTGCGAGAAATGCGGATTTTTGGCAAATAATTTCTTTTCCCGGAGCTATTTCAAATGCTCTTATCGAACCCGGAAATGATGATGCAAATGCGATTTCTCCGGGACCTCCCTGAGCGGTATATTTATTCTGAAAAATGCTGTCGCCTGAAAGCATTCTTCCGAATGCCTTACCTATACCGCCTGTAGCGCCCGTTTCCATCTTCATATTAGGAGACATCCAGCTCATAGCACCTTTTTCAGTTATAAGAGTCTCTCCCGGCTCTACCGTGCATATAACGGCAGGCAGGTTATCGCCTATGATTTTGTAATTCATGACCTATCCTTTCTGTACTGAAAATTATCTAATACAACTTAATTCTAATACAATCAAACACAGATTGCAATTTATATAATCATATGGTATCATTATGAGGCTGCAAGGCATTTGACATAAGTTCATTGCATTGCATAAAGCGATATGTTTTTATTTAAGATGATGGGTTGCACCGGTCGGGTAGAATACATATTTCCGACAGGTGTTTTTTAGTTATGCATATAATTTTATAAATTAAAGATACAAAAATACAAGGAGTTTGAATGACATTTAAAGAGCTGAATTTAAAAAGAAAAGTTAAAGATGCAGTTGCGAAGGTCGGTTATATTGAACCGTCACCTGTGCAGGAACAGGCCATTCCCGAAATAATGAAGGGAAATGATGTGATCGCTTGCGCTCAGACAGGAACGGGCAAGACTGCCGCATTCGCTTTGCCTATACTGAGCAAGCTGGAGATATTAAAGTCCAAGAAAATAAGAGCTCTTGTGCTCACACCGACGAGGGAACTTGCAATACAGATATTTGAAAATTTCAAAATGTACGGAAGATATCTGCCTCTCAGAGCCGCATGTATATATGGCGGAGCGAGGCAGAATCCTCAGATTGCCGCACTTAAGAGGGGTGTCGATGTACTTGTGGCAACACCCGGCAGATTGATGGATTTAATGAATCAGGGCTTTATAGACCTGAAGAATATAGAAATATTTGTTCTGGATGAAGCGGATCGCATGCTTGATATGGGCTTCATAGGAGATGTAAGGAAAATTGAAGCATATATGCCCAAGGAGCGCCAAACAGTGATGTTTTCAGCTACTATTCCTGCCAAGATAGAGGAGCTTGCCGAAGAAATTCTAAATAATCCGATATCCATAAATATTGAACCTGAGATAAAGGCGGCTGATACCGTAAATCAGAAAATATGCTTTATTGAAAAAGAAAATAAAATAAAAACAATTTCAGAGATGCTATCAAATGATAAGGTTGACAGTGCGATTGTATTTACCCGAACCAAGCATGGAGCGGATAAGCTGGTCAGGGAACTGGGCAGACAGGGAATAGGAGCTTTGGCTATACACGGCGACAAGACACAGGGGCAGAGACAGCAGGCTTTGCAGAGGTTTAAGTCGGGTCAGGTAAATATTTTGATTGCTACCGATGTAGCTTCAAGAGGAATAGATATTCCTAAATTGGGATATGTGTTTAATTATGATTTGCCCGTTGAAGCTGAATCCTATGTGCACAGAATAGGAAGAACCGGCAGAGCCGGAGAATCAGGTGAAGCTGTAACTATATGCACTGCCGATGAAATGAATCTTCTTGCGGATATCGAAAAATTGATAGAAAAAGAAATCCCCGAGCTGAAAACGAAGTGGTCTATTGAGATTAGCCGAGAGGTTAAAAAGAAACACAGCAGAAGGGTACAGCGTCATATTAATAAGAGAATCAGAAACAGGAATATGAAATCCGAGCAGAACGGCAGAACTGATTATGCCGATAATAAGAAATTATCATATTCTGATGAAAGCGCTTTGAGAAAAAGCGGAATTTCCGATAAAAGTCGCAAAGATTACAAATCCGAGGAAAATAAAGCTTTTCGTAAAAGCAATTTTATAAATAAGAATCGTGAAAACGGAAAAGAGTCGAGGAAAAACAGATATTTTGATGAAAATCATAAGGATTACAGCTTCGAGGAAAAGATAAGTATTAATAAAAATAATTTTATAGATAATAACCATAAAAATGATAAAGTAAATAAAAAAGAAGATCACTGTAAAAACAGGAGCTTCAAAGAAAATCGCAAGTCCGATTCAGCCGGGAAGAGACGTAATTCAAAGCCTGAATTCGGCAATGAAAGACATGGAAAATCGGAAGGCGGCAGAAAAACAAAGAACTCGGGCAGCTATAAATTGAGAAGCTTTAACAGACATGACAATAAAAATGGTAAGAAAGCTTCAAAAACTTCAATTGTAAAAGATAGAAGCGCTTACGGTTCGAAGCATAAAAAAGTAAAAAATAAAAATATGCGCAGCGTATCATAAAATGTTGAAAAGATATATAATCATTATATTGATATTGCAAAATTTTGAATGGAGGCATTATTGATATGAAGGCAATTATTCTTTATTATTCAAAATCGGGAAATACAGAGGCGCTTGCGCACAAAATTGCTGAGACAACCGACGCTGATATGCTCAAAGTAGAGCCTGAAAAGGAATATGGAAATTATATTTCTTCAGTACTTCGAGTAGCTAAAGAAAACCTTACAGGGAAAAAAACCGAATTTATAACGGAGATTCCCGACTTATCGGCTTATGATGTTGTATTTGCGGGATTTCCAATCTGGTACAATACAATGCCGGTGTTTGTAAGAGAATTTTTGAACAGCTGTAATCTTAACGGAAAAACTCTTATTCCTTTTGCTACAGCTACTATGGCTACCATTGAAAAGAGCATGAAGGATATAAAACTCATTTCGGGCGGTGCAAAAATTTTTAAGCCCTATTGTGAAAGCAGAAAGAGCAAAGATAATTTTGATGAATGGATATCAGATATAAGGGGACTTTAAAAATTATCCCATGCATTCATGCGGCGATAATTTTTTTAATCAGAAGGATTGTTTTTCGCATATTTTTTAATATTTTTAGGGTAAAATCCTTTGTATTTTTTAAAGCATGTACTAAATTTGCTATGAGAAGAATATCCTACAGCTTCCGCTATATCCTGAATTTTAAGGGTGGAGTTGAGCAGAAGGATTTCCGCCATATTCATTCGTCGCCTTTGAGTATATTCAGTAATTGTGCATTGATATTTTTGCTTAAATAGTTTTTTCAGCTTTGTACCGCTCATAGTGGATATTTTTTCCAAGGTTTCTTGTGAGATTGATGTAGCATAGTGATCGTCTATATAATTGGCGACATTTGTTAAAGCTTCATCATCTGCAACGGACAGTGGATTGTTGTACTTATTAAAAAATGCGTCTATTGTTATGCTTAACCATTCCTTTGCCTTTGACTCAAAAAAGATTTCGGCAGCGGGAGATACCATTTTGCAATTCATTATGTCTTTTGCAATTCGTTCTAAAGGTTTGTTGATTATGGTAACGGTATTAAAAAATAAATCTTCGTAGCTACGAATTTCATTTTTATAAGAGGAGAGACATTCATCTATCAGGGATTGGTTGAAGTTTATACCTATTCCTAAATAGGGAGAGTTTTTATGCAGTATAAATCTAAAGTTTTTAGAATTTTTTGTATTTATAATATAGAGCGAGTTTGAAGAAAGATTTTGATAAGGATTAAAACATTCCCCGTTTGCTGTAACTAAATATGATGAGTAAAATAAATAGAAATTATCCAAGCCGGAAAAGCTTGTATGGATAATTTCTTTTTTTATGAAGACATCATGAATATCAATTGTAAAATTTTTCCCTTCATAAAACCAATATATGCCTTCTGCATAATCTGTGTTAAAACGGAAGGTATGTCCTACGGATGAGTATTTTGTATTGCCTGTACATTCATTTGTAGAAAAATAGTTTTTAACAAAGTTATAAAAATTGCTCATGTACATCTCCCTTTTTGAGTTTTATCCCGAATAGACATTATCCCGAACGGACATAATTAGCCCTATCTAATTGAATGGGAATTTTGCTTATTATATAATGAACGCAGGTTAAAAACAAGAGAAAAGCTGCTTTCATAAAAAAGAGCTTGAAAAAAATCTTATATAATTAGTCCGTAAAGGCTATTTATATGCTTTGTTGAATTTTAAAAAGGAGGAGCTAATCATTGAAGAATAAGAAAAAATCCATACTGAAAAGACTGATGCCTTATGCCGGCAAAAAAGGTTTTTTGCTTTATATTGCTATGCTTATGTCCGCTGTATCGGGAGTCATGGTTTTGATGCCTATGGTTTATATTAATAGAATTGTGAACAGCTTGATTTTAAATGAAACGGCAGATTTTGACTATGTAAAAGAAAACTCGATTTATGCGGCGGCATTTGCAGGACTCGGTTTATTTATATATCTGATAGGACTTATTTTATCCCATATTTTCGCATTTGAAGTGGAGGATAATATTATTAAAACCTCAGTAAAAAAACTGATAAATAAACCGCTTGGATATTTTGATGATAAGGAAAGCGGGAGAATTCGAAATGTAATTGTATCCGGTGCATCTGAAACCCATTCTTTTTTGGCACATCAGCTTCCCGACATGGCGATGACGGTTATATCGCCGATAGTACTGCTCGTGTTTTTCTTTATGTTTAATTGGAAGTTAGGTATTGCAAGTATGGTACCGATGATTATCGGTATGATACTGATGTCGGCAATGATGACATCCGAAAGCAAGAAAATGAAAGATGAGTATTATGCGGGACTTTCCGATTTGTCTTCTCAAACTGTGGAATATGTCAGAGGAATTCCTGTGGTAAAAACATTTGCACAAAGTGTCGATAGCTTTGATAAGTTATATTCATTAATCATAAAAATAAAAGACAATGTACTGAAGCTGACTATGAGTTATACGAATAAAATGTCATGGTTTGAGACGGTATCCACATCAACAGCATTTTTCCTGGTACCTGTGGCTTTATCACAATTCAGTTATTTTGCAGAGCTTGCTTTAAATAAAATTGAAAATATACTTGATTTTGACGACTTCGTTTATGGTGACGGGACGAGCTCCGATGTCGGGATAGAGTTTAAAAATGTAAGCTTTTCTTACGGCGGCGAAAATGTTTTAGATAATATTTCATTTAAAGTAAACAAGGGAGAAAGGGTTGCTTTAGTCGGCTCCTCAGGCAGCGGTAAAACTACTGTGGCAAGGCTTGCTGCCAGGTTTTATGATATTAAATCAGGTGAAATTTTTATTGGAGGGATAAACATAAAAGACTTTGATAAAAAGGCTTTAATGAAAAAAATAGCTTTTGTTTTTCAAAATTCCAAGCTGTTTAAGATGAGCTTAAGAGAAAATCTTCTAATTGGAAATCCTGATGCAAATGATGAAGATATAGACAATGCTTTGATAAATTCAGGGTCTAAAGAGATTGTAAAAAGATTGGAAAACGGTCTCGATACTGTTTATGGGACAAAGGGCACTTATTTTTCAGGTGGAGAAGCTCAAAGACTTTCTATAGCAAGAGCTTTTCTTAAAGATGCAGATATTATAATTTTAGATGAAGCCACAGCTTTTGCGGATCCTGAAAATGAACATTTGATTCAGGAGTCTTTTAAAAAGTTATCAAAGAACAAGACGACATTGATGATTGCCCACAGACTTTCTACTGTAGTAGATGCAGACAAGATACTTGTTATAGATAAAGGTAGAATTGTAG
>JBQNCA010000038.1:0-8692 GCA_052169645.1 Anaerovoracaceae bacterium
AACTCCTTATGAGGTTTATTATTCAACCTCGTTGCACTTGACTTGACAATTCAAAATCAAAAAAAGAAGCATCTAAGAAACGAATCATAGGAGATTCGATAACTGTAATGCCGATAATTGTGATAAAATGATGATGGTGATATATATAAGTATATTTATCATAAATTGATATATTTTAAAACCCATAAGTCTTTTTATTTACTTTTAAGTGAAAAAAAGTGGCGTTTTATGATATATATACTGGAAAATCATGTAAAAATTAAAAAATAATTAAGAAATTGTTTTTAATAACACTGTAACTTTAAGCGATTTATATGTATAATGAGTGAAAAGTATTCTTAATGTTTTGTAAGAAAATTTTAAAATATTAGAATAAATAATCTTTTTGTTTTATTTTTTACAAAAAGATTTTCATCGGCTGATTCAAACAACAGGAGCTAAAATAAATGAATATACAGAAATTCACGAAAAAAATGTTGTCATTGACTATAGTCTTTGTAATGCTTTTTTCGGTGATAATCCAAGGCGAACCTGCATTTGCAGCCCCTACCGAGCGTGATAAAACGAAGATTACAGATTTCACTATAACCGATCAAAACGGAGCAGTTCCTTCCGGCGGTTTTAAGACAAGTGATTTTGTGAGAATGAGCATGACATGGGATGCAAGTATATACGACAATACGTTGAAAGAAGGGGATTATTTTTTTGTAACCTTGCCGAAAGAATTCAGATTCCCGCAAGATCATGATGCATGTAACTTTAATATTACAGCACCGAACGGAACGGATGTAGTTGCAAAGGCTGTTGTCACATCGACATGGGATGAAGGAGGCGGAAGTATAAAGGTATCATTCACAAATTATGTGGAAGATAAATATAATATTAAAGGCACTATGTATTTAAATGCTAATTTTAATGAAGATAAAATTTCCGGAACCGGTAATCACGAGATTTCCGTTTCAATAGGATCTTTCAGTAAAAAAATTAACGTTCCGACAACACCAGCACCGCCACAGAATCCTTTAGTTGAGGAAGTTTTTACTAAATGGTCAGGACAAAGCTTATCAGCGGAAGGTTATGTTCATTGGGCTATTAGAATTAATCATAAAAAAGCCAATTTCAGTAATGTTGTGATTTCCGATCAGCTTACAGCTGAAAATGGAGATATGGACGGGATACACTATGTTGAGGACAGCTTTGATTTATGGAAAGTTGAAATGGATGAGTATGGAAACGAGCAACAGGGCGCCACAAAAGAGAATATAAGCGATAAAATTGTATTTAATCCTGAAAAAACAAGCTTTACCTATAATATGGGAGCTATAAATGACGGACAACAATACAAACTCAGATATAAAACCACATATAAGCCGGGACTTAAATTAAAGAATAAAGCCAAGTTTGAAGGCGATAGTAATATTGTTACAGTAGAGAAGTTCTACATCATTGCAAATTCGGGCGGTCAGGGACAAGGTGACCTGACAAGCAAAATAAAGATTGTAAAGCTTGATTCGGAAAAGAATGAAATCAAGCTTCCGAATGCAAAATTTCAAATTACCAATACAAATAACGGGAATACGATTACTTTGACAACGAATTCAAACGGCGAGGCCATATCAGATAAGCTTATTCCGGGGAAATACAAAATCAAAGAGACAGAAGCTCCTGCCGGATATATGCTTAGTGAAGAAGAATATTATGTCGATGTAACATCAAACGGTGAATGTATAAAAGAAATAAAAAACATTCCTATAAGAACGCCGGGAACTTCAACGACTCCGAAAAACCCACCTAAAGACGAACCGAAAACACCGCCTGCACCTCCAACAGATAATCCGAAAATACCGCCTAAATCTCCGAATATACCGGGAGATCCGGGATCGGATATCCCCGATGACGGAGTGCCTATCGGTTCTAAAACTATAAATAAAACTCCTTCAAATGTTAAAAATGTAAACATTGTCAATGATTTAGTACCGAACGCTTTTATCAGTAATATTACGGACAACAGACCTAAGCTCCCTCAGACAGGTCAGAATTTCCGGCTCATAGAGCTGCTGTCATTGATAGGCTTGCTTGCAGTTTCTACCGGAATAGTTATGAACCTTCGTTCAGGTAAGCGAAACTGAATAATAAATAATACAGCTGATTTAATAAAATCCATATAAAAGTTTTTAACAGACTTTAAGGGCGATTGATTAAATTTATCGTATTAATAATAGTATATTAAATATGAATATCTGATATAAAACTCGAACTGATATAAACATCATAATCGGCTCGGGTTTTTCAATTTATTTTGGAGGCGTTAGGAGAGGGTAAGTCAACTTATTTTGAAAGCGATTCGACGAGACGGGAAAAGCAGTTTGTAGATACGATTTGACTTGCATTATAATATAATTTAATAGATAATTTAAATTAGAGTTTTTTCTCATAATGTAATCAGGTATTAAAATGAAAATATTTGCCCTTTCAGATACACATCTTTCATTTGCATCGGATAAGCCCATGGATATATTCGGAGCTGCATGGAAGAACCATGCGAACAGAATAAAAGAATCATGGATGAAAATTGTATCGGATAAAGATTTGGTAATTGTGCCGGGCGATATTTCATGGGCTTTAAAATTTGAAGATGCCGTACCTGATCTCACTTGGATTTCAAAGCTTCCGGGAAAAAAAATTTTACTGAAAGGAAATCATGATCTTTGGTGGGGCTCTATATCACGTTTAAACAAAATGTTTCCCGACAATATGATATTTCTGCAAAATAACAGCTTTAATTTAAATGCTGTAGGCATTTGCGGGAGCAGAGGTTGGAACATACCCATTTCTACTCAGGAATGGAGCAGCCATGATGAAAAGATTTACCGCAGAGAGCTCATAAGACTTGAAATGTCTTTGAAGTCTGTAGCCGACAATGCTGAGTTTATAATTGCAGCCATGCATTATCCGCCGACGGATAATCAAGGACATGATACAGAATTCACCCGATTATTTGAAAAATATAATGTGGATTGTGTAATATACGGTCATATACACGGTACAGATGCTTTAAAACATGCATATAACGGAGCGGTTAACGGCATAAGCTACAGGCTTGTATCTTGTGATACCATAAATTTTAAACCTGTTCTGTTGAAGGAGGTATAAAATGTCATATGATAAACGTGTGATATTGATTGTAATGGACAGCTTGGGAGCAGGAGCCATGCCTGATGCAGATATCTATGGTGATGCGGGAGCATTTACAATCAATCATATAGAAGAAAATTATTCTATGAATATTCCCAATCTGTGCCGAATGGGTTTTAATCATATAGACGGTATCAGAATTGCACATAAAGAAGATGATATAATCGCATCGTATGGCAGAGCCGCAGAAAAATCGAAGGGAAAGGACACTATTACAGGTCATTGGGAAATTGCCGGTATAATAACAGATACACCTTTTCAAACTTTCACGGATACCGGTTTTCCGAAAAGCTTTATTCATGCATTTGAAGAGCGTATAGGGACTAAGGTTATAGGAAATTTTGCAGCCTCCGGTACCGAGATTATAAAAGAACTGGGTGAAGAACACGCAAAAACAGGTTATCCGATAGTATATACCTCGGCAGACAGCGTATTTCAGATAGCTGCTGATATGTCGGTTATATCGTTGGAGCGCTTGTATGAGATATGCTGTATAGCAAGGGAAATGCTGGTCGGAGAGCTTTTAACGGGCAGAGTAATAGCACGTCCTTTTATTGTAAAAGACGGTGAATATATACGGACAGGAGACAGACACGATTATGCCTTGGATCCTCCTAAGGATACTATATTGAATCTTATTAAAAGACAAGGTAAAGAGATTTGTGCTGTAGGTAAAATCAATGATATCTTTAACGGCTCAGGAATAACTGCCTCAATATCGACAAAAAATAACGATGAGGGTATGGATGCAACCATACGTTTTATGAATGAATGTGAAAACGGGTTGATTTTTACAAATCTTGTGGATTTTGATTCTTTATACGGTCATCGAAGAAATCCTATAGGCTACGGTAAAGCCATAGAGGCTTTTGATAAGAGGCTTTCTGATATTTTAAATATTATGAAAGCTTCCGATATACTTATATTGTGTGCGGATCATGGGAACGATCCTACGTTTAAGGGTTGGAATCATACAAGAGAACACATTCCTGTAATTGTTTACGGTAAACATATAGCTCATAATATCAATCTGGGAACGCTCGCTTCCTTTGCCGATATAGGCGCTACTGTATGTGAATACTTGGAAGTGGAAAATACTTGTGAAGGGACATCATTTTTGAATAAAATTTTCATATGATATATAAAATTTTTAACATTATATGAATTGATTTCTGTATAATACCTTACAAGTATAAAAATTGAAATTATTTTAAGCATTTAGGCTTAATTTTGAGGTTTATAAAATTAATATATAAAAATTGTTTTTTGGGAGGATGCTTATGAAAGCTGTTAAAGTCGGAATACTCGGAATAGGAAATGTCGCTAAGGGGACATATAGAACTCTGGAACTTAATTGTGAAAAGATAAAGGCTAATACAGGTGTTTGTATTGAAATTACAAAGATTCTGAATAGAAATCCTGAAAAAGACAGAGGTATAGACATCCCTCAAAACGTTTATGTCACGGATCCTTATGATATTATAAATGATTCGGAAATTGATATTGTTGTCGAGCTTATAGGAGGAATTGAGCCTGCAACGGAATTTATGGCGGCATCTTTGTCAAACCGCAAGCATGTAGTAACTGCAAATAAAGCTGCTATAGCAAAGAACGGACATAAATTGCAGAAACTTGCGGAAGATAATCATGTTATGCTTCGTTTTGAAGCAAGTGTTGCGGGAGGAATTCCTATTATAAATGCAATTACGACAGCTCTTTTGTCTAATGAAATAGACGGAATTCTCGGGATAATGAACGGAACCACAAATTATATTTTGACTCAAATGACGGATTGCAACAAGGATTATGAATCCGTCCTTCGTGACGCTCAGGAAAAGGGCTTTGCGGAAAAAGATCCTTCCGGAGATGTTAAGGGCTATGATGTGGCGAATAAACTTTCTATTCTCATGTCTCTGATATTCGGTGTCGAAATTCAACCCGAGGATATTCCTACGCAAGGAATTACAGATATTACAAAAGATGATATAGATTTTGCCACACATTTCGGATATAAGATAAAACTTTTGGCGGCAGCGGGCATGGTAGGAAATACTGTTGAGTGTAATGTGCAGCCTGCTCTTGTATCTGAGAATCATCCTCTTGCTTCAGTGAACAATGAATTTAATGCAATATTTCTTAAAGGCAATGCTGTCGATGACTTGATGTTTTACGGAAAGGGAGCGGGTCCGTTGCCTACAGGAAGTGCGGTAATGGGAGATATTATTGAAATAGCTAAAGCAATAGATAAAGATGCCGCATTTGACCTTCAGCCCTTGCTTAAGTATGATTCAAAACTTAAGTTCACAGGCGAGGGTGTGAATCAATATTATATAAGAATGACGGCTGCCGATATGCCAGGAGTTCTGGGAAATATATCATCCACGTTTGGAAAATATAATGTCGGCATAGAATCTATGATTCAAAATAGTGCAGGTATTTCTCCAAACGATACGGTTCCTCTTATTTTCATAGTATATGAGATTAACAGAACTGTTTTAGATAAAGCACTCAATGAAATATTGTCAAATAAATATGCCGTATCGGTGGACAGTGTTATGAGAGTCGAAAGATAATAAAAAATTAGATTTAACCGAATAAAATTCAGAGCGCTATACTGTCTGCAAGATATTATAGTGCTTTTTTATATGAATATCGGTATTTTAACAAAATTTTTTCACTTCAAAGCGATAAAAATGTGGTAATATATATCAAAATATCAAAAATAATTTTTAGGGGAATTAATCATATGCTTACATTGGATAAAATATATCATGCAGCCTTCGTTCTTAAAAATGTAGTGCGAAAGACCGATCTTATAGCAGCTTCGAATTTATCAAAAAATTGCAATATATATCTTAAAACTGAAAATCTCCAGGTTACAGGAAGCTTCAAGCTGAGGGGCGCATATTATAAAATCAGTCAGCTTACAGAAGATGAGAAAGCAAAGGGAATTATCGCATGTAGTGCGGGCAATCATGCGCAGGGTGTCGCTATGGCAGCAACGGGCAACGGAATACGTGCTAAAATCTGCATGCCGGACGGTGCGCCTATCAGTAAGGTGGAAGCGACTAAGCATCTCGGTGCGGAGGTAATACTTGTAAAAGGCGCTTATGATGATGCTTATACCAGAGCTACTGAATTGCAGGCGGAGACGGGCGCTACTTTCATACATCCTTTTGATGATGATGAGGTTATAGCCGGACAGGGAACCATAGGTCTGGAAATTTTGGATCAGCTTGATGATATAGACGCCGTGGTTGTACCTATCGGCGGCGGCGGCTTGATTTCAGGCATTGCATTTGCCATAAAGCAGCTGCGACCGCAAATTAAGGTTTACGGTGTACAGGCTTCAGAAGCTCCAAGTATGTATGACAGTATCAATAATAATAAACCGATTACGCTTGATACGGTTTTGACTTTCGCAGACGGTATAGCTGTAAAGCATCCGGGAGATACAACCTTTAAAATGGTTTCCGAATATGTTGATAAAGTGGTTACGGTGAGCGAGGATGAAATTGCTACAGCGGTGCTGGCTCTTATGGAAAAGCAGAAACTTATCGCAGAGGGTGCAGGTGCCGTTAGTGTAGCTGCCGTCATGTTTGATAAGTTGCCTATCAGGAACAAAAATGTAGTTTGTTTGATATCCGGCGGAAATATAGATGTCAACATTCTCAGCAGAGTTATAACGAGAGGTCTTGTAACAAGCGGACGCAATGTAAATCTCATGATTGCATTGGAGGATAAACCCGGACAGCTTGAGGACGTTTCTCACATAATAGCCGGTTGCGGCGGAAATGTCGTGTCGGTGCTCTATGACCGTTCGGATATAAATATGGCTATAACCAGCTGCTTCCTCAGATTGGGTTTGGAAACCAGAGATGCCGAACAGATTGAAGAAATAAAAAGTGAACTGGAAAAGGCGGGCTACAGACTTGTTCCCGAAAGATAAGCCTTTGAGAAATCAACTTTAAATTTTGATAAATAATTACTTGATGTAGATTGAACAAAAATTTTTAATATATAAATGTATATAATATAAAAACGGGAGGAATATAATGATTGAAATTAATACAGATAAGGCGCCTGCTGCGCTCGGTCCGTATTCACAGGCTTTAATTAACGGAAATATGATATTTATTTCAGGGCAGATTCCTGTAAATCCTGCTGACGGAAGCATTGCCGATACGATAGAAGCTCAGACGGAGCAGTCCATTTCCAATATAAAAAGCATACTTGCAGAGTGCGGACTTGATATATCAAATGTTATAAAGACAAGTGTTTTTTTAGCGGATTTAAATGATTTCGCAGCTATGAACGAAATTTACGGAAAACATTTTAAATCACCGTTTCCTGCAAGAAGCTGCGTGCAGGTTGCAGCCGTTCCGAAAGGCTGCAGGATTGAAATCGAATGTATAGCAATTAGATAATGGTCTCTATAAATATAAGGAGCATCTATGCTTACCGAACTTAAAAAAGATATTTTTAAAATTGATGTACCTTTGCCTAATAATCCTATGAGGCTCTTGAATTCATATTTGATAAAAGGAAAGGACAGAAGTCTTTTGATAGACACGGGCTTCAACCGTCCGGAATGTCGAGAAGCTTTGTTTGACGGATTGTCGGAGCTTAATATTGAATTGGATGATATAGATATTTTTTTAACCCATTTGCATGCGGATCACAGCGGACAGGTTTTTTCACTTAAGACTGAAAAAAACAGAGCTTTTGCCGAAGAAAAAGAAGCAAAGGTCGTAAACAGACTCCACGACGATACTTATTGGGAGCATATATTTGAAGCCTTCAGACAGGAAGGGTTGAAGCTCGATCAGGAAATGGCTATAGACACTCATCCGGGAGTTATGTGGCGTCCTCAGGGAACCGTTGATTTTGACTATATAAAAGATGGAGACGTTTTTTATATAGGAGACTATGAGCTGCGCTGTATTGTAACACCGGGACATTCTCCGGGACATACCTGCTTATATGACGAGGCAAAAAAGATACTGTTTGCAGGCGATATGATATTGGGAGATATAACGCCCAATCTTTGTTATGAGCTTTATCTTGATGATCCTTTGACTGAATATGTAAACAGTCTGCGCATAGTTGAAAATCTGAAGATAGATACCATATTTGTAGGTCACAGAAATATGTTGAATGATGTTTACGGACGGATAGAATCTTTAAAGATTCATCACAGGCTGCGTTGTCAGGAAGCACTTGACGTGCTGAAACGCAGAGGAGCTATGAATTCTTGGGAAGCAGCTGCTCATATGTCATGGGATATAGATGCGAAGAATTGGGAATCATTTCCTCCGTCTCAAAAATGGTTTGCAACCGGAGAAGCAGGAGCACATATGGTTTTTCTTTGCCGTAACGAGAAAGTTAAAATGCATCTTGATGATGAAGGTGTAAGAGTTTATGAATATATGGACGGGAATATAGACGGATTGATATGATTGAACTATAAATGAATATTTATTACAGCAACAATTAT
>JBQNCA010000039.1:0-6821 GCA_052169645.1 Anaerovoracaceae bacterium
TATTCATGGAAGCAATTCTTGTTCTTGCATCTGCAGGAGGAGAGCGCCTGTTTTGGTTTAGAACCGTTTTCACAGTTTTACCTTTTTTATTGCTCGTTACAGCAAAAAGATATAAGAACTGCATCATAGGCTTGATTGTAATTGCTATTATTTATATTTTGGAAGCCCTGATTTTCCCTTATGTAAGAGGGGCAGCGGCAAGCATTATGCTGATTGTAATCATGATTGTGGGACGATTCTTTCCGGCATATCTGACAGGTATGTATGTCATCAATACTACTACAGTCAGTGAGTTCAAGGCTGCAATGGATAAGCTGCATATGCCGGACGCTCTGACAATCCCAATGTGTGTAATGTTTCGATTTTTTCCGACGATCCGTGAAGAAAACAACTCCATCCGTGCTGCCATGAAGATGCGCGGCATCCGTTTCGGTGGTGGAAAAATGATGCAGATACTGGAATATCGCATTGTACCAATGATCACCTGTACAGCGAAGATAGGGGAGGAACTATCAGCCTCTGCACTTACAAGAGGTCTTAGCAGTCAGAAAAAGAGGACAAATATCTGCCACATCGGATTCGGCAGGCTTGATTGGATTTTCTTTTTGCTTGTGGCAGCGATGTTGATTTACTGGGGGTTGGGGGTGTTTGCATGATTGAGCTTGAAAAAGTCAGTTTCTCCTATGACGCAACACCTGAAGAAAAAAGCCTGTCTAACCTTTCTTTAACCGTGAATACCGGAGAATTTGTTTTGTTAACAGGTCCCTCAGGGTGCGGAAAAACTACGCTACTCCGCCTCTTAAACGGCTTGATTCCGGAGTTTTATAGCGGAGATATCAAGGGAAATATACGAATAGATGGTCAGGATATTGAGAAACGCAGGATAGAGGATCAGGCAGGAAAGATTGGTACGGTCTTTCAAAATCCCCGTGCGCAGTTCTTTAATGTGGACACGACCAGTGAACTTGCGTTCGGTCCGGAGAACTTAGGCTTGCCGGAGGATGAAATTATAGGGCGCATATCTAAAACAGTTAAAGACTTTCATATCGGAGCACTAATGAATCGGAGTATTTTTGAGCTTTCAGGCGGAGAAAAGCAGAAAATCGCCTGCGCATCTGTGAATGTGCTTCAACCGGGAATCGTACTTTTGGACGAGCCATCTGCAAATCTGGACTATGAAGCGACTGAGAACTTGCGTGAGATGCTCCTCGCATGGAAGAATGCGGGAAAGACGATCCTCATTGCAGAGCATAGGATAAGTTATGTATGGGATTTGGTGGATAGGGTGATCATACTGGAAAACGGATCTCTAAAAAAAGATCTGCATCACGGTGAAATAACCGGTTTTACAGAGGAAGATGCCGCGAGATATGGGCTAAGGTCAATGCAAAGAATTCCTCTGACAAACATGGTGAAAAAAATCGCGGAATGTGCTATGAAACCGGAAGAATATATTTGCCTTAAAAATTTTCACTACTCCTATAACAAAAAACAGGAGATATATTCTATCCCAGAAATGAAAATTCAAATAGATAAGGTTACAGCTATTGTCGGTGCCAATGGTGCAGGAAAAACCACATTTTTGGAATCAGTGTGTGGTATCAAAAAAAATGACGGTATTATGGTTCTGAACGGAGTTTCATACACTTACAAAAAGCGAATCGGCATGATATTCATGGTTATGCAGGATGTGAATCACCAGCTGTTCACTGAGTCGGTTCTTGATGAGGTGCTTATCAGTCAGCCAGAGGAGGATAAAGAAGAGGCAATGGAGATTCTTTCCGAAGTCGGATTGGCATCCCTTGCAAATAGGCATCCTATGTCGCTTTCCGGCGGGCAAAAACAGCGAATCGCGCTTGCCTGCGCCATTGCGTCCAAGCTGCCGATATTGCTATTGGATGAGCCGACGAGCGGACTGGGATATGCGCAGATGCTCGTTATAGCGGGCATTTTGAATAGACTGAAGGAAGAAGGAAGAACTGTAATTACTGTGACACATGACAGTGAGTTTATCAAGCACTGCTGTGACGATGTTATTCGTATGGAGGAGGCATAGCATGAAATACGACACCTCAATATTTAAGGGTTCAGAAGAGGATCCTAACAAAGTACCGGGCGCATTATGGAAAACCTTCCATAATTTCGGAGAGCTTGGTGAATACCGTATCCTTGCGCAGACAGAAGAATGCGTTGTCATACGACTTGAAAATGAGACCGGCGAGGGTGATATGGTTCTTTATCAGGTCTTTGACGGCATTTTTCTTATGTATAATGATTTTCATATGTCACAGTACCATTCTATGTACCAAGCGGTGGATACGATGCTTGCAGTAGATTATTGCCGTGAGGGTAATATTACCATGGAATTGGAGAACGGGAGATGCTGTATGAAAAAAACGGGAAATATCTGCATCGATTCGCGCGTCCACCATAAAGGCATGTCCTACTTCCCGACAAATCATTACCACGGCATCACAATAGGTTTTGTCAGCTCCCTTGCAGAAAAAGCCTTAGAAGAGAACGCGGCAGGTATACCAATCGATTTAAAGGCCATACGAAAAAAATTCTGCGACAATGACGGATACTTCATTATTCAAGAAAATGAGACCTTAAAGCGTTTGTTTACCGATCTGTATCGTGTACCGGAAAATGCGAAATTTCCATATTTCCGTACGAAAGTTTTAGAAATGCTGGTCTGCCTTTCCGTGATTGATGCAAGGGAAGCGAAAGATGGCGGAACTTACTTCTACAAGGATAAGGTTGAAAAAACACGGGCGGTACAAAAGTTAATCTCTGAAAACATAGATCGGGATTACACCATCAAAAATTTGTCGGCGATATTTGATATTTCACAGACAGCGCTTAAGGACTGTTTTAAGAGCCTTTACGGGAAACCTCTTTATACATGGCTGAAAGAATATCGCATCGGAAGAGCCAGAGAGTATCTAACAGAACGTGACGATATGACCATTTGCGATATTGCGGAAGCGGTCGGTTACAAAAGTCAGGCGAAATTTGGTGCAGTTTTTAAGAAAATATGCGGTATGACACCGAATGAATATAGAAATCAGAAACATTAGTCAAAGGAGAGATTTTATTATGGATGCTGAAACTAAGAAACAGAAAGGAATACTGGATTACATCTTCCGGTTTGCGGGTGAGTACAAGGGTGCATATATCAAAAGCCTTGTTTTTGCCGTATTCGGCGTAGCATTTTCCCTTGCACCCTATGCGTTGATGGGAGATATGGTAAAGAAACTTTTATCGGGAGAGCAAAATTTTAATATTTATCTTATAGAAGGATTCGTTATGGCGATATTTTGGATTCTGCGTGTGCTTTTTCACACACTGTCCACTAAGACTTCGCACAAAACAACATTCAAGTTGATTGGTAATGTTCGAATTGCACTTGTCGATAAGTTGTCACGTCTACCGCTTGGAACGGTACAGGGAATGCCATCCGGAGCACTTAAGAACATCATTTGTGAACGTACAGATTCAATGGAGCCGACTTTGGCACATGTCGTGCCGGAGTTTACAGCCAACCTCTGCGCACCAATCATGCTGTTCATCTATATTCTAACTGTCGATTGGCGGATAGCATTGCTCTCGCTCGCTACGCTTCCTGTTGCGGGGATTGCAATGGTATGGATGCTTAAGGACAGCAGTGTAAGATTTCAAAGAACACAGGACACAACGAAAGACCTAAACGATACGGCGGTAGAATATATCGGCGGCATCGAGGTCATTAAGGCGTTCGGAAAAGTACAAAGCTCGTATCAACGGTTTGCGGATGCCGCCAGAAAAAACTCAAACAGCTTTATTGACTGGATGTACAGCTGTATCGTCCCGTTCTCTCTTAGTATGGTAATCGCTCCGGCTACACTGCTTGCAGTTCTGCCAATCGGTGCAATATTCACAATGCACGGATCCTTGTCACTTCCTGATTTCATTATGACTGTAATTCTCTCCTGTGGACTGATTACACCGCTTATTACGGTGATGAGTTATAACGATGATGTGACAAAGGCGACATCCATTTTCAGAGAAATCAATAATATTTTAGAACTGCCGGAGCTCAAACGACCCGATACGAGTATAACTCTGCCTGAAAACCACAATATCACTCTGCAAAATATTCATTTCGGATATGGGGATAAGGAGATTCTTCACGGAATTGATCTCAACATCCCGGATGGTAGCGTTCTCGCTCTGGTGGGTCCGAGCGGCAGTGGAAAATCTACGATAGCGAGGCTCATTGCATCACTTTGGGATGTAAAAAACGGAAGCATTAAAATCGGGGGTGTCGATATAAGGGATATGTCCATTTCCGACTACAATACACAGATTGCATATGTTTCGCAGGATAGCTTCCTGTTTGATATATCGGTTCGTGAGAATATACGAATGGGAAGACCGTCTGCCACGGACGCTGAGGTAGAAGAGGTCTCAAAAAAAAGTGGATGCTATGACTTTATCATGGATTTAGAGAACGGCTTCGACACAGTCGCCGGTGGCAGTGGAACGCATTTATCCGGAGGAGAAAGACAACGAATTTCTATCGCACGGGCAATGATGAAAAACGCACCGATTTTGATTCTTGATGAAGCAACCGCTTATACTGATCCTGAAAATGAGGCTATTATTCAGAAATCGGTTTCCGAGCTTTCCAAGGGGAAAACACTGATCGTAATTGCTCACAGACTATCTACAATTATTGATTCTGATCAGATTGTTGTGATAAACGCCGGGAATGTTGAGGCGAAAGGTACACATACTGAACTTCTCGAATCTTGCGAGCTGTACCGAAATATGTGGGATGCTCATGTCTACGCAAAGGATGTAGATGAAATAGAAGGAGGTACATTGGCATGATTACAACCCTAAAGAAATTCTTTGATTTTTGTGATAATAAGAACCGCCGCATGTTTTATCGGGCACTTGCTGTCGGCGTGTTCATTGCCGTCTGCGAAGCGGCGAAGTTTCCGGCAATCTATTTGGTACTTGACGGATTCTTGTCCGATGCCATATCCGGTGGCAGAATACTTGTAGGGTTCTTAATTTTGTTTGTTTCTGTTATTTTGGAGTCCTTCTTCCGAGGCATTTCGACAATGCTGCAGTGCAAAGCCGGATATCGTGAATGCGCAGGAAAGCGCATTGAAATAGCGGAACATTTGAGATACCTACCGATGGGATATTTTAATGAAAACAGTCTTGGTGAGATCACAACTATCACAACCAATATCATGGAGCAACTTGGCGATGTGGCAACCCGTGTTGTTATGCTTACGACGCAGGGGATTTTGAACACGGCAATCATTGTGCTTTTAATTCTCGTTTTCGATTGGAGGATCGGTCTCATATGTATTGTCGGAGTTGCAGTGTTTGCTTTTATCAATCGAGCCATGCGCAAAGCAAACGAGGAAACAGCCGTGAAAAAAGTGGAGGTAGACACAAAGGTAATTTCCGGTGTTCTGGAATATATTCAAGGTATCTCGGAAGTGAGGGCCTACAACATGATCGGTAAAGCAAGAAAAAAACTTGACAATACCATTCGAGAGGCATCTAATACAAATACGAAACTTGAAATGATCTGTAATCGATATATTCCTTTCCAAAATATCGTGCTGAAGTTGACCGGTGTTTCTATCCTGATTGCCTCAATAGGTTTTCACCTGAACGGCACAATGGAATTGCTCACGGCAGTCATAATGATGATCATGTCGTTTATTGTTTTTTCCGGATTGGAATCAATGGGTGCGTATTCCTCGTTACTTCGAGTAGTTGATCTGTGCGTGGATCGCGGTAAGGAAGTACTGGATCTTGAACCAATGGATATTGCCGGTGATAGGATTGTGCCGCAGACGAACAACATCAATGTATCTGACATCGACTTTGCCTATGATAAAAAAAAGATTATTGACGATGTATCGCTCTGTATACCCGAGAAAACAATATCCGCCTTTGTAGGCCCATCCGGCGGCGGCAAGACTACACTCTGTCATTTGATCGCACGATTCTGGGATGTGAACAATGGTACGGTGTCACTTGACGGAAAGAATGTTAAAGAATATTCGATGGACTCCTTAATGGAGAACTTCAGTTTTGTATTTCAAAATGTGTTCTTATTCCATGATACGATTGCCAATAATATTCGCTTCGGGCAGCCCAATGCGCCGATGGACGATGTGATCGCCGCTGCAAAGAAAGCTTGCTGCCACGACTTCATTACGGCTCTCCCCGACGGATATGATACCATCATCGTGGAAAACGGTGCTTCTCTGTCCGGAGGCGAGAAACAACGCATCTCCATAGCGAGGGCTATCATGAAGAACGCACCTATTATCATTCTCGATGAGGCCACTGCCAATGTCGATCCTGAGAACGAAAAAGATCTAATGGAGGCTATTGAGGCGTTGACAAAAGAAAAGACAATTTTGATGATTGCTCATCGCCTAAAAACGGTACGAAATGCAGATCAAATCTTTGTTGTGGACAAAGGACGCATTGCACAGCGCGGAACACACGATGAGCTGATAAAGCAGGACGGTATCTACCGCCGTTTTGTCAATTCCAGGCGGAAAGCGATAGGTTGGAAGATTGGATAGTTTGCTCTCATGAGATGAATTATATAAACAACGAACGACAATGATTACTATGCCCCGTTTGCTGAAATAAAACACAGGTGCAAATCAGAGAAGATACGGAGTTAAAAAATTTTCCTCACCTATTTTGAGAAAGGGGGCGCAAAATGAATCAAGTCGATATGCCTATCTGGGAAAAATATACCCTTACCATAGAAGAAGCGGCAAAGTATTTTC
>JBQNCA010000040.1:0-6711 GCA_052169645.1 Anaerovoracaceae bacterium
TAAACTGAAAAACAGCCACGCAGCAAGCTGCTGCAGTTTCTGTATACACTCTGCGCGCCAAATCATAGATTTGGGCAGAGTTGTAACTGAAAAACAGCCACGCAGCAAGCTGCTGCAGTTTCTGTATACACTCTGCGCGCCAAATCATAGATTTGGGCAGAGTTGTAACTGAAAAACAGCCACGCAGCAAGCTGCTGCTTCCGGGAATTATCCCGGTATTTTTTTATTTATTTAAAAAACCAAATATTGACAATAAAGTAAAAAAATGATAAGTTTAGTTTTGAAAGGAGAACATAAATAAAAGAAAAAATGATGATTAAATCGAAAAATTTAACGACAGGTCGTGAGGGAGAAGCAAGAGCGATATCATATTTAGATAAGAAAGGTTACTTAATATTAGAAAGAAATTATCACAGCAGATTCGGTGAAATAGATATAATTGCCGAATATCAGGGAAATTTGATATTTGTAGAAGTAAAAACCCGTTCATCATTGGATTACGGTGCACCGTGCATGGCGGTGGACAACAGAAAAATTCTTCATATAAAAAAGACTGCATGGCATTATATGTCAAGGAAAAGACTTAGATGTAAAGCTTTGAGAATTGATGTAATAGAGATTATAAAGATAGATGACAGATATTATGTAAGGCATCTGAAAGGAGTGGAATGAATGTATGCAAAAGTCTACAGCTGCGCATTGACAGGAATGTCAGCCCGCAGAATTACAGTGGAGGCTGATGTGTCTTTCGGATTTCCTACATTCAGTATAGTAGGATTGCCTGATACCGCAGTGAGAGAATCTAAAGAAAGAGTAAGGGCGGCAATATCCAATTCGGGATTTAAATTTCCGGATAAGAGGGTCACTGTGAATCTTTCTCCGGCTGATATAAGAAAGGAAGGGAGTCATTTCGATTTACCTATTGCTATATGCATAATGCTGTCAGCAGGAATAATTGACAGAAAAGCAATTGATGAAATTTCTTTTTTAGGTGAACTTAATTTAGACGGATCTTTAAATCCTATAAGCGGTATTTTACCGATGCTGATAGGACTTAAGGATGAAGGCATAAGTAGTGTTGTAATACCTTTTGAAAACAGAGGAGAAGCTTCACATGTAGCAGGTATAAATATATATCCTGTAATGAGCTTAAAACAATTGGCGGATTTTATAAAAGGGAAGAACAGAATTGATTTATTGAAATTCGATGATACAGCTGAATCAAATATTGTGGATTATCCCGATTTTGAGGATGTTACAGGTCAGGAAAATGTGAAAAGAGGACTTCAGATTTCAGCAGCGGCTATGCACAATGTACTTCTCATAGGCTCACCCGGTTCGGGAAAGACTATGATGGCAAGGCGGTTGCCCGGAATCTTGCCGCCACTTTCGCATGAAGAAAAAATGGAGCTTACGAAGATTTATAGTATAAGCGGATTGCTTAATGAAAAGTATCCTTTTGTAAATGAACGTCCTTTTCGAACACCCGATCATACCGTAACTGCTGCAGCACTTATCGGCGGAGGCTTGAAACCTCGTCCGGGAGAAGTATCGCTGTCTCATCTTGGCGTACTGTTTTTAGATGAAGCGGCGGAATTTTCGAGAGGAGCGTTGGAATCTTTGAGAAAACCTATGGAAGATGAAGTCTGTACGGTCACAAGGGTGCATGGGAAAATTACTTTACCGTCTAAATTTTTAACCGTTGCAGCGATGAATCCGTGTAAATGCGGATATTATGGTGATGAAAGACGTGAATGTTCCTGCAGCGTCGGATCCATTAAAAAATACAGAGCAAAATTGTCGGGACCTTTTATAGATAGGATAGATTTGATGATAAATGTGAAGGGTGTAGATTATGAAGCTTTGAAATCTTCAAGAAAGGGAATATCCTCTGAAGAATTGCGCAAGGGAGTAATGCGTGCAAGAAATATGCAAAATGAAAGGTTTAAAACTGACGATATCGCCTATAATTCCCAAATGACGGTTTCTCAGATAAAAAAATACTGTGAGTTGGACTCTGAATCTGAAAAATTGATGCGTGCAGCATTTGACAAAATGAAGCTGAGTGTTAGATCATACAACAAAATTTTAAAGGTGAGCAGAAGCATTGCAGATATGGAAGGCAGTGAAAGAATACGGCAAAATCATATCGCTGAGGCAATTTCCTATAAATGTGATATTGATAATATTTTATAACGGAGAAATATATGAGTGAGTGCGAATATATGAGGATAATAGATATTGATGATTCGAAATATCCTCAGCAACTTAAGGAGTTGGAGAAAAATGCTCCTAAAAGGTTATACTGTCTTGGAAATATAAGTTTATTAAAGAAGATTTGCTGTGCAGTAGTCGGCTCTCGAAAAGCATCAGGTTACGGAAAATGGACTGCATATAATTCCGGAAAGAAGCTTGCTGAAAACGGTATAGTTACCGTAAGCGGTATGGCATACGGTTGTGATGCGGCTGCTCATGAGGGAGCGCTTGATGCAGGAGGGGATACTATAGCCGTATTGGGTTGCGGATTGGATATTTGCTATCCTTCACAAAATCGTCAGCTGAGAGAAAGAATTATAAAAAACGGTTTGCTGGTATCTGAATATCCGTTGGGTACAAAGCCCTTGAGTTATCATTTTCCGAACAGAAATCGCATCATCAGCGGTTTGAGTAAGATGGTAATAGTAGCCGAGGCGAGTTTGTCGAGCGGCTCGCTCATTACAGCAGAGTTTGCCTTGGAACAGAATCGAGAGGTTGCAGTATTTCCGGGAAATATTACAAATATAGGATGCATGGGAGGAAATAAACTTATACAAGAAGGTGCATATATGATTGTAAGTTTCAATGATCTGCTTGAAAATTTAGGCATTTCCGAGATATCCGATATTCAAAACAGCGTTACCACAGAGGAAGAAAGAAGCGTTATAGAACTTTTGAGAAAAGAAGGAGCTTTGTCATTAGATCAGATTGCCTCACTGATGTCAGAAAATATAGCGACTGTAAACTCACTTGTTTCGATTATGGAGATAAAAGGCATGCTTCGCAGCTTTATGGGTAAAATCTTTATCGAAAAATAGTGTATAATAGTATAATAGGCAGTATATTTATTATACAAAAATAGATATTAAAAAGCCTTTTGCCGTCTGAGAATGCAGAAAAGGAGATCGGCTATGAAAAATTTCAGAACGATAGCGGAGGCTGATATAGTTAACTCTATTTTAAAGCTGATTAAATCAAAAGATATTTTAAATTTCAGAAATATCAGTTACAGCCACATAAAATATATGCTGATTTTTCCTTTAGCACCGATTTTTGCAAATATGCAGGGCGAAATTTTCAGCGATGAAGCAAATATTTTCGGTTTGGATGCCATGACCCTCATGGGTAGTGCATATTGCGTAGGGGCAGGGGTATTGTTTGCGCTTACCCAAATAAGCACCATTGCGAAATTTTCCAATATTATTTCAGTTATGACAGCTCTCAGCTTTATAAGCTGGAGTTTATTAAATGAAAGCCTGTTGGGCTTGGTAATTGCAGTGATGTTTGCAGCGTGTCTCGGGGGATGTGCCGCCTGCGCCTCTTTTTCGTATACTTTTGTGTTGAATAATACCGAGCGTTTTATAGGGGCGGCTTTGATATCGCTTTTTTTCGCTTTGAATCAGATAAACTACGGATTTTCTATTATATCTGAATTATATCCCAAAACTTATCTTACTCTGCTTGTTATAGGTAGCTGTATCTGTCTTTTGTTATATGAAAAAAAAGATTTTGTTCAGATAGATGATAAACCCGATGAAAATATGAATCCGACTATAGGGCTGATGCTGTATTTTTTTATAGCACATTATTTTGTGGAAATATTCTATACTTATCTTCCCGGAGCTGCATTAAAGGAAGCTTTTATATATAACGGTGCAGTAGGAATATTGGTTATAATACTTGCGATTATTCTGCAGTTTGTTATAAAGAGAAGCGTATGGCATATGTGCAATATATTTTTTATTGCCATGATTTTGACCTATGCATTGTACTTTACTCCTGAAAATCTCGCTTTCAGAAAGCTTGCTTATTTTATGCACGGCTTTGAGCAGATGGGGTACATAGTGGCCTATTATCTTTTGGGATGCATATTTAAGAAGTGCGGAAATTTCAGATTGTTTAAAATTTGTCTGGTGACGATACTGCCCGCAAGCATAGTAGCGTATATAATTCCGGGAATGATTTCATCATATGTGCCGGATTTGTTGCCTCTTGCGGCAACGGTTATATCCTCACTTATATTTATATTTTTCATATTGCTTTCACCGGCATATTCAAAATATTTGTTTTTTACAGATTGGATAGATGATTTTTATGAGGTGGATATGGCAAAGGATTCGGGTAGTCGGAATATTTCTGATATTTCGGAAGGTCTGGGCTTATCTGTGAGAGAAAGTGAAGTGCTTAAATTATTGCTTCTTGGAAACAGATCTAAACAGATTGCTGAAAATCTGGAAATAAGCGTTCATACAGTGAATTTTCATATTAAAAATATTTATAAGAAGCTGGATGTGAGCAATAGGGCGGAGCTTTTTGCAAAATTCAATTCGTCGTCTTTGACGGATAAATTGTAGAATTTTAATTTTGAATATCGATAAGGTTTTTTACTATAGCTCATCGAATCCTCAACTGAAGTATTACCAATCACAACCACCGGTTTAACCGATGGTTGTGATTATATAAAAACACAGCAGGAAGATTTTCCTGCTGTGCCGTGTACTGTATTATACTAAATTTCAATTTCGTTAGAGATTACGTTTACATTATTTGGTCCGGTAACAATACAGCGGTACTTAGTATAATAAAAAGGTTTGCTATGAACTGTAAGGTTTGTAGTCTTGGCACTATCCTCTGATACGTTAAGCCACTGTTGCATAGGCGAATTGTAGACCTGCCACTGATAGCGTAACTGTTTATCCTCAGTTTTATTTGCACCAAACGCAAAAATATAAAAATGTAAATTAGGATCGTCTCCAAATGACACCATACGCCTACACATTGTTATCACAGGTGTTTTATTGCCCGGTGCTGTAGTCTCAGGTGATAAAAAGACGCGGCAGGTTGTTGTATCTTTGCTGTTGCCATAGGAATCTTTTATGATACATTGGTAGAGATCATAAAGTCCAGGAGGTTCTTTATGATCATATCTATGAATAACCAGAGTCTTTGTATTTACACCATCGTAATATATACCATCGCTATTCGGGCTATCATCCTTAAGAAAAACCCAATCTCCACTATCCTGATCTTTTTTTAACCATCGATAGCTTTCTCTACCCGGTGCTGTCGAAACACCGCGTACCTCTATCTTACAACTATTTTTACCAATGACATAAGACGGTGGCTGCTTAGTGATTTTTAACTTTGGCACATTGCCTTTCACCACAACTTGATCGGAAAGCAACTTCTTGCCGCTTCCGTCACTGACTTCACATCTGTAACGATAGGAGGTTTCTTCAATGGTAACTTCAAGGTTCGGTGAACCGGACGGGACAGAACCTAAGTAAGCATATCCGCTATCGGTACTGACACCACTATCAGGTACTCGCATCCAATGATAACGCAATGGCGGCATTCCGACTGCCTCTAATGACAAGGTAGATGTTTCACCATAGTCGCCACTTGTTCCTTGTGGCTGTTTCGTAATTTTCAAATTCATCATATGATGGTTGCCCGTGAAGATATCAGGATCCTTATAATATTGGTAATTGGATAAGGTTCCTAAATCGCCGAGAGCATTTTTTTCAGAAACGAGTGCTGCATAACTTGCAATACTTGTTCCATTGGCATCTTTAATTACGCATCTATAGCGATATGGTTTCTTCTGTATTTTTACGGTTAGTTCGTTTGTTGTGCCGCTTATGTTGGAAAAGTTGGTTTCTCCATCTCCTAAACGCTGCCATTGGTAGCTCAGGGGTGTCTTTCCACCCTTTGTTGTTACTTGAAGGGTGACTTCTTTATCGACTGTATCGGAAAAATCTTTCGGCTGTACGCTAATTTCCAATGGCGTCGTATCGTTTGTTTCATTGTTTATTTCTAAGCTAAGTCTTTTATCCGTATGCATCATACGGGTGAGAATAGCTGCCACTTCACTGCGCTTAATATGGCTGTTAGGGTTGCAATTATGGGCATTGTCCACACCGATCACAATGCCTGCTCTATACAACTTATAGATGGCTTCAGAATTTGGATGAGACATTGGAACGTCCGGTATTGCACCGGCATTTACGATATTCTTTATCTCGTGTTCTTTGATAAGATTAGCAAATATTTCCATATATCCGGCTCGGCTGATATTTTGATTCCAGTTCAAATCGGATGTTATCAGATTATGCTTTTTTGCATAGTCGACATAAGGCAGATACCATGGATTGTCCATAGTAAATTCAACCTTGCCTTCATTTTTTAATTGATGCATGCATGCAGCGAGTTTGACTGCCTCGGCTGCGGTCATATTGTCGTTCGGTGCATACAGATTGGATGTCTTGCCATTAATGAGCTTTGTTTCATATGCGGACTTTACATCATCATAAAACCAATCTCCGGATGAAACATCAATAAAAGGTATTTCGGCAGCATATGTTCCTGTAGGAATGAAAGTGAAAATAAGTGTGAAAATCAGAATCAATGACAATTTCTTTTTTTGTATTAACATGTTATCATCTCCTTTGTCGG
>JBQNCA010000041.1:0-5911 GCA_052169645.1 Anaerovoracaceae bacterium
TATACATTTAACTGACAAATTAATATCTTAATTTTCATTTTTTAAATATTAAGTAATTAAAATATTATATATAGATTTTTTTAAAATAATAACAATGATTAATATGTATATTCTACTTTTACATTTTTTATACATCAATTTCTATGTTTATTATAAAAATTCAATAAATTTATTCTTAATAATATTTAAAACAAACTTATTTAAACTTATTTGTTTACATCATACGGAAGTATATGCTATCAAGCTGCTTAATATAATTTAGATAATAATGATTTTTTGATTATAAATTAACCTATAGAAAGATCGAGAAACTCGCCGAACCTGATTACTTACTTTAATGCTATAAAATAAGTGCAGCAATTGGAGATTTCTCTCTATTTGCTGCACTTTTACGCTATTTAAAAGCGAAAGTTCTTACACTGCCGCTTCTGTCTATCGTTCAGTTTTCACTAAATATTTTTCTGACTGCAAATTTTAAAGTAGAATTATAGATTCTTCGATTTAATTATCAATTTATATATTTTAATATCTCTTCTTCATCGTAGCCATCTGCAAAATCAGCATCCATATGAAGTAAAAAGTGCCAATCGGATTCACCTCTTTTTCTATAAATAACGGCTTCCCCATCCTCAGAACCGAAAAACGATCTGTCCGCTTCATATCCTCTATCTATTAGAAATTCTTTTATACGCTTAAAATTCATCTCTCTTGATTCAATATATTCTTTCACATCTATATTATCTACTACATAAGCATCAACTCTGGTTCCTCCGTCAACAATTCCATTTCCCTGATTCGTAAGTACAGGCAGCTCCTTCCAAAAAATATTTATATCTGTATCCTCAACAAAACTGAATCGAGATAACGGTATAATATTACCTCTGTATTCCACTTCTGTATAATTCGGAATATCGGACAAATTTAAACTTTCATAGATATATCCAACTTCATCTTTTTCGACCTCGCACTTATATCCCGGCAGCTTGGCGGCAAAGGTTCTGCCTTCTTCAAGTGTTTCAAACAATCCCAGATCTATATCATGCTCTCCTTGACTTAATATTAATAAATACATAAATCCTCCTTATAGCTTGAATATATACAAAATTCTGAATATTATCTCCTTGATTTTTTACATAAGTTTACTATTCTTAATTTACCGAATGATTTACATTTTACTACAATTATATTTTTAATTAAAATTAAGAATGCACAGAAACCTTTTCAAAGCTCTCTGTGCATCATATATCCTTTGATATTCCTAAAATTAACAAGTTATTCAAGCAAGAGCCGCTCTGATTGCAGCATCCGACTTGTCATCTCCGTCCTTATCAAATTTGGCAATAATCGTTACCCCGTATTTATCGGTCAACTCCTCGGCAGCACCGCAGAAAGTATCCGCATGCCGTTCCATATTTCCGCTTACGGCAGCCGCTCTCAGCCCTTCTCTATTAACTTCAATAAAGTTTATAACCGACGGAGGAATAATACCCTTTCCGTCAGTATAAGTAATCAGCAGATAGTCACCATCCACAGTTTCATTGCCGTCGACAATCTTGAGCGCTTCAATACCGAGCCTATCAATCATTTTCTGTACATTACCTGTACGAGATGCATATACCAATTTCATATTCACATTCTCCTTTATTTGATTATTTATTTTCCTTACGGAAGCAGAGGAACCAATCAAGACAATACTGATTATCAGTTTGATTGTCCATTCTTTCCTTAGCTGTACCGCAGCTGCCCGCCGTAGGAACAATCACATCATCACCCGGACGCCAATCAGCCGGAGTTGCACAACTGTCAGCATCTGCTTTTTGAAGAGCAAGAATTATGCGCTTAATCTCGTCAAAATTTCTGCCGGTACTAAGCGGATAATAGAGAATCGTACGAATTTTTCCTTCAGGATCTATTACAAACACGGCACGTACAGCTTGTGTATTGGAAGCTCCCGGCTGAACCATGCCATATTTATTTGCAACCTCCATGCGAATATCTTCAATCAGAGGAAAAGTAACTTCTATATTGCTCATTCCGTTCCACTCCAGCTCCTGAATCTTACGAAGCCATGCAATATGCGAATAAAGCGAATCTACGGAAAGACCTATCAGTTCGGTATTGATTTCTTTAAATTCATCAATCATAGACCCGAAAGTCATAAACTCCGTCGTGCAAACAGGTGTGAAATCCGCAGGATGAGAAAACAGAATAACCCATTTCCCTTTATAATCTGCAGGGAAGTGTATTTCTCCCTGTGTAGTAACAGCATCAAAAGCAGGTGCATCCTCTCCTATAAGCGGCATCGTGTAACGTTTTTCTTCCATTATATTACTCCTTTCCGGTTCTGCTGCCGAGCCGGACGGTTTATTTTTTAATTTAAAATCCGCAGCTTAAGCAGCAACATTTACAATTTCTTTATGAATATCTATCGGAATTCCCAGTAATCTCAGCGGAAAATAAAATCCTGCAATCATTTCTCTGAACTCGGAATTATCAGAAATAATTCCCACATTCACGCACATAATTATAAAAATGATAAAAATTCCCACGGGATAGACTTGCAATTCCCAGATTCATGCATTCACGTACAGAATGATGTATCAAGATATTCATTAAGTATAAATACATATCTTCAGTTCTTTATTTGTATGTAGTTAGAATTTACTAACTGTAGTAATTATATTGCCTCTTATCACTAAAATCAAGATAATTTCACAGTATTCCGAAACAGTTTCGGATTCAGGCGTCAATCTCGTTCTTCAACAAAAGTCTGCAATTCCTTAAAAATAATCTGTATCATAATAATGATTAATTATCATGATTGCATAGTAGCGGAGATTATATGAACTATGTAATATTATACTATCCGATTACAGGTGAAATTTATACATATTTCTTAACCTGTCAATTTTTCTCATCGCCTGTAATAATCTCGCCGTCCCAATCAATAATGCCGCCAAATTCATAAATTTCCTTATAACCTATATCTGCAAGCTTCTGTGCCGCCTGTTTGCTGCGGCTTCCGCTACGACAATAAATCAGAATTACCTGATTCAAATCCGGCAATTCCTCCGGTTGTACATTACCTATGCTTTCATTGGGAATCAATATTGCTCCCGGTATATGACCGGTATCATATTCATCCTGTGTCCTTACATCAACGATTACATGTCCGTCATCCCTTGACATCATCTCTTTTGCCGTTTCCTGATCAATTTGCTTATATGACATTTTACTTTTCTCTGAATCGCTTGTTGCAGAGTCGTATGAACCGGAGATATTCGAAGTTGAACAACCGGTTGCCGACAACATAATCACAACTAAAACTATACTTATTATTCTTTTCATTACAATCTCCTTATTTGTACTCTACTATAATCTTCTCCATTCAAAGCACGTTGTACACACGACCGAATCTGTATCCGTATTTGTGAAACTCCTCGGCATCGGTAAAATCAAAATTCTTATGGAAGTGTTTTCTTTTTCTTGTTAAATTATCAGGTTTTGATTCTCAATTTGATACTTAAAATTTAAAATGAAGAATCATGGTTCGATGCAATCTATCCGCAAAATACATATAGATTTTCGTAATAAGCTTTAATCTCTTGCAGTGTCTCAATGCACCGGAAAAAAAGCCGTCTACATCAAGCAGATCTGTTCCGGTGCGTCTTGCAAATTCTCTCGGATCATCTATAAAGAAATACATCGTTGCATTTTTATTGCCTGTTTCTCTGACGTATTTATTGGCTAACCTTAATCCGGTTGAATTTGTAGCATCAAATATCAATTCTCCGGTTGGAATGATAGATTTCATTTTTTGTATCATGTCAATCACTTGACTCTCTCGGAAATATTGATACACTCCCGAAATCACAATCATTGTCGGTAAAGAAATATCAAGCTCTTTGATCCAATTCAGAGCAAACATATCACCCGCAATCAGCCTTTCATTTTCTGCATACCCTAAAACACGCTTTCGGATATCAATGACATTCGGCAAGTCAACCTGATAAAAATAAGCCGTTGTATTATGAATTCGTTGATAAGCCGTTTCCAAGCCGGCTCCCAAAAATACCACGTTGCATTTATTATGCAAGGAAAGAAATCGGATAATCTTTTTATCAATCGTCCACTGCCTGCAAACGCTCGCCATGTAAAAATATTCCGTTGTATTGCTATCTATACTCTGTGTCGGTATGTATTGTTTTAAAGACAAAGCTTTCTCATCATAGAAAAAGTCCGGGAAATGCTCCGTTGCATATATTCTTGCTGCAAGGGGAATATATAACGTATCTTCTACCCCGCTAAGAAGATTTGTTTTATTCATATTATATTTCTCCATGTTCATTATCCTTTATAATACCCACTGCCCAAAGCGGCAGATTCAGCAGCCAATCTTCCTTTTTATAATTTGCCATGGATGTACGAATAGACAATCTTGGCTTGAACTTCTCGTGGTAAACCTTCAGGCTTTTGGGCCGGAAATTTGTTTCTGCCTTGACCTCTATGGGTATCACATCGATGCCATTGTCTATAACAAAATCCACTGCGGCAGTAGCGCGTTTTGCGGTCCAATAATAAGTGTTGATGCCTTTGAGCGTTTTGGGCTGATGGATAGATGGATAACATATTGCTCAGTTATTCACAAAGGCCTGCACAACCTCCGGAATACCACCCGCATAATAGTAGTACTTGAGCAGGTCGGCATACTCTTGCTTGAAAGTTGTTACCATTTCAAAATCGCCATTTTGCAAAAGTTACACATATTGCTCTTTGCTTATAGCAACCATGAATTCCAAGAATGACATTGGATATAGATCAAGGAGTTCCACCTTTTCTACAGGGAAAGATGTGCCTTGATGTAGAACAATACCTAGGAGTGAACCTGCGCAAACAATCTGGTACTGCGGCGCATCCTCGTTGAAATATTTCAGCGCCGTAAGCGGAGAGTGTGAAATTTTTTCTGTAAATTAGCCTTCTATGGCAGTTATTTAGAAGAGTCTCGCCGGAATTGACTGACTCTGTTGACAGCCCCAATATAAAATATCCGGCAGGACATGTCAAGAGCCGCTCAATTTCTGAGCGGTTCATATCTATTGTCATAATTTATCTAGAGAGGCATTCTGCCCTCGTACATTACGCCGAATTCTCCATATGCCTTGCCCCGGTTTCTAATAGGCTGAGTCCATTTTCTTGTAGCCTGAAGGGTCGAAAGATACAGGGACTTCAATAGAGCTTTATTGCCGGGAAATACAGCTCTCTGTCTGTTAAGCTTATTGTATGTGCTGTTCAGACTCTCTATCGCATTCGTAGTATAGATTATCTTCCTCACATCTGATGAGAACTTGAAGATAGGAGTCAGAACATCCCAGTTATTGTGCCGGCTCTTCATGCAATTAGGATACTTGGAATTCCACTTTTCCGTAACTCTCTCTAATTGCTCTTTACCTTTTATTTCATCAGGAGGCAGGTATATTTTCTTAAGGTCTGTGGCAAACTCCTTCATATCCTTGTAGGAAACGTATTTGAGCGTGTTTCTAACCTGGTGTACGATACATCTCCGGTATTCCGTTTTAGGAAATGCTGCCGAGATTGCTTCTTTTATTCCTGTCAGACCATCAGCGCAGATCACCATAACATCCTTCACGCCTCTGTTCTTAAGGCTGTTAAGAACTCCCGGCCAATACTTCTATCATAGATACTTAACTGACTTCTAAAGTCGTATCTTTGATTGTTTCCGACAACCTTTAAGAGCTTCAGGTATTCTGCTTCACTTTGCAAAATATCCTGTTTTACAAGCTCCAAAATGTTATGAAAATCATTTATTCGCATTTTTACCTTCTTCTTTTTTACAAATTTGAATTGTCAAGTCAAGTGCAACGAGGTTGAATAATAAACCTCATAAGGAGTT
>JBQNCA010000042.1:0-4714 GCA_052169645.1 Anaerovoracaceae bacterium
TTGACTTGGAATCCTACTCTATTACAAAAGAACAGTTTGATTCTATGAAAAATAAGTCTGTAAAATATTACTCTCTACCACTAACACAGAAAGAATTTGAAGAACTGTCAAGAGATGAGATTCTGAAAAAGAGAATTGAATGCTTGAAAGAAAATAATTTACTATAAAAAGAAATGCTATGGGAACTACCCGTAGCATTTTAAAATACAAAAAATCACCCAAAGAATTATTCTTCAGGTGATGTATTTCTAAAATCTGCAAGCATTTTGCAAGCACAACGCTCACAAAACATCTATTTATAAGGCTTTAGAGCCTGTTTTTAACTACTCCCACTCAATCGTCCCGGTAGGCTTCGGCGTAAAATCGTAAAGCACTCGATTTACTCCCTGCACTTCGTGAGTTATACGATCCGTGATGTGATTCATCAACTCAAATGGAATGTTTGCAACAGTCGCAGTCATTGCATCTTCGGTATTCACGGCACGAACTATTACTGCCCATTCAAAGGTTCTTTTGCCGTCCTTTACGCCTGTCGATTTAAATTCAGGCACTACGGTGAAATATTGCCACACTTTGCCTTCAAGACAGTTCTTTGCAAATTCCTCACGTAAAACAGCATCAGATTCACGAACTGCTTCAAGTCTCTCCCTTGTAATAGCTCCGAGGCAGCGAACACCAAGTCCCGGTCCGGGGAAAGGCTGTCTTTCGACCATATTCTCAGGAAGCCCGAGTTCTTTCCCTATGATTCTTACCTCATCCTTAAAAAGAATTTTTATAGGCTCTACAAGCTCAAAACTCATATCCTCAGGCAACCCTCCAGCATTGTGGTGAGCCTTTATACCTGTTTCACTTTCCAAAATATCCGGCCAAATAGTGCCTTGAGCCAAAAACTCGACGCCGTCGAGCTTGCGAGCTTCCTCTGCAAATACCTCTATAAATTCGCCACCGATAATCATACGTTTTTCTTCCGGATCAGCTATTCCTGCCAATTTATCAAGAAAACGGTCTGTAGCGTCAACGTAAATCAAATTTGCATCCATCTGATTTCTGAAAACATCTACCACCTGCTCCGGTTCGCCCTTGCGCAGCAAGCCGTGATTTACATGCACACAGACAAGCTGCTTACCTATTGCCTTTATCAAAAGTGCGGCAACCACTGATGAATCAACTCCTCCTGAAAGAGCCAACAGAACCTTCCTGTCGCCTACCTGCTCCCTGACCAGTTTCACCTGTTCATCTATAAAAGCTTTTGCCGACTCAGGTGCAGTTATACGTATCATATCGTCCGGACGTCTAATCTCTGCCATTTGCATGAACCTCCAATTTTATTACTTTAATATTATTTTTTAATTCTATCATATCGCCCGTATCCTATCCAGCTTCAAATATTGCAAGCTATTCCGCCGACTTTTCTACTTTTATCATACAGCCCATATCCTTGCCAACCCGCCTTCGGAAGTTTCCCTGAAGCGCCCGTTCATGCTGATACCTGTTTCATACATCGTTTTCACAACAATATCAAAAGAAATCCGTTGAGTATCATTCAATAAATATGCAAGATTACAAGCGTGAACAGCTCTCATAGCCGCCACCGCATTGCGCTCTATACACGGAATCTGAACAAGCCCGCAAATTGGGTCGCAGGTAAGTCCCAAATGATGTTCCAATGCAATTTCTGCCGCATATTGAATTTGATTTGTCCCATGACCCTTCAAATATGAAAGTGCTGCCGCCGCCATAGAACAAGCCGTACCGACTTCAGCCTGGCACCCGCACTCGGCACCTGATACGGAAGCATTTTTCTTAACCAGATTCCCGAACAGTCCTGCAACCTCCAAACTTGAAACAATATGTTCATCAGTAAAGCCCTCCTCCATTTGGAAATATCTCAAAACAGCCGGCACTACCCCGCATGCCCCACAGGTAGGTGCTGTTACTATTGTTCCGCAATTTGCATTCTGCTCGCTGACAGCATATGCAAATGCCGATAATATGCGGTTTTCCCTAAGCTGTGGACTTTCATTTTCAGATTTGTTGTTTATCAGCATCTTAGCCTTTTTTTGTAAATTCAATCCTCCGGGTAAAATTCCTTCATCCTTCAGCCCTTCATCCATAGAATTTTTCATGACATTCCAAACATTTTTCAAAAAATCACGAATACCGTCTTTTTCACGAAATTCAACATATTCAGCCAGATCGAAACCTCTGAATCGACAAAACTGCTCCACATCGGCAAATGTATTTTCAGGATATATTTCCGGAGGTCGCTCAAACTCCTCATTTTCAAATACAATATCCCCCCCCGCCTATAGAAATCACCCTGAGTGAGATGTCCTCCAAGCCCTTAAACTCGGCGATAAAATCCATTGTATTCGGATGCTTCATTCCGTCGGGATCTTCATCATAAAATATTACTTCCACATTATCTTGTCCAAAAACCTCATATAAAACCCTGTCTGTTCCGTGTCCGATTCCTGTCTTACTCAACGACCCGTACAATTTCACCTTATACTTTTCCGCATCGGGGTATTTTTCGAGAAATTGCTTTGCCGCTCGCTCAGGTCCGATAGTGTGCGAGCTGGACGGTCCTTTTCCGATCTTATATAATTCACGAATAGATTCCATAATTTTTTTATCTCCTGTAAAAGATTATTTTAAATTTAATATACCACAGGTTTTAATATATAAAAATTATTCTTAAATATATGCTTCGGCTTAACCCTTCATTGACTTAAACATTCATTAATAAAAGCTTTTATGATGTGAAAATATAGCACATACGGCAATTGCAATCATCTCAAACATTCATCATAAAAAACTTTTATGCAAATATTTTCAAACGCTTATACATGATTTGCGACATAAGCATACTCTTCATTATGATTACAGGTTCAAAGTACGGTTACTGCATTTTTTACCGCAAATCTCAGAAATTCCTGCCACTATTCCTATATTGGCTTGAATTACGATTATTGAGTTTTTACCTTTGTATTAGCAACATAAACTCCAATGACAATCACTGCGGCTCCGATTATCTGATAAACAGAAAATTTCTCATTCAACAAAAATGCTCCCGCCGCAACGGACACCACAGTCGAAACTCCTATGAACGATGCTGCTCGGTTCACCCCAATTTTTGAAATTGCAATATTTGAAAAGAAAAATGCTGTTACGGAGCATCCGATTCCCTGATAAAGTATTGCTATCAGAAAATTCATATCGACAAACGGCAATGTTATCAGGTTTACAAAATTATGCTTACAGACAGATTCAATAATTGCAAGTGAAATAAACACCGCAGCGCCGGCTGCCAGCATGATATATGTAATTTCAGCTCCGGTATATTTAGAAGCTCTATCTACAAAAACACTATACAAGGCATATGATGCCACAGCTATCAGAAGAAATAAATATCCTGAAATCGACAGACTCGCATCCATTCCAAGCGCAACCACTGTAAAAATGATTCCTATAAGAGTTATCAAAACACCGCCTGTCTGCATCTTTGTCGGTTTCTTTTTCAAAATTACGGATGATGCCGTCAGCGCCGCAACAGGTATGCACGCCAGAAAGACGCCGCTTTCCGATGCGGTCGTTTTGCTGATTCCGATCGTTTCCCCGATAAAGTAAAGACATGGGCTGAATAAAGCTACCAAAAACAAAGGCTTCATCGACTTCCCTTTAAAATTGATTTTAATGAAACCGAAAATTACACTCAAGTTCATCACAATTGCCGCCACTAAAAATCTCCAGCCAAGAAGTGCAAATTCACTTGCACTTTCTGTTGCCTGCTTTGTAAATATATAGCTTAATCCGAATAGTGTTTCACACCCTATAGCGCATATGCATCCCCAAAAAATGTCTTTATTACCTGTCAATCTCTTTTACCATAAATTACAAAAAATAAGTGAAATGTCAAACCCTGTTTTCCCGGCTATCATAAAGATTTATTTACATTTTAATTCTGTTTAATTTAAATAACAATTTAGTGAATATCAGATATCTACGACTCAATCTTTACTTTTCATTTTTATCAAACTCCACACGATAGCAGATATAATAACTGTAGCAATCAAAATACCAATGATTTCACATCTAAGCGAACAAACTTGTTCATAAAAATTTTTCTCAACTTCAGTCATTATTATAAAGCTTGTTATATCTAAAACAACAGATAAAATCGCAATGACTCCAATAAATAATCCAAATCTATTAAACATATTTGCATTATCTATATTCGACTTATTCAATTATGATTCAAGAAAATTATCCATTAATAAAAAGTTTCTGATTCCAATGTAGTAAATTCCATACTCATCGTATCTTGGCACTATATTATCTCTAACAATAATGATTTTCTTAAAGGAATCGTCAATTCGTTTTAAAGAGTTTCTTTCCTGTTCTTTCTTCTCATTATTGTTTATAGCAAAAGCTGATTGAATATAATATCGTAGATTTCCCCTGTTAATAACGAAATCAACCTCTAATTGTACCCTTGTTGTTTTCCCATCTACACTAGGAAAGTATTCCACAACGCCTACATCAACATTAAATCCTCTTCTTAATAAGTCGTTATAAATGATATTTTCCATAATATGTGTTTCTTCCACTTGCCTAAAATTTAATCTTACATTTCTAAGCCCAATGTCAGCAAAATAATATTTAAGTGGTGTAGAAAAGTATTTTGAACCTTTAATATCATATCTTTTAGCAG
>JBQNCA010000043.1:0-4112 GCA_052169645.1 Anaerovoracaceae bacterium
AAATCTTAAGCATTAATCATGTATTCTAAAAAAATCTTCATCAGTAATTAAATCATACTACAATTATTTAGTATATTACAATGAAGAATTCAAAAATTTAAAGTTCCTGATATCAATTTCACAAAAATAAATATACCATATAAAGGATGACTTTCATATAATTATTATAGAAATAATAATATAATTCATGATAATATAAAAAATACTTTATACAAATCACTATAGTATGGAAAGGATTCTCTAATATGCCGGATTGGTTAAACAGAACTAAAAAGATTTTCGGCGACAAAAATGTCGATAAATTAAAGCACTGTCATGTCGCCGTATTCGGAGCGGGCGGTGTCGGAGGCTTTGTCATAGAATCACTGACCAGAGGCGGCATAGGAAACCTTCACATCATTGATAACGATATTATTGATATCAGCAACCTAAATCGCCAAATTCTTGCAACACGAAATACTGTCGGTCGCCCGAAGGTTGAAGTTGCCGAGGAACGAATCCTCAGTATAAATCCCGATGCGATCGTCACTGCTTCACGCAGCTTCGTTCTCCCTGAAACCGTCAACGAATTTGATTTTTCTTCCTACGATTATGTTGTCGACGCTATAGATACCGTTGCCGGAAAGCTTGCCGTCATAGAAGCTTCTTATGCTGCCGGTGTGCCAGTCATTTCAAGCATGGGCACGGGCAACAAGACAGATCCGTCCATGCTTTCGATAACCGTCATAGAAAAGACCGATACGGATCCTCTCGCTCGTATTATGCGCCATGAACTTAAAAAGCGAAACATACGCAATGTAAAGGTCGCTTATTCCAACGAGGCTCCCGTTAAAGCTTTTTACGATGATAATAATTCCCGCACTCCCGGATCAACATCCTTTGTTCCGGCAGCCTGCGGCATTTTAATCGCATCCGCAGTGCTTCGAGATTTGATTGATGCATAACGCAACGGTGCTCCCTTTTATCCTTTCAGTCCAATCCGATTATCCGTTCAGTCCGATTCTGAAGGAAAGCTTTACTTTCATTTCAAATTTTAAAAAAGAGCTGAAATTTCCCGCTTTGCTTTTTCCATTACAGCTTCGACATCATTTCCTTCTATATCAAGGCCTTCGGCTTTTATGCAGATTACATCGGATATGCCGTATAACACGGATGCAAGGGATTTTATATATTCAAAGCCCATATTTAAATCACCGGCAAAACCTCCTGCCGTCATTACATATATGAGCTTTTGAGCTGAACACAGACCGACGGGAATTCCTTTTTCATCGTATTCGAAGCTCACTCCTCTGACCGTTACGTTCTCAATATAGTCTTTGAGCAATGCAGGAAATGACAAATCCCAATAAGGCGCCGCTATCACTATTACATTTGCGGTTGAAAATTGAACCGCCGGTTGCAGCTGCTCCGCTTCATAATTTTTCACGCCTATAAGTTCTTCCCTCTGCTTCAGCCTATCGGCGTCGAGAGGCAACAACTTTGCAGCATTAAGCTCAATCCTTTCAATCTCACCCTCCAAGCGTTCAAGAAGATATTCCGCAAGTATTCGGGTTCTTGAATTTTCTCTTACACAGGCATCTACAAATAAAATTTTATCCATGATATCCTCCTTGTAAAAAGTCGCTGTATTGACATGGATTCTGCTTTCTTATAAAATTTTAACGTATCACATCTATGATATCAAACTTATGTCAATATTAATCATAATATTGACATTTCAAAGCATAATTAAGAAAGGAGCCTTTTATGTTTGAATGCTGTTTTATCTATGTTTCCCCGGGTCTTGACCCTGCAGTCAACCGTGCCGTTATTCCTTCCACCGATATAAACATGACAGTTGTAGGCTGTTCAAATTACACTCAGGCAGAACTCGTATGCAAGGAGATGGTCATAAAAGGCTGTACCGCAGTGGAACTTTGCGCCGGCTTCGGTGTTGAAGGGGTAGAGCGAATGAAAAAAGCTGCCGGTCCGGGCGTTGCCGTCGGCGCAATCAGATTCGACTTCCATCCTGCATTTGAATTCAAGAGTGGAGATGATATTTTCAAATAGACGTAACCCGACGAGTACAATTGCAACGAGTCGCCGTACGTTTCATATGCAGCAGCTTGCAGTCCATAGCTGAACTGCAAGCTGCATAACTGACTTTTTATAAAAAACTCGGATTCGATATGAATCCGAGTTTTTTTGAGCTGTCTTACGATAGACAACTTTATTAGATATGAATCTGATATATTAAACCAGTTCAAGGAATACCATTTCAGCCGTATCACCGTCTCTTGGTCCCAGCTTCAGGATACGGGTGTATCCGCCGTTCCTGTCTTCATATTTAGGCGCAATCTCATCAAAAAGTCTGGTGACGACATCTTCATCAAAGATATAGGCAAGAGCCTGTCTTCTTGCATGAAGATCTCCACGCTTTCCGAGAGTGATCATCTTTTCGGCCATTCTTCTTGTTTCCTTGGCTCTGGCAACAGTAGTGGTGATTCTACCGTTTCTGAGAAGATCTGTAGTCTGATTTCTCAACATTGATCTTCTGTGAGCCGTAGGTCTTCCAAGCTTTCTATGTCCTTTCACCTGTAGTCCTCCTTCACTTATTCTTCATTCGGTCTCAAACCCAGACCGAGTTCTTCAAGTTTATGTTTGACTTCATCGAGAGATTTCTTACCGAGGTTTCTAACCTTCATCATATCGTCCTCAGACTTATGCGTAAGCTCTTCGACTGTATTTATATTTGCTCTCTTGAGGCAGTTGAAGGAACGTACCGAAAGTTCCAACTCTTCTATTGTCATTTCAAGAGCTTTTTCTTTCTGATCTTCTTCCTTTTCAACCATAATCTCCACGCTTTCCATACTGTCGGTCAAATCAATGAAGAGCTTAAGGTGCTCCTGCATTATCTTTGCCCCGATGGAAACGCTCTCTTCCGGAGTGATACTTCCGTTAGTCCAGATTTCAAGAATCAATCTGTCATAGTCAGTTATCTGACCTACACGAGTATTCTGTACCGTGAAATTCACTTTGCGGGCAGGAGTATATATGCTGTCCACCGGAATTACCGCTATCGGAGTATTCTCCGTTTTGTTCATTTCCGCAGGAGTATATCCACGACCGGTAGCCAAATTTATCTCCATATCAAGCGTCGCATTTTCATCAAGCGTCGCTATATGCAGATCCGGATTGAAAATTTCTACATCGGGATCAGCAATGATGTCTGCCGCTGTTACTTTCTTCGGACCTTTTTCACTGATAGTTGCTCGTTTCGGAGCATCACCGCTGAGCCTGATAGCAAGCTGCTTCAGATTCAGAATAATTTCCGTAACATCTTCCTTTACACCCGGAACAGTTGAAAATTCGTGAAGAATTCCGTCAATCTTTATAGAAGTTACCGCTGCACCCGGAAGTGAGGACAGAAGTATTCTTCTGAGACTGTTTCCCAATGTAGTTCCATAGCCTCTTTCAAGCGGCTCCACTATGAATTTACCATAGTTCCGGTCTGTTTCGGAATATACACATTCTATGGTCGGTTTCTCGATTTCTATCACGCGAATACCTCCTTTGACCCAAGCTTAGTGAAATGTATCTGTCGAAAATTGCAATTCCAATGCATTACTTTGAGTACAACTCGACGATGTTGTGTTCAGCGATAGGTACATCGATATCATCTCTCTGCGGAAGTGCAATAATTTTGCCTTCGAGCTTGTCCGTATCAATAGTAACCCACTTAGGTGTAGTAATTATCATATCTCTAAGCTGCTTGAACTTAGGTGAATTCTGACTCTTTTCCCTAACAAGAATAACATCTCCCTCTTTAAGCTCCATTGAAGGAATATTCGCCTTCTTGCCGTTTACAAGGAAATGACCGTGAGAAACGAGCTGCCTTGCTTCTCTTCTTGTAGCAGCAAATCCCATTCTATATACAACGTTGTCAAATCTTCTCTCAAGCATTATGAGCAGATTTTCGCCGGCACTTCCCGGTCTCTTTGCAGCCTTTTCATAAGTATTCTTAAACTGCTTTTCAAGCAGACCGTATACAAATTTAACCTTCTGCTTTTCATTGAGCTGTATAGAGTATTCACTCGGCTTTCTTCTACGCTGATTGGGGTTTCTCTTGGATT
>JBQNCA010000044.1:0-4001 GCA_052169645.1 Anaerovoracaceae bacterium
TCTCACAAGCATTCACAGAGCCTTATACGTCACTTATTCAGGCATGCGTTCCCTCAGTGATGAGATCTCGGATATAAATACTGCCCATCAACCACATGTAAGCTGACAGTTCATGTGTCAAATTTTTGCAACAGTCCTAAGCTGCTCCTCGCTCAAACCACTTTGTGATTTTTAAAGAATTTCATACATTGTAGCTGCTATTTCCTTATTGGAATGTTCCTGAAGACTTGTCACTTTTACCTTGATTTCTCCGTTCCCGAATTTAACCGATATAATATCGCCGATTTCAACTTCAGTTCCCGGCTTTGCAATTTTATCATTTATATATACACGTTCCTGCTCACAGGCATCCTTTGCCAATGTACGTCTCTTTATAATTCTGGAATTTTTCAGAAATTTATCGATTCTCAAATTTCCCACCTCAAAAAAATTGCCTATATGCAAAAAGCTGCCCCTTCAATCAGGACAGCTTTTAAAAATCCAATTTATGATTCAGATCTAATTACAGCTTATCAGTTTACTGCATCTTTGAGAGCTTTGCCTGCCTTGAATACAGGAGCTGTAGCTGCAGGAATCTGTATAACTTCACCCGGCTTGCGAGGATTGCGACCCTGTCTTTCTTTTCTTTCTCTTGTCTCAAATGTACCAAATCCGATCAACTGAACCTTGTCACCCTTTACGAGAGCTTCCTGAACACTTGCAAGGAAAGCATTTACTGCTGCTTCAGAATCCTTTTTTGTAAAACCTGTTTTTTCTGCAACACTTGCTACTACGTCTGCTTTGTTCACGATATAACCTCCTTAAAAAACCTAACTTTGACTTATGTTCAAATCTATAAATATTTGCATGCCTATGCAATAAGCATCGCTTCTAAATATTACTTTTAGATTTTCACACGTTTTAATTCATTTGTCAACACTTTAATAGGTGTTAAGCGTCTATTTTAGCCGAAAAAACGACCTTTTCCGATTTTTTGTTCAAATAATTTCTATAAATTCATAATTTTTTACTGAATTGTCTGTTTAAAAACGGTTTATTTAACCCTGGACTTTGATATCAACTTTACCAAAGTTTGTCCCTTAGGAATCTTGTTTAAATCTTCCGGAGTAACCGCTTTAAATATGAATACAAACATTATATACGCAATAACTCCCAACAATATTGCAGCCAATGTTGATATCGTATTGCCTGTGAACATATTAAAAATCCGGTAAACTCCCCAAACCGTCACAGCCATGAAAACAGATGCAGCTGCAGGTCTTATATATGTAAGAGCAATATTGAAACGCACCTGTGTATATTTCATAACAGCTATCAAATCCAGTACTGCGGCTATAAAATATGCAAGAACAGTTCCGATTGCCGCACCCTTTACATTAACATCATAAATACCTGTAAGCTTATATGTGATAATGACCTTTGCCAAAGCCCCTATTGCAAGATTTATAACGGGAATCCCCTGTCTGCCGATACCCTGCAGTATCCCTGTCAGGGTTTGCACAGCGGAGAGAAACAGTACCCCTATCGCAAAAATTTCAAGGCAGGCGGAGGCATTTAAAGCGCTCTCCTGCTGCTGCGGATAAAGAAGCATCATTATAGGTCGTGCAAGTACAAACAAGCCTGCAGCGCACGGCATCCCCGTCAGCATAGCCGTGCGCATTCCGAGGACTACATTGTATTTCAAAAAAGGCAAATCGCCTTCCCTTCGTGCAGCCGCTATCGCAGGCACTATACTCGCCGCCAGTGCCTGCGTCAGCACAGGGGGGAAGTTCGCTACGACAGCTGCAAAACCCGAAAGCTGTCCGTAGAGGCGATTTGCCTCCGCCTCATCAAATCCGACACTCACAAGCCGGCGCAGCACTATCACCAAATCTATATTCGACATTATCGGCATAATTGCCGCTCCGATAGTTATAGGTACGGCAATCCATATCACAGTCTTTAAAATCCTGCCCGCCGGCTCTCGCACCGCATCCTGCGCAGTGCTGCTGCAGCGCTCAAGAATTTTCGGTCTGCGATAAAAAAATATTCCACCTATTATTAAAGTTCCGAAAACGGCATCGACAGTTGCTCCGAAAGTTGCTCCCGCAGCAGCATATTCCAAACCGAAATCAACAAGAAGCCATGCGAGTCCGAGCCCACCCACAACACGAGTCAGCTGTCCGAGCACCTGTGACATTGCTGTAGGAGTCATATCCTGCAAACCCTGAAAATATCCTCGAAATGCAGTCATCGCAGGTACCAATATCAGTGCGGGAGCTATAGCCCTCATAGCAAGCAGTGCCTTAGGCTCTTTTACCGCACTCAAAAATACGGGAGTTATCGAAAAGAATATTATAAACGATATGAGCCCTATGCTCATCATAAGCAAAAATGACAGCTTGAAAATCCTGTATGCTTCGCTGTGATTCGCCTCCGCTGTACGCTCCGAAACCAATCTTGCTATAGCTGTAGGCAGTCCCGCCGTAGAAAGCGTTAAAAGTAAAACATAGACAGGGTATGCCGTATGATAGTAGCCCATGCCGGTATCGCCTATCCAATTTGCCAGCGGAACTCTGAAAAATGCTCCCATCAGCTTTATCAGCATACCGGAGATTCCCAGTATCACGGCACCTCTCATAAAAGTTTTTTTCATAATCAACTGAACCCTACAGGCGTGAAATTATATCAGCACATGCAGACTCAACCTCCGCTATTGTTTTTTCTATATCTATAGTAAGAAAATTACCGTCACGATAGAGCACCCTGCCGTCCGCCATAGTCAGAATGATATCGCTGCCTGATGCGGAATAAACTATATTGGTAGGTAAATCATGAACAGGATGCATGTGCGGCTGCGTTAAGTCAAGAACTGCAAGATCCGCATGACAGCCTGCTTTCAGCATACCGCAGTCAGGTCTGCCCTGAGCCAATGCTCCCGCATAGGTGGCGGCATAAAGAGTTTCTTTAGGCGTAACTACGGTAGGATCGTTTCGTCTTTCCTTGTTCAGCAATGCAAAAAATTTCATTTCTTCTATGAAATTCAAGCTGTTGTTGCTGGCAACGCTGTCAGTGCCTATGGCAACATTTACACCTCTTGACAGCAATTCAGGAACATTGCAAATCCCGCTTCCCAGCTTCAAATTGCTCACAGGACAGCTTGCCACGCTCACACCTTTTTCTGCAATAATATCAATATCCTCGGCTTCAATCCATACGCAATGAGCCGCAGTCGTATTCGTATCAAGTGCTCCCAAATCTTTCAGCAGGCGTATAGGAGTTCTTCCTCCGTGTCTTTTCTTACATTCCTCATGCTCCGATTGCGTTTCGGAAACATGAACATGCATATTTATATTATGTGACTTTGCAAAAGCCGCCACTTCTCTTATACTGGTTTCCGTATTCGTATATTCGGCATGAATACTTGCATCCACCAAAATTCTGCCGTCATCGGCGCCATGGAAATTTTTATAAAGGCTTTCCGCCTCCGCATAGCGAGGCTCTGAAAGTATCGAGCCTTCAGTAAAGCTTGTAATGCTTCGGGAAATATTGGTCTTTGCTCCGCTTTCAAGGATTGCACGCACCATATCATCACAAAAATAATACATATCACTGGTAGACACTATGCCGAAGCGTAGGGATTCCGCCATAGCAAGAAGTGTAGACCAATATACGGCATCCGAAAAAAGCTTGTCTTCAAACGGAAATATTTTTGTATTCAGCCATTCCGACAGCTTTAAATTTTCACCGTAGCCTCTCATCAGCATCATGGGACTGTGAGCATGGGCATTATAAAATGCAGGCATGAGCAGCTTTCCTCTGCCGTCGTAGCTCTCAACGTAATCTTCCGTCGGCTTCTCATCCCCGATATAATCTATAAGAGCTCCTCTCGTGCCCACATATTTATGTTCGCAAACATTGAAATTTTCATCAATAATAGTAATATCTTCAAATAACATAATGTTCTGTTCTCCTTATCCCTGTCATTGTACCATATGAATATATAAAGTGCGATATTCAAT
>JBQNCA010000045.1:0-3587 GCA_052169645.1 Anaerovoracaceae bacterium
CCCGGATAATCAAGGGTGGCAAAATAATCCGCAGGAGTTTCTGCCCTTCTTATCAGCTTAACTTCACCGTTTTCAGTTTTTAAAAGTTCTGCTGACCTAAGTCTTCCGTTATAATTATATCCCATTGCAAATCCATGTGCTCCGGTATCGTGTATTACCAGATAGTCTCCCATATCTATCTCAGGGAGCATCCTGTCTATTGCAAATTTGTCATTATTTTCACAAAGCGAACCTGTCACATCATATTTAAACTCTGCCTTATCATCTTCCTTACCGAGTACAGTTATATGATGATAAGCTCCGTACATTGCCGGACGCATAAGGTTAGCCGCACAGGCATCCACTCCTATATATTCTTTGTAAATATGTTTTTCGTGTACAGCCTTCGTCACAAGATGTCCGAACGGTGCAAGCATAAATCTTCCAAGCTCGGTAAAGATGCTTATATCTCCCATTCCGCTTGGTACAAGGATTTCTTCAAAAGCCTTTCTTACACCTTCTCCTATAACAAAGATATCATTCGCCTCCTGTTCAGGGCGGTAAGGGATACCTACTCCGCCTGAAAGGTTAATAAAGCTGATATGTACATCACATTTCTCTTTCAGTTCGGTTGCAAGCTTAAAAAGTTCAGCAGCAAGCATAGGATAATAATCATTTGTAACGGTATTGCTTACCAGAAATGAATGAATACCGAATTCTTTTACTCCAAGCTCTTTAAGTCTTGTAAACGCTTCAAACATCTGCGCCTTTGTCATACCATACTTAGCATCGCCTGGATTGTCCATAATATCATTGCTTACCTTAAATACTCCGCCCGGATTATAACGGCAGCTTATTTTTTCAGGTATACCGGCACATTCTTTAAGAAAATCTATATGGGTAATATCATCCAGATTGATTATCGCCCCAAGCTCTCTTGCTTTAATATATTCCTCGGCAGGGGTAACGTTTGAAGAAAACATGATATTTTCACCTGTTATCCCACAGGCTTCACTCATCATAAGCTCTGTAAGAGATGAACAGTCCGTTCCGCAGCCTTCCTCTTTAAGAATATTTAATATATATGGATTAGGAGTTGCCTTTACTGCAAAATATTCCTTAAATCCCTTATTCCAGCTAAATGCTTTTTTCAGATTTCTTGCATTTTCACGAATCCCTTTTTCATCATAAATATGAAAAGGTGTCGGATAGGTTTTTACTATTTCTTTTACTTCATCCAAGGTTACAAATGGTATCTTTTTCATACAGCCTCCCGTTTTTGGTATACTTGTATACAATACCTATATGGTATTATAAGACGGAAATTTTGTCAACCTGTCGGGATGTTTTTATAATTTTTGTGCCTGCTTATATTGACTGCTACAAGTCGAATCTATAAGTTTGGAAAAATGTGATATTTTTCATTGAAAAACACAGAAAAATGTGTTTTTTTATTATAATAGATATGGAAAAATATGTTATCCTTAAAAGGCGGTGGTTTGTATATCGGGAGTTTGACAACTTATTCCGTTATGAGGTTCATCAAAGCCAGATGTGGCTTATTTTTTTTGTCAAATTTCAAATTTAGGCTTGCACGTTCCACTTAGATACGATATAATGGTATTGGAGGATAATGCTATGAGATTAGGATGGACTACCGGTAAATATTCAATTACCTATCGAGCTGTAAAAACAGTTAGAATCAATGGAAAAAACAAAACACAGATTGTTAAAACTTTCGGTTCAGAAAAACAAATCTGCGAGATATATGGCGTGAAAGACGCAAAAGCCTGGGCTAAAGAACAGGTACGCCTTATGAATGAAGCAGAAAAAGAAGATTCTGCAACGTTTAATATTGAGCTCTGTGCTGCTAATGACCTTGTTATCAATAAACAGCATAGATTTAACGGCGGCTATCTTTTCCTTCAGGATATTTATTATGAATTAGGTCTGCATAAGATTTGCCGTGCAATCTCTGCGAGACACCCATTCGAGTATGATCTTAATGACATACTTTCACGTCTCATATACAGCAGGATACTTTTTCCGTCATCAAAGAGGAACAGCTTTGAAGAGTCAAAGCGTTTTATTGAACAGCCTTCTTTTGAACTGCATGATATCTACCGCTCATTATCGGTGATAGCAGAAGAATCTGATTATATTCAGAGCCGCATTTTTAAAAATAGCACTACAGTTCAAAAACGAAATACTCAAGTAATCTATTATGACTGCACAAATTTCTACTTTGAGATTGATAATGAAGAGGATGATAAGCAGTTTGGTAAAAGCAAGGAAAATCGATCCCTCCCTATAGTAGGAATGGGGTTATTTATGGATAGTGACGGTATTCCTATATCTTTTGGCATTTATCCTGGAAACCGCAATGAACAGACCACTATGATTCCACTTGAAAAAAAGATGCTTTCCGGATTTGATATGTCGAAGTTTGTTGTTTGTACTGATTCTGGTCTGTCATCTGCAACAAATCGGGTATTTAATTCCTATGATGGTGAAAACGGCATGCGCGGGTATATAACAACCCAGCCTATAAAAACTCTGAAAGGCTTCCTACAAGAATGGTGTATGGCTGATGATGGATGGCTTCTCGAGGGTGATAGAAGCGGCAAAAAATATAGGATATCAGAATTAGACAGCGAAAAGGATAGAGACAAGATTTTTTACAGGTCAAGATGGATTAAAGAAGAAGGTATCGTCCATACAGACAGTGGAGACAGAAAACAGATAATCGAACAGAATCTCATTGTTTCATATTCATTAAAATACCGTGATTTCCAGCGCCATGTACGTAAAGGACAGATTGAAAGAGCTGCAAAAATGATTGAAAAAGGACATGCTTTTATAGAAAGAAAAAAACAGAATGATCCTAAACGTTTTATTAAAACCGATTATACAACACAGTATGGGGAGATTGCAGACGTATCCACAAACAGCATAAACCAGTCATACATTGAAAACGAAGAAAAATATGATGGTTTCTATGCTGTATGTACCAACCTTAATGACAGCATAGGCAGCATAGTCAGGGCAAACAAGCGCCGTTGGGAGATCGAAGAATGTTTTAGAATAATGAAGACCGATTTTGAAGCACGTCCCGTATATTTGAACAGAAAAGACAGGATACTGGCTCATTTCATAACCTGTTTTATTTCGCTTATTGTATACAGGTACCTGGAAAAGAAACTTGATAATAAATATACCATTGACCAGATACTTCCTACCCTTCAGGAAATGGATTTCATAAAGTACGAGGGTAAAGGTTATCAGCCCATTTACACTAGAACAGAACTTACAGATGCACTACACAACGCATTTGGATTCTGTACATCTAAACAGATAGTTCCTGTAAAAAAAATGAGAAATATTTTTTCACAAACAAAAAAATAGAAAGTGTAACGTGCATTCGTAAAATTTCTAAAAGCCCTGTAACTCGCTTATATAGCGGATTGCAAGGCTTTTTTTCTTAAAAAGCTGTCAAAGACGGGCATTTAAAAAGTATTAAGTCAAATAAAAAATATCTATATAAAGCTATATTTATTTGAAAATGTTATTGAATTAATAAGGTATTATAATTATCTAAAATAAGCAGA
>JBQNCA010000046.1:0-3336 GCA_052169645.1 Anaerovoracaceae bacterium
AATTTTACAAATAATATGTAAAATAACAATTCAATTTCATACTTTGTCAAATGACAAAATCGTAAATATTATATATATATATATATTTTTGTGATCTGTCTTGAGGTCTTATCGATTCTTGAAATAATTTAAAAAGCATATCTTTATATTTGAAATATATTTACAGCATTTAATGTTTCGCATATATTTAATTTTTTAAGCATGCTATAATTAATCTTAAGAGGAAAAAGTGTGAAAAATGATTTTCAACACTATTTGTGCCGTCGGCAAAGACGGCGGAACGGAGATTTTTATGTTTTATGAAAAATTAGACGCGATAATGCTTCAGGCAAATATAAAAAATAAAGACCTTGCAGAAGCAACAGGTCTTTCTCAGTCATTTATCAGCAAGCTTCGACGAGGTGTCAGCGTCCCTGCAATCAACAGCTACATATATAAAGAGATATATTTCGCTCTCGACAATATTCTTACCGGTGCTCAAATTTTGCAGCTTGAACACAAATATATGTTCACTTGGGATTTTGAAACCTTCAGCTCTTGGATATATGAAAATTCTTCAAAGCCTCTGTCAAAATTTTCTAACTGTCTGTGCCTTCTTATGGATTATTTTAACATTCAAAATAACACTCTTGCACAGAATTTAAACATAGATCCTTCTTTAGTGAGCAAATATCGTACAGGAAAACGAATTCCTTCAATCGGTAATGATATCATAGAAAAAATCGCAGTTTATTTTTCAGAAACGGCAATTGCCGAAAAATGCGAAAAAGAATTGTTATCCGCAATGAATCTTCCGGCAGCGGACAATATAGGCGCCGCCATGCTTTCAGAATCTATAATTTCATGGATGACGAGTGACAGCATGGACAATACTCTGATGGATAAAATTTTCGATATAATGGATGATTACAAATCTCCCGATATGAATTTCAATAAAATTTCAGCGCTGCTTGAGACATATGACCTTCCCTATCAGGATACTGTAAAAAAGTCCGGAAACGACGGGCTGCGTGATCAGGTTCTTCTTTTTCTTTCGCTTTGCGCAAAATCTAAAGAAAAGCTTCACCTTAAGCTCTTTTCAAATCAGAGCATGGACTGGATGATAGAAAATCCGGATTTTTTTGAGATATGGAAAATGCTTATGCTTACTATCCTTGAGTGCGGTCACAAAATAACAATCATTCACAATATCCAGAGAAATAATACCGAGCTTTTTTCAGCTATTGAGGGTTGGACACCTCTGCATCTTTCGGGGAATATAGAAAGCTTTTATTATACACTCCCTCCGTCAAAATCATTTTCAAATACTATTTTTATAAACTGCGGCAATTTTTCCGTATACGGCAATACTGTTACCGGTCTTGAAATAGAAAGCGATTATCATTTTACAAAAAACCGGGATACCGTAAAAACTTTGGAACAAGCCTTTAACGACCTGTTGCTCCATTCAAAAAAGCTTTTAAATACTACTTCAGTAAAAGGAATAGATACTCTCATAGAATTTACGGGTCTTGATAACGAACACTCAAATTCAAACATATATGTGATGCATAATCGCCTTCCCGTATGGTATATGGACAGACAACTGCTTGATGAAATTCTTGAAGATAATGAAGTGCCGGCTGAAAAAAGAGCATTTATAATATCATACATTAATAAAATCAAAAAATTCTATGTCAACATACTGAGGTCTCATAAGATTTTTGAATATTTTTATGTGGAAAACAGAAGTTATTCAAAAAAACAGACATTGGACTTTATAAATGTCCATGGATATGAACCCGTTTACTATAGCTCCGAGCATTATACAAGACATTTGAAACATATGGTTGAAATAATTGACGAGTTTAAAAATTATCATATCACTGTGTTGGACAGACCTATCCACGATAAAATCAAACTGTTTCAATTTGAAAATAGGAGCATATTTGCAGTAAAAAATAAATATCCGGTTTCTGTAATTCAATATGAAAATGATATAATTTTAAAAAAATTTCAAAATTATATGTTCGCAAAATTAAAGAGTTCCATAAACAGCATTGATAATTACAACAAAATAATTTCCTTATGCATACATCCGTTTGAGCATAAATGATGATTTTTACAGTCCTGCCGACATGATAAGCTCCCATTTTTTACTTCGGCTCAGCTGCTTTATCTCGTGTTCACGTTTCATCGCAGCCTCTTTTGTATCAAAGGTTTCCAAATGAACAAGAACCACCGGAACTCTACCTCTTGTATATTTTGAACCTTTTCCGGAATTATGAGCTTCAAGACGTTTATTAATATCGTTGGTCCAGCCTGTATAAAGTGAATCGTCCTTACATTTGACTATATATACATAATTCATAACTGCTTTGCGACAATTTATGTTATTACAGCATTAGTTGTCGCAATTTCCTCTTTCTGAAAAAATGAGTAATTTAAATATTTCTTCAATATTAATGTGAAAATTTAAGTTATGCAAGTCTTCTTGTACTTCAAATTTTATAAAATTTCAGGTGAATTAGCAGCAAAAATATCCCCGCATCAAATGCGGGGATATTTTTTATCTTTAACCCTTATATATTATTCGCTCCAAACTATTACAATAGATTTTGTGGAATTTATCCAGTCAACCTGACAATTCAGATTCTCCGTACCGAATCTCAACGGCACGAAAGTTCTGTTATTTATTATGCTTGGAGGAACATCTATCTTACTCTTGGCGGAATTCTTTGTAAGCTCTTTCTTGTCGACCCACATTCTGACATCGCTGCTGTTAACCTTTAACGAAACCTCTCTGCTTCCTGCATCCCAGCCTACATTTCCTCCCATTGCTTCTACTATGGCTCGGATCGGTACCATCGTCCGTCCTCTTAAGATCATCGGTACCGTTCCTCTGCCCGGATCGACTTCCTTGGCCTCTCCGTCTACACTCATCTTCGGATCATCTATCTTCAACATGATGAAATGACGAGTCTTTGATGAATTAGCAAAGCCTTTTCCTACACTGTCTGCTGTCTTAACTGTCCAGGTAGCCACAACGTCACCGATCTGCTCTCTTTTATCGTTCAACGGGTCAGCCTCTGTCAACACTTCCTTTAAAGTATAATAATATGTTGTGTTCGGCTCTACATTTACATCTGTAAAGTTATTTGACGTTATATAGAAATCCGTTACCGATACACCCAAGCTGCCGGAGCTTTCGGATCTGTACAGTCTGTAGCCTATAACACCGCCTGTCTTAAAGCTCACCGTTACACCCGTTACTCCGTTAAATACCAATGTAGTAGCTTTGCCCTTTCCTCCTGTAACTGTAACAGGTACGGCATTGTCGGGCGTAGGTTTTGTATT
>JBQNCA010000047.1:0-2757 GCA_052169645.1 Anaerovoracaceae bacterium
CTTGGAACGGTACAGCCGACAAGTCATGGTACAAGGATGATACTGATTCCTTTACAATAACGACGGCGGAGCAGCTTGCAGGGCTTGCGGAGCTTGTAAATGCCGGAAATAAATTTGAAAATAAAACGGTAACGCTGGGTGCCGATATATATCTGAACTCTAATGAGAATAAGAGCGAGCACGACTGGATTCCAATAGGAAGAATAAGAGCAAAGATATCCGAAAGCGGAGCGGGTTCAGGCTTTCCTATGATGCTTCCTTTTGAAAACCAAAATCCGTTTTACGGAACTCTTGACGGAAATGAGCATACCATACATAATCTTTTTGTTACGGGAAAAGATCCTTCAGAAGGGGATATCAAACGTGTCGGCAATGCGCTAATAGGATATAACTGCGGCACGGTAAAAAATCTCGAAGTAACCGGAAGTGTGAGCGGAACGAGAAGATCTGCAGGTATCGCAGGGTTCAACGGAGCAAGAGGTCACATAGAAAATTGCGCATCAGAAGCTTATGTCGGTGGCAACGGTAACGGCAGCAACAGAGGTACCGGCGGCATAGTCGGAACCAATCAGGGAACGATACTTTACTGTGTCAATCGCGGAAATGTAGAAAATTTCGGTATGGCGGGCGGTATCGCAGGCATAAATCACGGCGGTACTGTTCAGTATTGTTGCAATATAGGAAAGGTCAAATCTACTCAACCGCGTGCGGGAGCTATAGTTGGAGGAAACGGTACACAGGATAAGACGCCGGGTACTGTCAAGGACTGTTATTACTATTTCATAAGCTGTAAAAACGGAACGGCAGGTGCAGCTTCAGGATATGATACTGTACCGAGTGAGACTAAGGCTTTTAAAAAGAACGGAATGATGACGGAAGGGTCGGAGTCGGTATTTACTATCTTGGAAAGAGATTGCCCGGGCAAGTTTAAAAAATCCAAGACGGACGGAATGCCTACTCTTCCATGGCTTGATGCAGAGGATCCCGGAAATCAGGATCCGGGCGAAATATCCGATGTTGAATATGAGATAGCCGTTGAAGCGCCTGAAGGAGGTACTCTTAAGGTAGTCGTAAATGATATGACATTGATGGCTCCTGTGACATTTAAAGTCAAAGAAATGACTGAGATAAAAGTTATAGCATCAGTGACGAATGATCCTTATCATTATCTTGTAGGTAAGCCTTCCGTTATGATTTCGAATGAAAAAGGAAAATCTGAAAACTTTTTCGGAAATAATTCAACCAGATTTTCTCCGTATATATATCATTATAAAGTCAAGCCTATTATTTCCGAAGGTGATGACTATGACGGAAACGGGCAGAAGCTGACCATAACGGCAAAATATCAGGAAATAATCATAAATAATGACACTTTCATTCCGGAAGAACAATATATAATTCCTAATGGGAAATTCATATTGGCTGCCAACAGTGCCTTATATGACGGATTCAATACAATGAATGTAGATATGAATTTGTTGGATGATGCCAAGATAACATTGAATTATGATGATATAGTAGCAAAAGCTACAACGCAAGATATGGTATTTAACGACGGTCTCGGTTATAAAAAGAAATTCAAAGTTACAGGAGTAAATGTTGCAGATCTTTTTAAAGAATATCGTGATATTGGAGATCTTTCAGAGATATATGCTCTAAGTAATTCAAAGAGAATAAAGTGGAAAACCAATCCTGATACACATAAGCGAGAAGTGGAATCTGTAACTCCTACTGTAAGTTGTGACCGCTATAATTCCGACCAATACAGTTTGGACAAATATATACTTGTTTCGAGTTTCGTAGATGAAGACGGAAATGATTGGGTAAAAGAAGGTACCTTCAAATTATTTAATTCTCAGTTTAACATGATGCACAGTCATGCTCCTATTTCAGGGATTTTTGCATTAGATTCAAAGTTTATTAAAAATATTTATCTACCTCATGCTTCAGTGCTGAATATAGGTGTGAATGAAGGTCAATTAAGGAAATTTAATACTGATAAAATTGAGACAACTGAACTTAAGGACAGTGAAGGCAAAATTTATTCTGTTGAAGGCATAAATCTTAAGAATTATGTGAATAATCCATATAAAAGCCTGATATTTGAGAAAGCCGATCATTCTTTCAAATTTGAAGCGGATTCGCTCAAATACGGTAATTGGGATAATATATATCTGGCTCTCAGTATGAAAGAAAAACGCGGGGAGTCGGATTTCGGTGAGGAAATGATACCGCATGACCGCATAAGTATATTGAAAGACGGTGGCGATATATGGCTGGATGATATAAGGTATATAACTTTCACGAGAGCTGATTTCAGTTTTGATGATGTAAATTTCAATTTCGAGCAACTCAAAGAGATATCGGAAGAAGGAAGAGAAGTAACGATAGAAAGGGAACAGAAGGAAGAAAAATATAAAGTAACAGGTGTATCCGTGAAAAAATTATTGGATACATTTATGGATTCAAAGGATATAACATCCCTCAAAGTCTACGTTTGGAAATATGATGATGAGCCTAAGATGCTGAGCAACAGTGAAGTTGACTGGAATGACGTCATAATAGCATGGGAACAGATCGGAAGTAACGGGGAAAATGCCATTCCTGATTCTGATTCAGGCGTCATTAATATGAGAGTTATCTATAAATGCTCTGACGGTAAGTGGAAATTCAAAGAGGCATCTCTCATAAAAACCGAGGATGCAGACTTCACCTATGACGGCAGAGGCATGTCGATAGCGGAGCTTAAGGCTAAAT